>CAWFUE010000024.1:0-13797 GCA_963818905.1 uncultured Acidobacteriaceae bacterium
GTTGCCAATTGCTAATTGCTAATTGCTTGCTTCCTTCGGCCTCAACGTCTTGTCATATTCTAGCAGTAGCACGGCGCCATTACGCCCCTACTCCCACAATTACCACCCACATCATCTGCGGCGGGCTTCACCTCGCCGAAGTAGTGGATGAGCCATCCGCCTAAAGGGTCCACCGACCAGCGACCCAATCCCCAGCGGCAGAAAGGCAAAGCCCATGTACGTCCCCTGCTGTCCGGAGGGCGCCGAGCCGCGAGATGTATTCGTAATAGCGCGGCGACTGTGTAATCTCGCCGAGTGCGACCGCGATCAGCGTGACGACGACGCCGGGCACCGTTCCCCACACAATCAGAATCAGCCACGCCAGCGAGGTGATCAGCGTCCCCAAAATGATGGCGGTGAAAGCATGCAGCCGTTGCGTCAGAAGATTGATCGCTACCGTCAACGTGATCACGACCATATGGCCCTGTCGCCAGCAATAATTCTGATCTTGGTGTTTGGGATTGACATAGGCACTCATGTAAGCGGCAGCGCGTATGAACAGTTGCCAATACACGATCCAGTAGCCGGTGAAGATGAGCAGAAAAATCATGAAGCGGTCCAGAAATTTCTGCCGGCCGCGCCAGGCTCGCGGTTTCCACTTCGTCACAGCGGCGCGGCTCACGGAAAAACAGCAGACCCCACGAGTGAGGAAAACGCTGAGCGCAGCGATGCTGAAACGTCCTCGACGCTCATGTGCTGATGCACGTAGGAGAAGCCCGCCACGTTCACCAGCGTGTAGTAGATCGAGTAGCCGATGGAGCGAATGTTTTCCTTCGAGGCGCGCGCCGTCGCGCCCACCACGCTCGGCTTCACCAGAGCCACTCCCAGTGCGGCAGAGCAAGTACAAACGTCACCAGTACCACCAGCGGCACGTTGTTTCGGATTGGCGCCAGCCACGGCGCGGCTAGCGATCCCAGCAGGAAATAGGCGCAGCTCAGGGATCAGATACGCCAGCGAGACGCGCGGCGAAAGCCCATTCGATCGGCCAGCGTTCCGCCGAAGACCGGCAGGAACCATACCAGCCCACCAAAAAGTCCGGTTAAGCGCGCCCGTCTGTTCGATGGGCAAATGACGTCTCATGGAGCGCGCCGGTAACGACGCGCAAACGCCCGCGTAGTAGGAGAGCCGCGCGACCCAGAAGGGCCGCTCGAATCCGGGTGCGACGTCGTGCCATCGCTGCGCAAAAGTCATGGTCGGGGCGGTTGTTGTCGCGTGTCGTTTGTCGGTCGTCAGCTCTCAGCCGTCACTTGTCAGCTCTTGGTTCTCAGCTGTCAGTTCTCGATACCCCACAATGTGTCATCCCGAGCGCAGTCGAGGGACCTGCAGTCCGTCGCGAGTCCCATTGCAGGATCATCTCACCGAGGGCTTCAGCCCGCGCGAAGGGAGCTGCAGATTGCATGAAATTTCGCGGCAGCTATCAACGGTCGACTGCCTATATTCCGGATAGCTTCGCCTTCACCTGATCGGCAGACACTCCCGCCACAACTGCACTTTGTTCCGGCTGCTGTGTCCGGCGGCTATCGTAACCGAGGAGCGCGGCACATTCAAAAGTCCGCGAGAAATGCAATGCACGCTTCATTCGCACGGCCCTCAACCGGCGGTGCAGTCAGTGCCGCTTCAACGCCCCGCCCAACTCCGACAATGGCATTTTTCCTGGCGCGTGGTTGCACCCTCACCTGAAAACTCGACCCCGCGCTCGCGAATTATCATCGACTGCGAAAACACGATCTGGTAGAGCCAGCCTTCAGGCTGGCGTCCGTGCCGGGCAATACAGGTTGGAGATGCCTGATCCTTTCAGCTATTTACGCATCTTCTGAGAAACCCGGTATGCCAAACGTGGCGCTAAAGCGCCACTCTGCCCGTTCTCTCCCCAAAGATCGCCGTGCCTATGCGCACGCAGGTCGAGCCTTCCTCAACGGCCACTTCGAAATCGTGCGACATGCCCATCGAAAGCACGTCGACGCGAAGTCCGCGCTGCCATCCGGTCGCGCAAGCGGGGCCGCGCGCCTGCGGGATGTCGGTGAACGGCGGCACCGTCATCAGCCCGTGCGAATCCTCAAGTGCTGCCACTCCGCGCACCTTCGAGAATCCGTCCCAGTTCCGGCGACTAGGCGCGACTCCACTTTTCGCGTCTTCACCGCCAACGTTGATCTCGATCAGCACATCCAGTGTCTTCGCCAAGTTCCGCGCGGCAGCATCCAGCCGCTCGGCTAACTTCGCCGAATCCACCGAATGCCTGAAACATCTCGGCTGCTTTCGCAACCTCGTTGGATTGCAGATGCCCGATCATGTGGAACTGCACCCCACCAAGCGACCAACTGCGGGACTTCTTAGGGACCGCGCATCCTCGGCGCCAGCCAATCCAGCCAGTGTTCCGGCGAACTCCTGCACGCGATTCTCACAACAGCGATGCCCCGTGATATGCTTTGCGAATCCGCTCCGCAGGCATGGTTTTGGTAACTGCCATCAGCGCCACGTCATCCGGAATTCTGCCCGCGCGCCGAGCCGCACGCGCGATCCGCTCCCGGATAAGTGCAAGATTGTCCGCAATTGGCATGCGAGCAGCCATTCGTACTCCTCTCCGAGTGTCCGAAAATTGTGCTGCTGGCGGCCGCGTTCTGTCGATAGACGCCAAGCTAGCGCTTTTCCCCGGAATCGCAATGCGTTAATGGGCTATTCGAATCCAGGAGGTGAAACGTTCGTACCGATTCACGCTGTTTTTCTTCGCCGTCGTTTTCTGCCTTCCCGCATTGGCCATCGAGTGTGGCGCGCCCCTCCGCGGAAGGAGTGATCTACGTCAGTCCCAGCACCGATTCCACCAAGCTCTCGAACATCGGCCGCGGAAGTCGCTGTCATCGAACGCGGCGTGAGTGGGGCGACGCATGGAACGGTTGGAGCCGGCTACGATCCCACGGATCCGGAGAACCCGGCCGACCGCAACATCACCGGCTGGATTGAAGACAAGGGCGTCATCCTGCCCTCAACTCCGAATGGCGATAAGATCCTCTTCGGGGAAGCCTTCGATAGCGAGTTGGAAGCCAGCAAGCGCGGTGGTCGTCGGGGCGCGGCGCAAGACGCGATGCGGCTTTACGCTGGTATCGCCCAGTATTTCCCCCAGTGGCGGCCGAGCTACAATTGCGCCGCTGCCAGCGAATGTCAGCGGCGCGATAGGCTGACTCGGCCGCCAGCGGCGACTGGGGGAAATACTGGGCGATACCAGCGTAAAGCCGCATCGCGTCTTGCGCCGCGCCCCGACGACCACCGCGCTTGCTGGCTTCCAACTCGCTATCGAAGGCTTCCCCGAAGAGGATCTTATCGCCATTCGGAGTTGAGGGCAGGATGACGCCCTTGTCTTCAATCCAGCCGGTGACGTTGCGGTCGGCCGGGTTCTCCGGATCCGTGGGATCGTAGCCGGCTCCGACTGTTCCCATCACGTTGGCCCAGCCATTAGCGCCGCGTTCGATGACAGCGACTTCGCGCCCGCGGCCGATGTTCGAGAGCTTGGTGGAATCGGTGCTGGGACTGACGTAGATCACTCCTTCGCGGAGCATGACGCCGCGCTCGATGGCCAATGCGGGAAGGCAGAAAACGACGGCGAAGAAAAACAGCGTGAATCGGTACGACACTTTAGCTACTCCTGGATTGGAATAACCATAACGCATTGCGATTCCGGGGAAAAGCGCTAGCTTGGCGTCTATCGACAGAACGCGGCCGCCAGCAGCACAATTTTCGGCGGCTCGGAGAGAATACAATGGCTGCTCGCATGCCAATTGCGGACAATCTTGCACTCATCCGGGAGCGGATCGCGCGTGCGGCTCGGCGCGCCGGCAGAAATCCGGATGACGTGGCGCTGATGGCAGTTACCAAAACCATGCCTCCGGAGCGGATTCGCGAAGCGTATGCCGCGGGGCATCGGCTGTTCGGTGAGAATCGCGTGCAGGAGTTCGCCGAAAAGTTCGGCGCGCTGGCTGGATTGGCTGGCGCCGAGGATGCGGGGTCCCTAACAAGTCCCGCAGTTGGGCTTGGTGGGGTACAGTTTCACATGATCGGGCATCTGCAATCCAACAAGGCTGCGAAAGCGGCCGAGATGTTTCAGGCAGTCGATTCGGTGGATTCGGCGAAGTTGGCCGAGCGGCTGGATGCTGCAGCGCAGAAGTTGGCGAAGACACTGGATGTGCTGATCGAGATCAACGTTGGCGGTGAAGACGCGAAAAGTGGAGTCGCGCCCGAGTCGCCGGAGCTGGGGCGGATTCTCGAAGGTGCGCCGGAGTGGCAGCACTTGAGGATTCGCGGGCTGATGACGGTGCCGCCGTTCACCCAAGATTCCGCAGGCGCGCGGCCCTACTTTGGACGGTTGCGAGAGTTGCGCGACCGGATCGCCGCGCGGAATTTGCCCGCGGTCCACGTCGACGTGCTTTCGATGGGCATGTCGCACGATTTCGAAGTGGCGATTGAGGAAGGCTCGACATGCGTGCGCATAGGCACGGCGATCTTTGGGGAGAGAACGGGTAGAGTGGCGCTTTAGCGCCACGTTTGGCATACCGGGTTTCTCAGAAGATGCGTGATCCTTTCGCTGAAAGGATCACGCATCTCCAACCTGTATTGCCGGCACGGACGCCAGCCTGAAGGCTGGCTCTACCAGTTAGGTGCTTTCGCAGTCGATGATAATTCGCGACACTTCTGAGGGGTCGAGTTTTCAGGTGAGGGTGCAACCACGCGCCAGGAAAAATGCCATTGTCGGCGAGTTGGGCGGGGCGCTGAAGCTGGCACTGACTGCACCGCCGGTTGAGGGCCGTGCGAATGAAGCGTGCATTGCATTTCTCGCGGAGCTTTTGAATGTGCCGCGCTCCTCGGTTACGATAGCCGCCGGACACAGCAGCCGGAACAAAGTGATTCGTGTGGCGGGAGTGTCTGCCGATCAGGTGAAGGCGAAGCTATGCGGAATATAGGCAGTCGACCGTTGGGATCACTGCCGCGAGATTTTATGCCGCGCAGCGAAACTGCAGCTCCCTTCGCGCGGGCTGAAGCCCTCGGTCGGGGTGACACTGCAATGGGACTCGCGACGGACTGCAGGTCCCTCGACTGCGCTCGGGATGACACATTGTGGGGTATCGAGAACTGACAGCTGAGAACCAAGAGCTGACAAGTGACGGCTGAGAGCTGACGACCGACAAACGACACGCGACAACAGACCACCAACCATGACTTTTGCGCAGCGATGGCGCGACATTCGCACCGGATTCGAGCGGCCCTTCTGGGTCGCGAACCTCACCGAGCTCTTCGAGCGGCTCTCCTACTACGCGGCGTTTGCATCGTTGGCGCGCTACCTGCATGAGACGCTGCATTTCCCCATCGAACAGACGGGCACGCTGACCGGACTTTTTGGTGGGCTGGTATGGTTCCTGCCGGTCTTCGGCGGAACACTGGCCGATCGAATGGGCTTTCGGCGCGCGCTCTCGCTGGCGTATCTGATCCTGAGCTGCGCCTATTTCCTGCTGGGATCGCTAGCCGCGCCGTGGCTGGCGCCAATCCGAAACAACGTGCCGCTGGTGGTACTGGTGACGTTTGTACTTGCTCTGCCGGCACTGGGAGTGGCTCTGGTGAAGCCCAGCGTGGTGGGCACAACGGCGCGCGCCTCGAAGGAAAACGTTCGCTCCATCGGCTACTCCATCTACTACACGCTGGTGAACATCGGCGGCTTCTTCGGGCCGATCGTCGCGTCCTACGTGCATCAGCACATGAGCGTGGAGAACGTCTTTCGCGTCGCTGCGCTCAGCGTTTTCCTGATGTTCCTTGGGGTGCTGTTGTTTTTCCGTGAGCCGCGCCGGCATGACGAAGTGGAAACCGCAAGCCTGGTGCAGGCCGGCAGAAATTTCTGGACCGTCATTACCAACCCCCGCTTCATGATTTTTCTGCTCATCTTCACCGGCTACTGGATCGTGTATTGGCAACTGTTCATCACGCTGCCGCTTTACATCCATGCCTATGTCAATCCCAACGCCAATACAGAATTATTGCTGGCAACAGGGCCACTGGTGGTGATCACGTTGACGGTAGCGATCAATCTTCTGACGCAACGGCTGCATGCTTTCACCGCCATCATTCTGGGGACGCTGATCACCTCGCTAGCATGGCTGATTCTGATTGTGTGGGGAACGGTGCCCGGCGTCGTCGTCACGCTGATCGCGGTCGCGCTCGGCGAGATTACACAGTCGCCGCGCTATTACGAATACATCTCGCGGCTGGCGCCGTCCGGACAGCAGGGGACGTACATGGGCTTTGCCTTTCTGCCGCTGGGGATTGGGTCGCTGGTCGGTGGACCGTTTGGTGGATGGCTCATCCACTACTTCGGCGAGGTGAAACACGAACCGCAGATGATGTGGGTGGTGATTGTGGGAGTGGGCGTGATCACGGCGGTGCTACTGTGGATCTATGACAAGACGTTGAGGCCGAAGGAAGCAAGCAATTAGCAATTAGCAATTGGCAATCAGCAACTAGGTTCGAGTTGCGAGTGGCGAACCAACTCCTGTTTTGCCTAGGTTGTGTTTACGTCAACGATTACCTGGAAAGCCCGACCAATTCTACAATACGGGTATGAAGCGTTCTGCACTCCTGCTGGTTGCGCTTCTTTGTGAATGCAGTGCATTCGCCAAAGATGGCCCGCCGCCACCATCCGTGCCGGACCAATTTCTTATCGCACGACACACGTTTATTGATGTTGGCCCGCCCAACGATTTCTACGAAATCATTTCAGTACGTGGAACATCTACTGGCACGACAGTTGAAAAGATCACGCTCACTCCGGCCGGTGATGCCTGTATCCAACCCCCGACAGTCGAAATGGCAACGTCCGCTATTCCCGACCCGATTAGTGTTGTGCTCGAGGGTCGCAATCCCTGCGCGATTCCCGATAAAGCGTTGCGAAAGGAATTGAAGCGCCGCAAGCAAGGATTAGTTTTTAGCGGTGCAGAGATTTCCATGCATGTTCAGTGTGATGGAAAGGAACGCATCATCCGTGCGGATGTCCTCGACAGGGATATGTTTGGCCCGAACACGGCTACGCCGGAGAACACGTCGTGGACCATGCGGTTGCTCACGCGGTTGGACAAGCCATTCCCCAGTGGGGCTTTGGACCGACCTATGTTTGCCTTTTCAACCAAACCAAACGGAGCCACAGTGGTGAGCGGGGATGCAGCGAGAGCCTTAGCATCGGGAGAGTACGACCGGCTTTTTGCTGGCGCGCCAGACCGTCCCTCTGACTTGTACGTCCGTACGGATTCAGGGCGCTATCGCAGCTTACCTAGGTTTGGAGCCCTTTGGGCCCATGCCTGTCACATTGTTGACATGTTGCAGCCGAGCTCTTTCAACAGCGCGGCGGGTCCAATGTCCAATGCCAGTACAGCTTTGTGACTCTCAGCACAGTGGGATACGGCGACATCACCGCAGTGCGGCCAACTGCACGGATTCTTTCCGTCGGAGAGGCTTTGACCGGGCAGTTGTATCTCGCCGTGCTAATCGCACGGCTGGTTGCGATGGAGGTCATCGCCTGGCAGGAGTCGAGGGCCGACACACTCGGCAGTTGACTGTGTGCCAGGGTTAGCTCATTGGAACCCCCGGGTTGTTCGCTCTATGCCGCTCACAGGCCACCGATTCCACGGGGATATTCGGGATTAGTAAGACGTCGCAGGCGGAGTTGATTATGGTCGCCGAACAGTGTGAACCTAGGAAAAGAGTTCGGTGTCCGATGATAAACCGATTAGCCTATGGCATCGGCTCGAACACTCCTCCTTCGCGGACCGTCTCGATCGCCGCCGGTAGATCGTCGAGCAGTCGGGACATGAAGACATAACCCGACGCCCCGATGGCAAGGGCAGCTCTTACTAAGTCTCGCGACTCATGCATGGAAACAATGATGATCTTCGCCGGGCACTTAGACTGGTGTAGACGCCGAGCAATCTCGAAGCCTGATGTGCCGTCGAACGCGATGCCCAGCAGAATCAGATTGGGACAGACCGCCTCAGCAAGTCCCAAGACGGATTGCCCGTCAGCGGCAGTGGCCACGATCTCTGAATTCTCCTGCAACAGATCGACAAGACCTTGCCGGATGGCAGAATTTGAATCTGCGATTAAGACGCGGTTCCGAGCCATGCGATTGGCCTTTCCGGGAGGACAAAATGAGGTCGATTTAGCGTAGCGGGAGGGTGCCACCCTTCCAACTTGCAAAACTGCAAGCCTGCGCAACTTAAACTGATAGGCCTCAGGCAAGAACCGACATTGGAACCAGCCGCTACCAGGCAGCGTCAAACATGCAGGCAGCGCGGCCGAAAAGATATACAGACGAAAAGCGCGGCTCTGGAGCTTCCACTACACGTCGCAGATGTTTGTGATGCGTGTCACGCGTTCGCGTCATTGACCGGCAGATTCCGCGAGCTTACCATTGAGTTAAACTCAGGAACAAGAACCGAAAATACTGTCAGGCGCCAAGACGGTGGCAACCCCTTAACCGATGCGGGCTAAATCGGTAGGGACCACGCGCAGTCATGATCCGCGACACGATATCGCATTACTCCATCCTGGAGAAGGTGGGCGAGGGCGGCATGGGAGTCGTTTACAAGGCCCATGATACCCGCCTCGAGCGCTTCGTCGCGCTCAAGTTTCTGCCTGAGGAATACGCTCACGAGAAAGTCGTGCGCGAGCGCTTCCTTCGCGAGGCGCGAGCTGCCTCGGCTTTGAATCATCCCAACATCTGCACTATCTATGACGTGGGCGAAGAGGAAGGCGACATCTTCATCGCCATGGAGTTGCTCGAGGGAGTGAACCTGAGGGAACTACTGCGCCGTGGCCCACTGCCTTTTGCACAGTTGCTTCCGATCGCAATCGACGTCGTCAGCGGTTTGGAGGCGGCGCACGACTCAGACATCATTCACCGCGACATCAAGCTGGCGAACATCTTTGTCACCCATACCGGGCGCACCAAGATTCTCGATTTCGGGCTGGCCAAAAAGACTGCTGCCAGGACTGCAGTGTTGGCTGCGAGTGCGGAACGCCAGGATTCGCCGGATGAACCGCAGATGAGTAGCGGGCTGGCGGCACTCGGAACGGCCGCCTACATGTCGCCCGAACAGGCGCTCGGCAGACCGCTGGACGAACGCACTGACCTGTTTTCGTTCGGTATTGTGCTTTACGAGATGGCGACCGGGCGGGCGCCGTTTCGTGGAGACACGACAGGCATGCTGTTTCTCTCGATCGTGCAAGAGACGCCCGAGCCGCCGCGTTTGCTCAATCCGGATATGCCGGAAGAGCTGCAAAGAATCATCAGCAAGTGCCTGGAGAAGAATCGCGAACTGCGTTACCAGCACGCTTCCGAGATTTATGCGGATCTGCTGCGGCTGCGCCGTCTTTCTGGCGAGAACGAAATCGACGCCAACGCCAATCCAAACGCCAACGTTGAAGCAGAGAGTACGCCGGTGCCACGAGGGAGCGATTCTTTCCCGCCTCCGGTGCTGCGGCCACCACCACCAGTGACTCCTATCGCCCCCGCAGCGAGACCGCGTTCCCATAGGCTCCGGAATTTACTTGGCGGTGCTGCAGTGTTGGTGGTCATTTGCATTGCCGCGACCGTCTTCCACCTTCATCACAAAGCGCATTCTCTTACTGCTTACGCCGGCATTGTCGTCGGCGATTTTGCCAACACTACGGGCGATGCCATCTTCGACGGCACGCTGCGTCAGGCCGTGGCGGTCGATTTAGACCAATCGCCCTTTCTGAGTGTCGTTTCGAATCGCAGGGTGGCGTCCGTTCTGAAGGAGATGGGCAAACCGACGGACGAGAGGCTGTCACGGGACATTGCGCGCGAGGTCTGCTTACGCACCAACAGCCAAGCGCTGATTGCCGGCTCCATCGCCCAGGACGCAGATGGCTACGAACTCCGGTTAGATGCCTTGAACTGTGCGACAGAAGAGACGATCGCCAGCGTAGGAGCCGAAGCCCGGAAACGCGATGAAGTGCTGCGCGCTCTGGGTGACGCCGACTCGGAACTTCGCCGCAAGCTGGGGGAATCTTTGCCGTCAGTACAGAAGTTCGACAAGCCACTGGCGGAGGCCACGACTGCATCCTTGGAAGCCTTGCAGGCCTTCAGTACAGGGCAAAGCTTGCGCCAACAGAAAGGAAATGCTGCAGCGCTGCCGTACATGAAGCGAGCGGTGGAGCTTGACCCTAACTTCGCGCAAGCCTATGCCGTTCTGGGCTCGATTTATTTCAACCTGGCGCAAGCCGGCCTGTCGAAAGAGAACCTGCAGAGAGCGTATGAGCTCCGCAATCGTGTAAGCGAACGCGAACGGTTTTACATCGTGAGTTCATATTATCAACTTGTAACGGGAGAGAGTGCCAAGGCAATACAGAATTCGAACGAATGGATTCGAAGCTATCCCGGTGATGCGACGCCACACCTGCATCTCGCCCGGGAATATGGGTTGCGGGGGCAATATGAACAAAACGCTCAGCAATTGCGGGAGGCGATTCGCCTTGAGCCAGACACCTTCATTCCCTATTTCGATCTGATCCTGGCCTATATCGAGCTCAAGAGGCTGGACGAGGCCGAGGCCACTTATGATGCCGCCAAGGCACACCACATCGACAACGAGAATTTGCAAATTGCCCGATACTTTCTCGCGTTCGTCGAAGGCGACGCTGCAACCATGCGGAAGCTGGTGGATGCGGCTAAAGGCAGGCTCGGGTTCCAGGAGAGGTTCGAGATTGAAGAGGCCGTTACGGCGGCTTATTTCGGTCAGATTGCTAAAGAACGAGAGATGTTCGAGGACGCCGCTTCGGTAGCGTTGGCCAACGGCGCAAACGACAGCGCCGCGGAACACTATATCGGTAGTGCGTGGATCGACGCGGAAATCGGGAACAGCTCCGCTGCGCGTGAGATTGCGGCGAAGGCGCTGGCGATAAGCCGAAATCGGTCATCGATGGAAAGAGCTGCCCTGACCTTCGCGACGGCGGGAGATGCCGCGCAGGCGGAGGGACTGGCCGAGGAACTGGATCGTCAGTTTCCGGTTAGTACGCTTATGCAAAACTACACGCTGCCGACGATTCGAGCGGCGATCGCCATCGATAGGAAACAACCTGATCGGGCTGTTGAAATGCTGAAGCGCGCTCTGCCCTATGAATATGCCATGGATTCCTACGCGGACCTGCAGCCTGCGTACGTCCGGGGCCTCGCCTATTTAGAACTGAATGACGGCAACAAAGCAGCCGCCGAGTTTGAGAAGGTGATCGACAATCCCGGGATCGTCACCAACTCCATCATCGGATCGTTGTCGTATGTGCAACTGGCGCGCGCGGAAGAGATGAGTGGCGACCATGATGCCGCTCGGACGCATTATCAGGACTTCCTGGCGCTCTGGAAAGACGCCGATCCCGACGTTCCCATCTACAAGAAAGCCAAGGCCGAGTACGCCAAACTGAAATGACCGCAGCGACGCGCTGCAAGTTGCGTTTTCGCAGCGTTGAAAGTTGTCGGGAATTCACTTCGAGATTAAGGACCTGGCGCTGATCTCGTAACGTCAGCGTCGCTAAGTGGAATGCGAGCAGCGATGCACGTCCCCTCGCCAGGTGCTGAAGTTAGGTTGAACTCGCCGCCTGCGAGGTGAACGCGTTCGCGCATGGAGATCAGACCGAGTCCCGCGCTGAGCTTGGCCTCTTCTAGATCGAATCCCACACCATCGTCGCTGATCAGCAGCGACAGTTCTGATGGCGATCCGTGGACGGCCACTTGGATCGACGTCGCCTTGCTGTGTTTGGCGGCGTTGTGAAGCGCCTCCTGCACAATGCGCAGTACGCTCAACGCCAGCAGGCTATCCAGGTCGTCAGGGATGTCCTCACAGACACAGTCGACAGCAATTTTGTATTGCTTGGCGAATTCGCGACAGTGCCCCTGAATCGCCACCGCCAAGCCGAGATATTCGAGCTCAGAAGAATGAAGCTGATGGGAAATGTGGCTGACCCTTTCTGCCAGCGATTTCAAGTTGTCGCACAGTTCAGGAATGGTGGGATGCCGTTTGCCGATCATGCCGGAGACCGGCTGGCCGGCGCGCAGCATTTGAATCCTGAGAATGGCCAGAGATTGCCCGATGTCGTCGTGCAACTCGCGGGCTATACGCGTCCGCTCTTTCTCCTGTGCGTTGGTCAGCCGGCGCGCCAGTTCGTGGCGGGCGGTTTGCGCCTCCTGTAGAGCAACTTCTGCGGAGCGTAGGACCGTGAGGTCTTCGACCACGGCGAGAATGAATTCAACCTTTTGGCCGACGCCCATTGAGAAGACGATCCGCACGGGGATGGCCTGTCCGCCCCGATCAGTATGCGCGTTCCGGTGGGCTACGTAATAGGGGATCTCACGTTGCAGGAGGCGGGCACGATTACGCTTCTCCTTCTCTGGCTCGAGAATCTCAAAAGCTTCGTCGAAAGCAGTTCGGGGAAAATCGTGGTTGCGCAAAGCCAGCAGATCGCGCAAGCAGCGATCAGCAACCAGCCATTTGCCGTCAGGGCTGATGTGGGCTATTCCAACGCCCGCCTCCTCCGGGATGCCTTGATTGTGGGCGACGTGCATATCTCGTGATTCTTAGCGCTGGAGCAGTCCTACATCTGAAGGCCAGTACCGCATCTTTAAACGAATGTGAGGCGGCTACAACCAAAATTATAAATGCCAGCATTAAGGTGGGGCTCAGTATGCGGGATTCTGAGGCGGAGAGTTTCGACAGATGATCATCGAAAAATGGGCGCAATTTTCGCGCCCCTGAGCGAAAGAGAGAAAAGATGAAGCCTGATTAAGTCTTGGGCCACTGCTTGAACATTTTCGATACCGCTTTTTGGACCATCTGCTGGTTCTTATCGCCATTATTGCTGAGCGTGTTCTGAGCGATGCCACGCCATATCAGTTCCTGGCCTTTCAGGTTGTAGATACTGACGACCATGGTCGCCTCGACATTCAGCTCAGGGCTGACTCCGCCAAAACCGCCGCCGATTCCGCGCATGCCCCACGCATTCCAGGACGTTTGCTCCCGCTCGCCACCGCTTGCGGTGAGGATTAGGTCAGGGTTTTGCGATTCTGAGACTTTCTGCAGGCCCTTCTCCGACATCGCCGTTTCAACGTCCTGCTGTGCTACCTGCACCAGAATCGAGTTCTGGATTTGATTCGCGTTGTTTGACCCCCAAGAGTAGGTGTGAAACTGCGTAAAGCTAACGCTATGGTTGTAGTTGACCGATACCTGCTGTGCAATGAGCGGCACAGCCAACAGAAGAACAGCGCATGCGATAAGAATGCGAAGCTTCACTCGATCCTCCAAGGTTGTTGCAAGACTCGGTTCACGCTACTTAGAACCATCGCCGGCCCGCTACGGAGCTGGCACCCCCGTGTAGGTACACGCCATTCGCGCCATAAGCCGGACTGAACCATGTGTTGCCGCACAAATAGTAAGTTCCCCCACCCGAAACGCTGGGTGTTATGCAACCACCCGGTAACGCCTCATGGAACGAACCCATCGGGTACGCCCCGGCAGCCAGGTTGGCGTTGACAGCCGCGGCATTAGCGTTGGCGCCCCAGTCCAACGAACTCATGCGGTAGGCTTGTTGCATGACAATCGCCCACCTGCGACGGTATCTGACCGCGTGAGATAAAGGAGCTATCAACTTTTCTGGTGAGTGGACAAAAACTTGCCAGTCACTTCTCGCGCGTTTCCGGGGCATGCACTACCGGAGAGG
>CAWFUE010000025.1:0-30867 GCA_963818905.1 uncultured Acidobacteriaceae bacterium
GCGGCGCCCAGAGCCATCGCGTCGCGAATTCGGCCGTGTCGTCCCACGCGGTGACGAAGCACTCCGGCCATGACGGCGCGAAAAAGAAGAGTACAAGGTTTTCCCGCCACTGAAGCAGCCGTTCCTTCCAGCCTACATTCAGCGCCGAATACGCATTGCTCCAGTCCCGAGCTCCGTGCGCGGAATCGATTGTCAGAGAAATCTTGGAGTCCCCGAGCGCTCTGCGGACTGTCCAATCACTAAGCGGCCACAGCGGCCGGATGGCCGTGCTTGGAGAGCTCGACTGCAGTTCGTAAAAAGCGGGCTGGGCATGAAAGAAGGCGTTCGCTCGGCGATAAAAATCCACATGGATGATTTTTGCTCCTGACCGGTGTTGAATCTTGGTGAACCAAGGATTCCCGAGTGGTGCCACGAAACCGAGGACTATCTCGCTGCGAATGGCTTGCGGCGTGAGAAGTACCAATACCATAACCACGGCGGCAGCCAGATCCCGGAGCGAAGGGGATTTCTTCCACCAGCTCCACAAAAAACACACTCCTGCAACTGGGAGTACGGTAGGCTTCGTAAGGCAGGCCAACGTCCAGGCGAGTACTGAAACCAGAAAAGCCCACGTCCCTCCTTTTCGCAAATAACGCGCCGTCATCCACAGGGCCAGACCTTCCATAACAAGCAGCAGCGTCTCCATCATGATGTAGTGGTAGATCGCCAGTAGCGACGGGGTCCAGGCTATGAGTGCCCATAGCCACAACGCAGCTAGTTTCGCGAATCCAAATTCCCGTGCGGCGCGGTAATAGGTCCATGGCATCAGCACAGACAGTAACGCCGACGCCAGCGCCACTGGCCACGCGTGTCCGCGAGCGATTCTACCCACGACACAGATGTATACCTGGTAGAGAATAGGATCTGCAGCTCCGTCATACCCAGCTTTGGGAAAGTTCATCCCATCCCGCCAGTGGCGCGCCATGTCCGACCATAGATAGCGCTCGCTTATGGGATTGTGCTGAAAGCACGTGAGAATGCGCAGGCATGACGCCACGACAATCAAAGTCACGAGCAGCTTGTAGTGAACGGACTGCTTTGAAAGCTGTGTCATCAAAAGATCTCTTACAATACCACCTTTTTCTTCGCATGCGATTGTGGCTGCTTCCGGCGGGTGGTTGTTCCCAGCCGCCCGAGGACCTGTTCACAGCCAATTTGTCCGCCACTTTGTTTGCACTCTACCCTTGAAATCGCTACATAGTTTTTCCTATGATCCTATAGCCATCGCATACAACCTGAACTCGTGATCCTGTCGGCCTAGCTCTTTGTATCGGAAGCTGGACACATTAACCCAAGATCGAAACTGCCTGAGGCCAGGAGATTCGGTCTCCGAACACCCCGCCTGGGACTGAAAATCCACTCCCACAGATCAAATACTTGCAGCTTCCGCAACCGACTCTGTTTGCGGCGGTAAACATAGCACAGCAAAGATAAGTTCCACGGAAAGGCCTTAAGCTGGAGGCACTGAAAGTGGATTGCTCACGGCGGAGGTGACATCTGGGCAAAAGAAGCCGGAGCGCTAGGCTCCGGCTCGGAAAAGGACCTGGGGGAAGGGTCGGTTGAAAATTAGAACAGCTTGCGACGCAGTACGCCAGCCAAGCCGAGGATGCCAGAACCGAACAGCATGATGCTGCTGGGCTCAGGAACCGTGCTAGTCGTGCTGGTGGTGCTGGTGGTGCTGGTGGTGCTGGTCGTGCTGGTGCTGCTAGTGCCCAGAACCGTGAACGACTCGGAAGGAATCGTGCCGACGGACGTCATCGAAGCCGAAGACGGACCGGAGTTCTCATCCCAGTACACGGAGTCGCCATCGCTGGCTTCGCCGTTCTGGATGTTCAGCCAGTAGGTTCCGCTGTTCAGAGACGGGCCGCTGAAGCTCGCCGACTCGTTGCAGATATCGAATCCCAAGCCGTTGACTACGCAGCCGCTCTGCGTGATGGTTTCGGTGGAATTGAAGTACACCGTGCCGCCGTTCTCAGCTGAAGTGATGCCGATGGTGGCTGAGGGAAGAGTGTCGCCCGGGAACAGCCATGCGGCAAAGTTGACGCCGCTGACAGTGCCGCCGCCGGAGCCGACGGTAAAGCTGTCGCTAACAACGAAGCCAAAACCAATGTTCCAGCCGTCGGTGTTGCCGTTTGTAGGACCGTTGCTGTAGATCACCTGTGCCGTGGCAGGAATTGTTGCCAGAGCCAGGCAAAGTGCGAGCAGTGACAGCGAAGCGATACGCAGTTTCAAGGATCGAACCCTCCTTTAGGTTCAATTCACGTACAGACCCAATTTGCCCCATAGCGAGAGAGGCCGTGAGTACTAAGAGCAATCCTTGTGCCACGCTAAGTCCAATAAATTCGATTGCTTTCGCGCTTTGCCTGTGCAGGTGTTTGCGACATTGTTCTAGGCAATTTCCCTTCAGATTTGGGGAATTTATTAAACCATAGTGCTATTTATGTGACCTTAAAGTGCTATCACTGAGGCCGTTTGGGGCCGCACCCAACCTTGTAACCGCTCATCCGGCCTAACTCATTTCGCGCGAAGGAATGGCTGGCTTCCCATCTGCGAAACCGTAACCGTCAGCGTCCGATCGACTGCTGAATAGCGTTCGCGATCGCGTCGGTATGGCGGCGCATTTCGCCCTCGGACTCGGCCTCGATCATCACTCGCGCCAACTTCTCGGTTCCGGAATAGCGAACGACGACCCGGCCATTGCCTTCCAGTTCCCTTTCGGCTCTGCGGATTGATTCCATCACTTCCGGGAGGTCTTCGAACGGACGCTTTTCCCGCACATGGATGTTCTTGATCTCCTGCGGAAAGACCTTCATATCGGCGACGAGTTCAGCCAGTGGCTGGCGCGTGCGCGCCATCACGTCCAGAACGCGAAGCGCAGTCAAGATTCCGTCGCCGGTGGTGCTGTCGATGTCGCGGAACAGAATATGTCCTGACTGCTCGCCGCCAAGAGTTGCGCCGGTCCGGAGCATTTCTTCCAGCACATACTTGTCTCCTACCGGTGCGCGAAGCATGCGAATGCCGCTCCGCTTCAGCGCAGCCTCCAAACCCATGTTCGACATCGTAGTTGCCACCACGGTGTCATTACGGAGACGTCCCCGGTTCTTCATGTCGCGAGCTGCCAGCAGAAGCACGGCATCGCCATTGACCACCCGTCCTGAAGCATCGGCGAACAGAGCCCGGTCCGCATCGCCATCGAAGGTTATGCCGATGTCATATTTCGCGCTCGCGGCAACTTCTCGGGCAATATTCTGAGGGTGAAGCGCTCCGCACCCGGCATTGACATTGCGCCCGTCGGGATGAACATGAAGGAACTCGGCGGCAACCTCGCATTCGCGGAAGACCAGCGGAGCGATCGCACTGGCAGCGCCATTGGCGCAATCCACCAGGACGCGAAAGCTACTGAAGTCATCTCCGGAGACCAGGTTCGCGAGAGACTGGGCGTAATCCTCCCGCAGTTTGCTGTCGCCCGGCAGCATCTCACGAACGGGTACCACGGTGTGAGACTCGGCTTCCGCCAACTGCTCGAGGTGAGCGAAAATCTCCGACTCAATCTGATGTTCCAGCTCGTCGGAGAGCTTATACCCGTCGGCGCCGAAGATCTTGATGCCATTGTCCTGCCAGGGATTATGAGAAGCGGAAATCACGATACCCGCGGAAAAGCCGTTGCTGCGAGTGAGGTAAGCGATGCCCGGAGTCGTGATGACACCGGCACTGGCAATCTCGACGTGCTCCGATTCCAGTCCTGCGGCGACTCCCGCGCTGATCCAGCCACTGGATTCACGCGTGTCCTGCCCGATAACGACGCGCGCAGTTCGGCCCTCCGCCGACAGCCGCTGCCCCAGCGCCCGCCCAATGGCAAAGACGGTCTTGTGGTCGAGCGGATACTCGCCTGCTACGCCTCGTATTCCGTCGGTGCCAAATAATTGCCGCATGGCTGTTGCTGTTCCCAAACCCATTGCGCGGGCCGAATGAGAAGCCCGGTTCGCACTCAAGGCTGACCTGCCGTCCCGGAGCTCTTGGCCGTGCTGACGGTCACGTGAATCGGCTCCGTTGTGCTCACCCGTACCAGCGGATCGTTCACGTAAGCGTGCGTCGTGAAAGTTGCTTTGCCAACCACGCCGGTGGCATCTACCGGATCGGTCATCGCGGTTTGAATCGCGTTTACTCTGCGCTCCGGCCCAACAATGGTGATGGTGGAGGGATCGGCTGTCACGGCTGTTATGCCATATCCGCTCAGCAATGTGCCAATCACCCGCGGCTGCACCGGAACCGCACGAGCCACGCTACGGTCAAAACTCACGTGAAATTGTGCCGGCACAATCTGTACCACCTGCACATTGCGCGGCACATGAATGTCGCGTCGCGAAAGGTCGAAGGTTCTCTCACCCGGACCGGACTCCTGCAGATCGAGCACGGCGTGAACCTCCGATGGATTTAACTCCTGCAACAGGCGCTCGGGGCCACGCAACGTCACGTGAGCCTCAAATGGGTGATTGGAATTGATGTCGAGATTGGCCGGCGCGTTCTGAAACTCCAAGGGCACGGTCATGGGAATTTCGATCGGCTGATCGCGTCCCACTGCCCACCAGAGCATGATGGCGATGGCCAAGGAAACCAGCTTGAATGGCAGGTTCTTGAGAACGTAGTTGCGAAAGAAATTTCCCAGCCATGCCATGGGCTAACGTTCCGCTCCGTCGGCGAGGTCCTTCTCGTGCCGGTGATGTTCCAGTTCACGATCTTCAACACCCAGTTCGCGATCGCTCACGGTAGTGGGCAGCGCAGCCGTCGGCACATAACGGCGCAAAAGCTCGCTGAGTCGCTCGCGCAGGTATTCCACCGTGATATCACGCTCGATCGCGCCGCCTGCGGCAATGCTGATCGCAGCTGTTTCCTCCGATACCACCACGGAAATCGCGTCCGTCTCTTCGGTGATACCGATGGCCGCACGATGTCGCGTACCGAATTGGGTGGACAGAACCGGATTCATCGAGAGCGGCAGAAAGCAGGCGGCAGCGGCGATCCGTCCTTTCTGCACGATCACCGCTCCGTCGTGCAATGGCGCGCTGGGCCTGAAGATCGTCACCAGCAGATCGTACGAGAGGTTGGCATCCAGCGGCACACCGCTCTCGACGAAAGTACGCAACCCGATCTCGCGTTCGATAACAATCAGCGCTCCCGTGCCGGTTTGGGTGAAGTGATCGGCTGCCAGGACAATGTCTTCATAGCTGTCGGTGCCGTTAAACACGCCAATTCGTCTGGTGGAGAAGCGCCGTCCCAGACGCGCCAAGGCGTGCCGAATTTCGGCGCCGAAGACGACAATCAGCGCGAACACGGCATAAGGGAAAAGCGTGGTAATGAGCCAGTCGACCGTGCGCAGCTGTTCAATGTGCGCGAGCCAGAAGGCTCCCACCAGCAAAATTACCGCAACCAGCATGGGAATGGCGCGGGTGCCCTTGATCAACTTGAGGAATTCGTAGATGAGAAATGCGACAACCAGGATGTCGATGATAGAGATCACCGACAATTGCGGAATGTGACCAAACTTCTGCAGCATCCTGGTTCCCTTGAGGGTGAAAGGAGTGACGCTCCATACTTTCCACAAAGCAACTTCTGGGTAGTTCTTGCTGGGTTCGGCAAACCACTTCTGTTTAATTCTAATGCAGTGGAAGGGATATTCGGGGCAGAAATCGCAGCCCTGCGGCGCAATTACTTGCGATGGATCTCGTCCTCAACCTGCTCGATCTGTGCGGTAAATTCGCCGCGCCCGAGCTGCGTACGAACCCGTTCGCCCGCCGTAAGCTGAGAGGCCTGTTTGACCAGCCGGCCCTCGGCGTCGAATACCAGCGCATAGCCCCGGTCAAGAATCGCCTTCGGCGAGAGCGCCTGAAGGCTACTGTGCGCCAGCTCCCAGCGGGAGCGGCGGCGCAACAGGATGTTCTGCGGCGCGGCGCGCATGGCGACGCTCAGGCGTTCCAACTCGGCTCGGCGTGTGACCACGAACCGCGACATCGCAGTCCGCAGCAGCGCTGCGCGTGACTCCAGTTGATGTCGCATGAGCCCGGTGCGCACTCGAAGGTCGTGACGGCGGAGATTGGCTTCCAACATCTCAACTCGGCGGGAATAGCTCTTCAGAATTCCCGCTTGCGACTGCGCCAGCCGGAAGACCAGGTCGTCAAGCCATTGCTGACGCCGCGCGATGGAGTCTCGCATGCGAGCGAACACAGCATTTTGCGCCAACCTTGAGAGCACATTATTCGCCCGCAGCAGCTTGTAATTGATCGATTGCGTCAGCCGCTTATGCAACACCAGCAGCTTCTCCGACAGCTCCTCTTGGGAGCGGATCACCAGTTCGGCTGCGGCCGACGGAGTTGGCGCGCGCAAATCGGCAACGAAGTCGCAAATGGTGAAGTCGGTCTCATGACCAATAGCGGAGATGACCGGAATAGACGAAGCGGCAATGGTCCGCGCTAAACCTTCATCGTTGAAGGCGAACAGATCTTCGAACGAGCCACCACCGCGGGCGATCACAATCACGTCAACGTGGCCATGGCGATTGAAGTGGCGCAGGCCGCTGCTGACCTCGGAGGCGGCGATCTCACCTTGCACCTGCGCGGGATAAATCAGCACGTTCACCGAGTGATGCCGCCGCCGAAGAATGTTGAGGACATCCTGCACCGCAGCCCCGCGAGGCGAGGTAATCAGGCCGATCCGGCGCGGCAAGGTCGGTATGGATTTCTTGCGGCCTGCATCGAACAGTCCCTCGGCCGCGAGCTTCGCCTTGAGCTGCTCAAATGCGATCTGCAGTGCGCCCGCGCCTTTCGGTTCGAGATATTCGGCCTGGAACTGCAAATCGCCGCGCTCGTCATAAATCGTCACGCGGCCGCGCGCGATGACCTGCAACCCGTTCTCCGGCCGGAAGCGCAATAAGCGTGCCTGGGTCCGCCACATCACAGCGCGAAGCTGTGCCGATCCGTCCTTCAATGTGAAGTACAGGTGCCCCGACTCTGCCGGACGATAGTTGGAGATTTCACCCTCGACATAAACGTCGGTGAACGCACGCTCCACCTGCGTGCGCACGGCAGCGACGAGCTCGCGCACGGGATAGATCTTGCGCGGCGGAGCCTGAAAAATGAGCCCTAGTTGCTCGGTGCCGGACATGAGGAAAGTGTATCAAGGAGCTCTCAGCCATCAGCCGAAGCTGAGAACTGAATGCTCACTGCTGATAGCTGCCTCCTACCTCATCCGATTCACGAAGTACAGCACCAGAGACAGGATGATGCTGAGGATGATCGAGGTCATCAGGGGGAAGTAAAACGTCGTGTGCTTGCCCCGGTAGACAATGTCCCCGGGTAGCCGGCCGATCGGCAGGTGGGCCTTGCCGGCGAGGATGAAAATTACCCCGATGACCAGCAGCAATCCGCCAAAGAATACGAGCATCCGGCCAATGTCGCCCATAGCTCCAGTTTAGATCAAGCCGCTTACGGGGTGATCGGTCCGCATGCAATGCGGTCGCCGGAATTGCCGGCCGGATTCGTCTTGTAGTCATCGGCTTTGGCGTGAATCATGATCGCCGTGCCGCCGTTCGACAGCAGCGAGTTCGGCTCCATCCCCGTGCCGAGAACAACCTCTGCATCCTTCACGGTCGTTTTCGCAGTGCCGTTGTCCTTGACCGTGAAGTTCATCATGTCGCCGGCATGGTGACCCTTGGGATTATCGAAGCCATGCTCTTTGTTCGTGGGATTGAAATGGCCGCCGGCGGATTTGAAATCGGGCGGATCGCACTTGGCAGTCTGATGAAAGTGCACCGCGTGCACTCCGGGAGGCAAGTTCTTCAAGTCGAGCTTCACTTCGACGCCCGCCCCCTTGGAGACAATCGTCGCGGTGCCGACGTCGTTGCCCTTGGCGTCTGTCAATTCGACCGTTTTCTTCTTAATCGGCTTAGTTTGTGCGGCCGCAGAGGCCATGCAAACGCCGAACGCCGCAGTAAGAACCAGAGCGCGAATCAGGAGTTGGTGTCTCATAGCTTGGGAGTTGTATCACGAAGGGTTGTGCCTTGCACGTTTCGAGTGGGCTGTAACCAAGTGTTCACAATTGGCACTTGGACATCACAAGTATCAATACGGGACTGAAATCCGCATTACTTTCCTGCGGCTCACGCGAGAACAGACAGCGAGAAGTAGATAATCTGGGTATGAGCGCTGAGCGATTTTCCCGGCTTCTACTGGTTGCCGGCTTTGGTATATGGGTGGTTTACGGATTTCTTGCGGGCATGGGGCGCTGGCCGACGGGAGTTGGGTTTGGCCTCGCTGCCAGTATCGTCCTGGTGGCTTTGGAAGGCGGCCGTCACATCCAAATCAAACTGATGGATTGGACGATTGTGGGCTACTTCGTCATTGCCGCAACGGCGACATTTCTGCTTCGGTCAGCTGCGTTTCCCGTTTACGGTTCGGTCGTCATCTGGGGGCTGTACGCCGCGGTCACCTGGGTTTCGATTTTGCTGAAGGCGCCTTTCAGTCTGCAATATGCACGGGAATCGGCGCCGCCCGAGCATTGGCATAAGCCCGAGTTCGTGCGCACGAACGTGATCATCAGCGTGGTCTGGGGACTGGGGTTTCTGCTCAACCTCGCACTGGTTACCATCGCACTCACGCCGCGCTACAACTCACTGTTGCTTGCTGTCGTAGCGCCGCTTCTCACTATGGCGGCCGCAACCGTCTTCACCTCCCGCTATACAAAAATCGTGCAGCAGCGCGCACAACGTGCCGCCGCCAGCTAAGAGCCGACGCGGCAAGCAAACAGTGAATCTCGGCTCTTCTGGTATCCTTTTCGGTTTGCCTCTGACGACCGAGGCCACTCTTTTCCGCGAAAGGTAACGAATTGGCGGTCGATCCTGTGATCCTGGTCCACGGTGGGGCGTGGGCGATTCCTGAAGACGTGCTTGAGCCGCACCTGCGTGGCGTGGAGGCGGCAGCAAACGAGGGCTGGCAAATTCTGCGGCGCGGCGGCAGCGCGCTGGATGCGGTCGAAGCGTCGGTCGTCGCGATGGAAGAGGACGAGACCTTCGACGCCGGTCGCGGCTCGTTCCTCAACATGGACGGCCGGGTGCAACTCGACGCGCTCATCATGGACGGAGCGACGTTGCGTGCCGGTGGTGTGGGCTGCGTGGAACACATACGCAATCCCATTCGCGCGGCGAAGAAGATCCTGACTGAGAGCCCGCACGTGTATTTCGCGGGCACCGGCGCCGAGCGCTTCGCGCAGGAGCACGGCATCGAGCTGTGTTCGAATGACGAACTGGTGATTGAGCGCGAAGTGGAGCGGTTGCGCGAAGCCAAGAAGCAAGCGTACCTAAAGATGCCGGACGAGTTCGGCCCCACCCGTTCGCACGATACCGTGGGCGCGGTAGCGCTCGACGCTGACCGCAATATTGCCGCTGCAACTTCGACCGGCGGCACATTGAACAAGGCGCCGGGACGCGTCGGCGATTCGTCGCTGATAGGCTGTGGTTGCTACGCCGACAATCGTAGCGCTGCGGTGTCGACCACCGGCTGGGGCGAGCCAATGATGAAGCTGGTGCTGGCCAAGTGGACGGCCGATCGCGTGGAAAGCGGACAGGCTCCGCAAGAGGCGGCGCAGCAGGCGCTGTACTACCTGAAAACGCGTCTCAATGGCCATGGTGGAATCATCATTGTCGATACGCGCGGGCGAATCGGCATTGCGCATAACACGCCTCGGATGGCGTGGGCTGTCTGCACCAAGCAAGGAATAAAGGCCGGCGTCGTGGTCCAGGGCTAAGTTGCAATCACGTTTCAATTCGAATTAAGCCGCTGCGCCAAGTTCCTGATGTACCCAACTGTGGGACATTATCAAGCCCTGCCCTCAAATTGACCTCGCTCTGAGAGCAGAAGTATAATGAGCACATATGTAGCGGTTCCCTTCATAGTTCCCAGACCACAATCTGGGTAGCAGTTCTCCGGCCCTCATGAATAACCACAGTTTTAGCATCGGAGACAAAGTCGTTTACCCTAATCACGGGGTGGGCGTAATCGAGCAGATCAGCAGCAGGACGATCGGCTCACAGGTCGAAAGATTTTACCTCCTGAAAATCAAGGCCAGCAGCTTAAAGGTGATGGTGCCATTTCACAATGTGGACAGCGTCGGCCTGAGGCGAGTGGTCCGCAATGGCGAGGTGCAGAGGATCCTGGATTTTCTCACCGACGGCAAATGCGAGAACCATGCTGATTGGAAATACCGCTTCAAAGAGAATTCCGACAAGATGCGAACCGGCTCCCTGCTGGATGTTGCCGAAGTTCTCAAGGGTCTTCTATTGCTCGCCCAGATCAAGGCACTCAGCTTCCGCGAAAAGAAAATGCTGGAGCGGGCTCGCTACCTTCTAGTCAGCGAACTGGCCATGTCGAAGAACTGGGAAGAGACCGAGGTCGAGGACTTGCTGAATAAGGCCTTGTCGAAATGCAAGCTTCGTTTTCCGGAAGCTTCCCCCATGGAATCCTGATCGCCTTGAATTCAGAAAATGCTCCCGATGGCCTGAATATTGCTATCAGGAGCACGCGGCTGTCTCAGACGTTTTCTAACACCGCCTTTAGATATTTCCAGAAGCCGTCGACCGACGGTATCTCGACCCGTTCGTTCGGGCTGTGCGGACTGACGATCGTTGGTCCGAACGATGCCATTTGCATTCCCGGATATTTTTCACCGATGACTCCGCATTCCAGGCCGGCGTGCATGGCAATCAGTTTGGCAGGATGTCCGAAAACTTTTTCGTGGACGGATTGCAGTTTGCGGACGATATCGCTGTTCGGCTCGGGCTTCCAGCCCGGATAGCTCCCGCTGTGTTCCACCTCGAATCCGGCGAGACGGCAAGCGGTCGCCACCATGCGCGCGGCAGCGTTCTTGCTGCTCTCAATGGCGCTGCGCTGGCTGGTCACAATCTCCACCACGTCTCCTTTGGTCGCAACGATTGCCAGATTGGTGGAGTTCTGCACCAGCTCAGGAACATCGGGACTCATCGCCAGAACTCCGTGATTCAAGCTGGCCAATAAACCGACGACCGGCTTCGCGTCAGCAGCGCCCATCACGATTGCCGGGCGGTCGGCCTTCTCAACCGTGATCTGCAGTTGGGGATCAAAGCTGCCGAGATCGGTTTTGTATTCGGCTTCCAAATCGGAGAGCAGCGATCGCAGCTCACGCTCGCGAGCGCTGTCGAGGACAACGACGGCAGAGGCTTCACGCGCTATCGCATTCTGCGCGCTGCCTCCGGTGAGGTTGGCGATCTCGATCGGCAGCTTTTCCATAACGCTCTGAAGCAGGCTGCCGAGAATCCGCACAGCGTTGCCGCGCCCCAGATGGATGTCCACGCCGGAGTGGCCGCCCTTCAGTCCGGACACTTTTATGCGCCAGCCCGAATCACCTGTAGCTGGGACAAGCGCCACCTTGCGGCGAGCCGTCGTCTTAATGCCGCCGGCGCAGCCGATGCAGATCGTGTCTTTCTCCTCGTTATCGAGGTTCAAGAAATATTTTGACTTCAGCATGCCCGGCGGAAATTCCGCCGCACCGGTCAATCCGGATTCCTCATCGATCGTGAAGACAAATTCCAGCGGCCCATGTGCGATGTTTGTGCTCTCCATGACGGCCAGCGCGGCGGCGACGCCGACACCGTTGTCCGCGCCCAGCGTTGTGCCGTCGGCCTTTAGCCAGTCCCCATCGCGTCGCACCCGGATAGGATCGGTGTCGAAGTTGTGCGGCGTGCCTTCGTTCTTCTCGCAAACCATGTCCAGATGCCCCTGCAACAATGCCATGGGCGCCGCTTCACGCCCGGAACGAGCGGGCTTGCGGATCACGGTATTACCGACGTTGTCATGCTCGCCTTTGAGTCCGGCTGCAGATGCGATCGAGAGCACATACTCGCGAGCCGCAGCTTCTTTCGTCGACGCACGAGGAATCGCAACCAGCGCATCGAAATGCTTCCAGACTTCTTTTGGTTCTAGATCTTTGAGTGCGGATGTCATAACACGCTCCAGGAGTGCATAACAATCCTACAGCGGCGCGGGGAGGCTGACGAGCGCTGCGATTCCCATTCCGAAACTAGCGTCCCAAATCTGCCTCTGAATCCTTGTGCGCACGCTGCGCCTGCGCTAATGTCAAGTTGAATCGCATTCGCACAGGTAGGTGTCATACGCTGCGTCGGCCGATCGGCGCCGCCGCACATTGACTGTGATTGCTTCTATCTCCCTCTCGCCGACGGTGTGATCATCGGCAGCTAATCGTTAGGCCCTCCAGAAACGTTGTTGCGTTGACGGGTAGAGCAGAGCCGAGCTGTTTCAAGAGCCTGCTCCTCGCGGCGCTTTCAATTCTCAATGGCATCGAGTCTGGGAGGAGGCAGAGATATGAAGCAGGAACATCCAGAGGCGGTGCGCAGGAGCATCGCAGCCATCATTGTCGTGATGCTTGCTGCGTCGTTATCCGCCAACGCACAGACGCTCGTCGCGACCGTGACTGTGGGAGATTATCCGGTTGCTATCGCCGTAAACCCGAGCACGAACAAAATATATGTCGTCAATCAAAACGGCAACAATATGACGGTGATCGATGGCGCCTCATACAACACCAACATTGTTCCGACGGGCCTGGCTCCGAACGCGCTCGTAGTCAATCCGACGACCAACAAAATCTACGTCAGCAATTCCGAAAGCAACACCGTAACCGCGGTCGACGGCCTGACGCACAGCACCGCTACCATTAGCGTCGGCAGCTATCCCATCGCTATTGCCGCGAATTCAGTAACCAATAAGATCTACGTGGCCAACTACTATTCGAACAATGTGACGGTTATCAATGGTGCGACGAATCGCACCACAACGGTCAGCGTCGGACGCAATCCCTACGCCGTGGCCGTGAATGCTGCGACGAACAAGATCTATGTTGCCGATTGCGGCAGCAACGATGTCGTAGTCATCGACGGCGCGACGAACACGACTACGACAGTTGCCGTCGGAGCTTACCCACGCGCCGTCGCGATTGACGAGAATACCAACAGGATTTTCGTGGTCAACTACAATTCCAATACCGTTTCGGTGATCGATGGCGCGACGGAAACCGTCATCAGTAACGTCAGTGTCGGAAGCTATCCTGCGGCCGTGACGGTCAATCCGGCTCGTGCCCAAGTCTTTGTGGCCAATAACGGGAGCAGTACGGCCACCATCATCGACGAAATCACATATTCCACTACTACGGTTTCCGCGGGGACCGCGCCGAACGCCGTCGACGTCAATCCCATCACCAACAAGGCTTACTTCACAGATCCTGCCTGGGACGGCGTTGTGACTATGGTTGACGGAAATGGTGGTTCTCCCGGCTCAGTTTTGGCTGGCATCTACCCCACGGCCATCGTCACTAATTGGGAGACGAACACCATCTACGTAGCGGACACGGTCGGCAACAGCGTGTCGGTGATCCTCGGCGCCAGCTCCGATCCGCTGCAGTTCGTTCCGGTGACTCCGTGCCGCATCGCTGACACGCGTGGGTCGCAAGGTCCGTTTGGCGGTCCGTTCCTGCCTGGAGGCACGTCGCGCAGCTTCGTTGTGCCGCAGAGTAGCTGCAACATTCCCGCTACAGCTATCGCCTACTCACTGAATGTCACCGTCGCACCTGTACAGGCGACCCTCAATTACTTGACGCTCTGGCCGACGGGAGAAACTCAGCCGTACATTTCAACCCTGAATTCCTACGATGGTCGGGTCAAGGCCAATGCGGCGATTGTTCCGGCCGGCGCCGGCGGAGCAGTCAGCGTTTATGTGACGGATCCGGCCAATGTCATCCTCGATATCAATGGATACTTCCAGCTGGCTGGCAGCGACTCGTTGGAGTTTTATCCGCTAGCGCCATGCCGCGTCGTCGACACCCGCAACGCGCCAGGAGAGCTTGGCGGACCGGCTTTGGTCGGCGGACAGGAACGCGACTTCCCGGTAATGACCAGCAACTGTCAAATCCCTTCCGATGGGCTGGCGTATTCGATGAACTTCACTGTCTCCCCCGTCCACAACAAACCGCTGGGGTATCTCACAGTGTGGCCGTCCGGACAGAACCAGCCGATTGTGTCCACGCTCAACAATCCCACGGCAACGATTGTGGCGAATGCGGCCATCGTGGCGGCGGGTACGAATGGGGCGATCGCGATATACCCTGACCAGGAAACAAACCTGATCGTCGATATTAACGGCTACTTCGCAGCACCCGCCCCGGATGGATTGTCGTTATACTCCACGCTGCCTTGTCGCGTGATTGACACCCGTTCATCAGGTGGAGCGTTTAGCGGTCAGCGTAATCCGTCTGTGAATGTGGCTGCCAGCCAATGCATCACTGCAAACACTGCCCAGGAGTACGTCTTGAATGCAACCGCCATGCCGGTCGGCAGCCTGGGCTATCTGACTTTGTGGGCTGATGGCGCAGGTATGCCCTCAGTTTCCACTCTGAACGCAGCCGACGGGATGGTGACATCGAACATGGCAATCGTCGGCAATCAGGACGGCAGCGTCGATGCCTATGCGTACGGCGTCACTAACCTCATCCTCGACATCTCCAGCTACTTCGCACCGTAAGTGGCTGAGATGTGCCACTATTAAATGAGGCCGACGGTACTACGTGGTAGCTGATTGACAATGGCTGGGCGCGAGGCCAGAATGTTCGCGTCCTGCCGTCGGTTTTTCAGCCGTCGGGAAAGACTGCCTTATGCGCCTCTCTAAATTTCGCGTGATCATTCTGTCTTCTGTTCTGCTCACGCTGACGATGCTCGCTGCCGAAGGAATGCAGGCCCAAACCTTCACAATTCTGTACAGCTTCAACCTTGCGGACGGCTCGGCCCCCGAGGCTGGTTTGAGTATGGATCGAGCCGGCAATCTCTACGGCACAGCCAGCGAAGGTGGCTCCTTTCAAGGAGAGTGCTCCGACGCAGGTTGTGGGACTGTTTTCGAGCTGATCCATCGGAACTCCAGTTGGGTCTTCAGTCCGTTGTACACGTTCACGGGCTCCGGCGGGGAAACGCCGCAAGCCAGGGTCGTCTTTGGACCCGACGGCGCTCTCTATGGAACAACCACTTTTGGCGGCGCGCAGGGTTTCGGCACTGTCTTCCGTCTTGCACCTTCAGCACACGTTTGCCCACACGTATCGTGCCCCTGGACGGAAACTGTGCTGCATTCATTCACCGGCGGCACCGATGGCATGAATCCGCAGCTCGGCGACCTCACCTTCGATCAGGCCGGAAACATTTACGGCACGACCTTAATGGGTGGCAGCTTTGGTTACGGCACGGTGTATGAGTTGTTGCCCTCGAATGGTGGCTGGACGGAGAACGTTCTTTACAGCTTCCAGGGTAATCAGGACGGTCAGAGCCCGGTTGCTGGAGTGATCTTTGACAATGGCAACATTTACGGAACGACCATGCGGGGCGGAACTGACGGAAGCGGGACAGTGTACGAGTTGTCGCCTTCAAATGGCGGCTGGACGGAGAGCATCATCTACAGCTTCACTATGGCGTCCGGCGCCTACCAGCCTTGGGGAGGGTTGATTCTCGACTCATCAGGAAATCTTTATGGCACGACCTACTTGGGCGCCAGCGGAGGAGGTACCGCATATGAGTTGAGACCCTCGAACGGGAGCTGGACGTTTAGCATCCTTTACGGCTTTACCGGTGCTCAAGGGTCATTTGCCAGCCTGGCCATGGACGGGGCCGGCGACCTATACGGCACGCTTGCCGCGGCAAGTATCGAGGTCTTCCGCTTGACCCCGTCAGGCGGTCAGTGGACGCTGACTGGTTTCACCGGCAACGCTGGACAAGGTCCATTCGGCAGCGTGATATTTGACGCGAATGGCAATCTGTACACCACAGCCTCGCTAGGCGGTACACACGGTGACGGCGTCGTCTTCGAGATCACGCCGTGAGCGCTTCCGAACGGGGCGCCAGCCAGATCGCCACTACCTCTACTTCGCCGAAGCGTCGGACGTGATCGGAAATTCCTGTCCCATCAGCGGCTCCAAGAATGGTATGGCCGCGCTCTGCACGGCAAAGGCTCCCGTCTGCAGCGCCTCGACCACGAACTTGTACTTGAACTCGCCCATCGAGAACGATGAAGCTTTCAGGTGGAAAATGTAAGTTCCGTTCTTCGAGTCACGGAATGTAACATCATTGGGGGTCAGATTCTTAACGACCACCAGAATTTCTCCGCCTAGATCTTCCTCCTGCTCAGGGGCTGCGCCAGCCTGTTTCGCACTCGCCTCGCGTTTCTCTTCTTCCTCATGCTTTTCTCGTGCTTTGCCACCGCGTGGCGGCTGGAATCCCGGAATTAATTTTCGCGCTTCTTCAACGTTCGCACGCGGATAGGCTCCCGGCACCCACAGCGGGTCAGGTAACTCCTGCGGGCCATCAATGGTCGCGTATATCAGTAACAGCTCTCCCTTTTGCACCTGAGGGCGGGTGGGCGCAACCGTGAATTCGGCGACGACTACCGGAAATGCGATTGCTTTCGATCCCTCCGCAATGACCAGCGGCCGCAAGCCGGCTTCCGTGCGTTCCGGAATAGCGATGTACGCGGTATCGGAAGCCTCGGCCACGATTCGCGTAGGACGCTGCTCGAAGGCAGCAAAGGTCTTGCTGCTGTTTCCCGTGAACGGACCATGAACCACGCAGAGCTCGCCTTTCAGGCAAATCGCCGGTGCCAGATACGAAGTTGGCGGTTTGGATTTCGAAGATGCCGCGATAGGCATACGAATGAGCTTCGAAACCGGAGCGCCACTGCCGTCAGCTGTTCGGAAAAGAACTGCCAGCTCCAGCTGCCCAGGCGGGACGGTCAGGGCAATTGGACCATCAGCAGGCTGCTGCGGTTCGCCCGAAATTAATACCCTCCAACCAGCCAAGGTAGAGGCTTCGCCCGACGCCGGGAACGGCAGTGCGATTCGCGTCACCATGAGTCCCGGCGTGCCTTCGTAGTTGACGGGATCTTCCACTACTCTTCCCGAGATCCGCTCGCCGATGCGAACTGGCGACGGGAAAACCAAGCCCACTTCTTTCACGTTGGTTCCGGCCTCTGGTTGAGCAGATGGCGGCGCGGCGGCGGACATACTTCTTGGCGGCTGTTGCGCCGCCTGGCGCGCGGCAGTCAGTTGTTGCATAACTTCTTCCTGCGTAAACTTCTTCAGCGTTTCAGGTGGACCAGACGACTCTTCACCGGCAGGACACTTCGTCGGCTGAAATTTCTGCGCGGCAGCGTCCCAATCGGTGCAGTGATATCTGTTGGTCTGGGGATCGTGCCTCAGCTCGTGGCCGGCCGTCTGCTTCCCTGACTCATCGAATACCTTCACAACTTCGCCGGTGAAATTTGAGTTGTTGTCGTAGGTGTTTCGCGTGATTTTGTGGACGTTGCCATTTGGCCAATATGACGTCGACGTCGTCTGCGGAACGTACGCTCCGGGAGAGTACTCGAGCACTTGCTTCTGCAGGACTTTGCCGTCGGGACCGAGCGTATCGGTTTCGATAATCTGGCCGGCGGCATTGTAGTGCAACTCCAGTTTTCGTCCAGCACCGGCATCCTGTACTACCGTGCGCTGGGCAAGACCGGGCAAAGCGCTTCCTACCAGAAACGCAACAATTATGAAAATCCAGAAAAAAGAGAAGGCAGAAACATCTTGTATGCGGCGCACTACAGTTTTCCTCGATGATGAGATTTCAAATTCAAGAGAGACGGTGGAGTCCATCGGGAAAGGCGATTGCTTGCGGCATTCCTACTCCTGATAGTAGCAAGGCAGGAGTGTAACACGGCAAGCGGAAAAGAATTGGAGGACGCGGCACGCAGCACGCGTGCTTGTTGCTGCGAAACGTTGTCGGAATCGCAAAGCCAGCGGAGCAGCGTGTTCGAAAACGGGAACTGAGCCGATCCTGATCGCATCTACTATCGTTTTCGTTGACAGCGGCCAAGCCGGCAAGTTACAGTTTGAACGCTCCGACGGTGGTATCTTCTCCTCCTGTCCAGCGCAGCGACTCACTCGTGCCCCAACGACATCATTCACTCGAACTAACAACGAAGAGGGAATTCACCGATGAAATTCATGCAATCGTTCTCTGCTCCCGGCGCTAGCGCGACCGTATTGACTTTTGCGCTTGGAGTGGCTCTGGCCATTACAACTGCGATACCCGCCCAGGCGCAAGCAGTGTTCCGGCAACTCAGTCAGGATACCTTCACCAATCAAAGCAGCCAGCACCAGACGGAAGTCGAGCCTGGCGCTTTCACTCAGGGATCGTTCATTGTCACCGCCTTTCAGGTAGGCCGGATTTTTGGCGGCGGCGGCGCCGACATCGGTTTTGCCACCTCTCTCAACAGCGGAATCTCATGGGGGAGCGGCTATCTCCCCGGTTTGACGACCTACGGTCCGGGGGGCGGGCCTAACAGTGCCGCCAGCGACGCCGCCGTCGCCTGGGACGCCAAACACGGTGTCTGGCTGATTTGCACTCTGCCCATCGGCAACGAGTTCGACACCGTCGCCGTCAGCACTTCCAGCAACGGCCTGCAGTGGAACAATCCGGTTTACGTGATTAGCAATCAGGACGCGGACAAGAACTGGATAGCCTGCGATAGCACGCCTACCAGCCCGTACTACGGCAACTGCTACGTGGAGTGGGATAACCCAGACGTAGGCGATCTGTTGTACATGAGCACGTCGAGCGACGGCGGCCAGACGTGGAGCGCGCCACAAACGACGGGCAATACCGATTACGGTATCGGCGGCAACCCCATCGTCCAGCCCAACGGAAACGTGGTGGTTCCGTTTGCTGACTTCAATGGTGGAATGTCCGCTTTCATGTCCACCAACGGTGGGCAGAGCTGGACTGGAGCCGTCAGCATCGCTAGTGCTCCCAGCAAGGGAGAGGACGGTGGGTTGCGCAGCGCCGGTCTGCCTTCCGCGGCGATTGACGGCGCCGGCACGGTGTACCTCTCTTGGTCCGATTGCAGCTTTGAAACTGACTGCAACGCCAATGACATCGTCTACAGCAGCACCACAGATGGTGTTCACTGGACGCCCAAGGTCCGCATCCCGCTGGATCCTATCGGCAGCGGCGTGGATCACTTCATCAACGGCATGGGCATTGACATCCGAACGTCCGGCGGCAGCGCCCACATGGCGATGACGTACTATTTCTATCCTGTTTCCAACTGTGGCAATAGCTGTCAGTTGGATGTTGGCTTCTCCATCAGCACCAACGGTGGAACGACCTGGACGGCCGGGCGCCGCCTCAACGCTACTCCGATGCAGCTGAGCTGGCTCCCTGATACATTCTCCGGATACATGGTGGCCGATTACGTGGCGACGGTATTTCCGGAGGGCGGCAGGGCGTTTCCGATTTACGCGCTTGCCTTCTCGCCGTCCAACGGCCTGTTTCACGAGGCCATCTACACCTCTTCTGCCGGTTATTCTCAGGATGAAATGGACGAGCCACTCATGAGCTCCGCGGGCGAGAAACCGATCCCGGGCGTCAAGGGAACATACGCGAGACAACGCGGCGAGCTCGACAACATACCACCGAATCGCGGATCAGAAAAACTTCCTCCGCGTGAGAAGGACTAGCTAGAAAACGCGCGGGCCGGCGGGTGATGTCAGCCCGGCGTTTGGTCAAAGCAATATTGGCTTCCTAGCGACCGCTGCCAGGAAGCCAATTTTATTGCCAATGATGAGAAGAATTTCCGAAGGAATCGTTGATTCGAGTACCAACTCGGTCTCCACGCGCTGTGTCGAATCGAGCCAGGCAGCTTAATGTGTAGAACCTATTTCGTGGTACCCGCCTTCTTCAGGATCTCTTCGGCAAAGTAATTTTCCACGGATGACTTGTCGCGAATAACCTCGTAATACGCAGCCTTCAGCAGTTGCTCCCGCCGGTCGCGAAGCTGCTCACGGATCGCCTGCTGAACCCGAGGATCTTTCAGCTCCCGCTGCCCTGCAGCTTCTCTGCTGATCAGCTTCACGATACGAAAGCCGTAAATCTGATGACTGTTTGGGTCGGCCACCGGCAGGACCCCCGTATATTGTCCCGGCTTAAGCTTACTGATGGCGTCGAAGGCTGCTTTGTCGGCCTTCAGTGACGACTCCGGTATGAAGCCCAGATCGCCGCCGTTCTGCGCCGTTTCGGGCTGCTCCGAATAAGTCATGGCAACGGTGGCAAAATCCTCGCCGCTATCGAGCCGATTGTCCACCATCTGGATCTTCTTGCGCGCCTCCGCCTCATTCTGCGCCTTCATGTTCTTGACTTGCGGGTTGGGTTGGGTCGTAACCAGAATTTGCGCCAGATGATACTGCGGCTCAATCAGATTGAACTCGGCCTTGTGCTGGTTGTAGTAGCTCGTAATGTCATCGTCAGAAATGTTGATCTTTGACGTGACTTCCTTGTTCAGCACCTTGTCGATGGTCAGCGAACGGCGCAAATCCTTCTTGAAGTCGTCCAGCGTGAGTTGCCGGTCCTTCAATCGCTTGTCGAACTCCTCCTGCGTGTAAGGCGCCTTGATCTCGGCCAGCTTGGCGTTAACTTCTTCGTCGGTGGCCAGCAGTCCAAGCTTTTCCGCGCGCTGCATCAGAATCTCGTTATCGATGAGCTCGCGCAGAATGTTCAAACGCAGCGTGTCGGCCTGCTCTTCGCTCGGCTTCTGAGGAGCGTCGGCAATCTGGTTGTCGTAATATTTTTGGACTTCCGTGCGCGTGATCTTGCGGCCGTTGACGGTCGCCATCACGTCTTCGCCGCCCTCTTTGCTGGCACAGCCAGTGTTGGGCAGCAGCACACTAAGGGCCAGTACCGTGGTCAGCAGGACGAGGCTTGCTGTCCGCTTGTCGTTCAGTTTCAAACTACGCCCCTCCTGAGAGGCAGAACGCGGTTAGTCGGAGCCCTTGGGCGCAACGGTGCGACTGGATCAAAAATGATTATGACATGCGGATTACTTGTTAGACGCTGCCGCTGCCGGATGTTGTGACGGTGCGGGCGGTGGCGGTTGGACTCCGGCAGCCAAAAGCTGACGGTTCAGCGCCGCCTTAATGTCGTCCGCGCTCACCGCTCCTTCCAGACGCTCCCCATTAACGAAAACCGTCGGCGTGGCGTTAACGCCCAGCTTGTCGCCCTCGGCCATCGACGCCTTCACAGTTGCATCCGATTGCGCCTTGATGCACGCCTGCAGTTGCGTCAAATCCGCCCCATTCTTCCTGCCGAAGTCCAAAGTCTGCTTGTCGATTTCCGCAAACGAGGCTTGCAGATCCTGTGGCTGCGGATTGATGGAGCGCTGATTGGCATGCAAATAGTCCGCCAGTTCCCAGTACGCCGGACCGTTCTCCTTGGCGAGACAATTGGCATCATTGGCGGCGTGCTGCGCCCACGGATGGATTTGCAGCAGTGGGTAATCCTTATAGACGATCTTGACCTTGTCCTTATATTCCGGAAGGATGTCGCTCATGAGCGTGCTGTGCATACGCGCACAGAACGGGCATTCGAAATCGTCGAAGTTGACGATGGTGACCTTCGCGTCAGGATTGCCGCGCACTGGCCGATTCGCGATGTCGATTTGCTTCATGGTCTCCGCAAACGGATCCTTGGTCAGATCGAGCTTGGTAAAGCGGATGAGCGTTTTGCCATCCTTGGAAAGCAGGAAGTCGGAACTTTGCGATTTGTCCCCGCGCGCCATAGTGACGGGGATGAGCTCGTAATTAGGGAATTCGCTGGGAGAAGGTGTACCGACAGTGATGGTCACGTCGGGCGGAATATTGAAATAAGAGCGAATTTGCCGCTGCACGCGCTCGTTAACATCCGGTGAGATAGAAGACGTATTCGTCTGCGCTGAACAGCCGAGACACAACAATAGCGACACGATCGCCAATCGATTCAAGAACAAGGTAAAAAACCGCCTTTCGGAGGGAAACATTGGAAGCCTAATTATCTCATGGGGAAGTGATTTCGCTGCGCAACCGACAATAGGTCAAGGGCGATCGCTTAGGAGTGCGGAGAATCTGAGCTTGCCAAGGAACCAGCCGACAGGACCGCGTTCATCGAGCCCGACCGAAATCCTTCCAGGTCTAAGGTGACATACAAGAAGCCCAAAGCCCTGAATATCCGCGTCAGCTCAGCGGCCATTTCTAATGTCATGGCGCGGGGCATTTCGTCGCGAGCGATTTCAATGCGCGCAATTGCACCGTGATGCCGCACGCGGAACTGGCGAAATCCCAGGCGACGCAGCGCCTCTTCTCCCTGTTCCACCGCAGAAAGATTTTCCCGTGTCACCGCCCGACCATATTCGATCCGGGAGGCCAGGCACGCCGAAGCGGGCTTGTCCCACAGCCGCAGTCCGGCCTGTTGTGCGAGCCGCCGAATGTCTTGCTTGGTCAATCCCGCCTGCAGCAGCGGCGCCTCGATCCCGTGCCGGCTAGCGGCCTCTTGTCCCGGACGAAAGTCGCCCTGGTCGTCAGTATTCACGCCATAGGCAATGGCATTGTAGCCGTAACGCTGGCGGTAATCTTCCATCTTGGTGAAGAGCTCGTCTTTACAATGGAAACAACGTGCGGCATCGTTCCGGCGATATTCCTCACGTTCCAGCTCAGTGGTCTCAATCATGCGAAAGGGAATGCTTTGCTCTTCGGCAAACGCAATGGCATCGCTTTTCTGCGAACGGGCAAGGCTGGGCGAATCGGCCAACACCGCCATCATGTCCATCCCTAGCTCTTGATAAGCGATCCACGCCAGAAAGCCGGAATCGACTCCTCCGGAGTAAGCCACCAGCAAGCGACCCAGGGAGCGGATATGAGTTCGCAAAGAAAGCAGTTTGGTCTGAAGATCGTCCTCTGCTGAAGCCGGGTTGGGCAAAGCTGGCACCGCTTCATTGTAAGACACCCGCTCGTTGAGAAACGGGAATCAGTACAACCTTTGCAGGCGCTTGATACTGCCAAACGTGCCCACGTTGGTGAGGCTGAAGGAGAAGTGGTAAGCGTTTTCGGTGCGTATCGTACCCAGGGCATAGCGCTGATACTGAAATGCAATGCCGCAGCAATTCCAGTTGTAACTGGTTTGCACAGTGGCGCCTTGCAAAAGAGGAGGTGGAGTCGCAGACATGCCCACGCTTACCGCACCGCTAAAGCCCAGCTTGGCCATACTGCCGTAAATCATTCCAATGCGCCACTGATTGTAGAGTTGCTGAATCGACTGACCGTTGATGACCTCGACCTCGCCGGGAGCGTTGAGATACGTCTGACCGCCATTCAGGTACCAGTTGCCCCAGCGATAGCCGGCAAACATCGTGCTTGCGTTTACCTGATGCAAGACGGGGTCGTAATCCACGTCCCATTGGAAATCGGTGTTGCCCGAAGCGACTTTGAGTCGGGAGATGATGGGTGAGAACAATCGCGGCTCGGTCAGGAACGCAATGCCGGTGAAATCGACGGTGCTGTCGAAAACATTGCGTTGACCAGGAACCAGCGCTCCGCCAAATGTTTGATTGGCAAAATACACCTGTGCGAGCTCCCAGGTAACAACATTGGTTGCCGGACCGGACTGGTCGTTGCAGGCGTTGGTTTGAGTTCCACCCTTGGCTTCCGTGACTCGTTCCGGGGCTGAAGAGTATTCCTCATGCTGGTAGCATTTCGGACTTATCTTTGTCTTCTTCGAATAGAGCCGGTTGATAACTCCATATTCGATTTGATTCGTGTCAGCAAGAATGTCGCGATAATCAAAACGGATAATCTGGCTGAAGTTGTCGATTCCGCTCTGGTAGCGATAGGTCGCAAACGGTTCAATCGTATGCTTGAGCACGCGGCCGAAGGGTTTGCGATCGAAGATCCTGGAAAGAGTCGGCGGGCGAATCTCAAACGAAGCATTAGCAACGTTGCGGTTGATGGGATCGTGAATCGCCGTGCCGATTAGTCCCGGGGTCGTACTGGGTTCCAGCCTTTCCGTGTAGTAGGTTTCTTCCGCTCCGATCTGGGGACGAAACGTCCACCCATCAAAAAGCTTAGGCCATGCAATGTAAGGGGCCGCGTCTGCTCGGCCAACGATGGGAGCCGTCTCGAAGCCAATTTCGTTACGGTTGAGCCCCTCGACCGCAGCATCGTAGGAATAAACGAAATCAGTCCGGCTAAAAGTACGCTCCACTGTTGAAAACTCCACGCTCGGAGCGTGCACGATGCTGATGTAGTCACCGGGCTTGGTGCTCTCGTAGTTTTGATAACGTGCGGCCAGAAAGCCGAACCCATAGCCGTCCCAGTTCTTCACCACAAATGCGTTGGAGCGAACCTCGGAGTTGATGGCTTCCGTGAAACCTTGGGCGAACGCCAGCCGGAAAATATACGAGGAAAGAAGATCCAGGTTTAGAACGCCCACAAAACCATCGGGCAGTTGCGTAAATCCGCTGGCCTTGAACTCCTCGCCGCCCTGGTTCTGCTTGTAGGAGGGCCCAGGCTCTGGGTACCCCTCGATATCGACCACCCCGAAATACTGCGCTTGGAACGCCGATCTGAGGCCAAGCCAGCGGAACTCGCCGAGTTCAGCCGGGCCTCGTTTGCTGTAGAGTTCTGCCCCGATGGTAGCGTCTGCATTCCGGCTTATCACCCAATAGTAGGCGTCACCCAGTATGAATCCACGGCTGTTGGAATAGCCGATATCGGGCGTCAAGAATCCGCTTTTTCGCCCCAAACTGTCAGCGGGATACTCCGCGTAAGGGAAGTAGAACACGGGAATTCCGGCGAGCTCCAAAGTAGCGTGTTGCATATGGGCTTCGCCGCCGATTTCCACGTTGCCCGTTTTGGTATCGAATTGCCACTTTGGTTTCGGCAACTGGCACGAGGTGATAACTCCGTCATAAACGCGGTAGTGGTCTGGTCCCAGCCGCTCCACAATCTTACCGGTAAAGAAAAACGGAGTGTTCGAAGTGAGGAACATAGCCTTGTTCTTGACGCGAGCGCCGGTCGAGCCTTTAGCGTCATAGAACGTCCCACTGTCCCGGCTGACGTCGTAGGTAGCACGGGTGGCGACCACGTGCTCATTGTGCGGACCGCCGTCGAACACTACATGACCGTTAGCGGTTAGCTGGCCGGTGGTGGAATCATACGTTGCCTGGTCGCAGTGCAAGATGTTTCCGCCGAACCGGATCTCGACATGACCGCGCACGTAGTACATGTCCTGGTTCTTTTCCTGTTCGTCGGCTCGAATCAGCACTTCATTGCGGCCGGGGGCAACGTTTATCGCCGGGGGTTGCGGTCCCTGCTCCTGTGGGGCGCTCTCCTGCGCTTGTTCTTGAATAATTTCCTCAGCCGTTTTGTCTTCTTCACCCGAGTCCGTCTTCACGGTGATTTGAGGTGTCGAGGCTGATGGCTGGGCTGGATTCGACGCCGCGGGATTTCGATCTGTCGACTGAGCGACTGGAGCCGGAGCCGCGGTTGACTCCTGCGGCTGGCTCGCGACTTGAGCAGAATCTTGCGCCAGTTGTGAAGCAGGCAACTGGCTGGTTAATAGAGCGGGACGCAGAAACAAGTGACACAAGAATAGCGCCGTGATAATCAATCGAGTGCGAGAAATCATCGATAGGCGTGCGTCCCTTCGCCAATGCGTGGTAATGAATCGGAACCTTGCAACTTAGCACGTTGACAGGTGACAGGCAAAATTTGCATCGCTTGCGTTGATGACCCGCAGCTCTGAAGTTCTCCTAAACCCGCTTCGTACTTGCTGGTTGTGCAATCGATTCGTTTCGAGCGCGCGACAGAGCTACGTGGCGGCAGCTTATGACTTTCATTCCTCATTCCGGTTCGGGTTGTGAAGTGTTCCTTTTTGTGCGGCTGGAACAAAAGAGTTGCGCCACGAAATGACTGAACAGCAGACTCTGCCATCTGAGCCAGCTCCCGATTCGCAGCAGAATCGCGAAGATCACTGGCGGAACGAGATCACCGCGCGAGTTGCAGGATACAGCCATCGGCGCGGACGTCGCATCGAGGGAGCGTTCAGCATGCGGTTCCCGTTCCCTCCGGGGGAAATGGAATCCGCCCTGGCGACAGCGCAATCGATCACGGAAGCTGAGGTGATGGATTCGGCAGCGGCAACCTTGGGTTCTGCAGATGGGATGGCGCCAGCGCTGACTATACCCGCATCAGCAGCGCCGGACATTCTCGGTTTTGTCCCAAACGATGAACCGCAAGGGGCCAACCCCGATTGCGTCATCGAAACACAGGCGCCAGAGCCATTTGCGCCTGATCCGACGCCACAGCTTGCGCCCTCGATCACTGCCACTCCAAGTTCGCGTCCGCGTTCCAAGCGCAAAGTTATCGCGTTTCCACGACAAGCTTCATCAGCGCCGGAGATCGTGCATCGTCTTGCCGACCCCGTTATCCCGGAGCAGCCTCGAATCCTGGATGTGCCGGAAGAACTGGAAGCCTATCCTGCCACGCCGCTGCTCGATGGACTACAGTTTCTGCCCTGCCCACAAGCCTCGGCCACACCTCCTGCCGACCACGTTGAGCTACCGGTGCAGCCAGTAGATATTTCTTGTCGTCTCTATGCCGCCGTGATTGATTGTGCGCTGGTGGCCATGGCCACCGGCCTGTTCAGCGGGGTCTGTTATGAAATGCTGCCGAAGCTGCCGCTTACAAAACCCGTTCTGATCATCGCAGCGGGAGTAATGGTTCTACTGTGGGGGATCTACGAGTGCCTCTTCACTATGTATGCCTGCGCTACTCCAGGTATGCGAATGTTGCACCTTCGCCTAAGTACCTTCAAGGGCGGTCGTCTTAGCTGGCGGCAGCGGCGCAGCCGGCTCATCGCCCTGTATTTCTCAACGGCATCGCTCATGATGGGTTTGCTGTGGGCTCTGGTCGACGTGGATGCCCTATGCTGGCACGACCGCATTAGCCGGAGCTATCTCAGCAAGCGAGAGTAAGATGAGCTGCGCTGTTGGTTTACGGTGACCAACGTAGTGCCGGCAGTGCCTCCCAAGGTTGCCCTTAAGGTCACGGATCCTTCGGAAACAGTTGCCTTCGCGGCGCGCTGCCAGCGAGTCGGCTAGCCGAGTCAATATGTCGGCGCACCGGGCGATCCGTTTTGGGAAATTCCTGCTTTCGCATTTCGCTTTCGTTACGGTACTGCGCCAGCGCACTTCCCAAAGGTTCATCGGTCACAGACATTTGGAATCCCCTGAGCGATTATGAGTTAGCTGGCAGCGCACGTTGGAGTCATTTGGAAACCCATGAGTTCCAAATGCCCCAATGGGCTGGTCGGCAGGATTTTCAAGTGAGGAGGCTTATGGCCATGAGAAAGCTACTTACTCTCCTCGTCCTCATCATTGGTGTTCAGCTGGTAGCACAGGACAAGTCCACAATTACCGTTAAGAAAACCGAAGTAAGCAATGGAGTTGTGATCGTCACGGTGACGCAGGCAGCGACCGCCAACCAGGCCAAAGGGTCCTATGAGCTGAATTGCAACAAAGGTGCCAGCGCGTGCAAGGCTCTTGACCCCGGCAATTATCTGATGGTTCGGCTCCCCAAGAACTGGGGAATGTACGATTGCGCAAACGTTGATCTGTACCCGGCTTCGGCTGATCCTGACACCAGTCAGAAGATCGGCGAGTATTGCCTGACCGAAAAGTAAACCCGGCCGAGCCGGACAACTCGGCAGACTGGACAAGCCTCGGACTGATCAGGTCCCTGCCGTTTCCTCCTGCGCCGGCTAGAGCGAAGGAGAAAAGGGCGCTGCAGTGCTAAGCATGAAGGTTCGTGGGCAAGGGAGTAAGAAGGGCTAGAGAAATGAGACGATTGGATGTTTTTCTTCAATGACGAATGTGACTTCATTGATGACGATCAGTATGATCTGTTTACCCTTGCAACCCACATAGAACGCCGAAACACCTGTTCTTCCGGCCGTACACAGGCAGGCAGACATGCCCATTCCGGATCGCGGCAGCGGCAGTGTTCCTATGTCGCGAATTGCTGGACTCGTAAGCCGCCGCACATGCAAACAAATTAATACGTCGGTATCAGAGTCCGTATAAGATATGAGGCGTCTTATGTGCAGAGGCGTCTCGATGAGCTGGGACGAAATCGCAGCGGAAGAGAATCGGGTTAGGCCAATCCGCATCCTCGCTGTTGCACTTTTTGTTTGTCTCTTGTTGCCCTTTTGTCTCTTGGGCCAGACGGCGGTTTCGTCTGCAGAGGGCATGAAGGCTGGCACGCTGGCCGACTTACACGCCGACCAGCGGGTGGTCCAGAACGGCCGCTGGTTCCTAGTGCGGGAGTTTACGATCCAGTTTGCTGTACGCGACTCGCAACAAAGCTACTGCGGCGAACTCAGCACGACAGACGCTACCGAGGCGCACGATCTGATTAATAGCCGCGGTCAAGCGGTTGAAGTTGCCGAGAAAGGTAGGGACTTGGACGTGACGCTGAAGAGCGGCCGGCATATCCGCGCACATCGACTGAGCCCCGACCGATGTCCGCGGACCTGACTGCAGGGAATTATCTCCGCCATCATCCGCTCGCCTCCAGAACAGCTGGAAGCTCATCTTTTGATGATCGTGTTGTAGCCCTCAGCGGCGAGCTTCGCTTTCATTGCTTGTGCTTCGGCTAGGCTCGAGAACGGTCCTACCTGGACGTGGTAGAACTTGTCATTGGTGACCGGATTATTCACAACGAACACGTTGTAGTTTTTCTTTCGCAACGCGCCCGCCAAAGCCACAGCGTCATCTTCCCGCGAGACCGCAGCGATTTGCACCACCAGGGTTCCCGGTCCAGTGACGGGCGAGGTGTGCGATATGACATCAGCTGTAGCCTGCTTCTTGCTGGCAGGAGTTGATTCCGTTGCCGGTGTAGCAGCTGTTTCCGCAGTAGCTGGCACTTTATGTTCGGTGGAAGTCGCCGCGGTTTTTGCCGATTCTGTTTTGGACTCGGCAGGGTTGTCGTTCTGTTGCACCGCCTTGTAGAACGTCAATTTTTGCTGATCCGCGGCTCCGGCGTCATCCGCGCCTTGGGATTCTGCAGCGGGCTTAACCGCAACCGCAGCCGATGGCTTGCTGGCGCTGGTCGTAGAATCTGCCAGCACAGTATCAGTTGCGGCATTTACCTGCGACGGCTGATCATTCGCCGCCTGCTCGCGACCTGAAGTCCTGCCCAGTGAGTAGCCGATTGAAAAGAACACACCACATATGGCGGCGAGCAGGAAGAACAATCCCAGCAGCTTGCCTACACCCAACGTGATCTCGGTGTCATCAGACGCCATCGTATGCACAAGAACCTCGAATCAGACCTCCGATATCAAGCCGCAGCCCCGAAAGCCGGCTGAAGCGACTAAAGCCCGGCGCTTCCGGCCTTGTCGCTCGTCGGCTGAGAGCCGCCAATTTTCGCCGTATCCGCCTTCACCAGGTTCTGCAGACCGGTCAGCAGGTCCACCGGAACCGGGAAGATAATCGTCGTGTTCTTCTCCACGCCAATCTCGGTCAATGTCTGGAGGTAACGCAACTGAATGCTGACAGGCTCGGCCGCCAGCAGATGGGCCGCATCGATCAACCGCTGGGCCGCAGCGAACTCGCCCTCGGCGTGAATGATTTTGGACCGCTTCTCGCGTTCCGCCTCGGCCTGCTTGGCCATCGCGCGCGTCATTGTCTCCGGCAAGTCAACCTGCTTGACCTCGACGTTGGTCACCTTCACGCCCCAGGGATCGGTGTGCTGATCAAGAATTGACTGCAGTCGCAGGTTGATCTTCTCGCGATGCGCCAGCAATTCATCCAGATCGACTTCACCCAACACCGAACGCAGCGTGGTCTGCGCAAATTGCGAAGTCTGGTACATATAATTCGAAACCGCGACCACCGCCTTGTTGGGATCGATCACGCGCAGGAAGATGACCGCGTTTACCTTTAACGTGACGTTGTCGCGAGTGATGATGTCCTGCGGCGGAACCTCCAGCGCTTCCTGCCTTAGCGAGACACGAACGATACGATCAATCGGCGCGAATACGAGAATCACGCCGGGCCCCTTCGGCATCCCCATCAGCCGTCCGAGACGGAAAATAACTCCGCGCTCATACTCGGCCAGAATCTTGATCGAGTTGATGATGTAGAGAACGACAATAACAATGACAACTATGCCAGCTATACCGGGCACGATGTGCCTCCAGCTAATCAGAAGTGTAGAACGAGTACTACTGCGGATTGTAGAACCATCGCGAGAGGAACCCAAGTTGGCAACAGGCGGTTCCCGACTCGGCTCTGTGCAATCGGCTACTGGTTTTTTGACGCGAAGGACAGCGGCGACTTTCAAAGCAGGAATCAATGGCGAGCTTGCAAGACGCCTGGCATTGCGCTCGCGGAACGAATTACGCCGACCAAGAGTGGATGTGGATTGAATGTTTGACGAGTGTCTGCGAGAATCCGCTTTCAGCCAAGGTTCAGGAGAAGTTTATGTGGCGGGAAATTCTTGCGGTTTGCTTGCTTGCTCTCGTCCTGCCGTGGCGGCGCAAACAACGCCGGCGCCCACATCCGCGGCGCCCGCAAAGGCCGCCACGCCTGCTCCCGTCGACAAGGCTTATCTGCAAAGCATTTGGGATGGATGGGCAGCGAATGATTTAGACAAGCAGGGACAGTTCTACGCGCAGGGCGCGAATCACCTCTTCTTTGACGTGGCGCCGCTGAAGTACAACAGTTGGGAGGAATACAAAGCTGGCGTCGCGCCGTCGCTCAAAGACGCTCCGAAGGTGACGTACAGGTTGAACGACGATATCCAGATTCATCCTGTGGGCAGCAAGACCGACTCGTGAACGAAGTACAGGGA
>CAWFUE010000026.1:0-58360 GCA_963818905.1 uncultured Acidobacteriaceae bacterium
CGATAGGAGAGTTATCTCCTAGTTCAACGACGAACTCGTATGTTCCTGGACTGATCTCTTTGATCGGGGCCACGACGGCGAGATCCAGCCCCCTGGGTCCGCCAGAATCCAACCCTCTGGCTCCAGCATTGCACCAATTCTGTCGGTGCGCTCGGAGACCAGTTTGTCTGAGCTTTGAAATGATGGATTTTTCATTCAGTGTCAATCCGTAGCCAAAGCCGACGCAGAAATCCTTGCCCTTCTTGAGATCAGTCGCATCAACCTCATGTTGAATCGCAAAGAGAACTGCTCGGTCTGTATTACTCAGCCCGCTCACCGCTGCGTCCGCTGCAGCTGTGGAGGCGACGCCCATGCAAACGGCTGCAAGCAGTACGAGGATCGCTGACCGAGTAACTAAGCTCCTCACTACTTGTCTCCACGGTCTAAATTGGCATCAAAATGTTGCACGCGCGTTCCGGAAAAGCGTCCTTAATCGGCCCCCCGCTTCAAATCAGATAGTTATCGCCGGCGCCTTCTGGCGCTCGAGCATCGACTTCACGATCACATACAGCACGGGGATGAAGAAGAGATTCAGGACGGTGGAAAAAATCATTCCGCCGAAGACGGTTGTCCCTACCGAGTGGCGGCTTTCGGAGCCCGCGCCGCTGGCGAACACCAGCGGCAGCACGCCCAGAATAAACGCGAACGAGGTCATCAAAATCGGACGCAAGCGAATGCGCGCTGCCTCGACCGCGGCTTCCTTGACCGACAGCCCTTTGTGGCGCAGCTGTTCGGCGAACTCGACGATCAGAATTCCGTTCTTGGACGCCAGTCCGATCAGCATCACTAATCCGATCTGGCAGTAGACATCATTCAACTGGCCGCGCAGCGATTGCGCGATCAGCGCCCCCAGCATTGCCATGGGTACGCTGAGCAGAATGATGAACGGCAGCACGAAGCTCTCGTATTGCGCCGATAGCGTGAGATACACCAGTAGCAGTCCCAGACCGAACAGCAACGCCGATTGCTTGCCCGACTTGATCTCCTCCAGCGAGAGCCCTGACCACGAGTAGTTGAATCCCAGCGGCAGCTTTTCAGCGACCTGATCCATGGCCTGGATCGCCTGGCCTGAGCTGTAGCCCGGCGCGGCCGAGCCATCGATTTCAGCCGAGCGGAACAGGTTGTAGTGAGTGATAACCTGCGGGGACGTCGACTCGCTGATGTTCACCACGTTGTCCAGTGGGATCATCTGGTTGGTATCGGAGCGAACGTAGAATTGCCGAATGTCGCGTGGATTGCGGCGGAAGTCTTGTGCGGCCTGCACGTAGACGCGATAGGCGCGATTGTTGAAGTCGAAATCGTTGACGTACGCCGAGCCCATGTAGACCTGCAGCGCATCGGTGATCTGCTGAATGGGAACTTGCAGGCTGCGCGCCTTGGCACGGTCGATATTCACCACGAACTGCGGATCGTTGGCGGTGAAGGCGCTGAACAAGCCGCTGAGATCCTTGCGCGAATTGCCCTCCCGCACCAGGTTCTGCGTGACCTTGTAGAGCTCTTCAACCGAGTTGCCGCCTTCGTCCTGCACCTGAAAGGTGAAGCCGCCGAAGCTGCTGATGCCTGAAATCGCCGGCGGAAGGAACGGAAACGCCTGCACTTCGGTCAACTGACTCAGCGGCCCGCGCAGCCGATTGACAATCGCAGCGGCCGAATCTTGTGCGCCCTTGCGCTTGTCGGCATTCGCCAGATTAAGGAAGATCATGCCTTTGTTCGCGCCGCTGCCGGTAAAGCTGAATCCGACGACGGTGAAGGCGCCGGTAATGTCTTTCTCCTGCGCGACCACCGCCTCGACTTGCCGCATCGCCTGCGACGTATACTCCACCGAAGCTCCTTGCGGCGCTTGCACGGTGATCATGAACCAGCCTTGATCTTCGTCGGGAACGAAGCCGGTTGGCACCGTCTTGTAGACCACATAAGTCGCGGCCAGTCCCAGAAAGAAGATCACCAGGATGAGATAGCGGAAGTTCAGCGCTTTTTTCGCGCTGTAAACGTAGTACGCGGTGGTGCGGTGGATTACGTGTTCTACGCCGCGGAAGAAGATGTTCTTCTTGCCCGTCTCCGGCTTGAGCAGGAGCGCCGAGAGCGAAGGCGTGAAGGTCAGCGAGTTGAACGCCGAGATCGCGATGGAGAACGCAATCGTCAAGGAGAACTGCTTGTAGAGCAGGCCAGTCGTTCCGGGAAAGAATGCGACCGGCACGAACACCGCGACCAGCACCAGAGAAGTCGCGACCACCGCGCCGGTAACTTCGCCCATGGCCTTGGACGCAGCGGCATGTGAGTCGCTGTGCTCCTCGCCCATGTGGCGCTGAATGTTCTCGATCACCACGATGGCATCGTCGACGACCAGTCCGGTCGCCAGCACGATGCCGAACAAAGTCAGCGTATTGATGGAGAAATCGAGCAGCTTGATGAAAGCGAACGCACCGACCAGAGAAACCGGAATCGCGACCGCCGGAATGAGTGTGCTGCGCCAGCTCTGCAGGAAGAGCAACATGACCAGCATGACGAAGATGACGGCTTCCACCAGCGTCTTCAGCACTTCGCGTATCGAGTCGCCGACGAAGGTAGTGGTGTCGAAGGCAACGGCGTAGCGCAGTCCCGGCGGAAATCGTTTCGACAGCCGCGCCAGTTCTTCGCGTACCGCGTGATCAACATCCAGAGCATTCGCGGTCGGCAATTGGCTGACGCCGATACCGATGCCGTTATAGCCGTTGTAGCGCAGTTTGCCGCTGTAGTCCTCGGCGCCCAGTTCGGCGTGGCCCACATCGATCAGCCGTACCAGCGCGCCATTGCTCCCCGGCTTCAGGATGATGTTGTTGAACTGTTCCACTTCGGTGAGGCGGCCGATGGCGCGCACGCTGATCTGGTACATCTGATTGGTCGCGGTGGGCTCCGAACCAACCTGTCCGGAGGCGATCTGCACGTTCTGCTGCTGTAAAGCGTCGACCACATCGGACGCGGTGAGGCCACGCGCCGCCAGTCGCGTAGGATCGAGCCACAACCGCATCGAGTATTTGCGCTCGCCGAAGATCTGCGCGTCCGCCACGCCGGGAATGCGCTTGATCGCATCCTTGACGTAAATGTCGATGTAGTTGCTGATGAACTCTTCGTTATAACGGTTGTTATCGCTATAGAAGCCGGCGGCCAGGACGAACGACGTCGAAACTTTGTTGATGGTAACGCCGGTATTCTTCACCGCGTCAGGCAGCCGGCCCATGACCCCCTGTACGCGATTTTGCACGTCGACGGCAGCGAGATCGAGCGGGCGCGTCAGCTCGAAGGTGATGTTGATCGAGCTGCTGCCATCGTTACCGCTGCTGGAAGTCATGTAGCGCATGCCTTCCACGCCGTTGATGGACTGTTCGAGGATCGTGGTGACCGAGGATTCAACCGCGGTTGCATTGGCCCCGATGTAAAACGCGTTGACTGAGACTTGCGGGGGCGCCAGATCTGGAAATTGCGCGATCGGCAGAAACGGAATGCAGACCGCGCCCGCAATCACGATGAACAGTGAGGTGACGGTAGAGAAGACCGGCCGCTGGATGAAGAAATCGGAAAACAACGATAGTGTCCTTTGAAGGGCGCAGTTTTAGAGCGGCTTCGACGTCACCGTATCCCCGTTTTGAAGGGCACGCCTTCAAGCGTGCCGTCAAAGCCAACTCAGAATCCGGCTTTAGCCGCTGCGGAACGTCGGCCTCGGGGCCTAATGGCCAATCCGTTCGCGCATCTGGCGGCACGGCTAAAGCCGCGCCCCTTCAAAGCAAGGTCCAGTTCTCTTCGAAGTGCTGTAATCCCCGGCGCTCTAGCATCGAGCAAAATGCCTACTGTTCGATTCGTACAGCCATGCCGTCGGCGAGATTCTGGCCGCCGGAAACTACGACCTGATCGCCGGGCTTCAATCCGCTCAGCACGGCGTAATCGTTACCCGTGATGTCGCCCAGTTCCACCGGCACCTGGCGTGCAACGGTCTTTCCGTTATCCTGCTGTGTAACGAACGCAAAGAACTGGCCGCTCACGCGTGTAACAGCAATCACCGGTACGGTGATCCCGGAGTGCGTGCTCCACACGATGCGCGCGCGCACCAGTTGCATCGCTCGCAAGACGTCAGCCGCCTGGTCCGCCGGCGCCTTCACCAGGACCGATTGCGTTCCGGTATCGATTTGCGGCGATACGAAATACACATTCGTATGCAGCAGTACTTTTCCGTCTTGATCGACCACCTCAACCGGAGTGCCGATCTTTACATCGCGAGCGTGTTCGGAAGGGATGGGGATGTAGACCTCGAGGCCGGAGCGCTCGTCGATCGTGGTCAGCACCGTCGTATTGGTCACGCGATCGCCGACATGCACGGGCACATCGCCGACGATGCCATCCGTGGGCGCAAAGACGCTGTAGTACTTCAACTGAACCTGCGATTGGTCGATCTGCGCGTCCAGCGCCCGCACGTCGGCCAGCGCGCCATCATAGTTCGATTGCGCCTGTTGCAGATCCTGCTGGCTCATCACGCCGCTGGCGGCAAGCGCCTTGGTGCGCTCATATTGGGATTTCGCCCAAGCCAGCGCCGCTTCTTTGGAACGCTTCTGGGAATCGTAATTGGAGAGTGCCGCCTGCTGCCGGCGCGGATCGATCTCCATCAGCGTGTCGCCTTTGTGAACGAACTGGCCGGAGTGCACATGGATACCGAAGATCCATCCCTCCACGTCAGACATGATGGTGGCCGAGTGACGCGACTTGATGGTGGCAACATATTCGGAAGCATCGCCAATGGGCTGGTCCTTCACCGTTTGCACCTTCACCGGCATGGCAGGAGGTCCCTGCGGCGCAGCGTCGGCGCTGGTGCGACTGCAGGCGCTGAGAACGAGAGCCAGCGTCATTCCGCATAGGCCGAGCAGCAACAGTTTCCACACGGTTGTGCGCGAGCCGCCTGAGGGCACCCTGAAATAATCCATAACAATTCCGCTTCGGCTGGAACAGCCAATAGATGTAACGGCTTCTCTGTTGATGCTTCATTCTACCGCGAGCCGCAGATTTGCGGGAGCGGTGGTTACTACGATGTGATCAAAAGATGAATGGCGAGATGGGACGCGGGGCCGGGAAGTTTCAAGCTTCAAGTTTCGAGTAAAAGCGGCCGCAATAAACGGCGGGTCGCGATATTGCCACTGTAGATCTATACATCACTTCGGTTCGTGTCTGGGCAGACCTCCGTCGTGCCGACAATGCGTGGTGTAAGTGAGGGCTTTAGCCCCTGCAAGCATCTCTCGGGGGCTAAAGCCCAATTCCTAATTTGGCGCGATTACGGCACGGCTGAAGCCGTGCCCTGATACAAGGCGATATAAGAGCTAGCTCGATGGCTCTCAATCCACCGCTTCTTCCGCCGCGCGCTCAGCTCCCACGCGATGCGAGATGTGCGACCAGACGAAGTACGCCACACCCAGCAGAATCACCGCAAGAATCAGCGCATCGAGGCGATGGAACCACATCTTCAGGCGAGGATCGGTATCCCATTGCCTGCCCAGCCTCATGCCAACATAGGCCAGCACGAAACACCACGGCCATGAACCAACAAAGGTGTAGATGTGAAACTTCACTCGATTCATGCGCGCGATCCCGGCAGGCAGCGCGATGAAGGTGCGGATCACCGGCAGCAAGCGTGCGATCAGCACTGCGATGGCGCCACGGCGCTCGAAGAAGCGATCGGCGATGGCGAGCTCACGATGGCTGAGAAAGATGTAGCGGCCATAACGCTCGACCAGCGGACGTCCGCCGAAGTAGCCGATTTCGTAGGCCAGCACTGATCCCAGATTGCAGCCGATTGCGCCCCAGGTGGCCACCGCCAGCAGCGAAAAGCGGCCGGTGTACACCAGGTAGCCGGAGAACGGCATGATGATCTCTGATGGCAGAGGAATGCAGGCCGACTCGATAGCCATCAGGAACATGACGCCGGGATAGCCCGCCGCCGAGATGACGCTGACAATCCAGGCTCCGACGATTTCGAGAATGTGGGCAATCATGGGGTAAGAGATTAACTCCAGGGATGGAAAACGAATTTGGTAGAGCGGACCTTTAGGTCCGTGTCACGACCGTTTGGTTTCGTCCGAGTCGGCTTCAGCCGACGAGAGTCTTGCCACCGCGGTCAAACCGCAGATCCCTCGCTTCGCTCGGGATGACAGATCAAAAAGCGTAGCCGTACACGCTGCGCTGGAGCGCCGCACTACCTGATCATTCCCTACCGCGCCGCGCCGCCCCGCTATACTTCCGACGAAATCAACGACGGAACGGTGGGCGTCCGCAGTCGCCCACTGCCATTGCGATTGTTGCTCGCGTTTCTCCAGTTCACATGCGGCAAAAACACTGACTGATCGATGCGATGGCTGTACTTCAGCGCGATCCCGATCATAGAGTCCAGCAGCGAATCCGACAGCAGGTGCGGCTGCAATCCCAGATCGATCAGCTTCGAGTGTTTCGCGTTGTAGTAATGCGTCTCGGCTTCAACGCGCGGATCGGGCAGGTGGTCGATCGTCGCCTTTAATCCCAGCTTGTGAGCCGCGGCTTGCACCATCTGCGCCAGTTCTAGTACTGAAAACTGCTCGGTGAACTGGTTGAAGACGCGGAACTCGCCCGGCTCGGCAGGATTGAGACAAGCGATCTCGACGCAGCGAATGGTATCGCGAATATCGAGAAAGCCACGCGTCTGTCCGCCCTTGCCATAGACCGTGATCGGGTGTCCAGCCGCCGCTTCAATACAGAAGCGATTCAGTGCGGTGCCGAAGATCTCGTCGTAGTCGAAACGGTTAATCAGCGCCTCATCGAGCGCGGTCTCATCCGTCGTGGTGCCGTAAACAACACCTTGATTCAGGTCGGTGGCCCGAAGTCCCCAGGCTTTGCAGCAGAAATGAATATTGTGGCTGTCGTGGACTTTGGAGAGGTGATAGAACGAGCCTGGCTGCTTGGGAAACGGGAGCGAATCTGCGCGGCCGTTGTGCTCGATGCGTATGTATCCCTCTTCGATGTCGATGTTGGGCGTGCCGTATTCGCCCATCGTGCCGAGCTTTACCAGATGGCAGTCGGACTTGAACTCGCGTAAGGCGAAGAGCAGGTTCAACGTGCCGACCAGGTTGTTGACCTGGGTGAAAGTAGCGTGTTCGCGGTCGATCATGGAATAGGGTGCCGACCGCTGTTCGGCGAAGTGAATGACCGTGTCGGGCTCGAAATCGCGGATATGGCCCGCCAGAAAACCGTAGTCCGTCAGGTCGCCGACGAAAAAGTCAATGATATTGCCGGTGAGGTCCTTCCAGGCTTGCAGCCTGTCGCGAAGAGAACGAATAGGCGTGAGGGTCTCAACGCCGAGATCCAAATCCCATTGGCGACGGACAAAGCTGTCGACAACGGCGACCTGGTGTCCCTTCTTGGACAAATACAAGGCGGTTGCCCATCCGCAGTAACCATCTCCTCCCAGCACTGCAATTCTCATGCATCCTCCTCAGGGCTCATACAGTGTAGCGAGGCTCCTGGAACGTTGCTGCCACCCCATCCCATCTCGCGCAACTGCGACGCAGAATGGAGATCCCGGGGCTTAGAAGCTTGATTTGATGCAAAATTTCCCTCCTTAAAAGAATATACCGGGTTTGTTGCACTACTACAGGATATATGGAACTCAGAATACTTGCAGGTACGTGTCCCGCCTGAGCTACGGGGGCGCAAAATGATGCCAGCGGTAGCTGACTCGGGCGTACGATTTGCCATGGATTGACGCCCTTAAAATGCCGCATATCTTTCACTTCAGGCGCCGGTGCCGAGTTCGGAAGCGGCAAATTTGTAGCCAGAAACTTGCCGCCGCGATCGACGATAACGTTCAGCTTATCCCGCCCGACCAGTCGCTCCAGACGCGGCAATGCAAAATCATTCGCCACCAGATAGTATCTGCCGGGAGCCGACCAAAGTTCCTTAAACTGCAGGTCGTTGATGAAAACGTTGGGCGCGTCCGGCGCGTAGGAACCATACGAGAGATTGAGCACCCGGCCGTTCAGCAACAGCGCGTTGCGATTCGTGTAGAAGAAAACCGATGAAAATGCGTAATAATGGCGATCGACAATCAGCTTGCCCGGCGGCGATTTCATCATCGCTTCGGCCAGCACCCGCGACGACAGATCGGTATCAAAGTTTACCAGCGCCAGCCGCGCGGCTTGGAAGAACAGCAACATCATCAGCGTGATACAGACGATCGCGCGCTTCGCTCCCCCGCGAAAAGTTCCAACTGCGCCAATCGCAAAGGCTACAGCAGCCAGCAGCAGCGGCGTCCGCAAATAGGCGAACGACTGCAGCGTCAGGTCTTCCATGTGTCCCAGTGACAAGGTGTAGGCAGAGGGATGCACGGTCAGAGCGGTGAAGATGTCCCGCGGCGTGGCCACGTTGCGGACTAGAACCAGAATTGCAATAGCGCCCGCGGCCGCGCAGGAGGCAATTACGGCGAAGATCTTTGTGCCACGCCGCACCCATGCGCCTTCAGTTGCCATGGCCGACCCCAGCAATAACGCCAGCGCCGGATAGCACGGCATCGAATAGTACTCCTGGGTTGTGGAGAAGGTAAAGAACACCAGCACGAATCCAACCCAGCAGAGAGCCAGCAGACGCGTCCGTCCGGCGCGATCGATCGGCTTGAAGGACAGCTTCGCGACCGCCGGAAAATAAACACTCCACGGGAAAAGCCAGATCAGATGGAACAGCCAGAACCAGAGGCGCGGCACGGTGTTGTAGTCGCGCGGATAGCGCAGGTTCAAGAAGCGCAGCAACTGCTCATTGATGAAGAAGAACCAGAGAAATCCGTGATATTCGCCCGGGCCGCTATGCATCGATAGCGAAAAGTATGGCGGATTGCGCAGCGTCGCCAGCACATGCCAGGGAGCGGCAATCAGCAAAATCACCAGCAGGCCGCTGACGGGATGCAGTCGCTTCCAGGTTCTCGCCTGAAACAACTGCTTCGTCAGAAAAAGGTAGATCGCGCCCGCAGCAACGGGAAACAACACTCCGATGAGGCTCTTGAGCAGCAGGCCGGTTCCCAGACTTGCAGCCAGAATGAAGGCCCACAATCGCGGATGATTCTCGGCTTCGTCGGTGATGCGCAGCAGTGCCCACATCGCCAGCGCAATGGTAAAAGTCAGAATGACGTCAGGGATGAGAATGCGGGTAAACAGGTAGAGGCCGACACACGTCGCCATCACCAGCCCGGCATAGAAACCGGCTCTTTTGCCGAAGGCCCAGATGCCGAATGCCGCGGTCAGCAGGCATAATCCCACGCAAAACAATGCGATCGGAATGCGCGCCGCCCAGTCATGGACGCCGAAGACCTTATACGACAGGGCCATCATCCAGTAAACCAGAGGCGGCTTTTCCAGATAGGGGACTCCGTTGAGCCGGGCCGTGACCCAGTCGCCCGAGGTGAGCATGTTGCGCGCGATCTGCGCCTGCACAGCGTCGACGTCGTCTTGCAACGAAGGAGGAGAGATGATCCCGCTAACGTATACTGATCCCGCAATCAGCAGCAGGACTAGGTATAAGCTCCAACTCCGGTTAAAGAGACCAGCTGGGTTGCTGTGGCGGGCCTCGGCGGGCGAATGCTCCACTTTTTCATCCACAACAACAGAATCGTCAATCCCCATAGGTGATAGCCAATATTTACGCGCCTTTCCAAATGATCGTGTAGATGGGTCCGCAGCACATCGGGATGGAAGATCTCCGGATATTCCGCGGCGCCGTCGCTCAAAGTCTCGACCATCAGGCTGCGCAGCGGACCGCGCAGCCACTCGTGCGCCGGAATATCGAAACCTACTTTGGGCCGGTGCAGCACCGAATGCGGCAGCTTGTCTTTCATCAACTGCTGGAGAACCACTTTTTGCCGCGAGCCGGCAACTTTCAGCGACGCCGGAAGCCGGTTCGCAAACTCGACGATACGGTGGTCGAGAAAGGGCGGCCGCACTTCCAACGAATGAGCCATGCTGATGCGGTCCGACTTCACCAAAATATCATCCGGCAAGTAGTACTTCTGATCGAACAACAGATACGAATTCAGATCGTTGCCGTTCCTGCCCAGCTGAGAACCAAGATCTCCCAGAATGTTGTGCAGCGCTCCAGGAAGTCTCTCGGGCACCAGGCGTCGTTTCTCAGATTCCGAAAATGTTCCGTTCCAGAAGACGTGGCCGCGCTCGGCCGACATCAAGCTGCCGGCCAGCAGCCGGTTGATCTTGTATTCGAGGCCGATTTTTTCGTCCGATACCGGCCACGCCTGCATTATCCATTGGCCGAAACGCAGTGCGCTTGCCGGCATACGCCGCAGATTGGCGGCGATGCGGCTTGCGCGATACGTCAGATATCCGCCAAAAAGTTCGTCGGCGCCCTCGCCGCTCAGCGCAACCTCGGTACTTTTGCGGCTAAGCTTCGCCAGAAACCAAAGCGGCAGCGCGCCGGCATCGGCGCTGGGCTCGTCGGAATAGTAGGCGAACTCACGAATCGCGCCTTCCAGATCCTGTTCGGGATTGAGGTCCAGCTCTTCGTGTTCGGTGCCGTACTCCTGAACCATGTTCTGGATGTAGGTGCTCTCATCGAAGCTGCGCCCATGGAACGAAATGGAGAAAGTCTTCACCTTCGACGAGGAAGTACGCGAGGCATAATGCAGGATGGTCGAGGAATCAAGGCCGCCGCTGAGCCAGACGCTGAGCGGTACATCGGAGATCAGGTGCTCTTGCACCGATTGCTGCAGCAGCGAATCAAGTTCCTCGCAAGCTGAATCCAGCGTGTAAGAGGCAGGCTGTGGCGCCGGCAGCGTCCAGTAATTCTCCGCGCGCACGCTGCCGTTGCGCCACTCCACCCACGTGCCCGGCATTACCTTCGAGATTCCCTCGATCATCGTCCAGGGCGCCGGAATGTAGTTGAGCGCGAGATAACAATCCAGGGCCGGCAGGCTGAGGTTGCGTTCAATCTCAGGATGAATCAGGATCGCCTTCAGCTCCGAGCCGAAGTAAAGGTCCTCGCCGTGCCGTGCGACATACAGCGGCTTAATTCCGATGCGATCGCGAGCCAGAACCAGCCGTCTCTCGGAATTATTCCAGAGCGCAATTGCGAACATGCCGCGCAGCTTCTGGAAGCACGCAGTATCCCATTCGAGAAAGGCGTGAAGAACGGTTTCGGTGTCGCAATGAGTGTGGAACTGGTGTCCGGATTTCTCCAGTTCTGCGCGAATTTCGAGGTGGTTGTAGATCTCGCCGTTGAAGACGATGGTGGTGTCGCCATCGTCGGAGCGAATGGGTTGGTCGCCGGATTCAAGATCCAGAATCTTCAGGCGCGTGGCGCCCAGCGAGCAAACGGCGGACTCGTACGTACCCTGCTGGTCCGGTCCACGATGGACCAGCGTCGCCGTAGCCGCTCCAATCCTCTCCGGACGCGGCAATCCCTTTTTATGTGTGAAACCAACTATTCCGCACACGTTCGTCTAGCCCGGGGACCGGAAAAACTCCTTTGTAACTAAACTATCACAATGGCCCGATAAACTTGGGTGCCTGCCGCGACCCGGCATACTACTTTTGCAGTCCCGGCGATTAACCCCGGTTTGTCTGTTAGATGACGGTTTTTTCATTTCGATTTACGCGATCAAGCAGCCGTCGGCTATCAGCCGTCAGTTGAACGCCTGAAGCACAGCGATGCGGCTGTCCGGCAGAAAAGCAGATTCGCCGCTACGCCGGTAATGATAATCTCCTGCTTCGCAACGGCAATACACAACAAAGCATTCCCCAGGCACATAGGACAGTGCCGTCGCGCAATGCGGCGGCGCGGCGCAGGATCGATCATGTAAGCTGAATAACAGCTGACGGCTGACAGCTGATAGCTCGAACCATGCACACTCGTCTTCATCTGAAAACCTACATCCTGATTGCCGTGATGATCGTTGCCGGACCCGTAGGCAATCTTCTGATCGCCAAAGCCATGAAGAACGTCGGCGCCATAAAGTACTGGCCGCCATCGCAGTTGTTCAGCGTTTTCCTGCGGGTCTTTAGTTCGTTCACGATCTGGATCGGCATCGCCTGCCTGATGACCTTCATCGTCGCGTATATGCTGGCGCTGTCATTGGCAGATTACAGCTACGTGCAACCGGCAGCCGCGCTTGGTTATGTTGTTATCGCCGTGCTGGGAGTTTTCGTACTAGGTGAAAAGGTCTCTCCTTTACACTGGACCGGCATCGCCATCATTTGTTTTGGCGTCTCTTTCATCCGCGGTACCCATCCTCGTACCACGGAGAACCCAGATTGATGCTGGAATACATACTATTTTTTTTGATCATCGTTGTCGGCACCGGCGGCGAGCTCTGCCTGGGACGCGCGATGAAGGAAACCGGCGAGCTGGAGCGGTTCCGTCCATCGGCGGCCATCAGCCTTCTATGGCGAGCGCTGCGCGTGAAGTGGATTTGGATCGGCATAGCCATGATGGCGACGGCATTCTTTTCGCTGCTCCTGCTGCTTTCGTTCGAGGACGTCAGCTTTGTAGTTCCCGTCACCGCTTTGAGCTATCTGGTGGGTGCCGTCGGCGGTATTTTCTTTCTGGGCGAGCAGATTTCCTGGCAGCGCTGGATCGGCATCGGGCTGGTGAGCATCGGAGTGGCTGTCGTCGTCATCAGTAGATGAGACGAAGGTTCTGCACCTTCGTGGAGCAGTCTCCGATTCGAACTCATGTTTGTCATGCTGGATAACAAGCCCAGCTCTCAAACCAGCGCAGCCGATGCCAGTCCACGGCGAACGTTCCGCCAAAAGACGGTCTATGCATTGAAGCTGCTGGCGGTGAATCTCCTCGTCTTCGCCGTTTCCATTGAGCTCGCAAGCCTTGTCCTTGTTCATCTGAAGAAGTGGCCGCTCACCCGCCCGACCTATCACATGAGCCGCTACGAGTTCTGGGGCACCTACAATCCAGTGTTCGGAATGTGGCATCCGCCGGATGGTCATTTCATTCACCAGGAAGGCTGTTTCAGCTTCCAATACACCACTAACAGCTACGGCGCGCGCGATGTCGAGCGCAGCCTGCATTCCACGCATCCCCGCACCGTTGTTCTGGGAGACTCCTTCATCGAAGGCTTCGGTCTCCCGATGAATCAACGCTTAACCAATGTGTTGGAGAAGCGTACCGGCGAACAGTATCTGAACTTCGGCACCGGCGGAGGTTTTAGTCCGCTGCAGTATGACTTGCTATACCGGAGCCTGGCTTCGAAGTTCGATCACGATCGCGTGCTGGTGGGGGTGCTGCCCGACAACGATTTCCATGAGATGGATGGGCCGTGGATGGAGGACCACTATCCTGGCCGCTATTTTCCCTATTATCGGGACGACCTATCCGTCGGGTATATGGGAACGTTTCAACCGAACGCGCCGGAAGGATTTTTGAAGCGGGCGCAAGCGTTCTTTCGCTCGTATTTCGCGACCTATCACGTCATTGAATACATCCTGGCTTCGCGTGTGTATTCCGTGAGGCCCCGCGCCTACTCCGGCTATAACGATTACAGTCCGACCGACTTGGCGCGTCTGAAGAAATCGCTGCTGGATATCAAAAACACGGCAGACGCACATGGTGCCGCCGTTGACGTCTTCCTGATTCCGCGGGCTAACGATTTCAAGCGTCTGCATCAGGGCGAGAATCGGTTGGGGCCGGTTATGGAAGCCTGGGGACGTCAGGAAGGAATTCGCATCAAAGACTTATTGCCCGAAATGGATGCCGCCAGCCATGGTAACTATGCTCCCTTGTTTCTGCCATGCGACGACCACTGGTCGGCACAAGGTACCATAGAAGCAGCCAATATTTTGCAACCCTGGGTGTATGGTAAACAGTAGGGTTGGTTGGAAACTCTTACTTTATCGGTGAAGAGGACCGGCGAGCTGGTGAAGGGACAGGGGTGTTGGTGAAGGGGACGGCCTTCAGGCCGTCCGTAAATGCCCTGAAAATGAGCGGCTTTAGCCGCTGAGAGAGTTCGCTACACCTGGTGAGAGTTTCCTAATATCGGTTTCGGTAAATCTACGTTTTATGTCGCAAGCTGCCATCGCTCCGCCTCCCAGCCTTTCGCGATTTGACCTGTCGAAGACTCTGGTTTTTCGCGAGATCATGTCCATGGGACTGGATTCGCTGCGCGCCGACAAATTACGGGCGGCGATGACCGCGTTGGGTATGGCCGTAGGCACGGCGGCTTTGATTCTGGTCGTTACGGTCGCGCTCACCGGAAAGCGTTATGTGCTCGCGCAAATCGAGAATGTCGGCACCAATGTCATTTGGGCGGAGTACTCCGGGATCTCGAGCGCCAGCACCAACGTTACGGTTGCGGATTATCTCACCGTCAACGACATGACTGCGGTCGAGCAACAAGTGCCCGGCATCAAGGAAGCGTCGCCGGTCCTGAACATGCATCAGCGCATGGTGATCGGCGCCGGCAAAGAGCAGGAAATTCTGGTGCTGGGCGTCGATCCACAGTATCAGCAGGTCCGTCGAATCGTCGTCAGCACGGGACGCTTCTTCGATCAAACCGATTCCCAGGCCAGCAATAAGGTCGCACTACTCACTGACACTCTGGCGCGCGCTCGCTTTGGCTCACTCGATCTAGCGCTGGGACAAACCATCAACATCCAGGAAGTTCCGTTCGTGGTCGTCGGCACCTTCCACGAAAGCGTAGACACGCTGGGCCGTTCGGAGATCGAGGATGATACCGTCCTGATTCCCTATTCCGTGGCGCGTTCAATGACCGGCACGCCTTACGTAAACCAGATCTACTTTTCGATGGACAATGCCGCCGGCATTCCGGAAGCTACCGACAAAATACAGGCGGTGATCAATGCCCGCCATCGCCCGGGATCGATCTACAACGTCAGCAATCTCACTGACGTGCTGCGGCTGGCCAACAAGACAGCGAACGTCTTTACCGGGGTGCTGCTTCTATTTGCGGCGGTGACGCTGATCGCCGCCGGCATCGGCATCATGAACATCATGATGGCCACGGTGCATACCCGCATCCACGAGATCGGCGTGCGCAAGGCGGTGGGCGCAACCCGGCGGGCGATTCTGCTGCAGTTTCTCTTCGAGGCGGTATTGATCGCATTGCTGGGAGGCTCGGTGGGAACCATTGTTGGCATAAGCATTCCCATCGCGATAGAGGTTTTTACTGATCATCATGTTCCGGTTTCTGCGCTGTCGGCTGTCATTGCGCTGGCGGTTTCCTGTGCTGTGGGCATCACCTTCGGCATCACGCCGGCCAACAACGCGGCCCGGCTTGATCCGGTGGAATGTTTGCGGCATGAATGATCTTGTGGCGCATTGTGGCGTTCCGCAATGACCGTCCTGCAAAAAGAAAACTTGTTTCGCTGTATACACAGGTCGAACCCGGAAGCCAAAGCAAGAATCTTATGACGATTGGGAATCCGCGCCGGCGGCGACTCGACCCCAAAACTGGAGGCCCGCTCATTGCGAGGTAAGCAGGTCGCTCTTCTACTGTTGATCACCATAGGCGCTGTGCTCGTCCATGGTTATCATCCTGCGGTTGAAGATGGCGAATTCTATGTTCCCGGCATTGTCAAAGATCTGCACCCGGCGATTTATCCGTTCAACGGCCAATTCTTCGAGTCCCATGCGCAAATGACGCTGTTTGACGATGTCGTTTCGGCGTCCGTTCGTCTGACACACATACCGCTCCGTTACGCCCTGTTTCTCTGGCATTTCCTCTGCATTTTCCTTTTTCTGCTCGGCTGCTGGCGAGTATCCCAAATCTGTTTTCGCGACGAGCGCGCAGCCTGGGGCAGCATCGCGCTGATCGCACCGCTGCTGACCCTTGGTGTCGCCGGGACCGCTCTCTACATCATGGATCAGTATCTGAATCCGCGCGACATTTCGAGCGCGGCTATCATGCTGCTCCTGGCCGAGGGGATGCAGCGCAAATTTGTGCGCGCTCTCATCGGCATGCTGGTGATTGTCGCCATCCATCCCATCATGGCGCTGTTCGGAATTGCTTTGCTGGGGTTGCTGTATCTCGAAGAGCGGCGTGCCGTGGATCGTGCAGTTGACGCCGAACTCGCGAGTGTCGCGGCTATGCTGCTGCTCCCGCTGGCCGTGCTGTTTCTGCCGGCGTCGCCTGTCTACCGGCAGCTTTTGCAAAGCAATTATTCCTATTTCCTGATTACACGCTGGCAATGGTATGGGTGGGCCGGCATCATAGGCCCGCCATTGCTGTTTTTGTGGCTGGCGCGCTACGGCAGGGAAAACAATCTGCCAAAAATCCAGGTGCTTGCCCGCGTGCTGATTGTGTTTGAAGCCTTCTTCTTCGTCGCGGCCATGTTGGTATGCATTCCTCGACTGGCGACGTTCGCACTGCTGCAACCGATGCGCTGCCTGCATCTGGTTTTCATCATGCTCTTCATTTTGCTCGGCGGTGTGGTGGCGCAATCTCTGCTGAAGTCGCACCTCTGGCGATGGATCGCGTTGGTCGCGCCGCTGTGCGTGATTATGTTCATCGCGCAGCGGCAACTGTTTGCCTCGACTGAACACCTGGAGCTGCCCGGCGGAGCGCCGCGGAACCCCTGGGCACAGGCTTTCCTGTGGATCCGCAACAATACTCCGCCGGATGCTATCTTCGCCCTGGATCCCAACTACATGAATTTACCGGGAGAAGATGAGCACGGATTTCGCGCCATCTCCCGTCGCACCACATTGGCTGGTAATCATGACAGCGGCGCGGTAATTATGTTCCCCGCGTTAGCGCAGGACTGGTACAAGCAGATGCAGGCGCAACAGGGCTGGAAAAACTTCCAGGCGCAGGATTTCCGCCGCCTGCGACAGGATTGGGGCGTGACATGGGTAGTATTGCAGCGCCCGGCTGCGCCCGGACTGGCATGCCCCTACGAAAACGACGCGGTGATGGTTTGCCGCGTTGACTGATTAACTCTTCGCGTACTCCCACAAGCAGATTTCGTTTCCGTCGGGATCATAGAACGAGCCCAGCCTTCCTCCGTGCTCGCTCTTCGGTTGCTCGACACGAACATTCTTCTGTTTCAGTTCGCGCAGGGTTGCGTCGAGGCTTTCAACCTGCAGGCACAGGCGCGCGTTCCCGCCGCTGCCAACTTTCGTCTTATCGGTGGAGGGCACAAGCTCGAATAGAACACCGTCCGCATCGAAGCGGGCGACGAAATCCTGTGACTGAACCTTGAGGCCGAGCACATCCGAGTAGAACCGGATGCTCCGCTCAATGTCGGATACGTAGTAGAAAATGCAATCGAACTTGAATTTCATGGCATATTACCTCTGAAACCGAGGGGCGTGCTAGGTTTTTCGCACGCTCGGTTTGATGCATGGGTGGAGCACCGCTTCAGCGGTGCAAAGAAAGTTGGAGGAGGAATCGGCTTAGCCGCTGAGGTAACAGAGCCTAACCTCAGGCGCTAACGCGCACCTCAAAAAAGATCCCTGGTCCTGCACGCCTCAAGGCGTGCTCCACCCCCACCATAGAAATTATGCCGTCACATACTTCCCGGTCTCCAGCACACGTGCGGCGACCTTCTCCTGCAGCGCGATCACGTTCACCGGCTCGTGCTTCGCCAGCCTGCGGACGATTGCCATCTGGGTGCGCAGCATATCGCCTTCGGCCACGGCAGCGACAACTTTCTTCGCCGCAGCTTCCAGCCGCGCAAATGCGCCTTCGAGATAAACCTGTGTCATGGCGATGATGAGCGCTGATTTCTCCTCGCCCTGAGCCTCGACACACTTGCGTGCGCGCAGCAGAGCCGAATCCATGGCAAAAGCCTCGATCACCATGTCGGCAATTGCGCCCATTACCTCCTGCTGATCGGCCAGCTTCTGCATGTATTTCTGCGAAGCCGCGCCGGCGACGAGCATCGCAAGCTTCTTCGCGTTTTCCACCAGCTTGCGCTCGGGTGCCAGCGTGCCTTCGAGTTCCTCGCCCGACGGGCCAGCCATAACTTCGTCCATGACCTTCTTGATGGCCGGCAGTAGTGGGAGTTGTCCGCTCATGGCTCGCTTCAACAGCCATCCGGTGATGATGAGGCGATTGATTTCGTTGGTGCCTTCGAAAATGCGATTGACGCGCGAGTCACGATAGGCGCGCTCGGCGGGATATTCCTCGACGAAGCCGTAGCCGCCGTAGATCTGCACCGTCTCGTCAACAACGTGGTCCAGCATCTCCGAACCCCAAACTTTCAGGATCGAGCACTCGACCGCATACTCCTCGATGGCCTTGCGAATAGCCTCGGGATTCTTGATATCGGCCAGCGCCGTGTCCATCATGCCGACCGTGCGATAGACCATCGACTCGCCTGCGTAGATGCCGATCGCCATCTGCGCAATCTTCTCGCGGATCAATCCGAAATCGGCGATGCTCTTGGTGAACGCCTTGCGTTGCTTAGCATAGGCAATCGCGTTCTGCAGCGAAGTGCGCGCGCCGCCGACACAGCCCGCCCCCAGCTTGAAGCGACCGACGTTGAGAATGTTGAAGGCGATGATGTGGCCCTTGCCGACTTCGCCGAGCACGTTCTCCACCGGCACCTTGCAGTCGTTCAGAATGAGCGGCGCAGTCGACGATCCGCGAATGCCCATCTTCTTCTCTTCGTTGCCGACCGAGAACCCGGGAAAATCTTTCTCGATCAGGAACGCGGTGAACTTCTCGCCGTCAACTTTGGCGAAGACCGTGAACAGGTCGGCGAAGTGCGCGTTGGTGATCCACATCTTCTCGCCGTTGAGAATGTAGTGCTTGCCGTCTGGCGAGAGCACGGCTTTCGTGCGCGAGTTCAGCGCGTCGGAGCCACTCGTGCTCTCCGACAGCGCATAGGCGCCGATCATTTCGGCCGATGCCAGTTTCGGCAGATATTTCTTCTTCTGCTCCTCGGTGCCGAAGAAGACGATGGGCAGCGTGCCGATCCCGGCGTGTCCGCCCATCGAGACGACAAAGCTGCCGCACTTGGCCATGCGATCGGCGATGATGGCCGACGAAACTTTGTCCATGTCCGCGCCGCCGTATTCCGCCGGCACATCGGCATTGGTCAAGCCCATCTCGCTGGCTTTTTTCAGCAGTTCGCGAGTGACCTCCCAATCCTTGTGCTCAATTTTCTCGACCGCGGGCAAAACTTCGTTCGTGGCGAACTCGTCTGCCAGCTTCGCGATCATCTGCTGATCTTCGTTGAAGTCTTCAGGAGTGAAGACGTTGTCAAGTTGGTGGTCTTCGAGCAGAAAGCTTCCGCCCGTGGTCTTGGTTCTGGGAGCTGCCGTCGTTGTAGCCATAGATCCTTCCTTATTGCAAATCTTTTTCACCACGCAGACACGGAATACACGGAACTTCTGGAACTGTTTTCAGAGCTCTGGCTTTGTATCAGGGCATGACTTTAGTCGTGCCGAAAATTGTTGGGCAAGCTCAGGGCTTTAGCCCCTGTGAGCCGCCGACTCCGTGCAGCGGCTAAAGCCCAACCTCTGAGGCCTTCTTGCGGCACGTCTAAAGACGTGCCCTGATACAAGATTCCGCGCTCGGGAAAAGCTGTACAAAATTCCGGGCTTCCGTGGTGAATCCTTACTGCAAATTCTCGAAAATGCCTGCCGCGCCCATGCCGCCGCCAACGCACATCGTCACCATACCGTAGCGGCCATTGCGGCGCTGGAGTTCGCGGATGATGCTCGCGGTCAACTTCGCTCCGGTGCATCCCAAAGGATGCCCGAGCGCGATCGCGCCGCCGTTGACGTTAATGCGTTCAGGATCGAGCTTGCCTTCCTGAATCACAGCCAGCGACTGCGCCGCGAACGCCTCATTCAACTCGATCACGTCGATGTCCGCGAGCTTCAGTCCAGCCATTTTCAACGCTTTCGGAATTGCAAAGACCGGACCGATGCCCATTTCTTCCGGCAGATATCCCGCGGTCGCAAAGCCGACATAGCGAACCAGCGGCTTCAATCCCAATGCCTTCGCGCGATCGGCGGACATGACAACGGCAGCGGCCGCGCCGTCTGACATCTGCGAAGAGTTTCCCGCGGTGATCGTGCCCTTCGCGTGAAATGCGGGTTTGAGCGCGAGCAGGGCTTCCAGCGATGTGTCGGCGCGCGGTCCTTCGTCGATCTTGAAGACGATATCAGTGCGCCTCGGCTTGCTGCCATTCGGCGTGGTAAAGCTGACCGGCACAGGGACGAGTTCGTCATCGAATTTGCCGGATTGGATGGCGGCGATAGCGTTCTTATGGCTGCGGACGGAGAACTCGTCATGCATCTGGCGGGTGATACCGAAGCGCTTGGCGACGCGTTCGGCGGTAAGGCCCATCGACAAATACGCGTCGGGATAGTTCGACACCAGCCAGGGATTGGCCGAGACTTTGTGGCCGCCCATCGGAATCATTGTCATCGATTCGACACCACCAGCGACGATAGTCTCCGCGCCGCCCGCCATGATCCGCTCGGCCGCCATGGCAATCGATTGCAATCCCGAGGAGCAGAAGCGATTAATGGTCATAGCCGAAATTTCGACTGGCAAGCCGGCGCGCAGCGAAGCGATGCGGGCGACGTTCATGCCTTGCTCGGCTTCAGGCATGGCGCAGCCGAGGATCACATCCTCGATCTCTTTGGGATCGAGGGCAGGGACGCGCTCCAGCGCGCCCTTGATGGCCACAGCGGCCAGATCGTCGGGACGAGTCGCCCGCAGTGTTCCTTTGTAAGCCTTACCGACCGGTGTCCGGACGGCAGATACGATTACGACATCACGCATGTTTAACCCCAGTAATTAGCAATTAGCAACTAGCGACTAGTTTTGAAGGGGCGCACCTTCAGGTGCACCATCGTGACCTCTAAAACCAGTTGTCATTCCAGCGGAGCGCCCGTCGTCGGACCGCGTAGGACCTGCCGCCGCCATATTCAGTTTCTCAGCGTCTTCCCTGTCTTTAACGTGTACTGAATCCGCTCCTGCGTTTTCTTTTCGCCGCAAAGCGACTTGAACGCTTCGCGCTCCAGATCGAGCAGATACTGTTCGCTCACGAGCGTCCCCGGATTCACAGCGCCACCGCACAGCACCTCCGCGACTTTGTTGCCGATCTTCACTTCGTGATCGGTGATGAACTCGCCTTCGTGCATGATGTGCACGCCCAGCTTCAGCGTCGCCAGAATACTCTCGCCCGGCGCTGGAATGTCGATGCGCGGCACGGGCGCGCGATAGCCTTCATGCACCAACTCCAGCGCGCGCTCTTTCGCGTCGGTCAGCACGCGTTCCCGATTCATAGTGATGTCGTCGCCGGAGGAAAGGAATCCGAGATTGCGCGCCTCGAATGCCGACATCGAAACTTTCGCCATCGCGACCGTCTCGAAGGCCTGTTTCATCGCCTCCATCAACTCGACGCTCTCACCGCGACCGGCCGGGCGGATGTGATAGGCCTTATCAAGCGCCCGCAGCGTCACCTCCTTGCAACCTCCGCCGCCGGGCAGCAGACCAACGCCAACCTCGACCAAGCCGCAGTAGAGCTCGGCATGCGGCTGTCGGGCCGCTCCATGTAACGTGATCTCGCAACCACCGCCCAGCGTCATGCCGAAGGGCGCGACCACGACCGGCTTGGAAGAAAACTTGATGGCCTGCGTCATGCCCTGGAACTGGCGAATGGCGAGATCGACCTCATCCCACTCCTCTTCCTGGATTGCCATCAGCAGCATCATGATATTGGCGCCGACGGAGAAGTTCACCGCGTCATTGGTGATGACGAAGGCGTCGAAGTCATCGCCAGCTCCACCGGGCTTCAGAGTCTGCGTGATCATCTGCACGATGTCGCCGCCCAGCGCGTTCATCTTGGAGTGGAACTCGATGCAGCCGACACCGTCGCCGATATCGATCAGCGATGCTCCGGCGTTTTTCTTCACCACCAAGCCAGATTTCTTCGCGACCGCTACCGACCAAACTCCCTGCGGAACTTTTTCGGGGTGGTAATGACCGCTGCACACATCGAAGAACGCTCGTCCGCTGGCGGCCTTGGGATCGTCGACATACCACTTCTCGTGGCCTGAGGCGAGCAGCTTTTCGACCTTCGGCGATACCGGCTTGCCTTCGACCTGCATGCGCTTGACGGTCTTGGCAACACCGGCGGCGTCCCACAGTTCGAACGGTCCCATTTCCCAGTTGAAGCCAAGCTTCATAGCGCGATCGATTTCCACCACCGAGTCGGCGATCTCGCCGATACGATTCGCAGCATAGGTCCACAGATCCGACAATGCAGACCAGAGAAACACATTAGCCTTGTCCTTCGATGGCGCCAGCAGCATGCGCAGCCGCTCCGGCAGATCGTCGACCGTCTTCGCCATCTCGAGTGAGGGAAACTTCGGCCGCTGCGACGGGCGGTACTCCATCGTCTTCCAGTCGAGCGCCATGATGTCGCTCTTGCCATCGGGCTTCTTCGACTTGCGATAGAAGCCGCCCTTGGTTTTGTCGCCCAGCCACTTGCGCTCCAGCATTTGCAGAAAGAAATCAGGCAGCTTCAGATCGCCGCGCTCGTCGCTGATGTTGCTGGCGGCGTTGCGCACCACGTGACCGAGCACGTCGAGTCCGACGAGATCCGAGAGGCGAAAGCTGGCGGTCTTCGGCCAGCCCACTGCGGTTCCCGTCAGTGCGTCCACTTCCTCGATGCTCAGGTCCATCTCCTGCATCAAGCGCATGACGTTCAGTAACGAAAACGTGCCAATACGGTTGGCGATGAAGTTCGGCGTGTCTTTCGCGTAGACCACGCCTTTGCCCATGTGCAGATCGCAGAAATGCGCGATCGTGTCCATCGCAGCGGGATCCGCATCAGGAGTGGGGATCAGCTCCAACAGACGCATGTAGCGCGGCGGATTGAAAAAATGCGTCCCAAACCAGTTGCGGCGAAACTCGTCAGGGAATCCTTCTACGATTTTGGCAACAGGCAGGCCGCTGGTGTTGGTGGTGATGATCGTTCCCGGCTTGCGAATCGCCTCGATCTTGCGCAGGAGGCTACGTTTGATCTCCAGATCCTCTACGACGGCTTCGATGATCCAGTCCACATCGGCCAGCTTGTGGAGATCGTCTTCGAAGTTGCCGATCGTGACTAAGCGTGCCAGCGATGGTTCGAAGAACGCGGCGGGCTTGGACTTCACCGCAGCTTCCAGACCAGCGGCAGCGATACGGTTGCGCGCCGGCCCATCAGCATCGGGTGGAACAATATCGAGCAGGTACGAAGCAACACCGGCATTGGCCAGGTGCGCAGAGATGCGAGCGCCCATGGTGCCCGCGCCCAGAACGGCGACTTTCTCAATCCGTCTTAGCATGAGATCTTGATGACTCCGGCTCAGATCATGACTCGGTCTGAATTAATTCTTCCCAACCATCTCAATTGCGGCAATAAGACTGATGCTGGTTTTGTTTGAATTGAACGCAGGAACGCTGCGGTGATTGCGCTGGCGAAGATCCGACACCATTTCCCCTATATCCAACAACGGCAATATAACGGCCCAAAATACAAGCAGCGCGCGCCGTAAGATGTGGGGTGAGGATGGCAACGACGCGCGCCTTATTTAATTGACTCATCGTACTGAATGAATCCTCATTCAGTCAACAACAATCTTCCGCCGGCCAAAAACCCTTATGAATTGTCCCGTATTGGTACTCACCACAGGCGCCTGCGGACCAGGAACGGCTCGCTTTACCGCTTGAGCCCCTCTCGACACTTACGTAAGATATTGAAAACACAATGCTGCAATGCAGCATTTGCGCGTAAAATACTCTGCCGCTTGGATTTACTGCAAGTTATTCCATACAGAGGGCTTAATTCCAGAGCTCTACATCGAATCAATAGCTTAGATGGGAATGCATCGCAAAATATTCTCAGGATTGGACTTGCAGCAAATTTTTTTCGAGTGGATTAGTCCAGAGCTTGCGTCGGCTTTATTGCCGGGCCGGTTCATGCCCAGGTCGGCTCACGGACTTATGCAATGACCTCTAGTAACATCGACTGCAGTGTCCACTCCATCAACCAGTCCGGCCTCAACCGCAGCGCGTCTGCCGTCGCTCTTCCAGTTTTTCGGACCCGGCGGATTGCTGGCGCGCACCCATCCTGCCTACGAGTTTCGGCGTGGTCAACTGCAGATGGCCGAGGCGGTCGAGCAGGCGCTGCAGGAACGGCGGCATCTGATCGTCGAAGCGGGCACCGGCACCGGCAAAACCCTGGCGTATCTGTTGCCAGTCATTCGCTCCGGGAAGCGCGTCATCATTTCGACCGGAACGAAAACGCTGCAGGAGCAGCTCTTCTTCAAGGACGTTCCGTTCCTCAAGGAGCATCTGGGCGAACTGCGCGTCTGCTACATGAAAGGACGCGGTAATTACCTCTGCCGCAAAAAGCTCTACGACCTGACCTCGCAGCCGGTGTTGAACGGGCTGGACGAGATCAACCATTTTCGCATCATCAGCGATTGGGAGAAGACTACCGAAACCGGCGATCGCGCCGAGCTCGCCGATCTGCCGGAAGCGAGCCACTTGTGGCCCAAGCTCGACGCGCGCACCGACCGCTGCATCGGCGCGGATTGTCAGCAGTTCGATCGCTGCTTCATCACCGAGATGCGACGGCGCGCGGCGGAGAGCGACATCATCATCGTCAATCACCATCTGTTCTGCGCCGATCTGGCGATCAAGACAGCTGCCGATCGCGCGCCTGATGCCGGTGTGCTGCCGGATGCAGGCGTGGTGGTTTTCGACGAGGCGCACGAACTGGAAGACGTAGCGGCCGATTATTTCGGCGTGACCGTCTCGAATCTGAAGGTCGACGATCTGTTGCGTGACGTGGAGAACACGTTGCGCCGCGCCGATGTGCCGTTCGCCGATGTGTTGCAGGCATCGGCGCGGGTGCGCGAGCACTCGCAGCTTTTCTTCGCGCTCATACCTCTGGGCGAAGGACGCTTTGCCTTTGAAAGTCGCGCCGAGTTTCTGGAAGAGAATGGCGACGAATATCTCGGCCTGCAGAACGCGCTGACCCATCTCTACACCGAGCTGCAAGCGATTCCCAAGAAGCCCGACGAAGTCCACGCCATGGCGCGTCGGGTCGACGAGCTGAAAGTGCAGCTCGGATTCATTCTTGAAGCGCAGGACCGCAATACCGTTTTCTGGGTCGATCGTCGCGCTGATCGGCGCGGTGGGCAGCACAATGTATTTCTGCAAGCAACGCCCATAACCGTGTCGCAGATTTTGCGGAACACTTTGTTTGAGCATCTGGAATCGGCGATCTTGACTTCGGCGACTCTCGCGGTGACCGGAGGATTTGAATACATCCGCAATCGGTTGGGCATTCAGCACGCGCGCGAGCTGGTCGTGCCATCGCACTTCGACTACGAGCGCCAGGCGCTGCTTTACGTGCCGCCAGATCTGCCCGATCCTCGCGATCCGCGGTTTGTGGAATCGGCTGCGCGACGGGTGAAGCAATTGCTGGAAATCACCCGCGGACGGGCGTTTTGTCTCTTCACCAGCTATGCGTTGATGCGTCAGCTTTATGAACGCTTGCTGGGCGAGATCGGCTTCCCCATGCTGCTGCAGGGCAATGCTCCCAAGAACGCGCTGCTGGAAGAATTCCGGCTGACCCCGAATGCAGTGCTGTTCGGGACGTCGTCATTTTGGCAAGGCGTGGATGTGCAAGGCGAACAACTGAGCTGCGTCATTATCGACAAGCTGCCCTTTGCGGTGCCGAACGATCCCGTGGTTGCGGCCCGGGTCAGAGCGATTGACGAAGACGGCGGCAACGCCTTCTATGAATATCAGGTCCCAGGCGCGGTGATTTCGTTGAAGCAGGGATTCGGCAGGCTGATTCGATCGCTGCACGATCGCGGCTTGTTGTGCCTGCTCGACAATCGCATTCTGAAGAAGCAGTATGGGCGGGTGTTCCTCGACAGCCTGCCGCGCTACGGCCGAACTGCGGATTTGAGGATTGTCGAAAGCTTCTTCCAGACCGGAAATTAGAGTATCGCCCCGGGAAGGCGTGCGACAGCTCTCATTGCCTGGTGCAAGTCGTCTTGCCTGCCGCCGTCACACATATTTGTCGTAGAGTGATATCGGTCCAGGTCTTTCCGCCATCGTTCGTGGACAGCAAGGCGTTACACTGCTGTTCAAGCAGTCAAAGAGATCAGGAAAACCGCAGCGAGTCGCAGACGCCACCGCGGTTTGCAACAGAAAGGTGCCTTCACAGCATCCTGTGTAGCAGGATGAAATCGCGCATAGCCATTTAGTAACTGCAAGCACCGGCACTTTAGAAGGTGGGTGCTCGGTGTTTTTCTTAGCCGCCCGACTCCTGTGCTCAGGTTATGATTAAGAATTCAATTCCTTCTTCAACACGGATATGTACATCACCATGTTTTCTCGGCTGAAAGTTGTTTTGTGCTTCGTAGTACTCCTGAGTGTTACCGCGTTTGCGTCCGACTGGCGGCTGATCGGGCCGGAGGGCGGTGACGTTCGCAGCCTCGCCTATGATCCGGCGAACCCGAGCCGGATCCTGCTGGGCACCAGCGCCGGACAGATGTTTGTGTCCCAGGATGGCGGCGCCTCGTGGTCCCTGTTTGTCCATTTTGGCGGCGGCGACGATTACGTGCTCGACCACATCATCTTCAATCCGCAGCATTCCTCGACCATCTATGTGGCGGGATGGAGCCTTTATAACGCCGACGAAGGCGACGTCTTTCGCTCCGATGATGGCGGCCATACCTGGCGCAGCCTGTCGGGCGTGCACGGTAAATCGGTTCGCGCGCTGGCCATGGCTCCCAGCGACCCAAATATTCTGGTAGTTGGAGCGCTGGATGGCGTTTTCCGCTCCAACAACGGCGGAGAGAGCTGGCAACGCATCTCGCCGGAAAATCACGCCGAGATCAAGAACATCGAGTCGCTGGCGATCGATCCGCAGAATCCCAACATCATTTACGCCGGTACCTGGCATCTGCCGTGGAAGACCGAAGACGGTGGCGCGACTTGGCACAGCATCAGCAAAGGCATTGCCTATGATTCGGACATGTTCAGCATCATCGTCGATCCCAAGGATGCTTCGGTGGTTTACGCCAGCGCCTGCTCGGGAATGTACAAGAGTCTGAACAAGGCTGAATACTTTCATCGCCTCTCTCTGCAATTGCCCCACTGGGCGATGCGCACCCGGGTGCTGAAGCAGGATCCGGTGCGGCCGTCGATTGTCTACGCCGGCACCACCGGCGGGCTGTGGAAGACCCTGGACGGCGGCGACAAATGGACGATGGTCACGGATGACTCGGTGATCGTCAATGACGTGCTGGTCGATCCCAACAATCCGGATCGCGTATTGGTGGCGACCGATCGCGGCGGCGTGCTGGCCAGCAATGACGGCTTTGCGCACTACACGACCTCAAACCGCGGATTCGCGCATCGCATCATCGGCGGCGTGGTGGTCGATAACAAAGATCCCAACCGCATCTTTGTGGGCGTGGTCAACGACAAAGATCTGGGCGGCTTCTTTATCTCCGACGACAGCGGCGCGACCTGGAGGCAATCCAATCGCGGCTTGAACGACCGCGATATCTTGAGCCTGCAGCAGGCGGCCGACGGCGTGATCTTTGCCGGAACCAATCACGGCGTTTTCTATTTGACATCGTTGAGCGGCGAATGGCAGCCGGCGGAGATGATTCGCGGACCTCTGCCGCAGCCGGAGGCGAAGCCAGCCACGACCACCAAGTCATCGCGATCAGGTAAGTCGACGGCGCGGCCGAGAACCACGACCGCTCACAAGCCGGCGGAGCACGCGATCCCGACGGACGAAACGCCGCGCATACGCGCCTTCGATGTGGCGGGCGAGACCTGGTACGCGGCGACCAACGAAGGCCTGTTCGTCAGCATTGATCACGGTCGTAAGTGGTACGGCACCGTGATCGAGGGCGAGACTGACTTCATCGCGGTCAACAGCTTCAGCAACGGCGCCGTCAGCCTGCTGACTCCGAAGCGAGTTTTCCTCTCCCAGGACCAGGGCAAGACGTGGAGCGACATTGCTTATCCGCAATATGTCACCGGACTTTACAGCCTGAGCGAGATGCCGGACGGTTCGCTATGGCTGGGGACGCGGGAAGGCGCGCTGCACTCAACCGATGCCGGTAAAACGTGGATCCATACGCTCGGCGGCTTGCCGGCACGCAATGTCTTTGCGGTCGCTTATGACCCGGCTTCGCAGCGTCTGCTGGCGACGGCACTCCATGTTCACGGTGTCTTCCAGAGCAAAGATGGCGGGCAGACGTGGCAACAAACCCCGGACACGGGGGTTTCGATCCGCTCCGCTCTGGATTATCAGGGAAGGCTGCTGGCTGCCTCTGCGTACAACGGCTTGCTGTTGCAGACGGGAGCAACCGATACCGCTGCCTCCGATACCGCTCATGTCGGGGCCGCAGACTCTACTGCTACCCGGCAATAGCTGCAATTGATTGGCTCGACACCTAGGGGAGCTTCGGCTCCCTTTTGTTTTCCTCCGCAAAAAAGGCGCACACTGCAACGAGCGAACGGCGCTTATTCCCAATATAGCGATTTGCCCCACCGAGTTTTCCCGGATTGGAATTCGCCGAACCCACCTGTTTCTCCGCAACTTCCGAAGAACGCGGCAGGCGAGCAGTTTCAATTTGAAACTGGGGCGAAGCCGGTAGCATCGGCCGACGCCCGCAAGTCTCTCTGAACAAACGTTCCAAGTCCCGGGCGAGTTTGGTGGATGGCGTGCTTAATTGAAGATTGAGAAGCTGGTACGAAGCCATGAAGGCCAAGAGCAACAAACAACCGGAACCGCACGAGTTGAAAACGAGCCATTCGCCATCGTTCAGCGGCATTCAAGACGGTGACTCTGAACATGGAATCCTATACTTCCGCGGCCCGCAGTACGGAAGTACTCCAGCGACAGAAACCGAGTTTGTATCAGGCGAAGCTGATAGACAGCTGGACGCGATCTCCTCCTCCTGCGGTGATCGTAAAGGGCGTGATACTGAAGCGACACGCCCTTTACGGCTGCAGTGCAGTGATTGCGAAGAGTTATTGCACACGCTCTCCAATGTGATCACTGCGGTGCTGATGAATGCCCAGGTTCTGGAGTGGAAGCTGCCGCCTTACAGTCATTTAAAGCGACCCATCCGGGAGATAGAGCGCAACACACAGCGTGGCAGCGAGTTAGTGAAACAGCTCATGCGCCGGTTGGGTTCCTCGGAAGTGCGCAACGCCGCTGGCGTATCACTCGAGAAGGCCAAAACCGGCATTGCGGGCAGATCCGGTGATCTGTCTCAGGATCAGGCAGGCACGACAGGAGCGGCACCTCACAAGCATTTGTGACCCGCGCACTAGCGGCTTTTTCCCAAAAAGGGATGATGGTAACGAGCGCTCTAGCAGCCGGACGGGCAAACCGCCAGCGGCGGTCAGAAGGGACGAGCCACGTGATTGCAGCCGAAGCAGTTCCAGTGAATGAGCAGACGATTGAGACCAACTTGCTGAATCTATTGATTGTAGAGGACGAACGATCGGTGCGGGAGTGCTGTCGCGATGTCGCCCGTTCCCTGGGCTTCAGTGCTCAGGTAGCCGAAAGCCGCGAGCAGGCATATCGCATCCTGGACAGTATCAACATTGACGTTGTATTGCTCGACCTGCGCTTGCCCGCCGGCAACGGACTGGACATCCTGCGTGAGATCAGGTTGCGGCGGCCGGAAGCGGTCACCATCGTGATGACGGGTTTCGCCACGGTGCAATCGGCAGTCCAGGCGATGAAGCTGGGCGCTTATGACTACATCACCAAGCCGTTCAACTTTGACGAGCTGCGGCTGGAATTGGAGCGGGTAACGGCACACCTGCGGCTCACCGCTGAGAATCGCCTGCTGCGCGAGCAGTTGCGGTCGAAGCAGGGATTCGGCCAATTGGTTGGGCATTCGCCGGAGATGGAGAAGCTCTATCGCATCATTGCCAAGGCTGCGCATAGTACGCATCCCGTGCTCATTCTGGGTGAGAGCGGCACCGGCAAGGAGTTGGTGGCGCGCTCGATTCATTATGCCGGCCCTTACAAGGACAAGCCCTTTATTCCTGTGGACTGCGGTTCTCTGGTACCAACGCTGATCGAAAGCGAGCTCTTCGGTTACGTACGCGGAGCCTTCACCGGAGCGGTGCGGTCGAAAGAAGGCCTGCTGGCCACCGCCGAAGGCGGCACCATCTTCCTGGATGAGATTGGCGAATTGCCCGTCGACCTGCAAGCCAAGCTGCTGCGGGCGATTCAGGAGAAAGAGATCCGTCCGGTTGGCGGAACGCGGCCGATGCCGATCAATGTCCGTATCCTGGCCGCCACCAACCGCGATCTGGACGCCGCGGTAAGCCAAGGCACCTTCCGTCGCGATCTTTACTTCCGTCTGAACGTACTTACCTTGCGGATACCGCCTTTGCGCGAGCGCAAGCAGGACATTCCGCTGCTCCTGGGCGACTTCCTGGAGCGGATCAATAAATCCAGCGAAATCCAGCACGCTATCGGGGACGATGCCTTGCGCGTAATGCTGAACTACGATTGGCCCGGCAATGTTCGCGAGCTGGAGAATTCGGTGGAGCGCGCCTGTACGACGTGCTCTTTGCCCACTATTCACGTTACCGATCTGCCCACGCAGATTCGTGACTCGCAGGCGCTGGCGGCTACAGTGGAAGCTGCGGCGGACTCTCCCGCGATCACCCCGCTGGAAGCGTTGGAAAAGCAGGCCATCCTGCATGCGATTCAGGTGCTCGATGGCGATAAGCTGGAAGCTGCACGACGCCTGGGCATCGGCAAAACCACTCTGTACCGCAAACTGAAAGAGTACAGCTTAGTTCTTTGAGGTACGTCGGGTACGCGCCGTTCCACGGGAAAACAAAGGAGTTTTCCTGAAAGCTAAGAGCGGCGCGTAAACCGGCCAGAAGGGACTGGGCAAAAGCAGTTCGACTGACAAGCATGCCATGCAAGTCGGGCGGCAGAAGTATGCCCGGGCGTGCGGGAAAGGAAAATTATGATTCTGCTGGTGACGACATCATCTCGGGCCAAGGAATGTGCTGCGGCGCTGGAGCAGGGAACCGGTCACAAAACCCATGTGGCCAGCTCGGTGCCGCAGGCAGTGAGCAAAATGCAGGCCGCGGAATATGAGGGATTAGCGATTGACCAGTCGCTGCTGGAGTCGGATTTTCGCGCCCTCGACACATTGCTGAACCGTTGCGGCATGGCCATTCCGCTGTACGTTAATCTGGCGCTGCATAGCACGGAAAGAGTGGTACGCGAGGCGCAAGTTGCCCTCCGCCGAACCGAGCAGGAGAAACTGATGGCAACGCGCACTGCCGAGCGGCTGCTGCGCAATCAATTGAGCAGCCAGCTCACCGGTATCCTGCTGAACTCGGAGCTGGCGCTGCGCCAGAAGTCGATCTCCGCCGAAGTCGCGCAGAATATCCGTTCGGTGCGCGAGCTGGCCGAAAAGATGCGCTCGCAGCTGCAAATTGCGTGACCGTGGCGTTCGCTTGCGCAAGCGGCGATGACGACGAGGCAGGTTTGCTGATCGAGAATTGACTCATTATCGCGGCGATCTGCGCTGCTCTCGGGCCTCTGCTTCTGCCAGCCATCCTCGACGCAGCTTCTCCGCCGGCAGGCTGGACAGGTAAGGTTTGATATCGAGGATGGGAGTCCCGTCCAGCATGTCGACGCCGCGGACATGGAGTTCAGCGCCTTCGCGGCGAAGTAGCTCGACTGTAGTAAGACCGATGGGGTTGGGACGACGCGGAGATCGGGTCGCGAACACGCCGTGTTCCCGGTTGTCGCAAGGCGGCGCGCCGGTCAACTCGAAGTCGCCAGCACGATCGAACTCCCAGAGGACAAAGAGGTGCGAGAAGCCTTCAATGTCCGTGAGCCCGGCCGCATACTCCGGCAGGATACTGAGCACACCCTCGGCCGCATGTTGCGCGCCCAGACCTTTGGGGATCTCGCTCGTATCGTGATACGGGCTGCTAACAAATCCGATCGGCCGGGAAGTAAACATTGGGAACAACCCTGTTTCCATGCTAACGCGAACAGCGTTGCGGCAAGAACATCCTCACTCTACTTGACTCGTCAGTACGCCCGATCTGAAAGACTACCGCGCTCTCAGCACGGGTCTGACCTCGCAAGACCGCTTCACCTTCTGGTGGAACCCATGCCAGGTCACAGATGGAATTCGAGTGAATCTCAATATCGCCAATCGCGTCCGAATTTAATTTGTTGCCATAGGGCGTTGCCACCACCGCCGATCCCGAGATTACGACTTCTGCGCCGGGGTCCATCTCGATACGAAATATCGCAGCCCGGTGGTCTTCGAAGATCTGCATCACCATTCCCTTGCGGCTGCTGGTTTGCGAATCGGCTGCATGGGGCGCCACGCCGCGCTTGAGCCCGCTCACGCCAGCCAGCAACTCCACCACGATATTCCGGAACGGCCTGTCGCTCAGGTTCTCGACCACATGAATCAGACCCGCAGCGGACAGCTCGCACTCGCCGTCGGCATAGTTCAGTCGCTTCGGCTCCTCGCCACGGGCCGCGCTGATGATCTCCGCCCCACTGGCCACGTAGAGCAGGTAATCATTGGGATGGTGATGGCAGAGGGTACGCTCGTGTGGCGCAACCTCGACCGCAAATGCGCGCACAAACTGGTTTGCGATGACCAGATGATGCCGGGACTCCTGCTCAATGGCAACCACCTGTTCGCAAGAATAGCTGCCGACTTCCGTCATGAAGATTCCCCGGCAATATCGTAGCAGTGCGGCCAATTCCAATCCCTGCCGTTCCTGTTGACATTCGACAAGAAGAGGCGTTATATCTCTACTGTCGATTGTCGACAGGAGAGCTCTTTTGCCCCCGCAACCATCCGAACTGCTGCAAGGAACGCTCGACCTGCTCATCCTGAAAACTTTGGCTCTTGAGCCGATGCACGGCTGGGGAATTGCGCAGCGCATCCAGCAAGTCTCAAAGGATGTGCTCCAAGTCGGGCAAGGCTCGCTTTATCCCGCGCTGCACCGGTTGGAGGCGAAGGGCTGGATCAGCTCCGAATGGGCTGCCTCGGACAGCAACCGACGCGCCCGCTTCTATTCGCTCACACGCAGCGGTAAGAAGCAATTGGAAGCCGAGCTGGCAAATTGGGAACGCATCTCCGGCGCCATCGCACTGGTGCTGGCGAAACTCTGAGCGCCAGTGCAACGCCGTTTCTGAATTTCCTGCTGGAGGTCCGATGTTGAAGCGTTTTCTGAATGCCCTTCGATCGCTGGTTCCAGGACACACGCGCGAGGAAGTGGACGAGGAGTTGCGCTTTCACATCGAAAAGCAGGTTGAAACGAACCTCGCCGCTGGCATGTCGCCGGAAGAAGCGCGGCAGCAGGCGATCCTTACCATCGGCTGTTTGGAAAGCGCGCGCGAAGCCTGCCACGACCAGCGCCCGCTGTCGTTCCTGGAAATCCTACTGCACGATATGCGATACGGCTTGCGGGGGTTTCGACGCAGCCCGACCTTCAGCCTGACCGGCATTCTCACATTGGCGATCGGAATCGGCACCACGACGGCTGTGTTCACGCTGGTCGATCGCATTCTCTTTCGTAGTCTTCCGTATGCTCACTCGGACCGCCTGGTATCCGTCGGGCTGACCGCTCCGATTGAGCCGCAGGAGTTCGTGTTGGGCAGCTGGTACTTCGATTGGCGCGATCATCAGACGCCCTTCACCGCGCTGACTTCCACCGTCGGAACCGGTCCCTGCGACCTCACCGAACACAATCCGGCGCGGCTGAGTTGTGCCGGTGTCGAGTCCACATTCCTGCCGACGCTCGGCATCGGTCCCATGCTGGGCCGCAACTTCACCGCCGAGGAGGATCGACCGAATGCTCCCAACGTTGCGCTGATCTCCTACGATCTCTGGCGGACACATTACGGCCGCGATCCAACCATTGTCGGCAAGACCATCTCCATCGATGGCCAGACAACGCGCGTCATCGGCGTGCTGCCGAGGGATTTTGAATTTCCCACCTTGGAGCACGTTGACATACTTGGTCCGCAAGGGCTCGACGAGGCGGCACAGCGCAAAGCCATGCCGGGAGCGGTCCTGTACGCTTTTGCGCGTCTGAAGCCGGGAGAGACGGCCGCGCAAGCCGCCGCCGCATTGCAGCCTCAATTTCAGCAGGCGCTGAACGCGGCGCCGCCGCAATTCCGCAAAGAGGTTCACCTGCGTGTGCGGTCACTGCGCGACCGGCAAGTGCACGACGCGAAGTTAGCCGCATGGGTGCTACTGGCGGCGGTGATCGCCGTGTTGCTCATCTCGTGCGCGAACGTGGCCAGTTTACTGCTGGCCCGGGCGGCGGCGCGGGAACGCGAGTTGGCAGTACGTTCCGCCTTAGGCGCCAGCCGTGCGCGCCTGCTAAGGCAAGCCTTGACCGAAAGCCTCATGCTGGCGCTGGGCGGCGCGATAGCCGGCAGCCTGCTTGCACTGGCGCTCTTGCGCAGCTTCGTGGCGATCGCGCCTGAAGGAATGCCTTTGCTGGAGCGCGCGCGCTTCGACTGGCGCATCGCCTTCGTAACCGTCGCGATCTCGCTCGTCTGCGGCATTCTCTTCGGCATCGCGCCAGCGCTGCAGCGGCCGCGCGCAGAAGCACTCGCCGGACGCGCCTCGGCCGGTATTCACCACAATCGCGTGCGGCAGTCGCTGGTGATTGTGCAGATCGCGGTAAGTCTTGTCCTGCTGACCAGCGCCAGTCTGCTGCTGCGCAGCTTCTGGAATTTGCGCAATCAGCCGCTGGGAATGCATGCCAACAGTGTGCTGGCCGCGTCGATCTCGCTCGGGTATCAACGTTATCCCAAGCCGGAGCAGCAGATGGCATTCGCGCGGCAGCTCGAGGCGCGGCTGCGGCGTCTGCCTGGTGTCGAAGTGCTGGCAATCAGCGATTCGCTTCCCCCCGGCGGCTGGCATCACGATCACATCCTCGCCGCGATTCGTGTGGCCGGACGGCCGCTTTCCGCTGAAGGTACTGGGGGCACGGTGGCATGGCGCTGGGTCACGGCTGACTATTTCCGCGCGCTCGCCATTCCCATCATTGAAGGACGTCCGTTCCACGAACAGGACGAAGATTCCAGCGACCATTTCATCATCATCAGCAAGCTGCTCGCGGACCGCTTGTTCCCCGGCCAGAATGCCGTAGCTCAGCATCTGCAACCTGGGTTGGATGGGCCGTGGTACACGGTCGTTGGCATCGCAGAAAACGTCAAAAATGACGGCCTCACCGGCAAGGACGAGCCTGAGTATTACCGGCTGCGCCGTAATCGCGCCGAAGATTGGAGCCGCGATTCCGCCGTGATCGTCCGCACCTCGATGCCGCCTTCGGTTATGGCAGGCTGGCTCCGTTCGGAGATTGCGGATCTCGATCCCACTCTGCCGGTCGACATTCAGACCATGGATCAGCGGGTGAGCGAATTGGCTGGCCGTCCTCGCTTCGAGACTGCGCTGCTGGGACTGTTTGCGCTGGTCGGCGTGCTGCTGGCGGCGATCGGCATTTATGGTTTGCTCTCCTTCATGGTCACGCAACGTACACAGGAGATCGGCGTGCGTATGGCTCTGGGTGCGACGCGCGGCGATGTGCTGAAACTCATCACCGGCACCGGGACGCGCCTGGTTGCGATTGGAGCGGGCGTGGGATTGTTGGCTTCGTTGATCGTGGGGCGTGCCATGGCGACCCTGCTGTTTGGCGTTGGCCCGGCCGATCCGCTGAGCCTCGCGGCGGTTGTACTGCTGCTCGCCGGAGTCGCGCTTCTTGCCAGCTGGATTCCCGCTCGCGCTGCGACCAAGGTGAATCCGCTGGTGGCGCTGCGATATGACTAGCCGCAGACACTTACAACGTCGACAACTTCTATCTCTTGCGAGAGCGCCGCTGACTTTCTTCGACAGGCACAGCATAATAGTGAAGTGAACGCCACTCGTTTTCGAAATGGGTTTACGCTGCTTGCCTTTATTGCGGTACTAGGTTGTTATTCGTTTGCTGCCGCTCCGAAGGTGGAACGCACCGGTCCATTGCCAGCCGTGTCCGACGCGCTGCGCCAATCGGTCGAAGATCAGGGTTATCGCGTCACCCTCGACAATGGCTGGACTGCTGAGTTCTGGTTTGCCAATCAGTTAAAGATCGAAAAGAAAGAATCAGCCGGCGCGCTCTATCCCGAACTATCCGACGGCGAATTTGTCGGTGTGATTAAGCTGCCGCAAGCCATGACGGACTATCGCGGGCAGAGCATTGCCGCCGGCCTTTACACCCTCCGGTATCAAACCTTGCCACAGGATGGGAATCACATGGGCGTAGCTCCCAATCCCGACTTCCTGCTGGCCATTCCGGCGAGCGCGGATTCGCATCCCGAGCAGAGCTATCCTTACCAGAAGCTGATTGCGCTGAGCGCCAGGAGCACCGGCACGAGTCACCCGGCAGTAATTGCATTGGAGAGCGCAGGCACGTCCGGATCTGTTGCCAACGACGAACGCGGCGACCTCGTATTTACCGCCGTTATCTCCTCTGCCGGCGCAGGCGAAAAGATTGGCATTGTTGTGAAGGGCACAGCCGTGCAATAACCCGTCGTGGCTAACGCTGCGAATCGCGACATACTGAGAAGCCTCAGGGAAGGTGTGAGCCGATATTTATCAATCCGGCATGTTGAAGCGCAGCACACCGCTGTCGGTTCACCTTAAGGACCCACGAGGTCCGGCCATCGAATGAAATCGGAATCGGATACTCAACGAAGCCGCTGCAAAGGTATATCGCTTCTTTCCAATGAAAATCCGTCTGCGGCCTCGTCCTGACCGGCAGCATGTTAAGGACAGAAATCAGGAGTAGCAAGCTTGCGAGCCATTTGATGTCGCGTCGTTCGCTCTCGGCTAGCACCGAGATAAGAAACCAGGAGACTAGAACAAAGGGAAGGAAAAAATAGCGAGGCGCGCCAAACCGTGTCTGGAGGAGCGACAGGTCTACTCGCCTTCCGATCAGGTAAATGGCACCGCCCCACAAGCCAAGCAGAGTCAGATATCGCGGTCGCTTCGAGAGAAATGGAATCGTCATGAGCAAGAAGGACACAAAAAATCCCGTCGCGAACCAGACAAGATTGTTCGATGTGCGGTTGAAATTACCTGCCAGGTATCCTCCGAGGAACTTGGGCATAACATAGCGCAAACTGCGCGCATCGATGTTTCCTGAAGATAAATTACCGGCGGAATGAAACAGCGCGATCCCCTGACATAAACAGCAGAATAGCGCGAGCGCCGCTATGACCTTCTCTTGTCGTTTGGTTCGAAAAATTATCGCCCTGGCGATCAAGAATGGCGCAACCAGAAAGATTATCGGAGAGGATAGCCCACCCAGAAGCACAAAACACGCCCTCAGCTTCAGGTCTGTCGACTTTTCATCCCATAGCACGGTCAGGAATAGCAGCAGGCTCGCCCACCAGAACGAATAGAGAGGAATCCCGAACACCTCTGGATCCGTAGGGATGAGCAATGTGGCCATGCCAAGCAATGTTCCCCATTTAAGCCATATCGGACAGACGGCTATGGCAACGCAAACCCCCACAATGAAAGCCCAGGTGATAATGGTGCTCACCAGCGGATAGTAGATTCCGCTGACTGCGAGTGAGATCGCGGAGATTAATTTTGGTACGAGGATTAAGTAGCCGTTGACAGGGTAAAACAGGGACTTAAGACCATGATCGAGTAATGCCGGTAATACCTGAGTGCCATCTTCATCCCAGACCTGCGGATGAAGCAATTGGATCGATCGCCGCACATACAGCAGGGAAAAAAATAACGCGATCAGAAAGAGATATCGTACTGCAGGTTTGTGAAAGGCTCGGCGACGGAAGTTACTGAGGTTTGAGACATACTCCGCTATCGGCATAGACCTTTCTCATCAACCGGCAACGACCTCCCGGTTGACCGCAACACCGTCCGCCCGTCTGTGGAAGTTATATTCCTCCGGACCATTGTCTCGATTATGGAAACGCCTTCAGGTAATAGCAAGGCAATTCGCGAATCTGAATCTCCGCGCCCGAGTGCGTCCGGACCGAAAGTGTCGAGGCGGTTCAGGTCAACGTGCGATAGCAGACTTCTCAAAAATCCTTTCGAGCACGGTGCATCAAAGCTATGAATGTCCGAGCATGGCTCACGCAACAGTAAAGTCTGACGTGTTTAGCGCATAGCTTAATGCCTGATGAGGATGTTAGTCTTGTGCTTCCGATCGCATATCCCAGTCGATCCCAAGCCGGCATGAACAGACGGACACTCCTCCGCGTGGCATTCGGGGCGACGCAATCGACGGAATGGCTGGTCCTGATCATTCTGCTGGTAGCCTCCATCCCGCCAGTCCTGGTTCGCCATCAATCGCTAACGGTCGTTTCCACGCTTAACCTGCTGGACGACTCCTGGATACTCGACACGAGCTACAAAGCAGTGAATGGGATCTGGTTTGGCCGCGACGTGGCGTTTACGTTCGGGCCGTTCTGTCAGTGGCTGTCGAGCGCGCCATCGCGGTGGATCGGCATTTCGACGGGAGCGATCTATGCCACCTCGTACACTTTACCGTTCTTCCTCGTCATTCTCGCCACCTTCCTGACGGCACGCTTGCTGTTCCCCGCAGCGGCTGGGTGGAGGCGGGCGCTGTTGGTCTCGCTGGCGGTGGTGTTCTGGTCGCCTCCCGACGTGCGGGTCTCCGTGGTACTGCTGGCGTTCGCAATTTTTCTGCGCCTAAGCGATGCGGTCGCCTCTCCTGGGTTTGCCGTGCTTGTGGGCGCTCTCGCCGCCGCGGCCATTTGCCTGGCTGCGTTCCTGCTATCAGCCGATACCGGGTTGTACTCCGCGGCTGCCTTGCTGCTTTGTGTCACAGCAACCATGATCGCGACCGGCCGTACTCAGCGGTTGTTAAAGTTCCTGAGCTTAGCGGCGGTAGCTTTCGTGCTGCTCTTGTTCCTGACCAATTCCGTGATCGCGTCGCCGCTGAACTTCAGGTTCTGGAGATCCAGTCTGGCAATTGCGAGCGGTTACCGCTGGTTCGAGCCGACCCACATGAGCAAAGCCGATAAGCGCCTCATCCTGGAAGCCCTGGGCTTAGGACTTGCTGTGTTCGGTACGCTATGGTGGTGGCGTAAATCCGCGGGTCCCTGGACAAGGCGGCCGGCGTTTCTGCTTTCCGGTTTCTGCCTCGCTTCGTGATGATGCAGACGGGCCTCGTCCGTTCCGATCACGGACATGTGCTGTTCAGCGTCTTTCCCATGATCTTTCTCTGCGGCTCGATTGCTATGGACGATCCGCAGTCCGGCCCGGCCTTGTCAATCGTCCCGCCTCTGGTCGCCATCGTAGCCACAGTAGCTCTGGCTCATCCTTATCCGATGTTTATGGACCTTCAGTCACATGTGAAACAGTCCAGAGAAGATATCCTGACATGTCCTCCAGGGCTGCAGGAGTTCGATCACGCGTGCCTCTCTGCCGGTGCCGCGCAGCTGTTCAGCAGAGTCTCAGCCTCTGTCCATTTGCATGCCGCTCCCGGCGATCAGATCGCGGTATTTCCTTACGAGACGGCGTTTGGTTTGGCTTCGCGTCATCAGGTGGCCGGCGGCTTATTGCAGAGTTACCTGGCGAATGGGCAGTATTTGACCGGTTTGGATCTGGCTGGATTGCGACAATCCAGTCCCCGCTTTGCGCTGTACCTTCCTGACGGCATCATCAGCGTCCCCATCGATGGCGTCCCAAGCTTCACTCGCGGTCCCGATGTCTGGTTTTATTTTCTGCGCAACTACCGCGCCGAAAGCGCTCCGGTCCCTGGCGTGGTTGCACTGTCACGCGACGACAGCCGCAACACGCGTTTGACTTTCACCGAATTCAGGGCTGCAGATCCCATGCCATGGTTGCGGATCACCAGGCGCAGTACCTCGTTGGAACTGAGCCCGATCGACTGGCCGGCGGCCGGGGCGGACTTCCTCAAGCTGCGAATCCGGCTGGACTACCCCATCTGGTGGAGATTACGCAAGCCATCCGCTCTGACACTGAAGATGTCATTCGCGGATGGGTCCCAGAAACTAATCCAGTTTGTGGTCGAGCCCAATCGTTGGAGCGACATCTGGTTGTATCCATGGGACGAGAAACAGATGGGGCGCTACTTCTCTGCGGATGAATCGGATTGCGGGGCGGGAATCGTCCGGCGCTAACGGGGATGAAGTTCTTCATCACGCCCTTCGACTGGATTTCGGTTGTGCCCGAGAGTGTGCGGATCGAAAGTGTCACGGCGGTCCAGGTCAACTTACGATACCAGACCCAGAGTACGCTTGGGTGGCACGGTCGACACTCCTATGGAGCTTATCCCAGTGCAGTTCACGAAAAATATTTGTTCCGTTACAGCTGTCGAAGCCCTCCGCTGGTGTAGCGAAGCGCATCAGTGCCGATGCGAATTGCAACGCTCGAATTCCGTGCTGCACAAACCGCGTAAGTCGTTGATTAGCAACTTGCATCCCCGCAAGTGCGCCACTCCATTACTCTCGCACACCAGATCCTGTTGTAGAACGCAACAATCTTCTCCATTGCAAAATGCAACTTCTGTTCTGATGAAATTTGCAACACGACAGTGCAACTCTTTGAGCGTCGGTTAGTTGCAGATGCAAATGGCATCGTCGCTTCACGTCATCGGCTGTGGCATGACGAATGCTCTTAGAAAAGTGCCAGGCGCAAGAAAGTAGGGCGCCACAAGGTTCATCAACAGGAGGCACGCCATGACAGTTCTACTGGTTCTTATGATGTTCGCCATCTTCCTTACCATCGATTATTTCTACGCGAAAGCGAAGCATCCCGCACTGCAAGTTGCACCGGCAATGAGGAAGCAGGCCGTAGCTGCGCCAGGGTTGAAACCCAACCTGGTTGGCGGTTTCGCCGTGCCGGATAAACTGCGCTATCACCCCGGACACACTTGGGCATTAAGCGAAAGCCCGAACCTGGTGCGAATCGGCATTGATGACTTCGCTTCCAAGCTGGTGGGCAAAGTCGAGCATGTTGCTCTGCCGCAACGCGGTCAATGGATCCGCCAGGGACAGAAGGTGTGGAGCATCATCCGCAATGGCGTAAAGGTCGACATGGTATCGCCGATCGAGGGCAGCGTATCCGATATCAACGAAGCTGTGCTGAGCGATCCATCGCTGGCGACGAAAGATCCCTACGGTGACGGTTGGATGGTAACGGTTCAGTCGCCCGACGCGAAGACGAACTTTCGCAACCTGCTCGGTGGTGCGATGGCTCGCTGGTGGACTGAGGAGTCCTCGATGCGGTTGCAGCGGGTTGTCCCCAACGCACTCGGAGCCCTGGCGCAGGACGGCGGCGTGGCCATCGACGACCTAGCCAGCACCCTGCCCGACGAGCAATGGACGAAGATCACGCGCGAATTCTTCCTGACATAGATTTCCTGTCCCGGAGGGCACCTCCTGCTCCGGGACACTTCTTCTCTACGCGGTTCTTCTCCCGGCCGCGCAGCTTCAAGTGAAGCGCGCGGCCGAAGTTCGTATGGCTACCGTCGATCACGGCATCTATGGCAAATCGATTCTTCGATTTGCTTCAGCTCTTTCCGATCTTTATATCGCCAGTATCCGTCGTGACCTGCAGCTTGCTGAAGCCGCTGCCCAGCGTGCCGGTCGCGGTTGAAGCGCCGTTGCTCTGACCGATCTTGATCGCGTCAAAGTCGGAGCTGATGTCGCCCTTACGCGTCCCAGCATTGATCTGGAATCCGCCAGTCGGCGGCAGGCTCAAGGTAACGTCGCCATGTTGAGTGGAGACGAGCACCTTGTCGGGCGGCGACTTGGCTGCCAGGGTCAGTGCAACATCGCCATGCTGTGTGGTCACGGTCATCCTGCCCGGCTGTTTGCCGCTCGTGGTTACTTCTACATCACCGTTGGTGGACTGCACCTGCAGATCACCGGAGACACCCTCCAGGTGAATGTCCTTGGAGCCGGTCACGACGCGGGTCGGCCCTATCAGATCGGTGCCCCGCACTTCATCGCTGGCAATTTCAATGTCACCCGGGACCGAGGCGATCTCCATGTCGGAGCGCGAAGTCTTGAAGATCACGCTCTTGGCGATCTTGCTGAGTTGAATATCTTCGTAGAAGTCCCCATTCAGCCGCACCGAGCCGGCAACCTGATCGATGTTGACGTTGTCGACATGCCCGGTGACATCGACATCGCCCGCGATTTGCGAGGCGCGAATCGAGCCCTTCTCCAGGTCGATCTTCACCGGGGCGGCGATCTCGGTCAGCGAAACGTCTCCGTGCTGCAAAGAGATTTTGACGTCGGCTGTGCGGTTATTAACGGTGACATCACCACGCTTGCTGGCGATGTCCAGCGACGCACCGCTGGGGACAGAAATATCCATGTCCGATTCGACGCCGTGATCACCCGCGCCATCGGTGTTGGCATTCAGCAGCACCGAGTCGCCGGTAACGGTGATCTGCGGCTTGCTGCCCTGGTTGTATTTGTTGGCGTCGTTCTGGTTCTGCGCGTAAAGCTTCTTATGAACGACCACCCGAATCGTATTGTCGTCCGCGGGTGTGATGTTCAAAGCGCCGTGATCGCACACCACGCGCAGGCTGCCGTGTGCCGGAAATGCCTGCTCCAGGGTGTCGTCGAAGGTGAAGGCGGTGCCGAACATGCCACCGAGATCGTCGTCCATCTGCAGCTGGTCACGTACGCCGTTCCAGTCGACATCGGAGCTATAGTGTGCCGACACTCCCAGGGCGACCAGAAGCACGAGCAGAAGCACACCGCCGGCCCCAAGATGTCGGGGTCGATAGCCTCGGCTGGGCGCCGTCATGTTCTCGATCAGGACGATGACGCCCCACAGGATCAGCAGCAGCGGCCACCAGCGTCCGAACCAGTGCCAGATGGGAAAGCGAAAACCAAAGTTCCGCGCCAGAAACAGCCCGCCCACGAGGATCAGAATGATCGGTCCCGCAATCGAGCGGCGTTGCCGATACGGCGGCGGAATTGGCGCCGGCGGGGGTGCCGTCGGAGGATACTGATTCACGCTACTCATGACGTACCTCCTTTGTCGTCAGGCGGCGCCGGCGGCTGACCGGGCGTGATAAAGCCGGCCGGAGCATTCGGGGGCGCGGTCGCCACCGGACCTTGCGGCTGCGGCGGATATCCCGAATATCCAGGAGTGGCAGGAGGAATCGGCTGACCGGAAGCCGGAGGCATTCCAGGGCGTTGACCTTGCCAAGCCGGTCCGTATTCGCGCGGAACATGCCCATTCATCGAGGCGCTGTGCTCCAACAACTTGATCAGACCGATGACAATCAGCAGCGCCGGCCAGGTGAAGCTGAAGTCCATCCAGTGCGCGTGACCCATCTGGTCGAGCAGAAACAATACGCCAATGGTGATGAGGATGGCCGGTCCCTGGAATCCATGAGCGCGACATCGAGCGCAAGGGCAAGCACTGTTGTAACGGTATCTCATGATCTCCTCCTCACCAGCCTCTCCGTTGACGCTGCATCAGGATGCGGATACCGATAGCAATCAGGATGAGCGGCCAAAAACGCCAAATCCAGTCGAAGTGCAACGCCCCAAGTTCGTCCAGCAAAAACAACACACCCAAGCCGATCAGGATGAACGCTCCCAGCGGAACTCGCGAATGCCGTTCTTCACTGATCGGTTCGACCGGCTCTATGGGCTCAATCGGCGTCACGACGCCGGGACTGGTAGCTGATGAAGCAGCGCTAACCGGCGCGCCGGTAGCAGGACTGCTGGAGCCCAATCCCGAGCCGAACCAGCTGTTGATGCCTAGCGGGTCAGGCGCGGGAAGTCCCATCTCTTTCGCACGAGCGGTTTTGTAAGCTTCGATCGGCATGTAAATCACGAATGCCGCGATGGCTATGCCAAAGATGCCGCTCACGTGGTCGGCCATCCAGATCAAGGTGGCGAAGATCAGCACATGGATGAAGCCCTTGGCGAATTCGCCGTTATACATGGCGCCGACACCGGGAATGCATCCCAGAATCGCAGCCAATGTAGGACTGGGACTGCCGGGCACAGGTTCGCCGGCCGGAGGCACAACGGCTGCTCCGGGTGGCATGGCGCCGGCCAGATGCGAGGCCAGACATTCCTCGCAATAGACGACGCCACGAACGTCTCGCGTACACGCGCTGCACAGTGGCTTGCCACAGGTGCGGCAGTATGCAACCGCGGGAGCGTCGGGATGATTGACGCAGTTCATGCGGTTCTCCTGTCTAGGCGCCCAACGAAAGTCATATTTTGTTGGGAGCTCTGCCGCCGGGCCTGAGGGGTTGCTGCCGGACGTACCGCCGGAAACGCGGCAAGCTCTGGCTCGTCGTCTTCGTGGCTGTACTTCGGCTGATTGCCATTGTGTTGCCGATTTTCCGTCTTCGACGGATTCTTGGGAGTCGGATTAGTCGCCGGAGCCTCCTGCTGTTGTTGCGGCTGCTGATTGTCCTGGTCGGGAGTGGCGGCGCGACGCAAATCACGCACTCGCGACTCGATCTCATACACCAGGCGCATGTTCTCGTAATAACGCATCACCCGAGCCTGGGTTTCGTAGTAGGTCCTGCGGATTCCCTTCGAGCTCAGGTCCCAGTGACGAACATCGGCGAAGTGGAAGCCGGCAATTCCCAGCAGCATGGTGATGGAGAAGAACGCCATCCCGAATGACATGGCGAAGCGCGGCGTCGCCATCGGAGCGAACACCGGCGCCAGCCGCGCCTTCACCTTGGCTACCCATCCCTCGCCACGTGGCACCGGCACGGCATGTTCCGAAGGCAACGCGCCGATAGTCTGCGCCAGGATGTTGTGTACCAGGTTGCGCGGCGGATCGGCCTCGTCCAGCGCCTTCAGCCAATGCAGACCGGCCCGAGCTTCCTCGACGGAGGCGCGACAGGCAGCGCAACTCTGCTGGTGAGCTTCGAAGGCCGCCAGCTCTGCGCCGTGCAGCGTTCCGTCCAGGGCTTCGGCCAGAAGAGCTTCCACCTCAACACACTGCATTCCGGATTGGTTTTCCCCCGCCATCAGTTCGCCTGTCTGTAATTACGTTGTAACAGCCGCGCTAGTTCCGTTCGTCCCCGATTTATGCGACTCTTCACAGTTCCCTCGGGTACGTTGAGGACTTTGGCAATATCCTTGTAGTCCATATCCTGCAAATCGCGCAAGATGACCGCCTCCCGCAGCTCGGGCGAGAGCCGTCGCAGAGCCTCATGGACCAGCTTTTGCGTCTCCTGGCTGCGCACCCGCGCTTCCGGGCTGGCGGCACGGTCCTCCAACTGCTCAGCAATCGTCAGCCCATCCTCCTGGTTGCCTGACGTCGCGTCCAGCGAGTCGGTCACCCGGTCGTACTTGCCCTTGCGAAAGTGGTCCACCAGCAGGTTTCGCGTGACCGTGGTCACCCAGGTCATAAACGAAGCTCGTGTGGTGTCGAATGTGCTCAGCGTGCGATACATCTTGATAAACACTTCCTGGGTCAAATCCGACGCGTCATCTGCCGATCCCGAAAAGCGATAGCAGATGTTATAAATCCTCCGATGATACTGCTGAACGATTTCCTGCCAAGCCACGGCGTCGCCTGACACACAGCGACGGACAAGGGCATTGACGGCTTGGTTGTCGTCCAATCAGCGCTCCCACAGGGCATGACTCCTGGCCCAAATCCCGCTCACTGCTAATGAGTTATACGCGTGCTAAGGGCCAGTAGTTCGATGAATTCGGACAGGCTGCTCGGGTGCCCCATCCCTGTCCTACCGAGCGGAGCGAAGCGGACTCGAGGGATCTGCTTTTCTCCACTGGTTTGGCCAGGGTGGGTTCAGGCTACGCCACTCATTCGCGCCTTTCGAATGAACGGGCGAGGGCCGACAGTCCGCCCGATTTCGCCAAAATTGTAGCAGGGGATGCGGTGGCTCAAGCCTGGTCGTGGCTACTGCTTCTTCTTGCCAGTGTGCATCTTGCTGACCATCTTGACGGTCGTCCCGCGCGGTGAGAGGCGCAACATTTCGACTGCGGCGCGATTCTTCCATCCCGGAATGACCAGCCGTTTGCCTGCCTTCATGCCCTCGTAGCCGGCGCGCGCGACTTCACGCACGTCCATCAGCAATGGACTCCGCATCATGGTGCTGGTGTCGGTGTGGGCGCGCTTCTGGAAATTCGTTGCCACCGGGCCGGGACACAGACAGGTGACGGTTGCTCCGGTGCCGCTCAGTTCTTCCGCAATCGCTTCGCTGAAACTCAGAACGTACGCCTTGCTGGCGTAGTAGATCGCCATGAACGGGCCGGGGAGAAATGCGGCAACGCTGGCGACATTGAGCAGCTTGCCCTCGCGCGCGTGGATCTGCGGTAGAAACAGTTTGGTCAGGTGGGTCAGCGCGGTGATGTTTACCTGAATCATTTCGGCTTCGTCGTTCCAGTCGGTTTTGAGGAAGGCGCCGCTGCCGCCAAAGCCCGCATTATTGACCAGGACGTCCAGCACCAGGCCCGCTTCCTGTAATTCCTGATAGAGTTCGCCGGGCGAAGCCGGATGCGCCAAGTCCTTGGGCGAAATGCGTACTGGGATGCTGTAGCGCGACTGCAGCTCGTCGCCCAGCTCGCGTAGAGCGCCGCGATTGCGCGCCACCAGCACCAGCCGGTAACCATCGCGCGCGAACAGGTGGGCCAGTTCCAGACCGATGCCGCTGGAGGCGCCGGTGATCAGCGCAGTGTGCGGCGCGAGAAATGGATTGCTTGCACTCACCCCTCTGTTATAGCGGATTTCCCGGGCTTGCAGCAGTGGTCGGCCAGTTTCCTGAGCGGCGCGCGCCCAAGATTACTTCGCGGCCGACTTTTCGCTCGGGCGTGATTCCAGAAAGGTGACGATCTGCCACCGTTGCTGCTTTGGCAACTGCGACCATGACGGCATACCCGAGCTCAGTTTGCCCGTGGTGATGAACCAGAACAGCTCGCCGGCTTTAGCGTTGCGGACTGACGCCGTGTCCAGCGCAGGAGCGGGTCCCATACCTTGGCGGTTGTTGCCGTGGCATTGCGCGCAGTTCTGGGCGTAAAGCTTCTTGCCGGTGGCTGCTGCTGCCGCGTCACCTGCGTAGGGATTCTTAGTCTGCCCAGCTGATGCGGGCGCGTTGCGGAAAGTGGATTGTTGCGCGATAGACGGTGTCAGCCACACAAACGTTGCGAATATAAAAAGGACAGAAGAAATGATCAGACCGCGGACCTTCGTTCCCAAAGTTTTCCTCCAGACGGGTTAATTTTACAGGCATACTGCGCGCAGCTGATGCCCGGCGACGGATAAGGGCGTTCGCGAAGATCTTGCCGCTCGCATCGCCCCTGAATGACTTAGTGGGAGGTACTGCGAACTGACAAATGTCACGACTAAGAAATCGTGATCCCAGGAATCAAGTAATTTGCGATTGAAAAATCGTCACCGCAGGAATCAAGAAATTGTCATCACGAAGAGGTTTCAGCCCAACGAGGGATCTGCTCTTCGTTCACAATGCACCAATGCTGTCAGAGAACAGCAAGTCCCTCCGCTCGCGGCCCAAAGCGCGGCCGCTCGGTCAGGATGTCACGATTGAAAAATTCGACCCGGAACTGCTCCTACGCCAGCAATCTCGCCGCTTCCTTCGCGAAGTACGTCAGCGTGATCGACGCGCCGGCGCGCTGGATGCATAGCAGCGATTCCATCATCACACGCTCGTAATCGATCCATCCATTGAGAGCGGCTGCCTTGATCATGGCGTATTCGCCGCTCACCTGGTACGCGGCCATGGGCACATCGAAGCGCAGGCGCGCTTCGTGCAGCACGTCGAGATACGGCATCGCCGGCTTCACCATGATCATGTCGGCGCCTTCATCAAGGTCGAGTTTGATCTCGCGCATCGCTTCGCGCAGGTTGGCAGGATCCATCTGATAGGAGCGGCGGTCGCCGAAGTGCGGCGCCGAATCGGCAGCCTCGCGGAACGGCCCGTAGAATCCGCTGGCGAACTTCGCGGCGTAGGAAAGCACTGGAATATTCTGGAAGCCGTTCTCGTCCAGCGCGGTGCGAATCGCAGCGACCCTTCCATCCATCATGTCGGAAGGGGCAATAATGTCCATGCCGGCTTTCGCCTGTGAGACTGCCGTCCGCGCGAGCAGTTCCAGCGTGGGATCGTTTAGGATCTCATAATCCTCTGCCGAGGCTGCCATGACCTGCGATGCAGCGGCGATGGCAGCGCCTTGCGATTCCGCCCCAGAAGCGGCTATCGCGGCAGCGAAGGCCCTTGCGCCCTGAGAAGTTACGACTACTTTCTTGCCCTTCGATTCCAACTCGCGAATGAACTCCAGCGCCTCTTGCCGCGCCTTCGCGTTCGGATCTGAGGTGTCGACCAACCCGCAATGTCCATGCGACATGTATTCGCATAAACAGACGTCGCCCATCAGCAACAGGCCGGGAACTTCGCGCTTGATGGCGCGCGCCGCCTTCTGCACGATGCCGTCATCCGCCCAAGCGCCTGTGGCCACTTCGTCCTTGGATTCCGGCAGTCCGAAGAGAATCACGCTGGGAATGCCCAGCGACTTCACCTCGGCACACTCCTTCACCGCTTCGTCGATCGACAGGTTGTACACCCCCGGCATGGAACGAACTTCCTTGCGGATGCCTTCGCCGGGACAGACGAAGAGCGGATACACAAATCCTTCCGGGCTGAGACGAGTTTCGCGAACGAAAGCACGCATCGCTTCCGTGCGACGCAGGCGGCGGGGACGATCAGTGGGGAACGCCATAACAGTAAAATTCTAGCACTCGCAGGTGGGCGCGACGCCGCGAAAATCGCGGGGAAAAGAGTTCCGGATTGTGATCCATCTCACTGACGAAGGGAAGGACTTCGAGGTCCTGAGAAGAATTCACTATCCGCTGATCGCTTTGTTCACAATTGCCTCCACCTCGGCAACGACCTCGTCAATGCTCTTGTGCGTGGTATCCACGATTACCGCATCGGGTGCGGGAACCAGAGGTGACGTGGGCCTGGTGCGGTCGCGCTCATCGCGCGCGGCAATCTCCGCTTGTACGCGCTGCGCTTCCTCGGGGGACTGCGATCCGTTTTGCAGAAAACGCCGTTCGGCACGAATCTTCTGATCGGCATCAAGAAATATTTTCACTTCCGCGTCGGGAAAAACCGCGGTTCCGATGTCGCGGCCTTCCATCACCACCCCGCCATTGGCGCCGAACTCGCGCTGTCGGGATACCATCAGCTGCCGCACCAGGGGATGAATTGACACCCGCGAGGCTGCTGCGGTTACATCAGGTTCGCGAATACGCTGCGAAACATCTCTTCCATCCAGCAGCACGCGATTGCCTTCACCGCGGGGCTCCAGCTGCATCACGGATTTTTCGGCGAGCTGCCGCAGTGCCTCGGCGTCGTCGAGCGGTACCTGCCACTCCGTTGCCTTCAGCGCCAGAGCGCGATACATGGCGCCGCTTTCCAGATTGATGTAGCCGAGCTTGCGCGCCAGGCGAGCCGCAATCGTGCTCTTGCCCGATCCCGCCGGCCCATCGATGGCAATGATCAACTTGCGCGGCGCGGTCATTCCTTGCTGCTATCCCGTTGTGGAGATTTCGGCTCCGCAGTCGATGGAGTCCCAGAGCTGCCCGGACGCGACGGCCTTGCGCGGCTCGATCCAGGGCGCCGTCGCTGCACCAGAGGCATGCCGGGCCGCGGTGGCAGCGCTTCGAATTTGGGCCTCGGCTTGAACTCACGAACCTCCGGAGCCGTTAGCGACGAAACTTGTAGCATTACGCGCCCGCCCACATGCACGAAGCTTAGCTCGCGCGCGGCTTGCAGCGCATGGATGGCTTCCCGCACCCGCGCCCGGCCGATCATATTGGAAAAGAAACTTTCCACTTCTTCCTGCTGCGCGGCTACTACGCAATCAAGATACTTCGAAACCAACGCGGTGAGTGACTCTGCGACTGAAACTTGCGTGCCTTGCTTCACTGCTTCCGGAGACCAGCGAAACAACTCGTCCCAAAAAACGCCTTCCTCCGGCTTATAGTCGACGCGCGTGATGCGCAACTTGGCCCACAGCTCCTCCAGCGCGCGATCCAGCGCGGCTTCTGAAATGGCGCCACGCACCAGCTCGCGCAGGCGATGCTTGGGGATGGGGCCTTCTTTCTGAATGAGCTGAAAGGCGTGGACGGCCAGCGGCGAATACTCGGAGCGCGCACCCGCTTTCGGTGCCTGCCGTGGATTGCGATCGCCCACGAGTCCGTAGAAATAAGGGAAGACCGCGGCGGAAACGATGAAGTTGTTTTCGGGAAAAACGTTGGTCTCGTAGGCGGATTTTTCGCGCAACAGTCGGACCATGAGTTCCTTGGCCTCGCGCGCTGCAGGATCGGCAAAAGCCATTTGAGCGGTGGCAAGCTTATCGTCGCTGCCTTGGTACGCTCCCACGAACGTCGGCACCAGCACCGTCGGGCGCTGGGGGTAAAGCAAGCAGAAGCCGACCGCATCGATGAACTCGCGCGCGTCATCCAGGGTGCGGACGGAGCGTCCGTTCAGGTGCCACTTGTCACGGCGGAGATCGTGGAGTTGTTGGTCGTGCATAAAGAAGCAGTCAGCAATCAGCAGTCAGCAATCAGTATTGAGCAAATGCGGTTTCGTTCTGACGAGTCACGTCACAAGCTCAGAATGATCGAGCAAGAATATTTGCTTCGATGGCTGACGGCTAGATTCTCTTGAACGCCCTCTGAATATCTTTAACAGAATATCGCAGCACCACGGGCCGGCCATGCGGACAGCTCATCGGGCAATCAGTCTTTGCCAGTTCGCGCAGCAGCCACTCCATTTTGTTTTGCTCCAGCGGCATGTTGACTTTGATTGCCGCATGGCAGGCGATGCTGGCGGCAATGTTGGTGCGAATGCGATCGAGGTTCAGCGACTGCTCCTCGCGCTCGAACTGCTCCAAAATTTCATGCAGCAAGTGCTCGACATCGCTTGCCGCGACACCCGCTGCCGTCGTTTTTACCGCGATAGTTCGCGAGCCAAAGGGTTCGACCTCGAAACCGTTCCGGTTCAACTCTTCGGATATTTCTGCGAAGACCGCCATCTGTCCCGGAGTGAGCTCGACAATCAGCGGCATGAGCAACTGTTGCCGCTCCGGCGTCTCGGCAAGGCGCTGCTTGCAAATTTTCTCGAAGAGGATGCGCTCGTGGGCGACGTGCTGATCGATGATCCAAAGTCCCTGCGGATTGACGGCTAGGATGAACGATTCACGAATCTGGCCGACAGGCTTCAGCGTCGCCAGCGACTCGAGGCTGACCGGAAGATCGTCGTCGGCCACTTCCGGCGAGCAGCCGTTTCCGCTTCCAGCCAGCGCTGGCGCGGCTGCGGGTCCCGCAAAGGTCTGCGGGCCGAAGCGCGCGACGGGAATTGCAGCGTTGGCTTCAACGGTGAAGCCGCTGCCCTCGAATTGAAGCGGCGCGGTGAGCGGCGGCAACTCTTGTGAGCGCAAGGCGAAAGCCGCGCCGGCATCGGTCACCCCCACCCCCGGCTGTAGCTCGTTCGCGGCAAAGTCAGTGCCAGATGTGAGTGACGGCGATGCTGTCGGACTGGCACGAATCTCGGTGGTGAACGACGGCACCGGTCGCGACTTCATCAGCACCGCGCGCGCCGAGTCGCGAATGAAGTCATGCAGTATTGACGATTGCCGGAAGCGCACCTCGGTCTTCGAAGGATGCACGTTCACATCGACTTCTGTCGGCGGCATCTCCAGAAATAGCAACACGACAGGATAGACGGTCGGCGGGATCATGTTGCGATAAGCTTCGGTGAGCGCGTGCTGCATCAGTCGATCGCGAATCAGCCGACCGTTCACAAATATAAATATGGAGTTGCGATTAAGCTTCTGAATCTCCGGCCGCGAGACGAAGCCGTGCAGCTTGAGTTCGCCCTTTACCGGCTCTTCCGGTTCTTCCACTTCGCTGCGTCGCCACGGCGGAGGCCGCGGCAACCCGGTACGCTCCAACGGCAGCAGCGCGCTCACGGCGACCAATTGATCGAGTATCTCCTTGCCGAAAACCTGGTAAATGCGCTGCGAATGATCCGCAACCGGCGGAGCAATCAGCATGGCATTGGTCGCCGAATGCAGCTCCCAATGCATTTCAGGATGAGCCAGCGCGTAGTGCGTCACCAGCGAGGCAATGTGCGAGAGCTCGGTTGATTCGGCCTTCAGAAATTTGCGCCGCGCGGGAATGTTGAAGAACAGATCGCGAACCGTGACCGAAGTTCCCAGTGGAAGTCCGGCTTCTTCGACGGTAAGAATCTTGCCGCCGGCGATCTCAATGGTCGTTCCTGCCGAATCTTCCGCCGCGCGGGTCTCAAGCCTCAGGCGGCTGACGGATGCAATCGAGGGCAGCGCCTCGCCGCGAAAGCCCAAAGTCGCGATCGTCAACAGGTCATCGGCATTGCGGATTTTGGATGTCGCGTGACGCTCGAAGGCCAGCATGGCATCGTCACGTACCATGCCGCAGCCGTCATCGGTTACCTGAATGAGTTTCTTGCCGCCCGCCTCGATGGTTACACGAATCCGCCGCGCGCCCGCATCCAACGAGTTCTCAAGCAGCTCCTTCACGACCGACGCAGGACGCTCGACCACTTCGCCGGCGGCGATCTTGTTGGCTACGTTTTCCGAGAGAACGTGGATGCGGCCCATAGAGTATTACGTTACATGAAGCGAGTGGCCAGTGGTTAGTGTCCAGTGATCAGAAACGGCTTGCACTAATTGTGTGCGTGAGGTTCGAGACACAAGCTAGATTCACTGCCGTGTGCAATTCAGCACGTCGCCGACCCGCCAGGTGCTCTCTTTGCCAACCATCCCCTGATAGGTAACGGTTATCTTGTCATGGTTGTACTCGAAGACGAATTGCTCGTCGTGCAGAGGAGATTCGCCCGTCACGCTGCGACTGAGCGTGAGCCTGCCATCGTGCAGGCCGTCGGCGGTGAATTGTCTGGGCACAGAGTTGAAGTTGTCATAGATGGTTGCCGTGAATAGCGACTGTTTATCGTCGAAGCCCCACATCTCGAGCGCGTGGAAGCGGTCGGGCTTGACATCGTCCTGCCGCATTTCGATCCAGCGACCTTTTAGGATTGGAGCGAAGCTGATGGTGCTGGTGATCTTGACGCGACCTTTGGCGAAGGTGCCTTCGCAGCGCCAATCGCCCATCCAGGCGGACAGCTCATCGAGCTTTGATTGCAGCTTCGGGGACGAAAAAGCAGACGCAGCGTTTGACTGCGGAGAAGCAGCGGGTGCTTGCTGTGACGAGGCGGGAGCTGCCGGTTGTTGCGAAGGGGGAGCTGCGTTTTGCCCCAGCGCACCGCAGGGAAAGATCATGCAGAAACAGAGGTAAACAGACGATAGCTTGCGAGACATCGTGAAATGCGCCACCTCGAGGGCAAGCTAAAAGAATAAAACGGCCTTCGAACTGGCGCAAAGGCAGGATGGCATCTCACTCTGAACATCGCGAGCGCGAACGAAGTACCCGCCATCACCACTGCACGCCGGGATAAAGACTCGGCAGGTGCACGGTGCGGTACGAGTTCTGATTGTAGATATCGAGTTCCCAGAGTCTGGTTGGATTCGATGTCTGAGTAACTTCTGCTACTCGCGAGTTCGCGTTGCCCAAGTCTATGGGAGATGATTCGTTATAGAAGATGTGCGAGTTGGCGAGTTTCTGGGTTACTCCGCCCCAGTACGAGTATGGAAGCTGATACGACCACTGGCGCTGCGCGGTCATGTTGGTTTCGTTCACGTTGAAAAGCGCGGTCGTGCTGTAGCACATCGGCGGCCCGGTCGGATTGCATACGTCACCGTTGTCATCGAGCACGCGGTTGTCTCCATTGTCGAACACCGCCAGTTGAAAATTCCCGGTCGTGTTCGGGCTGGCGATATTGGCGTCGTGCTGGGCATAAAACCAGTCAGCAGGGGAGGTGGAGTTCAGCAGCGTGAAGTCACCCTGATAGCCGAGCTTCCACAGGATGTCACCCGTACCTTGTCCATTCTGAAAGTCAATCTTCAAGACCCAATGCTGATGGCGCACGGAGAGAAGGAAATTGCTGTCGGAGGGGGAATAAAAAAGCGCGTTGGCATGGGTCCAATCCGGAAAGTTCATCGGGTGACGGTTGACATCAAGATGGTCGAAAGCGTCCCAGACCCAGTCGGGATTATTGTTTTCGTCCACATCGATGATGGCGTTGCCGGTGACGGTGGTCTGTCCCGGATATCCGGGGAGATCAGTGAAGGTCCGTTGGTCAGTGGTAATGAAAAGCATGTGTCCATTGGGGAGCAGCAGGACGTCATGATCAATGGTGAACAAACTTAGGTTGTAACCCGCGCTTCGAAGTTTCGCGTCGATATCAGCCAAAGTGAATTGCCTGATAACATTGCCCGCCAGATCGATTTCCTGGACCGCGAAGTCGGGAGGAGGGCCAGGTATGGAAAGAATCATGAGCATATGGCCGTTGGGTAAGAGTTTGGTCAGATTGGGCTCACCCGTAGCGGCATTGTATTGGTAATACCAGATGATATCGCCCGTCGGATTCACTGCCAACGAAAGCAGTTGGTTCGGCGTGCCTCCTGTCAGGCTTAGCAATTCAACGCCGGAAGTCGGATGTTGGCCTAGCGAAGTAGTCACATGGAGATTTGGCAGTTGCGCCGGCGGGATGGCGCCGGTCTGGAAGGTTTGATCCTGATCGTATACGGTTTCACCCGCCGAGTTCACCACCGCGCGCATATGGTAAAGAGTGTTTTGCTTCATCCCGGCTACCAGAAAGTTCACTGAGCCGCCTCCCGCAGGCGTGGTTTGTGCTGCCGTATTGAAGCCATAGTTCGCACCGGGGCCAAACTCAATCCATATCGTTGCCGTTCCTGAGGTGGTAACTGAGTACTGCGCAACCAGCGGGTTGGCGGTAGCCGACACAGCAGTTTGCTGAATCTTGGAAGTAGCCGCTTCCTGAATGGAACTGGAGTTGTTTGCGCCCGCGGCCGTGCCCGCGCCGCTCCCGCAGGCCGCCAGGAAAGTCATCGATAAGAGGATAAGAGCTAAGGATGCAAGGCTATAAGGTCGGGTTGAAGAGAGGCTCATCGGAATTTGTGTTCAACTCCACTCCACTGGATTCGCTGTTGGAACAGAACTGCCCGTTTTCATATAACGGGAGTTGCAGAGTTCCAATTTACGCAATGTTCACTTTGTGAATGGCGTATGAATTCTTTACAGCACAAGCCCTTCTGTCAAGCAGAATTGCCGCGGCGCAGTTGACGTGAAATCGGAATGCACGGCTTGGCGACGTACCTTCAGAAATGTGTCATTACCTAGCCCGGCGGCAGAGTGGGGGCAGCTTCGACCGACAGCGGTGGGGGCGGCGCATAGCCGATCGGCGGTCGACGCCGAGACTAGATTGGAAGGTGATTTCTATCCCGGAGGCCAGGTCAGATTTCGTCCGCCGAGCAGGTGCAAATGCAGGTGAAATACCGACTGCCCTGAACCCGGGCCGACGTTGTAGACCGTGCGATAGCTGTCTTCGATACCGCGATCCTTTGCGATTTTCGCCGCGATGAGATGACTGTAACCGATGATCTCGGCATCGCTTTCCTGCGCTTCTTTCAGTCCCACGATGTGGCGCTTGGGAATAATGAGCACGTGGGTCGGCGCCTTCGGGTTGATGTCCTCAAAGACGTACACCTTGTCGTCCTCATAGACCTTCTTGGAGGGAATTTTGCCAGCAATGATCTTGCAGAATAGGCAGTCGTCCATGCAGTGATGGTAGACGAAATCGCGGGGCAAGTCTCGACGATACTGTTGAGCCGCCGCCTTTCAGCTTTGCTGTGTGGCAACGCGAAGAGCACGGCACAAACACAATTGCACCAGCTTCACCTTGAAAGCGTTGTCGTGCATGGGATGCGCCCCGGCGACCGCTGCCTGCGCCGCGCTCTTAAATGTGTCATCGTTGGCCGGCTTGCCTTCGAGCGCCTGTTCGGCTTCCGGAGATCTCCAGGGAATCGTACCCACTCCGCCGAGAGCCACGCGCGCACGCTGGATCCGTCCGCCGGTTGTCTGCACAACGACTGCGGCGGATGACAACGCGAATTCGTAAGCCGCGCGATCGCGAAGCTTCAGATAATATGACTTCGTGCTGGCGGCAAGCGGCGGCAGAGTGACGTAGGTGATCAGCTCATTCGGCTCCAGAACATTCTCGATTTGCGGGGTGTTGCCGGGCAGTCGGTAAAACTGCCGCAGAGAAATGCTGCGCTCGCCCCTTGAGCCTTGGGTATGCACGGTTGCTTCCAGCGCCATCATCGCTACTGCCATGTCGGACGGATTGGTGGCAATACAGTGTTCGCTGGTGCCGAGAATGGCGTGAATGCGATTGAAGCCGTCCATGGCGGAGCAACCAGAGCCGGGGCTGCGCTTGTTGCATGCAGTGTATGCCGTGTCGCGAAAGTAATAGCAGCGCGTGCGCTGTAAGAGATTGCCGCCGGTCGTGGCCATGTTGCGCAGTTGCGGCGATGCGCCCGAGAGCAATGCCTGCGAGAGCACGGGGTAGCGCTGCTTGATGAGTTCGTGATTCGCCAGATCGCTGTTGCGGACCATGGCGCCGATCTTCACCCCACCGTCGCTTGAGGATTCAACCTGCGTCAGCGGAAGACGATTGATGTCCACGATAAGTCGGGGCGTCTCGACGTTCAGCTTCATCAGATCGATCAGCGTAGTTCCTCCGGCAACGAACTTTCCGCCGGATTGCGAGGCGTTGGCCGAGAGCGCCGCGTCGACCGTTTTGGCTTCTTGATATTGGAAGGATTCCATAGCTTTCGCTCCTGGCGGCGAGATACTTCAGCAAATTACGATTTGCGGCGTGCGGATTGCACCGCAGCCACAATGTTGTCGTAGGCGCCGCAGCGGCAGAGATTGCCGCTCATCATTTCGCGCACGGAATCGTTATCCGGGCCTACCGGCTCGTTGAGCAAAGCCGAGCCGGACATGATCTGGCCGGGGGTGCAGTAGCCGCATTGAAAGCCGTCAAATTCAATGAACGCGGCCTGTACAGGATGCAGTTCGCCGTGCTGCGCCAGACCTTCAATGGTCGTGATCTTGTCACCCTGATGCATGACGGCGAAGGTCAGGCAGGAGTTCACGCGGCGGCCGTTGATGTGTACTGTGCAGGCGCCGCACTGACCGTGGTCGCAGCCCTTCTTTGTTCCGAAGAGATTGAGATTTTCACGCAGCGCGTCGAGCACCGTGGTGCGCGGATCGAGCGTGAGGCGGTACTCCTTGCCATTGATATTGAGTACGACCGGCATCGCGCCGGGCGGCGTTACTGGCGCCTGTACGGGAGCTTCCGTTGCAGGAGGCGCGGCAGGCGCGGCCGCCAACAGAGGGCCGGCAGTTGCCGCGACTCCGGCCACTCCTAACTGCGTGAGAAACGAGCGTCGCGTGGGGCGCTTCCAGGATCGGCGGGAATTGTTCTTGTCTGGATTTGGTCTTGGATCGCCTGTGTCGTCGAGAAGGAAACGTTGCGGTTCGTCTGACATGCGACTTTCCTCGCGAATATCGGATGCGGGGAAAAGACAGGAGGGTGCACGCAAATCCGGAACTTCTTGGAGGCAATCCGTGCGCAGAGCGTGCCCTGGTATACGAAGGTACGGGGTGCGCACGGCAGCAATGGGTTGCAGTTACGCCTGGGCCGTTCTACGCGCCCGTGGCTTTGCCGTAGGCTTTCACTGCTTTTTCGAAGCCGGGAGCAGCAGCAGCAAGATCCTGCGGAGTCATGGCCGGGCGCACGGTGAGCGTGGCATTGAAGGCCAGGAACCACGGCTCGGCAATGGCGGGCAGCTGCGACGACTCCTGCATGTCGAAGAAAATGTAGCCGGTGCGCTGGCCGTTGTCTTCGGCGAAATATGCCGCTTCGGGTTTGAGGTCGCTGAGAATTGCTTGAATAGTCGTGCCCAGACTTCCATTACGGACTGCTGCGTTGCCGGTTTCGACCGGGATAGTGACCTTTAGCAGCATGCGCATGTGAGTTGCCCTCCTGGTAAGGGGATGATTTTACACTGCGCATGCGGCCCGGAGAGCGGGGTTTGCGGGATTCGATACGGAAAAGCTATAATCGAGATTCGCCCAGCCAGCCTGGCAATCTCCTGGAGCAATCATGGCACAAGTTTGTGAAGTATGCGGTAAACGCCCGCAGTCGGGAAACAACATCAGCCACGCGCACAACGTGAAGGAGCAAGACCAACCGTACGCAGACGTA
>CAWFUE010000027.1:0-61205 GCA_963818905.1 uncultured Acidobacteriaceae bacterium
CATTCTGCCCGGGAGATTAGGGCGGCAAAGGTTCGTGCGCTGGAGAATCTTGCTACCAACCTTAGATGCTTGGTTGCCCAAGTTCCTCGCCGCGGTGCTCGGCACAAAGCTTGCCACACAGGATGAGGAGGTCCGCATAAGGGCCGGCCTGCCATGTACCCCGTCAGTCTAGGTGGCGCATAGAAAATTAGGGCACTGTCTTGGCCGAGAGAGTCACCACTGGTATAGTGCTCGATCCGGCCCAAAGTGAACTCGCAGGCGCTTCCCTGCACAGACAGGTCTACGAATTGAGACTGCGCCGCATCCCGCGAAAATACCTTCGCCTCCCAGCCGCTCAAGTCCTGGACAAGCCCGTTCAGTTCGAGGCGGACTTTGACGTTCTCCGCCGGCGCCCGCTGATCATAGTTGAGTAAGTGGAGAATAAAAGTGCGACCGTCGGGCTTTCTAGTTAACTGGCCCAGCACATAACCGCGTGGCTCCAGACTGAGGCGAGGCCCTCCCGCGGCAGCTTCGGCGCGTGCCGCAATTCCGGTCGAGGCCTTTCCGGCCCTGATAATGACGCCTCCGTTGGCCGTGAATGCATCGAATCGCGCTTTTTGCTCGGCGCTCAGCTTGGGCAGGTCAGCCGGCATGACCAGTACTTTGAACCGCTCCAAAGGGACTCCCTTGTCCAGATGCCCGAGCACCTTGGTTTCGAAGAAGATGCTCTGCTTGAGGAATTTGTCTGCCAGCGGATTCTGCGGCTCCACGGAAATCAAGGCGATCCGCGCCGCCTGTTCCACGTCTTGATACAGTTCCCGATGCTCGATCAGGAATTGGTTGTATTGAGCGATGGCTGTCCATGCTTGCAGGGCCTGCGGCTCGTTCTTGATCAGCGCGTAAAGAAATCGGCCTTCGATGTTACGCGACGTGGCGGCGCCGAAGGCATAAGCTTCGGCGATGGAAAGCTTCTGTTCGGCCGGGCTGGGGATGCAGCGCTCGCGTGGGCCGCAGTGATAAACGTCGTTCTCATATAGCAAGGGTTGCCAAAGCTGCTTCTCGCCATTCAGAAACTTGATCTTACGCGCGTTGTCCACCTGCCAATGGCCGTCCCACACCCCAGGCGTATCCTTGCCGTCCTCCTCCCAGATCACGTCGTTGATGTCATTCATCGCAAACCGGTCGGGCGAAATATGGATATTGGCATAGACCATGACCTTGGGCCGGGCGGTCTCCCGCGCTTTCCGCTCCGCCATCCGCTGGGTCTCATCGAGCAACTGCGCCAGGCCATCGTTGTAGCCGATCATGTTGTCCCAGACGATCGCGTCCACTCCCGCATCGATCGCCAGCTCTGCCTTCTTCAACATATAGGCGCGCCAGCCAAGGTTGCGCGCGTCGGCGAGACGGCGATGCCAGGAGATATGCAAGTCGGGCATGCTTGGACCGGCGTAAAACATTGGGATACCATGCATCCACAGGCCGTAGTTCTTCGTTTCCGGGTCGTCGCGGTAAGCGCTGTCGGGAAACATATTGGTAGCGGAAAGGTAAGCCGAGACGTGGATGCCGTTCTCATGACAGCGGGCGATTACCTTTTTCAGGTTCTTCCGGTTGTCTTCCTCATCCTTGACTGACCAACCGTTGCTCCAGGTGACCCATATCCAGTTGAACTCCGCCCGCTTGAGCAGGCGGAGCATTTGCTCGAAATCGCGGTCATAAATGTGCGTTAGCGTGTCCTTCTCTTCGGCGCTAAAGTTTTCGCCCCACCAGGTTCGCTCCGCCTTCCAGCTTTCGATCTGTCCGCCGTCCAGGCGGATGAAGCGAAAATGCCCCTGCTCCGCCCACGGCGGGACGTCCTCCGCCTTGGCGCGGTATAGGTTCGATGCCGGCTGAAAACACTGGTCGGAGCTGAGCAGCAGGGACGCAGCGAGCAAACCAATCGTTCCGAAGCTTCTTATAAATTGGAAAGGCTGCATCCTTTGTTCCGCATAATAACGACTGAGATTGCAAGGCTTTCGTAGTATTGGAGTCCTGCAGAGAATGTTGTGCGGCTGCACGTATCCGATGCCGCTCAAATCCTGCAGCTCGCCGTCACCGCTGCCGTGGCGGAGCACTGTTGCGCCTGAGACGGTTCAGTCGTCGTGGCCTTTTCGACGTGCAGCCTCAACATAACAATCAAACACAACAATCCCATCGCCTTCCAGAAAAGTGACCGTACGCGTCGGCACAGTCCCAGGGTCAATCCTGCCCCACCTGCAAGCCCAAGTAGGCGAGTGAGAATCATGTTTCCGGCTTCATACGTGCCGAAGTTTCCCGGATTCAGCGCGCCAACAACATTAACCAACTTCGTGAACGCTTCAAGAACGAACGCTTTGAGAAGTCCGGTTCTCGTGCCCATGAAGTGCAACAGAAGGTACACCTCTAGAATTGCCATCCCGTGACACGCCAAGTTGAGACTTAGGCTCCCCCAGAATCTCTTGGGGGTTTCGCGGTAGAAGCTGAAAAGATTCCTCTCGGCGGAGTCGACGACCGATTGCTTGCCATCCAGCCAGTTGTTTAACCATGGCAGGGCTCTGAGGACGCGTGCAGCGCCCGAGAGCACCGGCCAGTTCTTTCGAAAGGCGGTTGCGATTACTGCGAGCAATATGGCTAAGGCACTCGCGAACAGCAAGGCGCACAGTCGCCAGCTTCCAGAAAGCGACAGAAGGAAGAGAGCAGTGACAATTCCCGTCACGCTCACCAACGCTGCGGTCACGATGTAGAGTCCGCGATCAAGGGTCACTGATGAAATGCTATTGGCGACCGGCAGCGCCGATCCCAACAAATACACTCGCGCCGTCTCTCCGAGTACTTGACCGGGCAGACCAAAGCTTCCTATCGTCTCCGCGACGAGCCGCAGGGCAAACGTGCGGGTGAACGAAATATCCCGAATGTCGCATGAAAATGTGAGCCGCCAAGCGATTGTCTTGGTGAGATGAGAGATCCCTCCCAAAGCGACAATCAGAACCAGCCCCCATCCGACCATCTTTAGCTGATCAACCACTCGGGACGGTCCCGCTCTACATATCAAGAAAACCAACAACGCAAGGCCCAGGAGAGCGGTTGAGAGACGGGCAAGCCGCCGAAATTGCAGATGAGGCCTAAACATCAGTAACCCTCAGAGGTGGACCGTGGACAAGTCTCCGATAATCGTCATGAGCTTCGTGATCTGATTTCGAACTTGGTACCTGGCCTACGCTGCTATAAAACGTCGTGGTCGGCCGCGTGCATCACTGCGAGCCCGCATGTTTGCTATTACTGGTGCTGAATTGCTCCTGGCCCGCACTAACCTGCTCCCGGTGTTTACCTCGGCTCGTGAACTTGGCCAGGATAAACTCTTGGGCCAGCCCCAGCGCGACATGAAGGCCCATGTCGGTTCCGAAGCTCTTGAACACAAGACCAGCACCGCGATTCGTTTCCGGGTAATAGGCGTTGTCCAGGGAAGCCGAAATCAAAGCGCCACCGATCTGAGAATAGTTCGGCTGCGATGCTCCGTTGTCCCCCTTACAAACAAATGGAGCTAAGATGGCATGGCCAATGCGGGACGATGTTTTCCCGTTGCCTTGATAAAAATAGCGAGGGTCCTGATGCAACAGCGTGGGCAGAATAGCATTGCTAAACAACATTTCTGTGCCGCCGCTGGCAAGGCTGGCTCCGAACCGCTTGCCATATCCTTCTGCCCCCAGGGGCCAGTTAGGTGTCTCGGCAGCTTGCTGGACGCCCGCCCATGCAGCTTCCATGACAAAGAAGGTTGGGTTGGTGAGACTTTTGTACAAAAGATGAAATTTCATGTTCGCGGTCAGAGGCTCGGGGTGCGGTTCATAAGTCACATACATATTCGGTATAAAACGTAAAATGCGCTGCTGTTCCTCAGCCTTGAATTGCTGTTGAGCAACCTCCTTCGACGAATAGCCCACCGTGACTGCCCGTTCGACTGCGGCGATCCGCAGCTTTACCTCGGTTAGAGTTTTCTCCTGCCCGGCTTCGACCGTAATGGACGAACTCCAAGGTGAAAATCCTTCAGCACTGATGGTGACCTGATAGCCAATTCCCGGCGTAACGTTGTGGAAAGTAAAGCTGCCATCTTCGCTGGTCGCAACTGTGACAGGATTGATATCCGGTGCTTGCAGGGTCACCGTGGCATTGGGCACAGGGTCACTATCGATATCGAGGACCGTGCCCAGGATGCTTCCTGGCTTTGTACTTGCCGGTAGACTAGACTGCGCGGATGCCCTTCCTGTAAGGAGCCACCCACCAGCCAGAACGATCAGCAGTAACGTCTGTATTACTTTCATTACCCACTCCTAAATGCCCGTGTGATCTCGCTGGGCACCCTCAGCATTCACTAGCGATACACTTTTAGCTTCTGGACAGGGTGAAATTGATGGTTATTCTCGAGTCAACTTCAACCGGTTCTCCATTTAACAAATACGGCCGATAGCGCCACTGTTTCACCGCATCGATCGCCGCCTGTGCGAGTATTGGCAAACCGCTCTCGACTCTCACGTCCTGCACGCTACCATCCTTCCCAATGACGGCCAGCAGTACTACGGTCCCTTCAATCCGCGCCCGGCCAGCCTCAGGCGGGTAGGTCGGCGGGACGTCGTGGACCAGATTGGCCTCGACTATTCTGGGCGCGAGACGGATTCTCTTAACGGCCATCGCTGCGGGTGCCTTAGCGAGAACGGGTCCACCGCGCGTACTACCCAGCACGTCACCGAGCACTGCACCGGGGATTCCGCCGACTACTCCACCAGGAACTCCACCGATCACTCCGCCGGCAGCGCTAACCGGAGTTGGCGGCGCTTCTTGCGTCTTCTGCACTGGGCTCGGGATGCTGGTCTTTGATGACGTGTAGGTTGGGGTTAACGTAGGTGCTCGAAACGCTGTGGCTTTGGAAGCTGCAGCTGCCGGCGGAGGCGCATACAAGAGCGTTAGCGTTTCCCGCTTGGGCAGCGTGACGGTGTGAAACAGCGGAACGACAATCAACCCAGCTAAGACGAGCAACTGCAAGGTCAGTGATCCAGCTGCCGCCCAAGGATTTCGCAGTCGTAACGTCTCACCCGATGCAATCAGGCTGTCTTTAAATAGACCATCGTCATTTCTTTGTACGTCGGAAGCGGCGGGAAGCTGTTTTTTCCTTTGCGCTGGAAGAACTGAGGTCCGCGAACCATTTTCTACTTCATGGCGCCGCAAGGGCGGATACGGGATGTATTGAATTAAGTCCGACGGGTGGTCAAAAGTTGACATGGCAAATTGGTTCCTTTCCAAGCAGCCTTGAACTAGCTGTCCTGGAGCTCGACCCTACAATCGAGGTCACCCCTAAAAATGCAGGTCAGCTGCCAACTCGCGCCTCAGCTAAGTTCTTTTGGTTCTGCCAATGCCCGTGTGTTACGCGCTTGCTGTTGTGACCTAGCGTGGGCACAGCCGGAATGTGGGCAGGGATGTCGGACGGCAATGACGCTTATTTCGCTGTAAGACAGCGACTTGCGGCGCTTGATCTCTGGCGAGCCAACTGCACTATGAAGGCTGAATAAGCAGCTGACCGAGCTACTTATGACGAAGCGCCATCCTGAAAGCGCTCCAGTCGCAACAAAGGTGAACTATGGCTGAGCTCGACATAACCAAGACTATTTCCATTGTTGTTCCCTTCCACAATGAGGAGGCTAACGTCACCGAACTGTACTCTCGCTTGTATACGGTGATGGAAGGCACCGGATGGGACTATGAATTCATATTTGTAGATGATGGAAGCACCGATCTCACCTACAAGTTGCTGAAGGAACTTGCGGTGATCGACCCCCAAGTGAAAATCGTGAAGTTGCGCCGGAATTTTGGACAGACTGCAGCGCTGGCTGCCGGTTTTGCGCGCTGCACCGGCGAATATGTCATCGCGATGGATGGCGACCTTCAGCATGATCCCGCCGACATCCCCAAGTTCCTGGAGAAGCTGGAAGAGGGCTACGACGTAGTCAGCGGTTGGCGCTACCACCGCATCGACAATTTGTTACTGCGAAGGATTCCTTCTCGCTGTGCCAACTGGCTGATGGCAAAGCTCAGCGATGTCAATATTCACGACTTTGGAACCACCTTCAAGGCCTACCGGCGTGAGCTGCTTTCCCAATTACCGCTTTATGGTGAAATGCACCGGTTCATCCCGGCTTTGGCTTCCGGATACGGCGCATCGATCTGTGAAATCCCCATTCATAACGAAAACCGCAAGAATGGTGAATCGCATTACGGGATATCACGTACATTTCGGGTTTTGTTCGATCTCATCACCATTCGCTTTCTGCTGCGTTACATGTCGCGGCCGCTCCACTTCTTTGGCCGACTTGGTCTCATGAGCATGATGGCGGGTTCAGCGATAGCGTTTTGGCTCGTGTTCTTGAAGTTCATTCTTGGAATGAGGATCGTGCAAGAACACGGGCTTTTGATAGTTCTTGCTGCAGTCCAGATTCTTGTGGGCCTGCAATTGGTCGCGCTCGGACTACTTGGAGAGTTGCAAGTCTGGCAATACTTCAATCCTTCTGCACGCAAACCTTACGCCGTTTCCGAGGTAGTTGCTATCCCCAGAGCTGTAGCTGCGGACTAGGTGGATCTGTGCTGACTACGCTTAAAGACCGCTCCTTTGACTGGCGATGGGAAGCCGCGATTGCACTCTTGCTCGCGCTTCTGGCATTTGCGGTGCGCATCGACCGCATCGGCTTTAACAGTTTGTCCGAGGATGAATCGGCAAAGTGGCTGGCCGTGCAGGAGTATCGTCACGGGCACTTTGCAGGGGTGAACAGCGAGCACCCGATGCTGCCAAAGATGCTCATCTGGGCCAGCCTGACAATCGGAGACCACTGGCAGCCGCGTGGCCTCCTTCCATGGCTGGTCATCCATGAACCCCGAAGGTTGGCTTCGATTACCGAACGTGCTCTTCGGGGCAGCCACGGCCGCAATCCTGTACTTATTCTGCCGTCAGATGATGGGGATTGCCGGTTCTTTCGCAGCAGGATTCTTCTGGGCAGTTGCTCCCTTGCCGATCGCATTGAATCGGCTTGGAAAGGAGGAAACGCCGGTCACCTTCTTCACGCTACTGGCGTGTTACTTCTACTGCCGGGCAAAACAGGCCACTGCGGAGACGAGTACGCGCCGATGGCACGGCCTGAGTGGTTTCACCTTTGGCCTCGCTCTGGCCTCACAATACCTGGTTCACCTATTTGGGCTGAACGCATTGGCCTGGCATTTGGCAGGACGAAGAGGACTGGACCATAAACCAATCAAGCCATATACCGTCCTCTTTTTCCTAATGCTGGCCGCCGGCCTTTTGCTCGCAAATCCGGTCATGGTTTCGCCAGCCAGTTGCCGTTGGGCCGTTCACTGGTTGCAACATTACGGTGTCCGGCATAGTGGCTATGACTTCGCGGGCAAGCTCTATCTAAACTTCCCCTCGCGTCTGCTTGCCGGTGTGCCGTGGTACTTCTATTTCTGGCTAGTGCTAGTAAAAACGCCGATTCCGATTTTGCTAGTAATGGTCATTGGCAGTGTATTGCTCCTGCGTGATCGCCAAACTCTCGCTTCGTGCTTTTTCGTCGGCCTCGGCCTCGTACAACTGCTGGCGCTCTCGATTTGTGGAGCAAAGTGGATGCGCTATTCGCTGCCCTTCCTACCTTTTCTATTCCTGGCGGCTGGTTATGCAGTACAGCAGATGTGGCAGTATGCAAAGCAAAGAAAAGTATCACTGATCGCCGTCGGAGTGTCAGCGATCATTCTATTTGGCTGGCCGCTGATCGAGCTACAGGGGTGGAAGCCTTACTATCCTTTTTACTTGAACTCGATTGGCGGAGGAGCAAGCAACATCACTCGGTACTTCTCGCCCGATGAAGTTTCAGAATTTGACACGCGAGAAGTCGCACAACAGATTTGTCCCGTAGCACCCACCGCGGCACGGCTCGCAACGGGCAGGCCGATGAGCATGACCTACTATCTCGCGAACTGCGGGCGCTCAGACATTCAGATTGTGCCGCTTTACGATCCGGCCTATATGCCGCGGGATGGGGACGTAATCGTCCTTGAGCCATCTCGTCGGTTTGTAGAGACGCAACGATTTTTCGATCTTCTGCCGGACTCCGGCCTGCCTCATCGCGACGTCCGCGTCGGGCCAGTTCTGGCGAGCACGATTTATCTATTTCAGCCATCCGCTCTCCTGCAAGCAACCGCCCGTCAACAGATGGCGCTCAATCAATTGCTAAAGCCACAACCTTTGCCCGAGGTAAATCCCCATCCAAACTGGGCGCGCGCGCAAACGGCTTCCCTGAGGCGGCTTCTCGAGACTCGACAGCCATGACCTGCTTCCATCGGCCCAATGCCGGAATTCGCTTTCTCCTACACCGCGTAGAGATCTGATTCGATGAATTGGACCGGGGCTGCCGACGCGGTTACGTTGGCAGCCAGGAATCCAATGGTGTATTCGCCGATCAGACGAGGGGCGACAATCCATCTGCTCCCTCGAAAGTGCCACATCGGCGAACCGGTCCAGTGACCACATGAGGGCAGCGACCAACGGCCAGCCCTGATCACGACGATGCTTTCACGGCTGTCGCGGCTCTAATGCAAGAACTTACACACAACTCTACATTGGCAGGGAACTTGCAATATTTGTGCACAGGATCGATAGCCATGGGCGTCGATCCGATGTTGGAGGTCATCGCATGAATACTTGCACCAGTACCGCCAGTATATTTTCGGAGCTAAAAACCAGAATTGAGACTCGCGAAGCACGGATAGGCGTAATAGGTCTCGGCTACGTGGGTCTGCCGCTGGCGCTGCTCTACAGCGAAGAGAAGTTTCGAGTAACCGGGTTCGATATCGACCAACATAAGGTCGCAACCCTCAACTCTGGTGGTTCTTACATCTATCGCATCCCACCCACAGAGATCCGAGTAGCGCGCTTACGGAATTTTTCTGCGACGGCAGACTTTTCGAGTCTGACCGACATGGATGCCATCATTGTCTGTGTGCCCACTCCTCTGGACGAATATCGAGAGCCCGATCTGAGCTTCATTACGAACACTGCCAAGGCCATTGCACCCCATTTACGCGCCGGCCAATTGGTGGTTCTGGAGAGCACGACCTACCCCGGTACTACCGAGGAAGTTCTTGTTCCAATATTGGAGGGCAACAATGGCGGTGGCTTACGGGCCGCCCGCGGCGCAGCAACGAATGCAGAGAATGAAATTTTTGTCGCCTTCTCTCCCGAACGAGAAGACCCAGGAAATCAGACCGTCGCGCGTCGTGATATCCCGAAAGTCGTTGGAGGACTCGATTCGCAGGCCTCGGAACTGGCCGCGACGCTATATGGTGCAATTTTCAACCCAGTCGTTCCAGTATCCTCGCCGGCAGTTGCCGAGATGACTAAGCTGCTGGAAAACATCTACCGCTGCGTGAACATCGCGCTAGTGAATGAACTGAAGCTTTTGGCATTGCGCATGGGCCTGGATATCTGGGAGGTCATCGAGGCGGCATCCACGAAGCCATTCGGCTTCCAACCCTTCTACCCCGGGCCAGGACTTGGCGGACACTGCATTCCCGTGGATCCCTATTATCTGTCGTGGAAGGCGAAGGCATGGGACTTCCAGACCCGCTTCATTGAACTGGCAGGAGAGATCAACAGCGCCATGCCTTATCACGTGATCTCCAATGTCACCAGAGCTCTGAATCAACAAGGGAAGGCTTTGAAAGGATCCCGAGTGCTGGTGCTTGGGGTGGCCTACAAGAAAGATATCGATGACCTGCGCGAGTCTCCGGCACTGACCATCATCGAGCTGCTGCAGAAGAATGGCGCGCAAGTCAGCTACAACGATCCTTATTTCCCATTTATCAACAAAGGACGCCACTACGATCTACAGATGAAATGCCCGCCCGTGGATGATATCGACAAATACGATTGTGTGCTGATCGTCACAGATCACTCCGATTATGACTACCGCTGGATCGTGCAGAACGCATCGCTGGTAGTGGACACGCGCAACGCGACGAGTGGCATTCAAGGCGATAATATCGTCCGCTGTTAGATAACTGCGGTGCCGCTGTGGCAGAAAACTCTGAAGCCTCTCCCATTTGGGAGTTGGCGCCGCTACTGCTGATGGTGTTTGTGCGTAGAGGACTGGCCAGGATGCTGCGCCCGGCGCGCCGAGAGTTCCTTCATGCGCACAGCCAATGCGGCTTCATGTTTCTGTTTCTCCAGCGCCTCTTCCTCGGGAGTGAGCACGCGCCGGACGATGGGGCCGTTCAGCTTGTAGGTGACGTCGACCATCTGCCCGGCGTCGTTTTTCTCGCGAATGGTGAAAGTTGGTAGATCACCTTCTTTGCCAAAATCCTGATGCCCAACCGTCACGGGCAAATAGCCTTCGAGGTTGCGCTCCCGGTAGGCAGTCTCATATCGGTGCTTGGGACGATTGCGAGTGAAGACACGAATCTGGTTGTAATCGTAGGGCAGGCCATCTTTCGGTTCGTTCAGAAGAACCAGATATTGCGGCACAGGTTTGCCATCTTCGTCGACGTTGTTGAGCACAAAGTATCCGACAATGCGCTGGGCTTCGGCATACTGCGCGACGTCCAGAGGGATATCGAGATCGATCATGCGCAGCAATACCCAGCCAACGTGTCCCGACGAGGTGCGCACCAGATACCAGTCTTCCATGACCGGCTTAGGTGGAGGCGGTTGCTCCTTGCCGGGTGGTGACGTGGTGGTCGCCGTCAGGGTGGTTGGAGACACGGGCGGCGTGGCGGGCGGGCTGGGCGTTTTGCTGTTAGCGGTTGAAGAGCCGGCCTTCTGCTTCGATTTGCTCGCCGCGGGAGCAGATACAGGTTTAACCTGCTTCGGCGGATTCTTCTCCGCCGTTGCGCGCCTCAGGATTTCGATTTTCTCCCCATCCTTCAATTGGTACAGATGCTCGGCTTCACGCGATGGAGTGATGTGCATGTTGAGCTCGGCGCGCGTGGTGCCGTGCGCCTGCACCGGCGTACTCGCGTTGTCCTGCGCCAGCTTCTGAAACTGCTGGTAAACATCCTCAGGGATCAGGCTGCGCTCTTCGATCCAGCCTTCCTGACCGCTGTCGGTGCGCACGCGAACGAAGCGCCGCTCCCGCTCAAGCACCTCGACGCGGTCGCCATTATGGACTGTTCCCAGCTTGTTGTACATGGTTGCCACACGATCGCGCAGGCTGGTCTCGACCGCTGAAACATACATGTATTCGTGATGGGTGAGACTCGGACGCTTGCACGCCGCACTCGCGAGCAACAAAAGCAGGACAAGTGCCGAAAGGATTCGCTTGGGATGAGGACAGAAGGATGTCACTGGGCCACAGAACAATATAAACCAGTTGCCCGTGGCCAGTGGTCAGTTGTCAGTTGCACAGGTGGATGCGGGGCATGGACCGTTGGTCGTGAATCGTGAATCGTTGGTCGTGAGTCGTCTACCAGGCGCACGTCCGATCCTGACTGGCAGTTCGTGGATACCGCAACTTTGTGTGCTCCACTACCTAGTATTCACGATCCACGATCCTCACCACGCTCTGCATGCCGGCTTGCGAATCATCGGCGCATCGGCTTTGCAGCCGAAGGCCTTCTGGAACTCCGGCATGTTGCCGACCACGCCATTCACGCGATACTTGCCGGGCGAGTGCTCGTCCACGGTCGCCAGCATGCGGGAATATTCCGGACGCGTGTTTTCACACCAGACCTGCGCCCAGCCAACGAAGAATCGCTGATCCGGCGTGTAGCCATCGATGGGCTTCTCCGGCGTCCCAGCCAGCACATCCAGCAGCGCCATATGTGAAAGGCGAAGCCCGCCGTTGTCGGCGGTATTCTCACCCAGCGTCAGCTTGCCGTTGAGGTGCACGTCATCGGTGGCAATAAAGCCGTCATACTCCTTGACGAAGCATGCCTCCAGATTGTCGAACTGCTCGCGATCCTTCGGTGTCCACCAATTGCGGAGATTCCCTTCGGCATCAAACTGGCTGCCGGCGTCGTCGAAGCCGTGCGTCAGTTCGTGGCCGATAACCGCGCCGATCGCGCCATAATTCACCGCATCATCGATCTTTGGGTCGTAAAACGGCGGTTGCAGAATACCTGCCGGAAAGTTGATGTTGTTCTCGTGATCGCTGTAATAAGCGTTCACCGTGGGCGGCGTCATCCCCCATTCCTTGCGATCGACCGGCTTGCCGATTTTGTTCAGTTCGCGCTTGAATTCGAATTGATTGGCGCGGAGTGAATTGCCCAGCGCATCGCCGCGAATGATGGTCAGGGTGCTGTAGTCACGCCATTTGTCGGGATAGCCGATTTTATTGGTGACCTTCGCCAGCTTCTCCAGAGCCTGCTTCTTGGTCTCCGGAGTCATCCAGGAAAGTTCGCTGATATCGCTCTTAAGCGCTGCCTCAATTTCGTCCACCATCTTGAGCGTAGCCGCTTTGCTGGACGGCGGAAACATTTCCGCAACGTAGGCTTGGCCGAGCGCCTCGCCTAAATCACCGTCCGTGTACGATACGCAGCGCTTCCAGCGCGGACGCAATTCTTTCGAGCCGGTCAGGGTCTTGCCATAGAAGTTGAAGTTCTCGTCGACAAAAGCGGTCGGCAGGAGCCTCGCCGAACCGTGTACGACATGCCACCGGAGGTAGGTCTTGATGTCGTCGATATTCGCGGTGGTGATGAGTTGGTTCATGCCCTTGACGAAATCCGGCACCGAGACGTCGAGGCTACTGAACTCCGGGCTCTTAACTGCAACGAAATATTCTTTCCACTTGAAATCCGGGCTCAGCTCCTGCAGCTGCCCGTTCGTCATCTTGTGATAGACCTTGTTGGGATCGCGGCGCTCGGTTCGGTCCATCGACGCCCTGGCCAGCTCCGTTTCCAGCGCGAGCACAGTCTTGGCATCGGCTGCGGCCTTTTGGTGGGATTCGCCCAGCAGCTCGAACATCTTCGTAACGTGCGCGACATATGCCTTGCGCAGCTCGATAGATTTTGTGTCGGTCTTCAGATAGTAGTCGCGATCGGGAAGCCCCAAGCCACCTTGATCTGCGCCGGCAATTTCCATCATCGAGTCTTCCGCGTCCGGCTCCGAGCTGAAGGAAAACAGCGCGTCCACGCCGTTGTCATGCAGATATCCCACCACCTCCGGCAACTGCTTTTTATCGCTCAGCGCGTTAATGTGATCCAGAAGCGGCTGGAGCGGCGCGGTGCCTTTGGCGTTGATCGCGGCTTCATCCATACAGGAGGAGTAGTAATCGCCAATCTTCTGATCCACGGCGTCGCGGTTGGGATTGTTCGCCGACTGCTTCTCCAGTATGTTTCGCAGAACAATCTGGTTGCGCTCGTGCAGCTCGTTGAAGCGTCCCCAGGACGGCTGATCGGCGGGGATGGGATTATTCTTCATCCAATTGCCACAGGCAAATTCGTAAAAGTCATTGCAGGGATCAACGGTCTTGTCCATCGCATTGACGTCGAAGCTGACCATCGGCTTCGGTTCCTGGGAGGCGGAAGAAGAACTGCCGGAACTCTGCGCCTGCACTGCAACTCCGCCGAGCAGCAAAAGACAAGCCAGAAGAGCGCGATTTCGCATGAAGTGACCTCGCATAAAGGTGAACAAAAGATGAATAACCATACTAAGGCAAAGTGTTGGCGAAGCGACAGACATACGCAGAATGCTTGCCAGTGACGGCGTATAGCTCGATTCTGGTTGGGGGGCTCACATTGCGTACGAAGGCCAGCCAGCCAAATCTGGCTGCGTCGGAATCGAGATCGAGAGCAGCCGAGGTCAGCGGAATCGAGACACTCTCTCCGAACCCCTCGATGCGGCCATCTCCGACCGCAACGATTTCTCTTGCCGGCCGGCTGTGCTGGCGATCCCACGCGTAACCTCTCAGGCGCAGCCCGTTGCCGTCATCAGCCGGCAGAACTTGTGACGAGGAGACGTAGCCAGAACACTCGTTGGCGTCTTGCAGTTTGTACACGGCCTCCAGCGGCTGCCCTAGCTGCGAATACCGGCGGCCCGCGAATATCGACAGACGATTCTCCTTCATGTATTGCGCCGCTCGCAGCACCACTTGTGGATCGGGATATGCGTCAGCCAGAACCGCGGGATCATGCACCCCGGTCAACAAGGCCAGCGAAATCGTCTGCAGCCGCAGATGGCGCCATTGCGCATCGATCAGCGGCAGCCTGACCTGCGTTGCGAAGCCCAGCATGAGCGCCAGCAGAGATGCCGATATCGCAGTAAACCGCGTGGAGTTTCGCGAAGCATAAAACAGTACTGCCAGACCCAGGCTGCACCAGAACAGCAGCGCGAACGTCTGGTAGCGCGACGCGGTCGCCTGCTCCAGTCCGAGATGCAGTCTTCCAGAGGCGGTTATCGCAGCCGTCGCGATGCACAGCAGCATCAGCAGCGACAACTCCAGCAGCAGGAGGGATCGTGTCCCACTCTGTATCGCGGTCCCACGCTGTAGGATCACACGAGCAATGATCCACAATGCGGTGCAGAGGCCCATCGTTCCGGCCAGAATCGCGGACCATCCGCTGGAATGCCGAACGAACGTGCTGCCGAAGTAGACGGCGACGTATTTGAGGATCTCGCCCACGGACTGCGCAGGCAACACTCCGCTTTGCGCCGATGGACGATGATAGTGGTAGAGGTATAAGCCGATGTTCGCGACGGCAGATGCCGCCACAGCCACTACGATCCGACGCCTCATCCTGAGCAGCAGCGCCGCCAGCAGCAAAAGAGGCCAGAGCAACATTCCGTTCGCCAAAGACCAGGTCGCAAGCGTGGCGGCTGCGATCGACAGCGCCAAGAGCCAGACTCTCGGCCTCCGGTAATACAGCAGAAGCGACAGCGTCGATACCGTCGCCATGGCCGCCGGAATCACAAATTGCAGCTGGAATCCCCAAACCAGGTTCTCGTACTGTGTGGGACAAAGAATGCAATAGACAATGAGCCCGATTCCAGTTCTCCAAGCAGGACCACGCATGTCGCCCAGCGACCACAAGCTGAAACTCAGCAGCGAAATTTGCAGAAACTGAGTTGCGAAGATGCTGGCCAGCAGAAAAACTTGTGTACCGCGGAAGAACTGCACGTCGAGGAGAAAGAAAATTTTGGGAACAAAGATGCGGTGTTCGTTATGCTGCGCCCATAGCCACGATAACGACCACCCTTTGCCGGTAGCCAGATGCGCGAACAGGGCCCACTCATCCCAATGTGGCAGCGGCGAATAGGTGGAGATGACGATGTAGGCGGAGGCGATTGCCGAACCGATGCCCGTAAACAGGAGCCCATACGAAAGCCAGATGGTGAGGCGCGAATCAGAAGGCAGCTCGGTTGGCGCAGGGCCTGCGGTCATTCAGAGTAGTTTACGAGTTATTCGTCTCACCGGTGCGAGTTCTTCGCCAAGTGAAGAGACAGCAGGTCCCTCGACTCGCGTCCGCCCGTGCCGCAAGGCGGCACAAAAAAACTGCACGAACGCTCCGCTCGGGATGATAAAACACGGGCGGATTTCGCTGACCACTAATCACCAACCGCTAATTACTAACCACTGACCACCAGCCACTACTCTCACCACACTCGGCAGGCATTCTCCCGCACCATTGGCTGGCCCGGCTTGCAGCCGAAGGCTTCCGCAAAGGCAGCAGAGTTCTGCACTACGCCGTTCACGCGCCAGCGTCCGGGCGAATGCGGATCGATGATCGCCAGCTTGCGCGCCTGCTGGTCGGTAATGTTCTGGCACCAGATCTGGCCATAGGCAAGGAAGAAGCGCTGCTGCGGAGTGTAGCCGTCGATCGGCTTCAGCGGCGCGTTGCCGATCATGTTTGTCAGCGCCATGTATGCCAGCTTCACGCCGCCGTTGTCGGCAGTATTTTCGCCCAGCGTCAGCCGGCCGTTGAGCTTCACTTCGCCCTTGTCATCTTTCACCGCGACAAAGCTCGAATACTCGTCCGCCGTGCAACTGGCGCGCTCCTCGAAAGCTTTGGCATCTTGCGCAGTCCACCAGTCTTTCAGATTGCCCTCGGCGTCGAATTTCCGTCCCTGGTCGTCGAAGCCGTGCGTCAGCTCGTGCCCGATGACGACGCCAATCGCACCGTAATTCACCGCATCGTCCGCTGTCTGGGTGTAGAACGGCGGCTGGAGAATTCCGGCGGGAAAGTTGATATCGTTCATTTCGTCGCGATAGTAGGCATTGACCGTGGGCGGCGTCATGCTCCAATCCTTGCGGTCAGTTGGCTTGGAAATTTTGTTCCGCTGGCGTTGCACCTCGAAGGCGCTGGCGCGTTCGAAATTCCCGGCATAGTCCTCACGCTCGACGATCACGGTGCTATAGTCGCGCCACTTGTCGGGATAGCCAATGTTGTTGACGATGGCGTTCAGCTTCTCGTAGGCCTTCTGCTTGGTCGTGTTCGACATCCACGTCAGGTCGCCGATATCCTGATGCATGGCCGTCTCGATCGCCTGCACCATCTTCAGCGTGCGCGACTTGTTTTCCGGGCCGAAGACTTTATCAACGTAAAGCTGACCCAGCGCCATGCCCAGCTTCTGATCGGTGGACTGCACGCAGCGCTTCCAGCGCGGCTCAATTTGCTGCTGGCCCGACATGTAGGCGCCGTTGAACTGAAAATCTTCGTCGACAAATGCCTTGGGCAGCACGGCTGCATGTGCGTCGAGCGTACGCCAGCGCAGATAGGTCTTCCAGTCATCCACGGAGGTCGAGTTGATCTGGTCATTCACCGCTTTGAAGAAATCGGGATTGCCCACGTTCAGGCTGCTGAACTTGGGCGCACCGCTATCGGCAAAATATTCCGTCAGATCAAAATTTGGAGCGGCAGTGACAATCTGCGTCACCTCCATCATGTGATCGCGAGCCTTAGGATCGCGCCGCGCGGTGCGGTCCATAGAAGCTTGCGCCAATCCCGTCTCGATGGCCAGCACCGTTTTGGCTTCACCTGCGGCGACATCCGGCTTGTCGCCTGCGAGCTCGAACATCTTCTGCACATGTTGCAGGTACTTCTGACGCGTCTCGACCGACTTGGCATCGTCTTTGATGTAATAATTTCGGTCCGGCAAGGTGAGCCCGCCCTGGTCGAGATTCGCTATCGTCCGGGTCGAGTCGTGCATGTCCGGCATCTGGCCAAAGTTGAACAGCGTGTTGATTCCCTCGCGCTGCATCACGCCGACCTGCTGAATCATCTCCGTTTTGGTTTTGATGGCAGCAATCTGGTTCATGGTAGGGGTCAGCGGCTCGGTGCCGCGCTTCTCGATGCCGCTTTCGTCCATGCAAGCGGCATAGTAATCGCCCACCTTCTGCTGGATCGCATTGTGTTGTCCCGGCTTCTGCAGGTCGTCCAGGATGTCGCGCAGGACGTAAAGATTGCGCTCGCGCAGCTCATAGAAGCGGCCCCAGCTCGACTTGTCCGGCGGAATGGGATTGTTCTTCATCCACGTGCCGCAGGCGTATTGATAAAAATCCACGCAGGGATCGACTGACTTGTCCATGGCTGTAGGATCGAAGTTGGGCATCTCCTTGGGCATCTCAGAAGATGAAGGAGAACTGGATGGCGCTGTTTGGGCTGAGCAAAGGCTCGCGACAAAGAGCAGTAAGCAAGCGCAGAAGGTTCGCATAACCGCCTCGAGAAGAATTTGCCTCGCCTCTCAGAGAGCTGGTGCGAGGTCTGTCGAATACTCGTGCTGCGATCAGGGGTGGACACCGTTTTAGCGGTGCAGTTTCCACATGTGAAGAGATCGGCTTCAGGCGCTGAAGTAACAGAAGATTGCCTCAAACGCCGAAGCAGAAACTTATGTTTGCGCTCTCACATGCACGCCTAAAAGGCTGCCCTGAGCTTGTCGAAGCGGCGTGCTCCGCCCGCATTCGGAAAGTCATTCACGACCAATCACCGAACAAATGGTAAGTGCTACCCCGCCGTGACCCCGCGCGGCTTCACATTCGCCCGGATGAATTCGATGATGGAATCCATCGGCGTGCCTGGCTGAAACACCGCTGCCACGCCAGCCTTCTTCAGTGTCTCGACGTCCTGATCTGGAATGATGCCGCCCACCAGAACCAGCACGTCGTCCATGCGGTTCTGCTTGAGCAGTTCCATCACGCGCGGCACGATGGCATTGTGCGCGCCGGAAAGAATGCTGAGACCGATGACGTCCACATCCTCTTGCAACGAGGCAGTGACCACCATTTCGGGAGTCTGGCGCAAGCCGGTATAAATCACTTCCATGCCTGCATCACGCAATGCTCGGGCAATTACTTTGGCGCCGCGGTCATGGCCATCGAGGCCAGGCTTGGCAACCAGTACACGAATTTTCGGGTTGGCAGACATGGTTTCGACTTCCGCCCTTCGCTATTCGCTTTTTGCTCGCAAGCTAACGGTATTACTTGTCGATCAGCACCGTTCTGGGGCGAACAAGCGATCATAAACCGTGGGCGAACTTTTCGTAAGTGAGCCGCGACACAGAGATTGGTTCGGCGACGAGTTGTGGGCTTCGTAGCGCCGTGGCTTCCGCCCGTCGGCTGTCATGGCGGCATCCACGCCGTCAGCCTCGCGCGTCATCAAGTCGCGACCCACAGCCCATATAATGTTCCAAATGCGGTTTTCCCTACTTACGCTGATTCTGTTCGTCGCCTCCGGGTTCGCGCTGGGCCAGGATCTGCAAATCCAGCCGCTGCCGTCTCAGGGAGCGATCCTGGGGCAGACCTACGTTTTGCCCTTGGAAGCTACTGGCGGCACACCGCCTTACACCTGGCATATCGAGGGCGGCGAACTTCCGGCCGGACTGAAGCTGCACCCGCATACCGGCAAGATCTCGGGCGTGCCGACAACCGAGGGCGAATACCACTTCACCGTTGTGGTTGTGGATTCCAGCATTCCAAAGCTGCGGATCCAGCATGCTGTGACCATTCACGTCATCGCAGGAATCACAATTGATTGGAAGGAACCGCCGGCAGTCCACGATGCCACGATCTCCGGTTCGGCCGTGGTGACTAACGATACCGCAAATGAGTTCTCTTTGACCGTCGTAATTGTCGCTGTCAACGAGATAGGACGCGCGACTACCTTGGGCTATCAGCATTTCAGGCTGGCGGCGCAAACCACCAGCCCGGTCATCCCTTTCGGATCGAAGCCGGGAGTGGGAACATACTACGTCCGGCTGGATGCGGTCGCGCATCACCCGTCTCACCACCATATCTATCGGACCAGCAAACAGACGACCGATCCTCTAAAGGTGACGCAATTCTGAGGAACGCTGTGGCAGAAGAATCGGAGCGATGAGTGGACTACCTGCTTCGGCAGCAGAAATTACAGCAGGCAATCGACAATGAGAACCTCGACGGTTTCCTGGTGACCCATCCGGCCAACCTGCGTTATCTCTGCGGCTACACCGGCAGTAATGGCTTGCTGCTCTTCCTCGACGGACACCGCATCTTCTTCACCGATGGGCGCTACACCCAGCAGGCTCGCAACGAAGTTCGAGGCGCACGCGTGGTCATCCCCAAAGGGCCGCTATTGGATGCGGCTGCGAAAGTCATCGGCGAAAAGAAGAGCGCGATCGGCTTCGAAGCGGATCACACGACCGTTAGTGCAGCCGGCGACATGCGCAAACGGCTGCGCAAGAAAATTATCTTGAAGCCAGCTTCAGGACTGGTGATGCAGCAGCGAATCATCAAGGACGCAGATGAGTTGCGGATCATTCGCGAGGCAGTGAAAACTGGGGCGGCCGTGTACGAGCACGCGCTGAGGTCGATTCGCGCGGGAGTTCTCGAGTCGGAGGTCGCGGGACATTTGGAACTTGCTGCCCGTACTGCCGGCGCCGACGGTATGTCTTTCGACACCATCGTCGCTGCCGGAAAACGCTCTGCTCTGCCTCACGGTCGCGCTTCCAACCGTCCCATTCCGCGACGCGGATTCGTGGTGATCGATTCTGGCGTTGTGCTGCACGGCTATTGCTCCGACATGACTCGCACGGTTCATGTCGGCCGCATCAATCGCGAGGAGCGCCGTTGGTACGAGGCGGTGCTGGAGGCGCAGCTGGCGGGCATCGCGGCTGCAAAGCCGGGTGCGACCGCCGGCGACGTGGACCATGCCGCTCGCCACACGCTTCACCGCGCCAAGCTGGACAAGTTCTTTACCCACTCAACCGGACATGGCGTGGGACTGGAAATTCACGAGCCGCCGCGTCTGGGCAAAGCGCAAGAAGAGGAATTGCAACCCGGCATGGTGATCACGATCGAGCCCGGAGTGTACATTCCGGACAAGGGCGGCATTCGCATCGAGGACATAATAGTGGTGACGGCCAAGGGATGCGAGGTGCTGACGCCCGTCGGCAAAACCTTAACGGAAATCTAACCATCCTTTCAGTACACAGGAAACTTTTGCTTGCGAGAGCAACTCTCGCGAAAAACTCGGGTTCTGCTTCACGCAGGTTTCTTCCGTCCATTATCGAAATGAAGCGATTTTACCGAGATATTGCGATATTGACCATTCACAGCCGGACACGGTCCCGTCACTTGCGCTGCGAGCACTGGCATTTGTACTATTCTGTTTATCTCGATCTCGTGCCTGTCGCGTACACTCGTGGCGCGTTATGAGTTGTACGGGCGGCCAAGAATTTCTCTTGTCCGCGCGGGAGTGCGCGATCCAACACGCACCCCAGCTCTGCGCTGCTAGTTTCCTCAATCCTGGTCGTCACGCGCCACCTAAAAATCTGGAAGTTCCATTTGCATTCGTTGCAAGCGGATCAACGTTGCGTTGCTATGACGAGTCAGCCGCTCACCGCTTTTTTCCAGACCGCAACCTTACTGGTCTATTCCGACTGGGAGGCGCTGCAGATAGTTGCGTTACCTGAATTTCAATCAAAGTGGAGGACCTTAGCCAGCAACTGTCCCTGGAGCACTGCGCTGCAGGAACCGGAATACGTATGCACGTGGTATCCCTGCTATGAGGAGTTCTATCGCCCTTTAATTCTCGTCCGTTTCGCTCCCGATGGAGAGATGGACGGTCTGATGGCTCTTGCCATCGAACGTGCCGGTGGCAAACTGACGTTCGCAGGTGCGCATCAAGCCGATTACCAGGTCTGGCTGGCCTTGCCAAGCGAACAAATCTTTATCGCGCAGGCCCTGGAGCGCCTACAACAGCTCGGTTTTTCCTCCTTGACTTTTACGTACCTCCCGCCTGGCGTTCCCTTAGAGTGGTTGAAGGCCGGGTGGAGTCGCAGAAGCACAATTCGGGTTGAGCCAAAACCGCTTCTTGCAGTGGACAATGCCGTTCCCATACGTGAGGCGCTTCGTCAGAAAAAAACCCGGCGGCGGCTGGAAAAGCTTCAGGTCGACGAGCCTCTTAGCTTCGTGGAGCTGCGGACTCCGGATGAACTCGAGGCCTACTATGACGAGATCATAGCTTTCTACGACTTCCGGATAGGCGCGGTTCATGGCACCTGCCCTTTCCGCGAGGACCCCGGAAAACGTTCTTTCTATAAAGCTCTTATGGGCCGGAAGGGATTACTGCATGTCGCTGTTATGAAGCTCGGACAGCAACTGGTTGCCGCCCATATTGGCATCCGCAATAGGAATGAAGTAACGCTATTCTTCGTTGCACACTCGCCATTTCTTGCCATGTACTCTCCCGCAAAACTCCATACTTTGCAGCTTGGATTATTGCTCAATGAAGAAGGTTTCTGTGCCTTAGATCTTACGCCCGGAGCCGATGCCTATAAGAAAGACCGTGCGAACCGATACGAGGATGCTTACGTGTTGACCATATTCCTGGACAACAAAGCATCTTTTTTCCATAGTGTTGTGGCGAGTATGCGGCGTGTGGCCAAGGCAGCAGCTCACACTTTACATGTGGATAGGAAACGAATCCTGCGCTGGCGATCCTTCGCGGGAAGAGCTGCGCAACATCCCATTCAATCGCTGCAGTCCATATTTAGTTCTACTATGAGCCGAATTTGGAGTTCCACTGAGATGCGATTGTATCGTTTGGAAACAAAGCGTTTGGTTCGCGGCTCTGGTGATGCTGGAGTGCAGCGGGATAATCTGAAAGACCTGTTATGTTATGAGTCCGCCGACAGGAGCTTTCGCTCCAAGCAGGATTTTCTCCGAAATGCTCTGGCCAAGTTCGAATCTGGAGCCCGCGCTTACTCGATTACCCATGACGATGTCCTGGTCAGCTACGGCTGGCTTGTTCCAAGCGGGAAGTTTTTCATTACAGAGCTGCAGGACGCCTATGAATGCCCGCCACGCTCGGTGGTGATACAGGATATTTGCACTCATCCCTCTTATCGGAGCCAGGGCTTCGGCACGCGCTTGCTGAGGCAGGTGGTCTACGATGCAGCGGCAATCGAAGGCGTCGAATACGTTTATCTGGCCATCGCTGCTCACAACCAGACAATCAGGCGGACTATAGAAGAAGCTGGTTTTAAATACCAGAATAGTCTGACTCGACAGGTACGGTTTGGCATCGCCAAAGTCACAACTGCACGGAACCACACCTGATTCTCGGCTACCCTGCAGGCTAGAAACAATCGGGATAACTGTGACAAGTCGAAATCAGATTTTTTCTCTATTCCTCGTGTTACATGCCTGACAATTGTGTTACGCTACCTGACCAGCAGGACTCTTGCATGGGACTGATCCGCACTGGCGTGGCGCTCGATTCCGATTTGCTGAACCGCTTCGATCGCTTCATTCGCGGCGAAGGATATGACAACCGCTCCGAAGCGTTGCGCGACCTGATCCGCGACCGCCTGAACGACGCCGGATTGGAATCGGGCGAAGGATTCGTGGTTGGCGCGGTAACGCTTATCTATGATCATCATTCACGCCTGCTGCCCGATAAGCTGATGCAGCTCCAACACGATTATCACCAGGTCATCATCTCCACGGTTCATTCTCACCTAGATCACGATATGTGCCTGGAGGTCGTCGTAGTCAAAGGCAAATTCAATCGCGTGCAGGAACTGGGCAGCCGCCTGATCGGACTGAAGGGCGTACAACACGGCAAACTAGTGATGAGCTCTCCCGATACCTTCACTGCACGTTCGGCTAGACGCTCCTCGAACAGCCACAAATCCTCGCATCACCACTCGAACTAAACCGGTTGCGGCTGCGATCAGCGAAGGAGTTGCGACATGGGTAGCACGAAATAAATAATCGTATGACGACAACTACCCGCTATGTCTGCCATTTACTGTCGCCTCTCACCATGTGCATCACCTCGGCGATATGCAGGAGGGCTCGCGTCGCCGCCGTTCTCTCCGTTACGGTCGCCCTGAGTTTTGTTTGTTCGGCTGCGGCCGGAGGAGGTATCTCGGGCACCGTACAAGATCCAAGCGGCGCTGTAATCGCCGGCACGACGCTGACGCTGGTGAACAGCGCGGTCAAGTCAGAATACAAAACCGTTTCCGACGCACGCGGGTTCTACTCGTTCCCAAATCTTCCGGTTGGTCACTATGACCTTGAGATTCGGGCCCGCGGATTCAAAACTCAAAAGAAGACCGGTCTGGTGATCGATACCGATGCGGCTCTAAGAGTGGATGTCAGGCTGCAATTGGGAGCACAGTCGGACACTGTAACGGTGTCGGCGAGGGCTGCCGCCAGCCAAGCGCAAGTGGACACGATTGCGACACAGCTGGGCGAGGTCGTCACCGGCGGCCAGGCGACTGCGTTGCCACTAAACGGTCGCAGCTACACCGACTTGCTCTCGATCCAGCCGGGAATAATCCCGGCAACCACGATACTGCCTGATTCTGTGATCATGGCCGGGGTCACGGGTACGCTTTCACCTTCCGGCGATTTGAATCCAGGAAATCTCTCCATCGACGGGCAGCGCGAATCCTCGAATGGATTCATGGTGAACGGAATTGACGTTCAGGAACCCATGAACGGCGGTACTTCGATCGTCCCCAACCTTGACTCGATTGACGAGTTCCGGGTGCTTACCAGTAACTTTGACGCTGAGTATGGCAACTTTAACGGCGGGATGGTGACCGTTATCACAAAGTCAGGCAGCGATAACTTCCATGGAGACGCATTCGAGTTTCTGCGCAATACAGCGTTGGATGCGCGCGGCTACTTCGACCCGACCCGGGCTGCCTTTCGCCAGAACCAATTCGGAGGAACGCTTGGTGGGCCGATAAAACGACAGAAGGCTTATTTCTTTGTCGACTACCAAGGTACGCGTACGACCGAAGGTGTAGAGACAGGACTTATCACCGTCCCATCGATGCAAGATCGCGCCGGCGATCTCTCCGATCTCGCTAGTTCTTTGACTGGAACCGTAAGTGGACCTTACCTTGCTAACCTGCTTTCGCAGAAGCTTGGCTATACGGTCTCAGCTAACGAACCTTATTACACGCAGGGCTGCACCAGCAGTTCTTCCTGCGTGTTTCCCAATGCTGTCATCCCTAAAAGTGCATGGTCCTCACCTGCCCTGAATCTGCTTAAATATATTCCCGCTCCCAACGTAGGTGCGAACCAATTCTCCACCGCCGCCTATCCGGAGACGGTTCGGGACGATAAAGCTGCGGGTCGCTTCGATGTCAACACCAGCTGGGGACAGCTTTCAACCTACTACTTCTTCGACGACTACTCGCTCAACAATCCCTATCCCGTGCAGCAAGGTGGAGCGAGCGTTCCCGGCTTCAATGCGTTGACCTACGGCCGAGCGCAACTCATTTCCCTGCAGGATACTAAGTTGTTCGGCACGAGCGTAGTCAACCAATTCAACCTCGGATTTCTCCGCAACTCTAATGTGATTGGTCAACCGAGCGGCGGCCTCGGAGTAAGCTTGGCCTCCCAGGGATTCGTTTCTGGTCCCGGTAACTCCGGAATCGTTGTACAAGCTCCCCAGTTTGAAGGCGTGGAGAACATCGTCTTTCCCTCATTTGTGATGGGAGTACCGATCACCAACGAGACTCAAGTCAACAATACCCTTTACTTCAGCGACAGCGTTTCGAAGATAGTCGGTCTCCATACCTTCAAGTTCGGAGGCGAATTTCATCTGGATCAGGTGAACGAGCATCCTAACGCCACCTTCAACGGAACCTTTAACATTGATGGAACTGAAACTGGCTCTCCTTTCGCCGATTTCCTCATCGGAGTACCCAGCAACTTCACTCAGTCGTCGGGTCAACCTTTTTACTTGAGGAATCACTATGTCGGGCTTTTTGGAGAAGACAGTTGGCGGGTGCGGAGCAACCTGACTCTTAATCTCGGCCTGCGCTGGGAATATATTCGGCCTTTCTCGGAGAAGTACAATCAGATTCAAACGATCATACCGGGCATGCAGTCTGTCTTGTATCCAGGCGCTCCAGGAGGACTCGTAGTTCCGGGCGATCCCGGGATTCCCAACACTATCTCCGCCGCCAAGTGGGATAACTTGGCGCCTCGACTGGGCCTTGCTTACTCACCCGCTTTCGACCACGGAATTCTGAACAAGGTTTTCGGCAATGGCGGTAAGAGCAGCATTCGAGCCAGCTACGGCATCTTCTATACCGCATTTCCTGGGCTGTCAGCGGGCATCATGTATGCGGTGCCGCCCTTCGGATATAACTACTTGAGCCCTAGTCCGCCGCTTTTTGCGACACCGTTCATAAATGCAAATAATGGGACGGCAAACGTAAATCCGTTTCCCCTGACTTTTCCTCCGCACAATATTTCCGCCAGTAATCCCGACACCTCCTTTAACTTTGCCAGTGTTCTTCCTATCTCCGCCGACCCTTATTTCTATTACCGAAATAGTGTCCCTTATACCGAGAATTACATGCTGTCGTTTGAGCGGCAATTAACAGCAAGTACTCTCCTAACGATGAGCTACGTCGGCAATGAGGGGCATCACATACTTATGCTCCTGCCGACCAATCCCGGCAACGCGGCTCTTTGTCTGAGCTTAAGCCAGCCCAGTGAAGTAGCTCCCGGCACCCCGACCTGTGGTCCCTTCGGTGAGGACAATACTTATATCAGCCGTACCGGCCAGATCTACTACGGGACGCGGGAGGCCTTAGGTTCAAACTACGGAGAAAATACAGCTCAAAGAACAATTGGAAATTCCAGCTATAACGCGTTGGAGGTCACCCTTCGCTACGTCGGCAAGGGTTCGAATGCTCTCATTGGCTATACCTATAGTAAGTGCATGGACCAGGGATCGAATCTTGGCGAGCAGTTGAATCCCTTCGATCTCGCGGGAACACGGGCCGTTTGCGCCTTTGATATTAAGCACAGCTTTGTTGGCAGCTATACTGTCGATCTGCCTTTTGACCGGCTCTTCCGTGGCAATAACCGGGCGACGGATGGCTGGAGTCTCTCCGGCATTGTTCGCCTTAGTACTGGGTTGCCGGTGACGTTATACGATGACTCCGACAATTCACTGCTCGGTACGCTCGGGAATGGAGTCAACAATAGCCTATTGGACACGCCAAACTATAACGGTGGTCCACTTAACATCAACACAAATCCTCGCAATGGTCTGCCTGAGTTTAATACCTCCGCATTCAGTGAAGAGGCATTGGGACAGCTGGGCAACGCGCCCCGCCGGTTTTTCTATGGTCCCGGATTGGAGAATGTTGACGTGACGCTCACAAAGTTGTTAAGGCTCACGGAATCCAAGGCGCTCGAGTTTCGAATCGAAGCATTCAACGTCTTCAATCACGCGCAATTTTTCGGTCCGGCCACAGTCGACGGACTGATCGGGGATCCTCACTTCGGAGAAGTCGTTAGCGCCGACGCGCCGCGCCTAATGCAACTCGCCGCGAAGTTCATATTTTGAGAGCCTTGGAGTTAAGGTTGAACCGTAGCGCCGATCCTCAGCGCAGACCAATCTAAAAGATCGGCGCCAGGTTTCGCATTTTTCTTAACGCGTTGGAATCGCAACAAAGGCAATGCTGGGACTGGTTGCCGAACAGTTCCCGGGAACGCAGCCCTGTCCCACAATCACTCCCGAGTCATTGATTTCCTGCGCCACCTGCAAGTACAGGGGCGAGTTGGGTGCAAGCGAGTTGAGATCGGTCATCGCGCCGTTCTCATAGATAAAGGCGCGAGGATTGGCGAATCCCGCAGCATACGAAACGCCCACGATCTGGCTTTGCTGGTTGTTGCCAAGGGCTTCGCTGATCGCGTCACTGCCAATCGTGCCGAGATCCTGCATCGGACCAGGGGGAATCCAACGGAAGGCGTGGAAGTTCGGGTTGTTTCCATTGTCGTCTCCGGTGCGGTCAGAGAAGCCAACGATCTCGCCTTGCTGGTTGATCGCCATGGGAGTGTTCCACGCGACGCCTCCGAGATTGCCGAGGTTCGTTACTCTTCCGTTCTGCCACAGCAGAGCGTGTTCGGCGCTCAGGTCACCGACGGCGTTCTGGCAAATTCCAGAGATGCCCACGATCTGACCCTGATCATTCAGGGCGGTGGCGGCCCCATCAGGATCGCCATTGTAGGTAGGCAGTTGTTGGATCTGGCCTGGTCTCGGGCCCCAGACGACAGCTTCAAATTGCAGCACCTGCGGAGGAAGACAGGTCGGGTCATGGGTGGGGGTTCTCCGCCCATCCAACTACCTGACCGCGATTGTTGATGCTGGTTGCGAAGCCATTATTGCCGCCTAGCGTAGGCAGCGCTGTCATGGAACCCGCTTGCCAGACAAATCCTACGCAGGTGTGACCCTGGTGCGAGGCGGGCAGAAATGCCCCGCAGCTCCAGCTCTCACCGTAAGGGTCCATGTTGGCAGTATCGGAAACGCCCGCCACTTCCCCCCAGTCGTTCAATCCAGGCCAAAGCACGGCGCTGTTGGGTCCGCCAAGCGTGCCGAGATCTAACGCATGCTGGTAAATCCAAAGAACCGCGTGCTCGTCAAGGTCTCCCGTCAGATTGGAAGCGCCGGCTATGCAGCCGAGATCGTTGACCGCAGCCGTAGCACTTGCTGATCCGCCGAGCGGTACACCCAGACTTACCACGCGATACTGCGTCTTTCCGTGATGGTCGGGGGCTTGCGCGGCTAGTTGAATCGGGGCGGCCAAAGCGACCGCAAGGGCAGTCATGTACGCGAATGCTGTGAGTCTCATTGTGTCTCCTTCATTGCTGGTTGTGGTGCCGCGGACCGGAATCTTCGGTCGTGGTTTGTTCCGCCCCTGATGGCTGACGCTGCGATTTCACAAGGCAGGAAGACTTGGGTGCGCGCTCAGCCCATTGCGATCAAGATAGATTCATGGATGGCGGAGGATTGGACGTTCACGGACCTCGCTGCAGGCGAAAATGGACGTTTGCGGACCTGGTTGCCGCGAAAGACTTTTCACCGCCGAGACACAGAGGGCACAGGGCCACACTTCTTATTTCGAATTTCCTGCGGGCATCTATTTCTTTTCGGTATCTCGGTGTCTCGGTGGTGAATTCGGTTTTCTAGCAATGTCCGAAAACGTCTAGTAAGATGCGCCGCATCGGCTATGATGGCTTCGTATGCAACTGGACTGGCGAGTATGTTCGCGAGCGCGGCTCTCCCGCGATCCACGCTTCGACGGCAAGTTCTACATCGGCGCGCTAGGCAGCGGAGTATATTGCCGCCCAATCTGTCCGGCGCCGACCTGCAAAGAGAAAAACGTTCGTTACTATCCCAGCGCCGCGGCGGCGGCAGAGGCCGGCTTCCGCCCGTGTCTGCGCTGCCGGCCGGAATGTTCTCCGGGAACGCCTGCTTGGCTGGGCACCTCGAATACGGTCGCGCGAGCGCTGCGCTTGATTAGCGAGAGCGGCCTGGAAGATGGTGGAGTGGAGGTGCTAGCGGAGCGACTGGGAATCGGCTCGCGGCATCTGCGACGCTTGTTTCTGCGCCATCTGGGCGCGACGCCCAGTGCAGTCGCTCACACGCGGCGTCTGCACTTCGCCAAGAAGTTGATCGACGAGACCAGCCTGCCGATGGGCCAGGTCGCGGTGTCGTCCGGGTTCGGTTGCGTACGAAGATTTAACGCTGCAATCCAAACCACCTATCGCCGGACACCGACGCAGATCCGCCGGCTGGCGCGACAAAAGTCCTCGCAAGCACAGCATCAGTATCTTTTTCAGCTTCGCTTTCGCCCGCCGTATCACTGGCAAGGGATGCTTGACTTTTTCGCGCTGCGGGCTACGCCCGGCGTCGAAGTGGTTGAGTTTGGCCGCTATCGCCGCTCCATATGGATGAATGGGCGCGCCGGTCAGTTTGAGGTCGCACTCGACGAGGCGCACAATTCCCTCTCACTGCGCATTCAGTTTGGCGATCCGCAGTCGCTGTTTGCGATTGTCGAGCGCATCCGTGCCATGTTCGATCTGAATGCGGACTGGATGGACATCGCGCGAATCTTGCGCAGCGATCCAGCCTTGGCAGAGCGAATCGAAGCTGCGCCCGGGTTGCGAGTACCCGGCTGCTGGAATGGATTCGAGCTCGCCGTGCGCGCCATTCTGGGACAACAGATCAGCGTCAAGGGTGCGACAACCTTAGCCGGGCGAATCGGCGGGATGTTCGGGCAGCGGTTCGATGGCGGGGCCGGTCTCACTCACCTCTTCCCTGCTGCGGATGTGCTGGCTGGTGCCGACCTCACGCGTGCGGGGCTGACCCGCGCTCGGGCTGCGACCATCAATGCGCTGGCGCGTGCGGTCCGTGACGGGCAAATCAGCTTCGGAGGAATCATCGATGTCGAGGCCTTCCAGCGTCGCCTATGCGAAATTCCCGGCATTGGAAATTGGACGGCGCAATACATCGCAATGCGCGCGCTAGCAGAACCAGATGCATTTCCCGCCGGCGATATCTCGCTGTTACGCGCGATGGACCTAAAGAATCCGCGTGCCCTCGAGCACCGCGCCGAAGGCTGGCGACCATGGCGATCTTATGCCGTGATGTATCTCTGGAACGTTGGCCAACAACCCCGGACGCGCGATCGCAGGGTTTTGCAGTTCCGCCACAGCAAGAGGACATCGCGAGAGGAACTCGCCTCCGCCGCAGTCTGACTGTGGCCCAAGATACCGCTTTCATCTATAGTGCACAGGTGCAAGGCCGCGGCTCAAATGTAATGCTCCTGTGCTGCGGATGAGCCGGGGAGGGACACCATGGCCGTGGATGTGAAAGGCGCGTTTCAATACGCATGTTGCGTTAAGGCCGCCGCCGATATACTTCCCACCGATTTGACCGACCGGGCGGGACAAACGACGACCGTCAACGGCGTCACCTACGACATCGTTGCCTCAATCTATGGAAACGATCTGGCGACCGACATCAGCCCGGAAAACAAAGACAAGATCGTATCGTTTGGGCTGGTGTTGCAAGCGCCGGACGGCGGCGCTGTCATTGCAATCCGCGGCACCAATGGCATATGGGAGTGGATCCATGATGCCGAGTTTCGCTGCGTCGTCTATCCCTGTTTGGCTGGAGCGGGTGAAACCGACGACGGCTTCACGGCGGTGTACCTCTCGCTTCGCGTCGGGGCTGACCCGGCCTCGGACACCGTGACTCAGGCCCTGCCGGGAATGAAGTTTCCGCGAGCGGTAGCTTCACTCACCATATGCGGTCACAGTCTGGGTGGGGCTCTGGTAACTCTCCTCGCGCTCGATGTGGCGGCCAACACCGCGTACAAAACGCCGTTTGTGTATACCTATGCCAGCCCGCGAACCGGCAATCAGCAGTTCGTCAGCACCTACAACCAGGTTGTACCGAACACGGTGCGACTGGCTAACCGGCTTGACGTGGTGCCGTCGCTGCCGCTAGTCGCCATGGGATATGCCCACGTGAACACCTTTTTCGAACTGCATCCCGGCCTCAACGTAAATATCAATGCCGCTTGCCGCCACTTCCTAACAACGTACCTGTATACCCTCGCCAACATGACAGGAGTGGCGGGGTATCCGGTGGACCCACTATGCAAAGTTTCGCTGACGGGATTGCTGCCAGGTAAAGTTTAGGGTGCTGACGCGCCGCTGTGCGCAATGGGAATGCGGATGAGAAACTGCGTGCCTTTGCCGACTTCGCTGCGTACGCTGATCGTACCGCCATGGGATTCTACGATTCGCCGCGCCAGCGACAGGCCCAGTCCGGTGCCGTGACCTTTAGTAGTGAAGAACGGGCGGAAGATGTTGGCCAGGTTCTCGGGCGGAATACCTTTCCCTTGATCTGCGATCGTAATTGACGCTGCCTCTTTGTCGTGCCGCAGAGTAACGTAAATTGTCCCGGCTTTGTCCATGGCCTGAATCGCATTGAGCAGCAGATTCAGCAACACCTGGTTCATCTGGTGGGGATCGTGGTCGACTGGCAGTATGTCGTCGCCTTTGTCGAACTCAATCATGATGCGTTTGGTGATGGCCTGCTGGCGCGCGAACAGAACCGCGTGCTCGGCAGTTAAGCCAAGGTCTTTCACTTGGAATTGCGGTGGCTTGGGACGTGCGGTCTCGAGCAAATCGGTGAGTATGCGATTGATCTGCAGCGCTTCTTCCTTCGCGTCCTTGATCACGGAGCGAGCTGCGCTGCCGGGCGGCAGATCGCGGCTGACGATCTCGATGACGCCGGCAATACCTGCCAGCGGATTACGGATCTCATGCGCCAGTCCGGCGGCCAGTTCGCCTAACGTCGCGAAATGCTCGGCACGCGACATCTGTGTCTGGTGCAGCCGCTGAATTTCTTCCCGGCTGGCTTTAAGCTGCGCAACCATTTCGTTGAAGTCTCGTCCCAGGTCTCCGATTTCATCATTGCGATTGGCGAAGCTGACCGAAGCCTCCATGTCGCCGAGCGAGACGCGTGCGATCTTGTCCTGCAGCTCCATCATGGGACGGCGCACGGAAACAGCCAGCACCATGATCACGGTAGCGCAGATGAGCAACGCTCCCGCGGTGGCAATGGTTATGACCACGTGGCGATCTTGCCCTGATAGTGACAACGAAACCAAAATGAAAAGCAGTAGTCCGTTCAGCAGGATGGCTGCGATGGGCAAAACGGCTTTCAGCGCCCAATTGATGTGGCGCTTGCGGGTGACGGGGGCGGAGTCGGCCGTGACCTGAGGTATGCCCTCGACCTGGGGAAGTCCAATTGTTGCCGACGTGGTCATAGAGAATGTTCAAAGCCCTGCTCTGGGCAAAGACCTTTATACTGCTAGCGAGCCGCAGATCCCTCGACTGCGCGTCCGCCCGATCCGCAACCGAAGGTAAAGCCTTGGGGACGCTCGGCTCGGGATGACAAACTCAAAAGCCGTTCTGTCTGTGCCGCCGGGCTGAAGCCCGGCTCTGATTCTTTCGGTCGCCCTTTACGCCGCGCTGAAGCGCCGCACTACCCGACCCCTGACGCGAACCTAAAGGTTCGCTCTACCAACATCTAATTGCTAATCACTTCATTCCAGGGCCGAGCGATTTGGAGCTGATTCTTTGGGGCCATCTTTTCCTCAGTCCGCAGCGTTCAGCCCTGGGCCCCTCATGCGTACGCGTGTAAGCCGGGAAGCAGATACGTGACGCCGAGGAAGGTGAAGATCACGACGCCAAAGCCCAGGATGGCGAAGTACGCGGCCCTACGTCCGCGCCATCCTCTCGTGATCCGCATGTGGAGATAGCCCGCATACACCAGCCATGTGATCGCAGCCCAGGTTTCCTTCGGGTCCCAACTCCAGTACGAGCCCCACGTGCGATTGGCCCAGTAGGCTCCGGTGGCGATCATGAAGGTCAGCAGCGGAAAGGCGATACAGATCGTTTTGTAAGTGACGCGGTCCAGCGTGTCCGCCGATGGCAACATGCTTTGCAGGTCGGTGCGCCGCCACAACAGCATCAAGTACAAAAGCGAAGCAAAAATGCCCGTCACCATGCCCCCGAGTAGGAATGGGCTGGCGGCCAGGCTGGTCGGGAAGAGTCCATCCTGGTCGGGTGACGGGTAACTGGCATCGCGCACTCGCAATGCGAACGCGGCCAGCACAACAATCTGCAACAGGATGCCGATGAACACAGCTCTGTTGGCAATTCCAAGAAGCGATTCGTCCTTCTTCCATCGGCCTATGAAATACAGCCCGAGAGGAACTACGGCCGATAATGCGGCGATAACGAAGAGCCAACCAAGGTCGGGAACGGTGACGAACAGCCTCATTCCTCGACCAAGAAACATGTCGGATTTCGTGCTCGCATCCCATGCGGTTACCGATAGTCCGCCTTTGTCGAAGCGCGTAGCGATGATGGCAATGTAGATCGCACTCACCGCCGCGCTGGTCCAGGCTAGAAACGTGTCGGTCTTCAACCCGTCCTGGATCAGAAACATCATGGCGAGCGCAAAGCTCACAGCGCAGGCAGCGTAGGCCAGCATCGCCAGCGTCACGTGAACGTGCAGCCACGTGGATTGCAGCGCCGGAACCAGGGGACGAACTTCCGAGGGCAACAACTGCATCAGGATGACGCAGACGACGGCGAGCGGCATAGTGATACTGCCGATGATCTTGACACCGAATTTCTTTTCTGCAACTAAGGTGAGCAGCGCCACCGTCCATACAAAGCTCAGCAGCATCTCGTAGATGCTGGCGAACGGGGGGCGTCCTGACAGATACCAGCGATGCCCCACGGCCAGCGTGTTGGCAACCCAACCAATCACGGTGGCCGTGGAGGCAAACTTCACATAGCGTGCGGTGCCGGTGACGCCGAAGCCCATATAGAGGGCGCCCGCGCCTGCGTAGAAGATCAGCGCCACATAAAGAAGATTGCTTTCGCTGAAGAGGCTGGCGCCGGACTTAGCCGCGCCCAGCAGCGCCACGATCAGCAGAAACATTACCGAGAGGCCAACGAGGACGAGCAGCGCATTGCCGCCGGTTGCGGCGGGCTGCTCCATCTGTACGACTCGTGCCCGACTTGCCATATATCTTTCCCCCTCAATTCCTCTGTAGCACGCGCCAGGAACCTACTTCACTCCCGCCAACGTCAGCTCCGGCTTTTCTTTCTTCGCGGAGAGCGGTATGGCCGACGCGATTTCCAGTTCTGTACGAATGTTGTCTACCAGTTCCTTAAACTTCTGCTCGAAACGATCGCGGTTCTTGTTCGACTGTCCGCCAACCCACAACACCAGGTTGCCGCGCAGGTCGGTTACGGCCGTGATCCACACCCGCATATGGACGAGATAAAATGCGACAAACAGTCCCGCGCCCATCAACAGACAGCCGGCCCATACCAACCACTGCCCGGGCTCATGGGAAACTTCCAGCCCGGTGAAGTAGCCCATCTTCATTTCGCGGAAGTCGAATTTGTACTTCGTGTACTCGCCTTGCGCGGCAGGATTGTACGCAGGGAACATCCACAGCTTCGTGTCCTCGCCGGTCGCGGTGTTCTTCACCTGCAGGCGAAAGGCAGGATTAACCGGATCATCAGATTTCTTGAAGATCTGATTGTCGCGAACGAAGAAATCAGGAATGTACTCGGCAAGCGTGACCGTCGTTTGCGGATCAAGCTTTAGTGGCTCGTTCATCGCCAGAATGGTTTCGCGCGGCGATCCTTGTTCAGGGGTTAAAGTGACCTTCAGTCCCACCAGTTTTCCGGTTGATCCGAAGCTCGCCTGATAAAAGCGCAGGCCGTTGTGGATCAGTGGATCGTTTACGACGATCTCTTTGGCTTGAACTTCCTGGCCGTTCTCGACAACCGCCAGACGCGACCACCAGCGCTTAGGGGAGCCGTCGGCGTAGTTTTCTTGTCCGGCGCCATTGCACTTCACCGCGAACGGAAGTTGCCTCGTGCCGCCTTTACGCAGCTCAATCGTGTTGCTGGTCTGCCCGTTTTCCAGGGCCATGAATCCGCTGTAGCCGAAGATGCCATCGATAATGCCGCCGGCGAAGATGAGAAGCAGGCTGGCGTGGACGATGTACACCGCCATTACGGAGAAACGATGACGTTCGGAATATAAGGAGGGTTCGTTCCTGTCGGCGATGCGTTCGGCCGGCCAGCCTGATTTTTTCAGGGCCCGTTCAGCTGCGTTAAGACCATTTTGGGTGTTGCTGATTGGCAACTCGACTTTGTTTTGCAGAGCGGAGCGAAAATGCGAATCCGTCTTGCGGTAAGGCCGTGCGTAAAAGCGCCATGCGTTGGGGAAGCGATCGATGGAAACCAGAATGATGCTCAGACTCACCAGTCCAAGCAGGGTCAGAAACCACCAGGTATGAAAAACATCGGTAAGGCCTAAACGATCGAGCCATTGCAGGGTGGCCGGCGAATAAGCACGAGTAAGTTTGTCAGGATCGGTCGCGGGACGTTGCAGGATGAATGTCCCTAACGCCGATGCGATGCCCGTCAGGATCAGCAAAACAACGCCAGTGCGCAGATTCGAAAAAGTCTTATGAATGCGTTTTGGAATGGATAAGACGCTGAAGGCCATGCTCGCTCCTTCCCGTGAGCAAGTGATATGTGCAAATCGAGAGCCACAATTGCGAGGGTGTGCAAGTTGTTGGCGGGAGTGAGATTAGACGGACTGCGCGGGGGCGGGTGTGCTTCGCTGGTGAGGCATATCACGCATTCTGGTGATCAAAGCACGCATGGAATGTAGTGGCCAGGAATGTAACGCTGAGCCCCAGATTGGCTGTCCTGGCGGTGGCACGACGGCAGTCGAACGCGCGCCCCTGAGGCGCTCCACTCTTTACAACGCGCCAGCCTATTGTGCAGGTCTGGAGGCCTGCGCGACAGCCGACCCGGAGATCGGCGCTACCCCGCCTTCCTGATCCCACTGCGGGATTTCACCGCGTCGAGGCGTCAAAACCACCTCTGTTTCGGATAGTGTGCTGTAATCGGGGCCGTGGGAGTTATCCCCAAACTCTCACGAACTCGTCTGAAATCATTAACTTAGAATCCCACCAACGGTTTCCCGCAATTGCCTTGCACTTCGGCCCTCGTCTTGCACCTATTGGCCGTAAGGGTTGGAGGTAGGTTGTGACCAGAGTAGTGCGGTTCCTTGTGGGGTGGACCTTTCTCGCCAGCGCAAGCCTTATTTTTGCCGGCGTCCATCCTGTGCCTCTCGACAAGAACACTCCCCCGGAGAAGTGCGCCGAGTGTCACGAAGACAAAACCAAAGGCAAGTTCGTCCATTCGGCGATTGCGACCGGTTGCACCAGTTGCCACGAAATCCGCGTGAATAAAGATGTCACGCGCATAAAGCTGACGACCACAACGACACAAGCGCTTTGCCTCACCTGCCACGCCGACCACAATGCCGCCGACCTTAAGGGGACAGTCCATCCGCCGGCGGTTCGCGACTGCGTCAAGTGTCACGACCCACATGAATCCGATAATAAATATCAACTGCTGAAACCGACCTCCGGCGACAAAGCCCAGAACCTCTGCCTCACCTGCCACACGCAAGGACTGAACGTTCCTACGGCCGGCAGCCGTCACGCGGCGCTGGATATGGGGTGTGAGACTTGCCATGTCACGCACAAGACCGGCGATCGCGGCAAAGAGGAGTTCGATTTTCACCTGACCAAGTCAAGTCCGGCGCTGTGCCTCGATTGCCACGACCCCAAAGATGCGAGTCTGATTAAGGCCCACCAAGGACAGCCGTTTGCTACCGCGAATTGCGTGCAATGCCACGATCCGCATCAGTCGCGGCAGCCTCACCTGCTGCAGGCCTTCACCCATCCGCCGTTTGAAATGGGATCCTGCGAAACCTGCCATCAGCCGGCGAAAGACGGCAAGGTTGTTCTGACACAAGCCGATTCCAAAGCGCTGTGCGTGACGTGTCACAGCGAGCAGGCTCAGAAGATCGAGAAGGCCAAGGTTCCACACCCCGGTGCACAGGGCGATTGCATAGCCTGCCACAATCCGCATGCCGGCAAGACACCAGGCTTCATTCAACCCGATCCCGTTAACGCCTGCCTGGCATGCCACAGCGATCAGGCCGATCAGTTCAAGAAGGCGCACTTGCATCAGCCGGCATTTGGATTGGGCTGCGCGACATGCCACGAGCCGCACGGCAGTGACAATGAGCACCTGCTGCGCGCCAAGGGCAGTGCGTTGTGCCTGGAGTGCCACGGTCCCGATGCCAAGCCGCAGAAGCTGGAAGCCGAGCATGTCATAACCATTTTCAACGGCAACGTCAAACTGCCAGAGGATTATTACCAGAAAAACAAAGTTGTCGTCCTGCCCATCAAGTATGGACTCGGCCATCCCATGCTGGGACATCCGGTGCAGGACGTGATGGATCCATCGGACATCACTAAGGTCAAGACACACATTGATTGCATGACGTGCCATCAGCCCCACGCCTCTGCGCAGGCCGACCTCCTGGTGAAGGACCAGGCGAACAACATGGCATTTTGCGATACCTGCCACAAAAACCGGCTGGCGCTGAAGTAGAGATGGAGAGAGAGATGATAAGAGACTTTCGTCGCAGATGGATTCGACTCGACCGCGCGATAACTGTGGCGGCACTGATTGTGGCTTCGCTTTTTCCAAACGCCGCACTCGCCGGCAGCAAGAAGAAGAAGACCGACGCCCAAGCCGCGCAGACGACGGAAGCAGCCAAGCCGCAAATTGACACGACCAAGCTGGTCTGGCCGGAGCCGCCCAACATTCCGCGCGTCCGCTATACCGGTTACTTCGCCGGCATGAAGCTCGATACCACCCCTGCTGCCCAACAACCTAAGGCGAAACAGACCTGGATGGATCGCCTGGCGGGAGTGCAAGACCCGAACAACAAGCAGCATTTGAAGCCTCTGCCGTTCCAGTTGCTGGCACCTTATGGAATGGCAGTGAACTCCAAGGGCGAACTCTTCGTTGCCGATCAGAAGGTCGGCGCCATCTTTGTCTTCAATACCGAAACCAAGGACGCGACCTTGATCGCCAATGGCCGCGACGCCTCATTTGCGCTCATCAACGGATTGGCCTTCGACGACGACGACCGGCTTTTCGTTACCGATGGCAAGATGCGTCGCGTGCTGGTTTTCGACAAGAACCACAAGGTCGTCGACCAGATCAAAGATGGGCTGATCGATCCAGTCGGGATCGCGATCGACACTGAGAATCGCCAGCTGTACGTGGTGGACACACAAGCGGACCAAGTGGTCGTCTACGACGCTGATTCATTGAAAGAGAAGCGGCGGATTGGGACCGGTGGAAAGAAGCATGAACTCAATACACCGGGCAATTTCTCACTCCCGACCTTCGTTGCCCTCGATAAAGATAACAATGTGTATGTAACCGACACCATGAATTTTCGGGTGGAAATCTTTGATGCCGATGGCAACTACATCAGCCAGTTGGGTAAGCACTGCGATGGTCCTGGCTGCTTCGCGCATCCCAAGGGCATTGCCGTCGACACCGATGGCCATATCTGGGTTGCCGATCCCATGCTCGATCTCTTACAGGCCTTCAATCGCGAAGGCGAGCTGCTGGGCCTGGTCGGCGGGCACGGCAACAGCCTTGGCCAGTTTTCTTCACTCGACGGCGTTTACATCGACAAGAACAATCGCATCTTCACCTCCGAGCAATTTCCCGGTCGCGTGCAGATGTTCCGCTATATCACCGACGCCGAAGCTGATCAGCTGAAGAAAGAGAAAGAAGCGCAACGGAGCGCAGCGACAGCATCGAACCAGCCAGCCACGCCGGCTGCGACTCAGGCTGCAGCAGCGACGTCGCCACAAACTCCAACGGCGAAGCCCGACGCGACGAAGTAAGGCCCGCGCAAATTAGCTGCCGACGTGGATGCCGGCGCAACCGCAGGACCGAAGAGCGGGCACTACTTAAGTCCGGCGCCAAGAAATGCCTTGGTACACGTTAACTGCTTGCATTCGGGCCGATACCCACAGCCTGAGCTCTGCTTTACAATAAAGTCTGCTTTGGCTGTAATCTCGCACCTATATCAGCCGGGAAATCTAGCCGGGCCGGTTACGCCACAAAGGCATGAAAGGCGGCGAGGTTTTCCTTCGGTAAGCTGCATCTAAAGATAACGGAGAGCGGTACTTGCCGTCTGAACATAAGGACCGTGCTCATGGACGTGGACTGTTTTGGCTGGGCCGGATTCCGACAAGCACTACCGGAGCCTACATCAGGCGATGTGAGGGCGCTGGCCAGGCGGCTTAAGGGCGTTTCTGCGTATTCATAAACGTGGCAATCAAAGTTAAAGTACCTGATCGGAGGCCGGTGCCGCGTGCATCCAGGGCCAAGTCGCGCTACTCGGCCAGAGCGGCGCGCACCCGTCGCTTCTCTTTCGCCGATCCTTTAGTCAAGCTGTTTGCCGCCGGATTTCTCATTACCTGCCTCGTGGTCGTGGGCATGTTCGCCTACTTCTATGTGAAGTACGACCGTCTGGTCGAGCGTCGCATGGCAGGTGGATTCTTCAGCAATGCAGCCAAAGTCTACGCGCGTCCCCGCACCATTGCGGTTGGCGAGAGACTGGACGCAGACGAAGTAGCCGGAGATCTCCGGCTTGCCGGCTACAGCGAGGGCGGCGATTCACCCGTCGGCCATTACTCGTTCACGCGCGGCAGCCTGGAGGTTGTGCCTGGCCCCCAGTCGTTCCATGGAGGTGATTCGTCCGCGGTGATTCGCTTTGCCGGCGGCAAGGTGGCATCGATCACGCAGAGCGGAGGAAATAATCAGGAGTTGGAAGCGTACGAACTGGAGCCGCAACTAGTTACTGCGCTATTCGAAGGCCAGGACCGCTCCAAGCGCGAGCTGATCAAGTTTCAGGACATCCCTCCGGTGTTGGTCAACGCGGTTCTGGCCATTGAGGACCGCCGCTTCTTCGAGCACAGCGGCATCAACTATTTCCGGCTGGTGGAAGCGGGCCTGGTCGATCTGCGTGAAGGTCGGCATGAACAAGGCGGATCGACTATCACCATGCAGCTCTCGCGCGGTTTCTTCCTGACTCCGCAGAAGACGCTGAAGCGCAAATTGACGGAGATGATGATTGCAATCGAGTTGGAGCAGCGCTTCTCCAAGCAGCGCATCTTCGAGATGTATGCCAATGAAGTTTATCTCGGTCAGCGCGGCTCATTCACCATCAACGGATTTGGCGAGGCTTCGCACGCCTACTTCAACAAAGACGTCAAGAATTTAACGCTGCCGGAGGCTGCGCTGCTGGCCGGAATGATCCAGCGGCCGAACTATCTTTCGCCGTACAAGTATCCCAAGCGTGCGTTGGAGCGCCGCAACCTGGTGCTCGATTCCATGGTCGATACCGGCGCGATCACGCGCGACGAAGCCGACCGCGCCAAAGCTACGCCGCTGAAGCTCACAACGCCGAACGTGGAAGCCAGCGATGCCCCGTACTTTGTCGATCTGGTGAAGGATCAGCTCTCAAGCCAGTTCAGCGAGCAGGAGCTGAATGATCACGCGCTGCGTATTTACACCACAATCGATCCTGACCTGCAGCGCGCCGCCGCGGAGGCCGTCGACATCGGAATGAAGGCGGTGGACGACCTGGTGGAGAAACGGCGTACGCATAAAATCAAAGTCGGCATCGGCAAAGAGGCGAGGACTGAAGTCAAAGTTGATCAAGGTCCGATGCCCCAGGTCGCTTTAGTTGCGATCGATCCGCATACCGGCGAAGTGCTGGCGCTTGTGGGAGGCAGGAATTATGGTCTGAGCCAGTTGGATCACGCAGTCGCCAAGCGTCCGACCGGCTCCATTTTCAAGCCTTTCGTCTACGCCGCCGCAGTCAACACTGCGGTGACCGGGCAAACGCTGACTGCCGAAGCCGATCCTGACACGGGTGTGGTGCCGGATAGCACCGGCGTCTTCACGCCGGCCAGTCTGATTGATGATTCCCAGGTAAGTATCGCGAATGGCGATCAGGTGTACGAACCTCGCAATTATCACGAAACCTTTCATGGCGAGGTGACGGCGCGCTACGCGCTGGCCGAATCGCTGAACAATGCCACCGTCCGGCTGGGGCAGGAAGTCGGCTTCGACAAAGTTGCGGCTCTAGCCCGAGCTGCCGGAATAGCCAGCGCGCGCGGGACGCCAGCTGTTGCACTTGGAGCCTACGATGCCACGCCAGTCGAAATGGCAGGCGCGTATACCGTTTTCGCCAACGGCGGGACAAGATTGTCGCCGCTGATGGTGAAGTCGGTACGCGATGCCCGAGGCAACGTGTTGGATAACTATCACAGCGATTCGAAGGAGGTGCTTGACCCGCGCGTGGCTTACGTCATGACTACCATGATGGAAGCCGTAGTCAACAACGGCACCGGGTATCCGGTTCGGGCGCGCGGCTTCGAGGCTCCGGCGGCAGGCAAAACCGGAACTTCGCATGACGCCTGGTTTGCCGGCTACACTACGAATCTGCTCTGCATTGTCTGGGTTGGCAACGACGACTACACCGATATCAAGCTGGCCGGCGGAGCAGCGGCTGCGCCTATCTGGGCGGAGTTTATGAAGCGCGCGGTCAAGCTGCCGCAGTATTCGGATGCGAAGGAATTTCCCGCTCCTGAAGGTGTCGTGACTGTGCAACTCGACAAGGTAACCAACCGCCTGGCGACGCCTTCCTGTCCGGAAGACTATACCATTGCGTTCATTGCCGGAACTGAGCCTAGGGATACGTGCGATCAGGCTTCCGGCGACCATCGCGGATTTTTCACCAAGATATTTGGATTAGGAGCGCCGACAGTCGCCGCGCCGGCGCCAACTACCAACGGACCCGTTCAAGGCGCCGCGAGCAGTGCGCCCGCAGAAGCTCCTCCCGGCAGTGACGCCGCACAGGCTCAAGCCCAGAAGCCCAAGAAGAAGCGGGGCTTCTTTAGCCGGCTTTTTGGGAAGGGCGACAGCGGCAGTGACGAACAGCGAAATAACGGGGCAGATACTGGGCAAAATGGGAACAATCCCAACCCCAAATAGGTCTAATATGGGAAAGTACGAGGCTTTTCCGGCCCATGAGCCTTTGAAACGGCATCGTGGGAACGGGACTAGAGGTCGGCGATGGCTGGTCTGCGATTACCTCGAACGCTGCTTTTGCTCTGCTGCTTCCTGATAGCTCTGTTCGTCCCTCGTCTTTCAGCTTGGCAAAACAATCAGTCGGGCACGCCGATTCAGGCTACAGCACCGGCTACTCAACTTACTCCTCCGCCAATTCCTGACGGCAGCGCCTCCGCCGCTGTACTGGAAGAGCAGGGCGATGAACTACGTGCCGACAAGCGCTATCTCGACTCCATCGACTACTACAATGTGGCACTGAGAAAACAGCCATCGGCATTGTTATGGAACAAAGAAGGGATGTCCTATTTGCTCTTGCAGCGTCCCGATAAGGCGGCTAAGTGCTTCGACCATGCAATCAAGATGGATAAGCACGCCGCCGAGGGTTACAACAATCGCGGCTACGTAGAGCAGATGAAGAAGAAGTACGACAAGGCCATCAGCTACTACAAGAAGGCCATCGCAATACGTCCTGATGATGCGGTGTTCTACTACAACATGGGATCATCTTATTTCGGAAATCATGATTACGCGGACGCGGCCAAGCAGTATAAAGAGGCATTCAGGCTCGATCCTACGATTTTTGCTCGGGTATCGCGTACCGGAATCATGGCGCAAGCTACCTCTCCCGAGGATCGTGCAGCCTTCTCGTTTATGGTGGCCAAGATGTATGCGCAGGCTGGCGATGTGGATCATTCGCTCGAGTATCTGCGCAAGGCGATGGAAGACGGCTATAAGCATATCAACGATGTCTACAAGGATAGCGAATTCGCCTCCATGCGCACCGACAAGCGTTTTGAAGAGCTCATGGCGCAGCGTCCACAACCAATCCCGTAAGCCTCTGCCTTTCGATTGCCAGCGCTTCACATTCGATGAAGCAAGTCAGCTATATCGTTTGACTATTGTCCGGCGAGATTCTGCGCGATCGGGCCGGCGATCGGCACCATAAAGCGTTGTCCGCTTGCCGCCTTGATCATGCAAACGATCCACAGGATGAATGTCAGCAGGCCCAGCAAGCTGAGCAGAGCCAAGCCCAGCCCAAAGCCGCCCAATCCACCATAGCCATAATGATGGTAGCCGCCGAAGAAGAATCCGAACCCGAAGAGCAGGCCGACAATAATGCGCAGGATGTGCAGGCCGCCGAAAGTGACAATCGACTGCGCCGCATGAAAGCGCACGTACGGTCGCTTGTCGATGAGGAAGAAAATGATTCCGGTGAGCCAGCCCAGAACATAGCTCAGGCACGCGGCCGTGTTTTCCGACATGCCGGACTGCGTGGCGGCAGGCGGTGCCGGTTGCCATGTTGGAGCTGGCGCCGGGGCAGTCACTGCCGGCTGAGATTGACCGCAGGTTTGACAGAATTGCGCGTTGACGGGAACTTCAGCTCCGCACTTCGTGCAATGAGGCATTGCTCCCTCCCTGAGTTTGCACGAATAGTACCACCAAATCGGCCGAGTCGGTGCCGAAAGCGCCGACACGTTGTCTGGGGCAGTGCTGACCTTTGGGCCGACGTCGACGCGGCTTCTTCTTTCTTGGAGCCGGCGGCACCGGGCGGCCGTTCAGGCGGACATAGGCTCGGCGACTGAATTCTCGAGTACTGCGGTCGCTGGATCCGCGACCAACAGATTCGCGAAAAAACGATCCACGGCATCCAGGATTTCCGCACCGGCCTTCGCCTCGTATACCGCCTTGCGCAGTTGGGCGCCATGCGGTACACCGTGCGTAAACCACGAGGCGAATTGCTTCATCTTACCCTCCGCGCCGCCGATTCGCTCTTCCACCAGCATCGCGAAGTAGGTGCGGATCATCGCATAACGATCGGCATCGCTGGGCAGGTCGTAGGCGCCGGTTGCAGTGTAATGCTCGATCTGCCGAAAGATCCAGGGATTCGACGCGGCGCTGCGGCCGATCATCACGGCATCACAGCCGGTCTGCGCCACCATCGCCGCAGCGTCTTCAGGAGAGCGCACATCGCCATTGCCGATGACAGGAATCTTGACTGCATCCTTCACGGCGGCGATCCACTCCCAACGCGCTTGTCCGCTGTAGCCCTGCTCGCGGGTGCGGGCATGCAGCGCGACTGCAGCCAGGCCGCAGTCTTCGGCAAGCTTGGCGAGGTTGACGTGCACAACTTCCTTGTCGCTCCAGCCAGCGCGAAATTTCACGGTAAACGGAATCGTCACCGCCGACCGCACCGACTCGAAGATATTGCGAATGAGCGGCAGGTCGCGCAACAGTCCTGAACCGCCGTTGCACTTGACGACCTTCTTCGCCGGACAGCCGAGATTCAAGTCGACCAGATCGAAGCCAAGGTCCTGGACAACACGCGCGGCATCAGCCAGCGTCGCCGGATCGCTGCCAAACAGCTGCGCCGAAATCGGATGCTCATTGCCGTAAAACGTCAGGTACTGCTTGGCTTTCTTGTCCTTGTGACGAACGATGCCGTCGGCCGAGGTGAACTCGGTCATCATCAGGCCGCAGCCGCCAAGATTGCGAATGAAGCGGCGAAACACGGTATCGGTGATTCCGGCCATGGGAGCAAGCACGGTGGCGGGCCGGATTTCAACTCCGCCGATCGAAACAGATGCGGGCACACGCGCCCCGGAGGGCGCAATCCGCTCGGCCGGATTGTCGTAGAACTTGTGCACAGTTCGATTGTAAATGGTGACCGGAGTAGAGCGCCGAGTTCTGCGCGGCGCTGACGAGCTTTTGTAATGCTGCTGAAGGCCGGCTCTACCTCTACGGCATCGCCGCCGCTATGTTCGCGGGAGGCTTCCCACTCTGATCCGGCGGGGCGTTTTGCGGCGCAGGGTTAGCTTGCGGAGCAGTTGTCGTCGTGGCCTTTTTCTTCGGAGCCGGCGGCACATTGAATTGCACTCCCCGATCGTCATTCGCCTTGACCGTTGCCGGAATATCCAAATCGGCCAGTGCGATCTTCTTCCGTCCTTGATCAAACACGTAGAGCGAATCGCCCATGATGGCGTAGTTCGTCACTTCCTGCTGATGTCCATTGCGGAAGACCAGCACGGTGGGATCATTCGGCTTTATATCAGGTGCGGGGGGAGATGAATTCGGCGGCCGCATAGGCGGAGCGTAAGCCTGAGCATCCGGCATGTCGCCAGCGTAAGGATCGGCCGGAGGCTGCTCGGCGATCATGTGCATGCTGGGATCATACTGCCCGATCGGCGGTCCGGAGTACAGATCAGGACCAGCGCCACCACCGACGTAGTCGTAGCCGTAAGCAGAGTTGTCGACCGGATAGTAATAGGGAATCGCGTAGGCGTAGCCTCCATAACCTCCGCGATTGTAGCGACCATAGTACCCGCTGTTGTATCGGTTATAAGAGCCGTTGTAGTTGTGGAAGTGAGTACCGTAGTTGGGAATGGAAGTCACGCTTGGCAGCGCGTTCGGCATCGTCCGCGCAGCCGGAGCAGTTACCGTCGCCGGCGGCCCGAGAAAGTGCCCATTGATCTGGGTGGTTGACGGGGGACCGCCATTGACTTGCGCCGCGGCGGGAAATGCTATCGCAATACCCAGCAGCGAAATTGCGTCTAACCGGCTGAGCTGTGTTCTACTCGCTCCGTGCCTCACGGATGGCCTCCGGTTCCCTTGCTCCCCTCAGTTTATTCCAACCCTTCAGATGCGCGAAAGTTTTTATCGGGCTCGCGAACCTAGGTTCATTAGACCATAAACGTCGATCATGGCGTTGGCAATCAGAACGCCAAAAACCACTGCATTGGCGGCCAGCGCATAACGGCTCTCCAGCAGGTCAGCCGAGACTCCCGCCATGAACAGGATAAGAAATGGCAGCGCCAGCAGGAAAAAAGTGAATGCGGAGAAATGCATGCGCAGACCGAGGCTAAGTAGCAATAGGCTCACGATGAGCGGCGCTGCCGTCCCGAAAAATCGTGCCCGTTTCCAAACCACAAACGTTACCAAGGTGACCAGGATCAGGATAAGCAAGCCCAATCCGTTTTCCAGGAAGAATCGTGAAAGCAGCCACGACATCCCGGGTGAGAAGAAATCGCGCGAGGCGATCTCCAGCCAATCGGCGTGGCGCAGAGCGTGCGCGAATGCAACCGGCCGGAAGCCATAGAGCGCCCACAAGAAAAAAAGGGCGATGGCAGAAGCGGCACCGAAGATCACCAAGGCAGCGCCTCGGCGCACGTGCCCCACCCACAGCATAAAGAGCAACGCCGGCAGCAAAAGTATCCAGAAGGAAAACTGCGCTCCCACGCAAATGGCGATGGAAAGCGCCAAGAGCAAAATTCGCCGCCAGTTCCAGAGCACGACTTCGCGCGGAGCGTACAACGTATGGGCGACGGCAATGCTGGTGAAGATCAGGCCGAAAGCTCCCCACGCTCCCACCACTGCCGGTCCAATTTCGCTCGACGAGCCGATTGTCAGCGGCGAAAAGCAATAGAGCCCCAGCGCCACATATCCGCCGATGTCGCCATAGAGCCGACGCGCGACATACCACAGCGATGCGCCCAGCAGCAGACCGATCACCATGAACGGCATGCGCAATGCCATCCGGTATTCGTTGAACTCGTCGACATGCTTCTCTGCGCCGCTCAGTCTCGCGGCCACGCCGGCAATCAGCGGCACCAGCGCCGTGTGTTGCGTCACGTTGGCGCTGGCATAGCCTTCAAGGTGCAGCAGTCCCGCTTCGAGGTACACACCTTCCAATGCGGAGAGGGGCTCATGTCCCATGAACCAGACACATTGCAAAGCAAAAATGAGGAGCAGGACCAGTGCTATCAGCTGCGGCGCACCCAGGCGCGAGTAGAGAGACGAAATGGACATGAAGAATTGTTGTAACACAGTGGTCGGAGGTTAGGGGTGGATCAGACAGGGTGACCGCAGCGTAGCCGCGCCGCAAAGGACGCTGCCACTCGTAGCGCTGGGCTCCAGCCGGGATCCTGGCGGCGTCCACGCCGCCATCGTCTCTGCGCAGTGCTAGCGGACCGCGGGCCAACCAACCCTTCGCCAAGCTCAGGCAGGTTCTGAAGACAAACGCTACTGCGTTGTCATCCGGTTCTCTTCACGCTAGATATCCAGGTTCTTCACATCCAGCGCGTTATCTTCGATGAACTTGCGGCGAGCTTCGACGTCCTCGCCCATCAGCGTGGTAAAGATCGTTTCCGTCTCCGTAATATCTTCCAGCTTCACCGAGAGCAGCGTGCGCCGCTCGGGATCCATCGTGGTCTCCCAGAGCTGGGTTGAGCTCATCTCGCCCAGACCCTTATATCGCTGGACATCGTATTCCTTGCGACCCTCGTTAAAGACGTAGTCGAAGACCTCGCGCGGCGATGTTTTCTCGACCGCGACGGCCTCGGCCTTACGCTTCGAGGCTCTTGGACTCTTCTGCTCGGCTTTTTCCTGATCGGCGCGCTCAGCGTCACTGAGCTCTTCCTTTCCGTTCGAGCCTGCATCTTTCTTCAGCGGCTCGATGACGTATGGTGGCTGCATGTACGGCTCGATCTGCTTGTACTTCGACATCATCTGGCGATACTCCGGCGTCGACGCCAACTCCCAATTGATGACGTGCTCCGCGCCCTGGGAATTGACGAAAGTCACCGCCCATAGGCTGTGCTCTTCTTCAAAGTGCGGCGGCTTTACTTCCTTAATGCCGCGCTCCTTGGCAATTGCCTTTAACGCCTTTTCCAGCGCCGCGATCTTCTGCGGAGGCTTCTTGCTATCGCCCTCAAAGTCGACGCGCTTCACCAGATCGGCCCGCGACAGAAGCTCAGTAATTTTTTCGTCACGAATTCGCTTGTCGACTTTATCGAAAAAGCCAATGTAGTCGTTCAGCGTGGTCATGAATTTGGTGAGCGGAGCTCCCTCAAGAGTTGCCGCACCCTCTCCATAGCGCACCACAATACCATCGGCGGCGCGTTTCACCATCACCTTCACTAACTCGGCATCATTCTTAATGTACTGCTCAAACTTGCCCTTCTTGATGCGATAGAGCGGCGGCTGCGCGATATAAACGTTGCCGCGCTTGATGAGTTCCTGCATGTGCCGGAAGAAGAACGTCAGCAGCAGCGTGCGAATGTGTGAGCCGTCCACGTCGGCGTCGGTCATCAGGATGATCTTGCCGTAACGCAGCTTTGAAATATCGAAATCCTCTTTGCCGATGCCCGTCCCCAGCGCCGTGATCATGGCGCGAATTTCTTCGTGGCCCAGCATCTTGTCGTAGCGCGCCTTCTCCACGTTCAGGATCTTGCCCTTCAGCGGCAAAATCGCCTGGAAGCGCCGGTCGCGGCCCTGTTTGGCCGTGCCGCCTGCGCTCTCACCCTCGACGAGATAAACTTCGCAGCGCTCCGGTTGGCGCTCGGAACAGTCGGCCAGCTTGCCCGGCAAACCACCGCCGTCGAGTGCGCCCTTGCGCCGCGTAAGATCGCGAGCTTTGCGCGCTGCTTCGCGAGCGCGAGCAGCTTCAATTGCCTTGTTGATGATTCGCCTCGCGATGGTGGGATTCTGTTCGAAGAATCCTCCCAGCCGCTCGTTGACGAAGGCCTGCACAATTCCCGCAATGTCAGAATTGAGCTTGCCTTTCGTTTGCCCTTCAAATTGCGGCTGCGGCAACTTCACGCTGACCACCGCGACAAGGCCTTCGCGTACGTCGTCACCGGTGAGATTTTCCTTCACGTCCTTGAACAGCCCGAGCTGCTGTCCCGCGTAGTTGATGGTCCGCGTCAGCGATGTGCGAAAGCCCGACAGATGCGAGCCGCCATCGACCGTATTGATGTTGTTGGCGAAGCTAAGGACCGTCTCAGAGTAGCCATCGTTATACTGCAACGCGATTTCCATGTCGACGCCATCGCGCTCGACTTGCATGTAGATCGGTTTGTCGTGCAGCACGCTCTTGCCGCGATTCAGGTGCTTAATGAATTCCGCGATGCCACCGTTGTACTTGAACTCAGCTTTCTTAGGCTCACCGGTCTTCGGATCGGTGGTGCGCTCATCGGTCAGCGTGATCAGCAGACCTTTATTGAGGAAGGCGAGTTCGCGCAGCCGCTGCGCCAGCGTATCGTAGTTGTACTCCGTGACCGTGAAAATTTCTTTGTCAGGAACAAAGTGAACTTTCGTTCCACGCTTCTTGGTCGTGCCAGTCTTCTTCAGTTTGGAGGTCGGCTCGCCCTTTGAGTATGTTTGCTCCCACACAGAGCCATCGCGCCAGATCTCGAGCTCAAGCAGGTGGCTCAGCGCGTTCACGCATGAGACACCGACGCCGTGCAATCCTCCGGAGACTTTGTATGTAGAGCTGTCAAACTTTCCGCCGGCGTGCAGCATAGTCATCACAACCTGTGCCGCAGGCAGACGCTCGCCGTCCACATCCATCTCGTCAACCGGAATACCGCGACCGTTGTCCACCACCGTGATCGAATCATCGATGTGAATGGTGACGTCGACCTTATCGGCGAATCCCGCGAGCGCCTCATCGACGGAATTGTCTACGACTTCATAGACGAGGTGATGCAATCCCATCTCGCCGGTCGAGCCGATATACATGGCCGGACGCTTGCGGACAGCTTCCATCCCACCGAGGACCTTGATCGAATCGGCGGTGTAGTCCCCATCGGAACCAGTGTTCTTGCCGTTCCTCTGTGAAAACTTTTCGTTCGCGACCGAGAGTGGCTTGTTATTTTCAGTCGCCGCCGAAGCGGCTCCTTGGGAATCTTGCGCAGGCATCTCGCTCCATTCTTGAACAGCAACGTCGGCACATTGCCGGCTCAGCCTCATCCGTCGCAGGTAACTCGACAGGTACCGGTATGTGCAGGCATTTCAATAATTTACGGGATCATCGACCCTTCATTATTTTACCACATCAGAAAGCAGTTCCTGGCCCTCCCTGAGATTGATAAGCCATTTGTTTACAGCAGATTACATAGAACCAAGTTATCCACAGAGAAGCACAAACAACTCACTCCCGCAGAATCGGAATCTTACGTAAATTGTTACATTTCCGTAAACGTTGCGGCCATGCTAAATCCCGGACACAATAATCGAAAAGGCCGTAAACGCGACGTGAACTCGCGCGCTTCAGGGTCGATTTCTCTACTGTTTCACTGTGAAATTTTCTTCAAGTCAGGGATTTTTCGGATCGCATTAAGCTCAGCAACGCAGGAGGAACCGTGCTCGACATCCTTTTGCGAATAGTCGTGGGCGGGATTGTTGTCTCTGCGTTCGCGGTCATTGGAGACATTCTAAAGCCGAAGAGTTTTGCCGGGTTGTTCGGTGCCGCGCCATCGGTGGCGCTGGCGACGGTCGCGCTCACGGTCAAAGAACATGGCCATGTCTACGCGAGCATCGAAGGGCGCTCAATGATTCTGGGCGCAGTGGCGTTCCTGATTTATGCCTCCGTTGCAAGCCGTCTTATGATCCGGCAAAAGTGGTCAGCATTGCCGGTGAGCGCTCTGGCGCTGCTTCTCTGGCTCGGCGCTGCATTGGGTTTCTGGTTTGTTTTTCTGAGCTGATGTCGTGAAGATAACGGTAAACATTGCCGCTCTCAAGCGCACCAAGTGGCAGGAGTACCTTGTGCGCTTCATCTTCGGTGGCGCTGTCACCGCATTGGCCGGAATCATCGCCAAACACTACGGTCCAGGAATCGGCGGACTGTTCCTGGCAACTCCGGCTATCTTTCCGGCGACCGCAACCCTGCTGGAAAAGCATGAAGAAAAGAAGGCGCGAGCTGATGCCGGGAAACACCAGCGCGGGAGTGAGGTCGCCGGCGTGGATGCTGCCGGAGCCTCCATTGGCAGTGTTGGGCTGATGGCATTTGCGGTTGTCATCTGGCAACTGCTGCCGCGCTACTCCGTGGCCGCAGTGCTGGCCGCCGCAACGCTGGCATGGTTCGCCGTGTCGTTGCTGATGTGGCTGGCTCGTCGAACCATATGGCGAGAGCTGCGACTGAAGTTCCGCAAGCGAACCAGTCAGCAGGGCCTGGCAAAAGAGTTTTCACAAGGCAGGCGTTCACACTAGCGGCAGAAAGGCTGCAAATTCCCCGGTCGGGACCAAGACTGCCGGATTACGAGCTTCTGGCCAACGCGGCGGTTCGCATTTTCGCCGTGCGAGCGATCGGAAACACCACTTCATTCGAGGTACATCACCATCACACCGGCTGTGTGCAAAATGCGCACCTGTGCGCCGCGACAGGAATATCGCTCTGGCACTCCGGACATTTCTTTTTGTCTGGCAGCGCCTGCTTCTCAAACCGTTTCATGAGTGAGTTCACAGGTAGCACCACGAAATAATAGACAGCAGCGGCAATGAGGAGAAACGAGATCACCGCATTGATGAAATCGCCGTAAAGAAACTTCGCTCCATTGAATTGAAACGAGAAGCCGGAGAAATCCGGTTTCTTGACCACGGCCGCAATGACTGGAGTCAGCAGATCTTTGACGAATGCGGTGACGACCGTTCCAAACGCAGCGCCAATCACGACGCCGACAGCCAGATCGACCACATTGCCACGCAAAACGAAATCGCGAAAGCCTTTGAACATGAGGACCTCCACAGTTGCGATTGCAGAGATGAATGGAAATCAAATTACCCGAAGCCGAAGCACATGTCCAGACACCTGTCCGGCAGACCCAACCACATTTCTTGGCTACCGTGCTCCTTCTTGGAGACGGTCGGCTGTTATGGTGCCCCCGGCTTGAAAATAATTCCCTGCCCGGTTTTACCATTCATCGCGACCGCCAATGGCGAATCGAAGCGCAAGTGACGAACGCAGCCGTGCTCTTCGAGTGCTGGCTGTTCGGCGAGCCACTGCCACTCCAGGAAGCCCTCGCCGGCGTCGGGATTGACCGTGAAATAGCCGATCTGGAATGCGGTGAGATTCTGGAAGAAATGGCTGCCTTGCGACGGAGCTACACGAAAGTCGCGAAAGCCGCATTCCACGATTACGCGGGCTCCCGAGATCTGATCCCATGCCACCGGAATACCCAGCCACGGATCCGTTGATCCCCATCGGCCAACGCCGATCAGCAGGTAAGGAGTATTGGCCTCGTTCAGCTTGGCATTGAAGTGCGCGACGCTCTGCGCGACCTCACGGCTGCGAGCGCGCTCGAAACGATGCGAGTCGACAACGATCACATCGCAAAGATCTTGCAGGCGTCCATGTCCCAGCACCATGGCGCTCTGGCACAGGAGAAGTGCCGGATCGACATCGTCCATGCGAATGTCTTCACCGGCGCGCGAGAGCACCAGCGGCCTTAGCTGGAGAAATCCGAAATCGGCGGGCTCATTCGCACTTTGCGGCACCCGGACCGCGAATTCGATTTCTACCGGGCGTCCCAGCGCGTGTTCTCCAATCGTCATTAGCCGATCGAGAATGTGAGGCAGCGGAAACATACCGTGCTTGAGAATCGGGGCGAAGCTAATGATACGCGGCCCACTGCGGCTAAGCCCATCGTAAACGGCGTGATTGTCCGCAGAGTACGTCGAGGCCAGCATTCGCAATGTGCCGTCGCGTTCCGCCACATCAAGAGAAAAACAATGCTCGTGCAACTCGCTCGCAGCATCCGTCGAGTGCTGCGACTGATTCAACTCCAACGCCCAAAACTCGGTTTGCGAGTTGGCCAGCATATCTTCCACTGACGAGAACTGCACCAGATTGCGTGGATGGCGTGGGCTGAAGGTTAGGCACTTGCCTCCACTCACTACCGCGTGGCCGAGGCCCAGAGCGACGGCGGCAACGCCGTCCGCCACCTTGATCGGCCCGATCGGATAGAAATTACGCGAGCGCACTACGCCAGAAAAATCGGGATAAAAGCGATGGCTGTGCGAACCTCCAACCACCTGTTGCAGCACCACTGCCATTTTTTCTTCTTCAAGACGATAGGGAGTCGCTCGCACGTATGCCTTGGCATGCTGGCTGAAGGTGGAGGCGTAAACCAGTCTCATCGCTTCCAGCAGTTGCTCCAGTCGCACCTGAATGTCAGGATGCTGGTTGGCCAGCATGAAGGTTTCGTACACCCCCGAGAACGGCTGGTATTGCGAGTCCTCAAGCAGGCTGGACGACCGTACCGCCAGTGGATAGTGCACCTCTTCCAGAAATGCCAGCAGATTGTCCAGCAGCGAAATAGGAAACGGGGCTTGCAGAAATCGCCGCGTGATCTCGGCGTCGTCGGTGCCGTGTATGGCGAGGTCGAGCAGATTGTTGTCATTGAGAAAGCGATCGAAAATTTCCGTCGTCAGCACCAGCGTTGGCGGCACGGCAATGCGAATACCCGGAAAGGCTCGCGAAACTCCTTGCTGCCGCAGGATGTGACGGATGAATGCCAGTCCCCGGGCTTTTCCGCCCAACGATCCTCCGCCAATCTGCAAGAAGAAGGATTCTGCCGGCTGAAATGTCGCTGGATTGAATTCGCCGATCAGCGCCTGACTCTGTTCGCGCCGATATTCGGCGATGGACTCGATCAAATCGTGCCGCAAATTCTCCAGTGTGCCGAAGTCGCTGACCTTGCGCGGCCGCAGCTTCTGAGCCAGGGCGAACTCGGTTCGCGCCATCAGCCAGTGCGAGAAGTGGTTGCGCTCCGCATGATAGGCGAGGCTCTCCTCAGGCACGATTCGCAGTGCAGTTCTCCAGACCATTCAGATCGGTAGCGCGTGCTACCTCGGTTGCGCCATCAGGAAGGTGAAAAACAAAATCACCAAAACCCATTTCCTCCGTGAGTATGTGGCGCAGATCGCCCAGCAGCGTCGGCGAGCGCTTCTGCAGGAAAGAAAATCCTTCGCTGTAGGCGCGGACCATGAAGGCGGTGCGGCTTGACTGCAGGATGATCGGCACATCAGGAACGGTTTCGCGTACCATCCTTGCCAACTCGAATCCCGCCTCCGCCGTCAGCTCGCCCCCGCGCGGGAATTCCACATCGGAGATTACGCCCAGCAGATACTCGCGGTATTTCTTCACCTCGCGCTCCGCCTCCTCATAATTCGAGCAGAGAAGGATCTTCGGTCGGGCGCGCATTCGCACCAGCTTGTGCGCCACATTGAGCGCCTCGCTCAGCAGTCGTCGCGACTGGCTGATAATTTCTGTGTAGATGACCGGCAGGAATAACGAGTAGTACCTTATGTCGTCTTCCACCATGAGCAGGACGGGCACGCTCATGGTCTTGGTGTCGTGCAGGACGTTGCGCTTGTCTTCGATGTAGTTGACGATCGAAATCAGGATGCGCGCGTTCCCCTGCCACAGGAAGATGCGGTCGATGTCAGTTTGAGGATTCCGCGCGACGAAGTTCTGGATCTCGCGGTAATCGTACGCCAGCACGATGACAGGAACGTCGAGGCCGGCTGCTTTGACGTGACGCGCCAACTGCGCCGCATCCATGTCGCCGACTTGCAGGTTGGTGACGATCAGGTTGAAGCGCGGCTGCGACTGCGCCATCTCGACTGCTTCTTCGGCGCTGGAAACGTGGGTGATCCCCGGTACCTGGTGCAGGTTCAGCTCCAGCGATTCGCCGATCAGCAACTCGTTCAGTCGCCCGTCTTCGCGCAGAATAAAAGAATCGTAGAGGCTGGAGACCAGCAGGATGTCGTTCACGCGAAACGGCATCAGGTTCTCGAAAGCCCTCGAAGGGGCGCTCGGAGGACGGGGACGGATCGGAAGATGGACGAGTCGTTGTCACGCGACCAGCAAGAGAATACGGGTGGATTGCTCCACCCCGCATGATACTCAAGCCTGAAGCCGGAGACTACCGAGTCCCTGATCCGGTCAAAGCTCCAAACTTCGAAGAAGGCGATTCGGTTTGTATCAGGGCATGGCTTCAGCCATACCGCAAGCACACTGAAATCAATGGGCTTTAGCCCCTGCCGCCTTTGGCCTTGCCAAGTACGTGAAGCAATAGGGAAATTCCCCTGGCAAATCCGCCAGGCCCGCCTGTATCGGGTTCTCAGCGATGTATTCTCGGTGTCGCAAGAAGCTCTCACGGTCGTCGACCCGTACTTCCGAAAGGCCGTGCTGCCAAACCTCTCCCGAATATCCGCGTTCCCTCTTCAGGCGCAAGGAACAGACGCCCTTGATGTGTTGCATGGCCTTTTCGACTGTCATGTCGTCCTCAACCGTGATCAAAAGATGCACATGATCCGGCATAACTACGAAGTCATGCACCTTGAATTTTCGTGCGACCACATACGAACGCAACGTCTCGATGAACAGCATCGCATTGCGCTCCGATTGCAGCAGGGCTCGGCCCATACTCGTCTTCGTCGTAACGAAAAATGTGCGAGAGGCGCTGAGGATTCGGCTGGAATTCGCGTTGCGGCGAGTTGTGGACATTGTACAGGGGCTAAAGCCCAATTCTTCTATCCTCTATGCGGCACGGCTGAAGCCGTGCCCTGATACAAAGCTTGTCCGAAACTCGCTGCTTTCACCGGGGAGAGCAATCGCTAATCGAATTCGTAAAATTCGTTGTCCGGCATTGGAGTCACTGCCCGTCAGCACGTTTGTGGAAACCATTGATAGCAACGTTCTTCCCTGGCAAAAACCGTGCCTCCATGTTCGTCGACAATGTTGCGAAAGGTCGCAAGCGATTTCGGGAATGTTCTCATTACCATTCCTTTGAGACAGTCGGTTCCACCTAAACACACGGGGTGAGCTTGCGCCCACCCCGCTTCACGTATTCGACTGAACCAAGCTGCGGCGCTGGACGCCGCTCAACCAACTACACCAGTCCCTGGTCCAGCATGGCATTGGCGACCTTCAGGAAGCCGCCGATGTTGGCGCCGTTCACCAGATTGCCCGGAGTGCCGTAGGTCTCGGCAGTCTCGAAGCAGGTCTTGTGAATGGCCTTCATGATGTTGTGCAGCTTGTGGTCGACCTCTTCGCGTGTCCAGCTCAGCCGTGCGCTGTTCTGCGACATCTCGAGGCCTGAGGTGGCCACGCCGCCCGCATTCGCCGCCTTTGCCGGTCCATAGAGGATCTTGTGCTCCAGGAACAGCTTGGTAGCTTCCAGCGTACTTGGCATGTTAGCGCCTTCGGCCACGACCTTCACCCCGTTGTTGATGAGGTTGTTCGCGTCCTTGGCGTTGATTTCGTTCTGCGTCGCGCTGGGGAAGGCGCAGTCGGCCTTGATGTTCCAAAGCGGGTTGTAGCCCAGCTTCAGATCGGTCGGCATAAAGATGGCCTTCTTGAACTGGTCGGCGTATTCGCGGATGCGGCCGCGCTTCGTGTTCTTCAGCTCCATGATCCAGGCCAGCTTCTCTTCGTTGATACCGTCGGGATCGTAGATCGCGCCGTCGGAGTCGGACACCGTGACCGGCTTCGCTCCGAGTTGGAGCAGCTTCTCGACCGTGTACTGTGAGACGTTGCCGCTGCCGGAGACCAGGCAAGTCTTGCCATGGAAGGTTTCGCCGCGAGTCTTCAGCATCTCTTCGGCGAAGTACACGCAGCCGTATCCGGTTGCTTCCGGACGAATCAGCGAGCCGCCCCAGTGCAGGCCCTTGCCGGTCAGCACGCCGGTGAATTCGTTCCGAATGCGCTTGTACTGGCCGAACAGGAAGCCAATCTCGCGTCCGCCCACGCCGATGTCGCCGGCGGGAACGTCAGTGTCCGGCCCGATGTGCCGGCACAGCTCGGTCATGAAGCTCTGGCAGAAGCGCATCACTTCGTTATCGCTCTTGCCTTTGGGATCGAAATCCGACCCGCCCTTGCCGCCGCCCATGGGGAGCGTGGTCAGCGAGTTCTTGAACACTTGCTCGAAGGCGAGGAACTTCAGGATGCCGAGGTTGACGGAAGGATGGAAGCGCAGTCCGCCCTTGTAGGGGCCGATGGCGCTGTTCATCTCAATGCGGAAGCCGCGATTGACCTGGACATTGTTCTGATCGTCAAACCACGGCACGCGGAACATAAGGAGGCGCTCGGGCTCGGTGATGCGCTCAAGTATTTTGGCAGAGATGTATTCCGGATGGCGCTCCAGCACGAGACGCAGTGAGTCCAATACTTCCTGGACGGCTTGATGAAATTCCGGCTCGGCTGGATTCTTGGCCTTGACCAGCGCCATGACTTCGTTGATGTAATTCCCGGGAGTCTTGATTCCGGGAGTAGTGGTAATTCCAGCACTCATAGATGGTCCTCCTCGAACCTTGTAACTTTTATGAAGCCGATAGAATGATAAGACCGTTCGTCGAAAGGGTGGGCGAACATATAAGAGAGGCCGCTATTATTTCAGTCCTCGGCCGCCAATCTGGCAGTGACTGCTTGGCAGTCCGGCCGTGACTGCTATCACCCGAAAGGGTGACCAGCCCGGGATATGGTAACTCGGTTAGCCTTCACGCTGTATCGAAATCCGTTCGTCGACGCTCACAGTTCCAGCGGGCGGAGCCCCCTCGGGCCGCGCAGCGAGGTCGAGTCCCCGTAACAAGGGCTCTGCAGGCTGGGCTGTCCCTCTGCGTCAACGCCAAAAGCGCCAAATCGCGCCATCTACATGGACATCTCGAAGGTCGGCTTTGACATCGAAGTTCACTGAGTAGTTACTAACTCAGCAATACAAAGGGGATGAACCATGGAGCATCAGGACAAGAAAAACATGCAGAATCAGCAGGATCCGAACCAGAACAAGCAGCAGGGGCAGCAGAACTGGAATGAGCAGGATCCGAATCAGAAGAAGCAGCAGGGGCAGCAGAGCCAGCACCAGCAGCAGGGGGGCCAGAAAACTCCGCAGTCGGACTGGAATCAGAACCAGGACAATAACCGCAAGCAGGCATAGGCTGGATTGAGAGTTGGGAAAGCCCTGAACTAAGCCGTAGATTGGCGGTTCAGGGCTTTTTCGTCTCGAGCCCAGCTCTACTCCCGGTAGTGTGCTCCGCCGTGCCGCACATCGGCGCCGCGCACCCAGAAAATTACATCCTCGGCAATATTCGTTGCGTGATCGGCAATTCGTTCCAGATTGCGTGCAATGAGTAGAACATCCAGCGCCTGACGCGTGCAGGAAGGTTCGTCCTGCATCTTCTGCACCAGAATCACGAATGCCTCATCCTTCATGCGATCGACGATCCCGTCCATCTGCAGAACGGCCTCTGCCACCTCCGCTTTGCCATCCAGAAATGACTCGAGCGCACGTTGGACCATTGTGCTGACGGCATCAGCCATGCGCGGAATGTCGACTGGCAGTTCGATCTCGTTCTCGCTGATCAGGTCGAGCACCCGCTGCGCGATATTGACGGCCTGGTCGCCGACACGCTCCAGGTCCGCGTTGATTTTCAGCACCGCGAGAATGAAGCGGAGATCGACAGCCATGGGCTGCTGCATGGCAAGCAAATCCAGCGCTAATTCGTCGATCTCGCGCTCGGCTTCGTTGATGGCATTCTCGCCGGTCAGAACCATCTGGCAAAACTTGCTGTCACGGCTGCGGTACGCTTCCGTGGCGCGGTCGATGGCTTGCTCGGCCAGACCACCCATCCGCAAGAGTTTTTCTTTCAATTCGTCCAGTCCCTGCTGAAAGCGGCTGCGCATCATCCAAACCTGCCTGTCACGTAATCTTCCGTCCGCTTGTCGGCGGGGGTGGTAAAGATCTTTTCCGTCTTGTCGTACTCGATGAGGCTCCCCATGAGGAAGAACCCGGTCAGCTCGGCGACGCGCGCCGCCTGTTGCATGTTATGCGTAACGATGACGACTGTGTAGTGCTGCTTCAACTGAAAGATAAGCTCTTCGATCTTGCTGGTCGAGATAGGATCCAGCGCCGATGCGGGCTCGTCCATCAGCAGAACCTCCGGCTCGACAGCAAGGGCGCGAGCGATACAAAGCCGCTGCTGCTGACCACCGGACAGACTGGCTCCTGATTTCTTATGAAGATTGTCCTTCACCTCGTCCCACAGGGCAGCCAGCCTCAGCGAGCGCTCCACCAGTTCATTCAACTGCTTGCGATTGCGAAATCCATTCAGCTTCAGGCCCGCGGCGACATTGTCGAAGATCGACATGGTGGGAAAGGGATTTGGCTTCTGAAATACCATCCCAATGCGGCGCCGCACCTCTACGGGATCCGATCCGTCGCCATAGACATCCATCTCGCCGACTTTGACCGAGCCTTCGGCATACGCGTCGGGAATCGTCTCGTGCATGCGATTCAAACAACGCACGAAGGTACTCTTGCCGCATCCCGAAGGACCAATGACGGCGGTCACGTGGTTGGCAGGCACAGTGATATCGATGGAATTCAGCGACTGGTTCTTGCCGTACCACGCGTTCAGTCCGCGCACCTCGATTCCCACGCCCATACGGGTCTTACGCTCCCTTCAACCTTCCGCGCGCCGTCACAATGCGCACCGCTGCTACCGCCCCGACAATCAGAACGATCAGGATCAGCGCTCCAGCCCAGGCCTGCTTGTGCCAATCGTCGTAGGGTGAAATAGCATACGTGAAAACCTGCAGCGACAGAGCAGCGGTGGGCTGATCCAGTTTCAAATTCCAGAACTGATTTCCAAACGCGGTGAACAGCAGTGGAGCCGTTTCTCCAGCCACACGCGCAAATGCCAGCATACAGCCAGTAATGACACCCGCCGAAGCCGTCCGCAAAGTAATGGAAAGCGTCGTTCGCCAGCGAGGAATACCGAGTCCATAGGCCGCTTCGCGGATTGTATTCGGGACCATCAGCAGCATCTCTTCGGTGGCGCGTGCCACTGTAGGAATCATCATGATGCCCAGTGCCACACCGCCGGAAAAAGCCGAGAAATGCTTCTGCCGGATGACGATCAGCGAGTACACTGTGATGCCGATGACGATCGAAGGCACGCCATTCAACACATCTGCAGTGAAGCGAATGATGTCGCCGAAGCGATTGCGCCCATATTCCGCCAGAAAGATGCCGGAGCCGATGCCCAACGGCACGCCGATCGAACTGGCGACAGCAAGTATCAGACCGGTTCCAACAATTCCATTGGCCATGCCTCCACCCACCTCACCCGGAGGCTTCGGCGTCTGCGTGAGAAAAGCCCAGTTGATGGAGCCGACGCCTTTGATCACCAGGTAAGCGAAAATCGCCAGCAATGGAACGAGCACCAGAATTGCGGCCAGAATGGCGAAGCCGGTTGCTCCCCAATCCGAAAGGCGCCGCCTTAAACTGAGCTCCTGCGATGCGGATGTTGAGAATGGATTAGACACTCGGCCTCGCACCTCCGCCCGTAATGCTCCACACCAGCAGGCGCGCCAGGGCGTTGACAATCAAGGTTACGATGAACAGCGCCAGCCCAATCTCAACCAGCGCACTGAGGTACATGTCGCCGGTAGCTTCCGTGAACTCATTGGCAATGACACTGGCCATCGTATAGCCCGGCGCAAACAGCGACTTCGCTACTTCCGGCCGGTTACCAATGACCATGGTTACGGCCATGGTTTCACCCAGCGCGCGGCCCAGGCCGAGAATGACTCCACCTACAATTCCGATCCGCGCATTACGCAGAACGCCCATTCGGATCATCTCCCAGCGGGTTGCGCCCAGAGCCAGCACAGCCTCCCGCTGATTCTGCGGCACGGCCGACATGACCTCGCGAGTAATGGAAGCGATGACCGGCACAATCATGATCGCCAGGATCACACCGGCCGCCAGCATTCCCAGGCCATACATTGGACCGGTGAAAAATCCCGTCCATCCCAGAGTCTTCGCCAGGAATGGCTCAACGTAATCGCGCAACAGTGGCGCCAGGACGAAAATTCCCCACAATCCGTAAATCACGCTGGGTATGGCCGCCAGCAACTCCACTAAGAATGAAATGATGGCTCGCAGACGCTGGGGACACATCTCGGTGATGTACACCGCGACGCCTATCGAAAGGGGAACGGCGAGCAGCAGCGCGAGGAACGACGAAACCAGCGTGCCGTAGATAAACGGCATTGCACCGTATTGGTCGTTGACCGGGTCCCAATCATGTCCGTAGAAGAAGTGAATGCCGAACTGATGTAGCGACAGCCTGGACTTGTCGACCAGTTCCCAAACCACCAGCAGAACAATGGCAAAGACTGAGATCGCGCAAAGAACGATGATCCAGCGGAATATCTCGTCGGGGATACGGCTGCTGGCAGGATGGGATTTTCTGATTTTATCGAGGATAGTGGTGGATTTCGGCCCTTGGCGCCCCGCGTCCACCTTAGCCAGCGACGGAATGGAGGTCACCGGCTTCGGAGGCCGTTTAACAGGCTCAGGCGAATTCATTGGTTCGACGCTATCAGACATTTGTTACAGAAGTGTTAAAGCGAGCCATTGGCAATTAGCCGCTCGCAATTAGCAAGAGGAATAGCTCTCGAGAACGCGATGCCTTCGCGCGCAGACAACAAGTTGCTGACATGACATTCCTGGTGGTCTG
>CAWFUE010000028.1:0-80505 GCA_963818905.1 uncultured Acidobacteriaceae bacterium
CATCGTAAGCCAAAATATGAATAATTTCGGGGCGGCACTGGGAACGATTTCCTTCAATGGCTGGAGTGTGACAGGGGATAACGAGATCGTCTTCAACTCCACCGCCGCATCCACATACTATGTGAACCTGACCAACATCAATCCGACGACCCCGCTTGTGTACACTACCTACCCCTTGGTGCTAAACATGAGTGGTGGGGCATCGGGGATAAGCGCAGCTCAATTGGCGTCTTATAACTACACAACTAGTGGAAATGCAATGTGCTCCCACTTTTCCTCCCTGGTCACCACTCAGGAGCACTCCTTCAGTTGCCTGATCGGTCAGTATGGACAGCTCACGTACTTTGACGTTGACAGTCAGGGAGCATTTTACGGTTCGGCGGTATCGCCAAACCAGAAATATGCGTCAGGGTGGGGGGTTGGTGACAAAGGCCAGGGCTATTCACTGCTTGGCTTTTACTACCCTGGTGGCACGCAAACAGGGACGATGTTTTCCGATTTCAGCGGCAACGTTGGCTTAGGCGGGAACTTTTCCATGGGCTCGCCAACTACGGCTGGGCTGACGATAGAAACTTCGAGCAACAACCACCTGATCGTCCATGCGTCCGCGCCAACAACTTCCAGCACCGGCTGTGCTATTGTGACCAAGAGTACCGACAATGTGGGAGCCGTGACGCTATCGAGCGGGGCCACAAGCTGCGTGGTCACATTCAGTTCGGCGTTTACCGCTGGCTTCCTATCATCGCTCAACGGAACAACCGGGGTGCTGCCCATTCCGAGTGCAGTAAATGGAATAACTTCGTCGATTACAGTGGCCGTTTCAGTCGCCAGCGGTGGATTTTCATGGTCTATTTTTGATGCACAATAGTTCGATCCTGCCCGCGCGGAGGCCCCTTGAGATTCATCTACTGGTAGCGCGTGGCACCAACTCCTCCCCTCGGGGTGGGAGGAAGGAACGGGAAGGCTGAAGAGGCGTGCAGAGTGGCCGAAGAAAGGGTAAAGGATAAAGGATAAAGAGGCATAGTGAGCGTTTACCCTTCACTTTTTCTGAAAACATGATTCCCGCAGACACATCCTGGACGGCCGCATGCCCGCAAAACGTTGGCGCCGCGGTGCGCCTGGTGCACTTGCTCACCCTTCAGGGTGTGACGGTGGGGCCGTTTGTCTATTGCGCTCCGGGCGCGGGAATGCCGCCCGGGAGCGTCCCCCTACATTTGCGACATCGCGGGCGGCGCGGTCGAATCGAATGGCCTTGAATGCACGGCATCCACCAGCGACCTCACCGTCGACGTTCTGGATTACAACCTGGTCATCACCAACGCCCTGGCCACCAACACGTTCCAGGGCAAGCAAGCGATGTTGCAGTCGGGGTTTTCCACCTTAGGCCAGGCGCATTGGATCACTTACGGCACGTTTATTGTGCGCACCATCGAGACGCTTGAGGCCAACTTGCGCTATCGGTTCACCTTGCGCGATATGGGCCTGCTGACCGAGCAGACCGTCTGGAATTACGGGGATGACGGGTTCCCCACTAGCTCGTCAAGCCCCCGCACCATCATCGGCGACCCCATCTCGATCGTCACCGAAATTCTGGAAACCGAGTGCGGGTACGCCTCGGGCAATCTGAATCTGGCGGCGATGGCGGCTTATCAAGCGGGCCTGTTCAATGGCTGCACGATGAAGTTTTCCATCACCCAGCCGCCGCAAGCGAAGGCCTGGATGGATCAGGAAATCTACTCGCCGCTGGCAGGCTTTGGCTTTTGGAATTCCCAGGGGCAATACACTCCGCATTTCCTCTTGCCCCAAGGCGTGCCCACGGTGGCCGCGTATCCCGCGTTCACCCCGCAATCGATTCTGGATCCCATCCCCAACCCGCGCCCGGCCCCCTACTGCGCCGGCCTGCTGCTGATGATGGATTACGATGGGCAGAGCTATAACACCCAGGTGCTGAGCACTTACGACCCGTCGATTGTGGAGTTCCAAGGGATCGTGGACATCACTAATCGCCAATCGCAGGGTTTGCGCTCGGCGAGTGGCGGCACGCTCTACGCGCGCCTCGCGGCCTCGGCAACCTTCCGGCGCTATGGCGGCATGCCGTGGCTCTTGGCGTTTAAATCGCCTTGGCCGGCCGTGCTGCTCGAACAGGGTGACGTCGTCCCGGTAACCCACCCGCAGATTCCCGCGCAAGGAAGCGGCATGGGCATTACGGGCCGATGGTATGAGGTGCAAAAGAAAGCGCCCAACTGGAAAGAGGGCACGGTGGATCTGGAACTAATCGACGTGAATTGGATGAACGCCACCCAGCGCGTGATCGCGCCGAACGGCACGCCCAACTTTGCGGGAAGCTCGCCCACCCAACAAGCGGAGTATTTATACCCCGATCAGGGGCAGGCGCTTTACTGAGGGGTTAGGGATTAGGGGTTAGAAAAGGCTGACATGGCAACCTTGGTGAACGTGACGTCCCCTTCGACTAACACCGCCTGCGCGGCGTTTACGGTGGCCCATGGGCTGGGCGCGGCCCCTCCGGACATGCCGGAGATTGAAAATACCAGCTTGGGCGAGATTGCCTTTCGCAGCCCGTACTATGACGGCTTGTACTTTTACTTTACCGCCAGTGGGCCGAACATCACCGCCATTGTGAAGGTGGAACCGTGAAGAACGCGCCACAGACCATCGGACACGGGGCGCGGGGTTTGGCTGTCGACTGTCGACTGTCAACTGTCAACTGCTTATGAGCCTCCAAGTTCTGATCACCGCTCCCTCTTCCCCCGCCGCCTGCGCGGCGTTTAGCTTTGCCCATGGCTGGGGCGGGGTTCCCAGCGAGCTGCCCAGCCTGATTCCGGTGGGGTTGGGCCAAATCGGCTACCAGCAGGCCAAGCAGTACGATGCGGTGAATTTGTATCTCATCGCGTCCGGCCCCAGCATCACGGCCATGGCCAAGGTGCCGGGATCGGCAAGCTCCAGCGGGCTGCTGGCGCCGGGGATTTACCCCAAGATCGTGTATCCCTCGGGCGGGGGAACCACGCTCTATTTCCAGTATCCGCCGCGCAACGTCCCCGCTTATTCCAGTAAGGCCACACGCTACGACGCGCGCTCGGGCTATGGCACCCACTGGGTAGCGCTCTCGCGCGTGGACCATTACCTCGCGTTCGACATGCCGTTTATCCAAGCGGGCGCGGACGCGAGTAATTGGCAGCAATTCCTCGATTGGGCGGCCGGAGGGGCCAATTTCGATTACTACCCCGACGCCGGCAGCGGCGGCTCTGCCAGCTACTTTGTGGAGGACGATGGCGACCGCGCCCTCGCCTATCGCTCGCCCGGGATGTATAAGTTGGATGGATTTAAGGCAACGCAGGTGATTGCGTGAAAAACTGTCAGTTGTCAGCGGTCGGTTGTCAGTTGCAACGGACCACGGACCACGGACCACGGACATAGCGTTATGGGTAGTGCTGGCCTCCAACTCGCGCAAGTTCCCGGCTTCCTGCCGCAGCCATCGTCCGCCCTGGTGGCGGGTGTGGGCATCAATGGGCTCACGCTCAGCCGCATCCAGATGAATGCGGATTTTGCCGCGACGCGCATGGAAGTGTTCTACAGCGAGATCGAGGATGGCGATTCGCTGGCCCTGCCGCAATCGCTCACAGACGGCTATCAGTATTCCGCCTCGGAAATTATCCCCTATTGGGAATACCGCTCGACGGTCAAGGACATCACGGGCATCCCTCTCGCCGATGGCGGCCTGCTGATCCTGAACTCGTGGATTGACCCTTACTCGCTCAGCGTTGCCAACGCCGTTGAGTACATGGTGCAGGGCGGCAAAACCACCCCCACCACGGACGGAAAGCTGGCCTGTTGGGCCATTGGCCAGCGCGGCCGGGGCCTTTTGGCGGGGCCTGGCTACACGCCGTCGTATTCCTACCTGGCTAATTCCGCCTTTGCGTCCTCACCCGCTCTCACCCAAGCGCTGTTGCAGCAGTGGAACGACAGCGCTATGGCAGGCGCCAGCCGCTTGGAAGCTTTTACCGATACGGGCGCCGGCACCGCGTGGCAGGCGGGGCAGACGGTCGCGGCGGCCTATGTGGTGAAGCCCACCATCTACCACGCCAACGGCTGCTCATACACCGCGCTGATCAATGGAACTACGGGCGACGTTGAGCCCGGCTGGCCCACGCAAATCAGTTCGCTGTTTTGGGATGGTTCGGTGCTCTGGTCGTGCACCGCGCGCGGCTTCCAAAACGGCCAGACGTTTGCCCTGCCCACCTCGTGGGACGGCCACGCCTACACGGCGGGCGAGTTTGTGGGCGGGCTGTGCAGTTGGATCTCGACGGGTCAGCCCAACAATACCGGCCCTTCCGGCAATGGCCGCCTCCAGCGCCTGCAAAAGTCCATCGGCTCTGCGCGCGTGGTGTCAACCACTTGCACCTATTGGGATGGGAACAATCAGACGGTGGGCAATAATAGCGGCGCGGGGCCGAATGACGGCCTGGTGCACGTTGTGGCGTTCTTCCAGCGCGCCGTGGCCGCCCAGCCCTCGACGCCCCCGCCTTATAACGTGATGAGCGGGCAAGAGTTTATGAGCGGCTCGACGGTCACCTCCGCCCTGCTGGACGATCTGAACGAAAACATCAATAACGCCATCGCCCGGCCCACGGCGTTTTTAGAGACGGCGATTGCCTCGGCGTCGGCGCCGGCGCTGCCCACCGACCCGGTAACGCTATATGCCTACGAGCGCTCGGAGTGCTTTAACCTCTACGGCCTGGACGATACCGGCGCGATCGCTTCCGGCGTGGATAAAGCCCTGCGCTTGTTCCAAACCACGCTCGACCCCGCCTCTGGCCTCGCGACCCTGCGCGTGGACTATAACCAAAGCGGCGGCCAGGTGACCAGCGCCAATGGTTCGCTCGACGTGGTTACCCTGCTACCTGCTCAGCGAAAAGCACGTAGAGGCGGGACGAATCTTCGTACGCGTGGGCGTGATCGCGGCTCTGTTCGTCAGCATATTCCAGATCGTCCCGACTGGCGATGCCCAAGGCCGCATGATTGCGCGCAATCAGCCAGTGACTCTGGCCGCCATGGAAGCGCTATGGGAGACGCAGCCGGGAGCGCCGCTCGTCATCCTCGGTCAGCCTGACATGACTGCGCAAAGGATCGACAACCCGATCATCGTCCCGAAGATGCTCAGCTTTTTGACTTGGCGCAGTTGGAGCGCGGAAGTCAAAGGTCTCAACTCCATCCCCAAGCAAGATTGGCCGGAGAATATCCCACTGCTCTATTACACCTACCACATCATGGTCGGACTGGGGACAATCTTCATTGCCGTGACCGCTGTAGCTTGCATTCTTCTGTGGCGCAAGCAGCTCTATGAATCGCGCTGGATGTTGTGGATCCTGCTGATGTGCGCGCCGTTCCCCTACATCGCCAACACCGCAGGATGGATGACAGCCGAATTCGGCCGGCAGCCGTGGCTCGTCTACGGTTTGCTACGCACCGTGGATGGCTACTCGAAGATGGTCTCCGCCGGCAATGGCTGGTTCAGCTTCCTGGGGTTCCTTGGGATGTACGCCGTGCTTTCCATTCTTTTCCTCTTCCTGGTGCGGCGCGAAATCGAGCATGGTCCGGAGCCGGTTGTGCCGACAAACTTGCGTGAACAAATCGATGCGGTCAGCTTGAACCCGCAGGAGGTGCGATAGCCATGGCAACAATCTGGTTCATGATCGTGGCAGTAATGGTCGCGATTTACGTCGTGCTCGACGGCTTTGATCTCGGCGCGGGCGCAGTCCATCTTTTCATCGCCAAAGAAAACGACGAGCGGCGCACGCTGATCCGTGCCATCGGGCCGGTGTGGGACGGCAATGAGGTCTGGCTGCTGGCGGCCGGCGGCACGCTCTACTTCGCATTTCCGCAGCTTTATGCTTCGGGCTTCAGTGGCTTCTATCTGCCACTGATGATGGTCTTGTGGCTGCTGATGCTGCGCGCCATCGGCATCGAATTCCGCACCCATCTGCAGGGGCAGGTCTGGCAAGGATTCTTCGACACCATCTTCGGAGTGTCGAGCATCCTGCTGGCGATCTTCTTCGGCGCGGCACTGGGCAATGTGGTGCGTGGCGTTCCGCTGAATCCCGACGGCTACTTCTTTGAGCCGCTATGGACCAACTGGCGTGTCGGCGCGCAGAATGGCATCCTCGATTGGTACACCGTAATGTGTGGCGTCGTCGCGCTGGTCACGCTGGTGGTTCACGGATCTCTGTATCTGGCGACCAAAACCGAGGGGGAGCTGAATAATCGCGCGCGCAAGGTCGCGTCATGGTTCTGGCCGGTGCAGGTGCTGCTGACCATCTTCAGTTTGATTGCAACGGTCTACGCTGTGCCGCGCATCCTGGAAAACTACACGCGCTGGCCCATCGGATATCTGGTGCCGATTGTCGTCATCGCCAGCCTTGGCTATATGTACTTGGCGCACGCGAGGCGGAATGAAAAGGGCGCGTTTCTGGCATCGTCGCTGTATATCATCGCCATGCTGGTGGGGGCGGTCTTCGCGCTTTATCCCAATGTGCTGCCGGCGAGCACCGGCACGCAATACAGCCTGACCATCTACAACAGCGCCGCCGGTGCGCACGGCCTGAGCGTGGGATTAGTCTGGTGGACGCTGGGCATGATTCTGGCGGCCGTGTATTTCGTCTTCGTCTACCGCATGTTCCGCGGCAAGGTGCGATTGGAAGAGGGCAGCGATCACGGTTACTGAGAAGCAATAGAGTTGGCCTTCAGGGCGGCGGCAGCAGTCAACGAGCGCTATGGCGATGTATCGCCAACACCAACAATAGCGAGCGTAATGCCGATATTGCGGCGGTTAAGAGGTTCCGGGGCAAGACACGGGACTCGAACTGGATTTGGCGCGATGAATGCATCGCTATTTTTGCTCCTCATCGCGCAGCTCATTTGAAGGCAAATCGCCATTCACACCTGATGCTATTAACTTCTGAATCATCGCAACCTTTTTCGCGGTGGGACTCTCGGGCGGCACAAATCTTTCCGATACAAAGTTTCGTTGCACTTCCGTATCTCGGCGAGACGTATACAGTTTCCCACTGCGCGTGCCCGTGATGCGGAGAACTCCGAAGTACACGAACGAGCAGCACGCGGCAATCACAACCAGGAACACCGCCGCGAGCGCGCCCGCCAAGTCAGCTGAGACTTTCAGCAGAAGGATCGCCAACATGGCGATACCAATGCCGCCTTCTGCGCTCTTCTGCCAATAACCGATGCTGACCCAAGCTCCGAGAATTACCAACAGTACTAGCCAGCCTATCGATGCGAAGGCGTCGCCCAGACCATAAGTAGAGTGTTGAGCGTAACGGTGGACAACGTAGTTGTAAGCTGACAACCCCGCGAACAAGGGACAGGCGAACAGCAAAACGCCCGATACGACAACGTAGGCGTTTATTGATTTCCCCTTAAGCGCATTAAGCACTTCGGGGGCTTTTCGTCGACAGAAGCGAAATGCAAGCGAAAAGGAGAGGTCGACACCGAAAATTCTTAAGATGGCTATCGTTGCGACGTTCCAAGAAATCGCCGCTCCGACAAAGACGCCGACTGCCGCGGCAACAAACACGAAGCGCGTACTCGTCGGCTGGCTGAATGCGTGGACTCCGCCCATGGATAACACTTTACGACCGATCATACGGTGAGCTTAAGGGTTATTGGCGTGAACAGGCGATAACACTCAAAGCCCTGCCGATGGATCAAGTCATCGGGTTTTCCCTGGTGCCTTCACGCTTTAAGGAGCCAATACGGCCGCCGGGCGTCCTGCCAAACCTACGCCCCGACTGCGGCGGCCACCGGCAGATGCTCTTTCTCCCACGCGTCGAAGCCGCCGATCACGTTGACCACTTTATAGCCCGCGCGCAGCAGCAGGCTGGCGGCAATCATACTGCGATAGCCGCTTTTGCAATGAACCGCGATAGTGACATCTCGTTCCAACTTCGGCAGCGTAGCCTTGAAGCGGTCCAGCGGATACCACTCCGCATTCGCAAGATGCGCCGCGTCCCACTCGCCCTGGCGTCGGACATCCAATACTCGTATATCAGGATCGTCGAGCTGCCGGCTAAGTTCCTGCACGGTCATCTGCGGTAGTTGCGCCAGTTGAAATCCGGCGTGCTTCCATCCCTCCACACCGCCTTCCAGATATCCACGCAGCTCTTCAATTCCGACACGCGACAATCGCATGCGCGCCTCCGCCAACTGCTCTTCCGTGTCCGCGATCAGGACCGGCCGCGATGACAAGCCAAGCACCGCACCTGCCCAGGATGCGAACTGGCCCGAGAGTGCGATGTTGATCGATCCGGGAACATGTGCGGAGGAGAATTCGTCGGAGGGACGAACATCGAGTGCAACGGCTTCATGCTCAAGCAGGTTTTTCACGTCGGCCGGCGTGATCGGCGCTAGTTGCGGCAGTTCGTTCAGCGCGGGTGCTCCGGCACGGTTGATAGCGGCATCTTCCAGAAAGTAGTCAGGCCTCGCCGGAAGGTTCGACGTCATCTGCCGTATGAACTCGTCGCGATCCTTGATTTGCAGCGCGTAATTCGTGAGCCGCTCGGTGCCGATGGTCGACGAGCGCTCGGCGCGCATGTTACGGCCGCACAGCGAACCCGCGCCGTGCGCAGGATAGACCAGCACGTTATCGGGCAGAACCATCAGCTTGTGATGCAGCGAGTCATAGAGCAGCCCGGCGAGTTGCTGCGGAGTGTGCGCCTGGGACAGATCGGGCCGGCCGACATCGCCGATAAACAACGTGTCGCCGGTAAGCACGGCCCATGGCTTCTCTTCGTAGGTAATGAGTAGGCAGATGCTCTCTGATGTGTGGCCGGGCGTCTCCAGCACAGTGACGCGAGTGTGGCCCGCTCGCACCTCCGAGCCGTCAGTTACCGCGAAGTGAGGAAACGTTGCGCCCGCGGCCCTACCGATGTAGATGGTCGCGCCAGTGCGCGCCGCCAACTCTGTATGTCCGGAGACGAAGTCGGCGTGCAGGTGAGTTTCGAAGATGTGGCGAATCTGCAGGCCCTGCTTCCGGGCGGCTTCGAGATAGATCTCGACATCGCGCTGCGGATCGACGACCGCCGCTTCGCCATCGGAACCGAACAGATACGAGGCATGGGCCAGACATCCAAGGTAAAACTGTTCGAAGTACATGCTCCCCTCCCGTGCGCGGGGAACATCATACGCTTTCGCGCAAAAATCAGACGCCCAAAAGGAGAAGTGTCATCCTGAGCGGAGCGCCCGCTTGCTTTTTCGACCGGCATCATTTGCCGGTCGGCGGGCGCGAAGTCGAGGGACCTGCTGTTACACGGAATTGGTAGGCAGGTCGAGCGAAAAGCAGGTTCCTCGACTTCGTGATACCGCTTGCTACGCGGTCGGCATCACTTTGCTCGGGATGACAAACTTGAGTGATAAGGGGTGTCACCGCTCGTACGTCTCTGCCAATTTCTTCAATCGCTCGCCGGACGCGGCAGTTAACTGTTCCGCGCGAAATCGCCATCGCCAGTTTCCTGACGACGTCCCCGGCAGATTCATCCTGCCCTCACTGCCGACGCCCAGCACATCCTGCAGCGGAAACAGCACGGTGTTGGCAACCGATGCCATCAGAGTTCGGATCATCGCCCAATTGATCTCGCTGCCGTCGGTGTTCAGATATCGCCGTGCATACTCCATTTCTTTCGCCACGTCCGCAGATGAGCGAATGCTGCCCGCACCCGCCTGGCTTTTCCACCAGCCAAGGACGGTGTCGTTATCGTGCGTCCCCGTGTAGGCGACGAGATGATGTCCGTAATTGTGCGGCTTGAAATCCGGAGCCTGGGGATCGTTGCCGAAGGCGAACTGCAGAATCGCCATGCCGGGGAAATCGAACTGCTTGCGCAGCGCTTCCACCTCAGCCGTAATGACGCCGAGGTTTTCCGCGACGATCGGCAGAGCTCCGAGCGCGGCCTTCACTGCTTCGAAGATCGCCGCGCCAGGTCCTTTCACCCAAGCTCCATTTATCGCGGTTACCTCGCCGGCCGGAATTTCGTAGTACGCTTCGAAGCCACGGAAGTGGTCGAGGCGGATCATATCCAGCATCTCCAGCGCGCGCCGGAAGCGCGCGATCCACCACGGGTATCCAGTGCGCGCGTGCTCTTGCCAGCAATAGATGGGATTGCCCCACAGCTGGCCAGTCGCGCTGAAATAGTCAGGTGGAACGCCCGCCACTACGCGCGGCCTGCCATCCTCTTGCAACTCGAACAGCTCGCGATTCACCCATACATCAGCGCTATCGAGCGCGACATAGATCGGCATGTCGCCCAGGATGCGAACATCGTTGCGGGTGCAATGCGCTTTCAAATCGCACCACTGTCGCTCGAATTCAAACTGAATAAACTTCTGGCACTCGATTTCGTCGCGCAGCTCATCGCGCGCGCGCTCCAGTGCGGCGGGCTCTCGCAACGCGAGTTCGCGCGGCCACTCCATCCAGATGACGAGGTCGTGCGCCTGCTTCAACGCCATGAACAATGCAAAGTCATCCAGCCAGGCGATGTGACGCTGGCAAAAAGCTTCATACGGCTCGCGCTCCGCCGAGGTTGCTCGCCCGAACGACGCAAACGCCTTGCGCAGCAGCGGCAGCTTCCAGCCAATCACGGCGCCGAAATCGACCGCATGGGCCGGGAACTGCGGTTTCCCGGCGAGATCGCTCGCATCCAGATAGCCTTCCGCCGCAAGAGTCTCGATGCTGATTAGTAGTGGATTTCCCGCAAAGGCGGAAAAGCACTGGTAAGGAGAGTCGCCATAGCCAGTCGGGCCCAGCGGCAGGACTTGCCAGATGTGCTGTCCGGAATCACGCAGAAAATCAGCGAACGCGTGCGCCTCGGTCCCGAGTTCGCCAATGCCATTGGCGCCCGGCAGGGAAGTAGGGTGCAGCAGAATACCGCTCGATCGAGGAAAGTTCATGTGCGAACAAATGCCAGACTAGGATGGTAACGCAAAAGTGAGATGCATCCAGGCCGGTCGCGGCTACTTTGGTAGTGACGATTGGAGCCATCGCGTCATCTGTATGTGAGAATGCCTAAACCGGAGTCTCTAACTGTGCGAGTTCTGTTTTGCCGTCTAGCGCCGCTGCTCTTCCTTCTTCTGCTGTTGCAAAATGTTGAAGCTGCCGATACTGCTTCGCAGACGATCGTGCTCTCCCATGTGCGGCTGATCGATGGCACCGGCGCAGCGCCGAAGGAGAATGTATTCATCACCATCCGCGGCGGCAAAATTGTCGACATTTCAAATGCGAATTCAAAAGCCCCGGCCGGCGCGCGCGTCATCGACTACTCCGGCAAAACGGTCATGCCGGGACTGATCAACGCCCACGGTCATCTCGCGCTGGTATGCGGAACCGAGAACTCCGCGACGTGTTACACCAGGGAAAACGTCATTGCCGAGTTGCGCCAGTACGAGCGCTACGGTGTTACCAGTATGTTGTCGCTCGGCGTCAATCGCGATCTGATCTACCAGGTTCGCGCCGAGCAACGCGCCGGCAAGCTGGATGGCGCAACCGTATACAGCGCCGACCGCGGAATCGGTGTTCCGGATGGTGCTCCGCCGCTGCCGCATGCTCCCGACCAGCTCTATCAGCCAAGCACGCCAGCCGAGGCGCGTGCGGATGTGGACGCCATGGCCTCGCGCCATGCTGACTTCGTCAAAATCTGGGTCGACAACCTGCACGGGACGAAGCCGTCGATGGATCCGGCAGTTTATCGCGCCGTCATTGACGAGGCGCATCACGATAAATTGCGAGTCGCAGCGCACATTTATTATCTGGCGGATGCGAAGGCGGTGGTTGCTGACGGTGTGAATGTGCTGGCGCACAGCGTTCGCGATCAGCTTGTCGATCAGGAGTTGCTTAGCGCGATGAAGCAGCGCGGTGTGTACTACATTCCGACCCTCACGGTGGAGGCCTCGTCATTCACGTTTGTCGAACATCCCGAGTGGAAGAACGATCCATTTCTGCAGAAGGCGGTTAGCCCTGAGCTGCTCAACCTCCTTACCGGTCCGGAGGCCGAGCAGAAGATGGAGCACGATCCCAACGTCGCAGGCAAGAAGCGGGACTTCGCCACGGACGAGAAGAATCTGAAGCTGGTCTATGGCGCCGGCGTCAAGGTTGGGTTTGGTACGGATTCGGGCGCGATCCCGTCCCGCGTTCCTGGCTTCGCCGAACATCACGAATTGGAGATGATGGTGCAGTCGGGGCTCACGCCTATGCAGGCCATCATGTGCGCAACCAAAACGAATGCCGAATTACTTGGCATCGAGAACACAACTGGCACGCTCACGGTGGGCAAGCAAGCCGACCTGATCGTGCTGAATGGCAATCCGCTGGACGATATTCGGAATACGCAGAAGATTGTCGCAATCTACCACGCTGGACGAGAAGTGCAGCCGGCAGTGATGGCGAAATAAGCGGCGCAACGGGAAACGCGCAGGTTACAACTCCACTTCCTGCAATACCGGCTTAGGCGCAGGTATTGTGTGCAGCGCCTCAACCATCGCATCGGCGAATTCGCTGGTGCCGGCCGAACCACCCACATCACGCGTAGTGTGCTTCTTCTCGCCGTAAACCTTTTCCAGCGCCAGCCGGATGTGATTGGCGGCATTCTCTTCGCCGAGGTGGCGCAGCATCAGAATTCCGGAGCGCAGCACCGCCGTCGGATTGGCGATATCTTTGCCTGCGATGTCGGGCGCCGAGCCGTGCACCGCTTCGAAGATGGCGCACTCATGTCCGAAGTTCGCTCCCGGCACCAGTCCCAATCCGCCAACAAATGCCGCGCATAGATCGGAGATGATGTCGCCGTACAAGTTCTCCAGAAGCAGCACGTCGTACTGGTAAGGATTCATCACCAGCTGCATGCAGGTGTTGTCGACAATGTGCTCGCCGTAGGTGATCTCCGGATATTCCTTCGAGACATTGCGCGAGCAGCGAATGAACAAGCCATCCGACAACTTCATGATGTTGGCCTTATGAATGGCGTGAATCTTCTTGCGGCCAACGCGGCGGGCGTATTCAAACGCGAATCTGGAGATACGGGTGGAAGCTTTTTCGGTAATGATCTTCAGACTCTCGACCACGCCGGGCACGACTTCGTGTTCGATTCCGGAGTAAAGGCCTTCGGTATTCTCGCGAATGACAATGAGATCGACGCCAGGATAGCGAGTCGGCACCGCGGGAAGATTGCGAATCGGGCGGAAGTTGGCGAATAGCTCGAACTGCCTGCGCAGCGCGACGTTGATGCTGGAAAAGCCGCCGCCGATGGGTGTGGTCACCGGCCCCTTCAATCCCACGTGCGTGCGCTCGATGGATTCAGTCAGCTCTTTCGGAATGTACTCGTGATATTTCTCGTAAGCTTCGGCGCCGGCAGCGTAGGATTCCCACTCAAACTTCACACCAGTGGCTTCGAGAATGCGGACTGCGGCGTTGACGACTTCAGGACCGATCCCATCGCCGGGAATTAATGTGACTTTATGTGCCATTTAGGTTGACTTCGCCTTCGCGGCGGGGTTTTCCTTCGTATCCAATAATTCTTTGAGCTCGGACATGAACTCCTGCACATCCTTGAAGTCGAGATAAACCGAGGCGAAGCGCACGTACGCGACTTTGTCGATCCGGCGCAGACGGTTCATGATTAGCTCGCCGATCTCGCTGGTCTTACGTTCGCGCTCCTGTGAATCGACCACGAAACCTTCGGCATCGTTGACGATCTGCTCGAGTTTGCCCATCGACACTGGCCGCTTCTCGCACGCGCGCAGCAGGCCGTTCAGGACTTTCTGCCGCTCGAACTTTTCGCGCCGGCCATCCTTCTTCACCACCATGTAAGGGATTTCGTCGATGCGCTCGTAGGTGGTGAAGCGCCTCTCGCACTTCAGGCACTCCCGCCGGCGGCGAATCGATTCGCCTTCTTTGCTTTCGCGGGAATCGACTACTTTGTCGTTTTCAAAGCCGCAGAACGGGCATTTCATGGAGGAGAACCGGGCGATTTGCCCGTAGTTCGATTGTAACAGGGGAAGACAGCACTACAGAGACACAGAGACACAGAGAAGAACCAAAGAGAAGCCACGGTTGTGCCGCGGGGTGCGGATATCAGCAGGATCTTCTCGAGCTTCAGGGTGACATCACGGATACTATTCTGCCAGAGCGGCGGCTTTTTCTTCAGCCTCGGCGACAGCGCGGATTGAAACGTGCTCGTGGCGCGCAATTGCCAAACCGGTAGGGACGACCGACATGAAGGTCACCGCCCACAGCATCATCCCGCAGCTCACGGCAAGTTCATGCTCGATGTGAAAACCCGCGCTCAACATGCTGATGGTCGCCAGCTGCGATCCGCCGCCGACCGCCGGCAACTGCAACATGGATCCGACCATGCTGGAGCCCATCAGCACCACTTCATGCGGCAGGGTCAAAGCCTGCAGCTCGCCGGGGTAGGCATGGGTGACCGCATAATAGGCATAGGCGATCAGGATCCACATAAACAGCGAAACGCCGATCAGTTGCAATGCTGAGCTGAGATCGTGGATGGTCTCCAATCCATGGCTGAAGGAAAGCACCTTCTCGCGCAGGTGATGCGCCAGTTTCGGCGCGAAGCCGACGACCCGATCATGCAGGAAATCGGCTACGCGATCGCCCGCGCGGCGCACGATGACGATGCCAACGATGAGCGCGACGATGAAGCCCATCAGCAGGAATGCGAACTCACGCAGTTGATGATAGAAAGCCAGCGCACGCAAATCGGGCGATAGAAAGCTTACCGCCAGCATCACCGCGAACGACCCCATATCGAAGATGCGCTCCACACCCCAGACCGCGACCTGCGAAGTGAATGTAAGGCGTTCTTTTTTGGCGATGATGTACGGGCGGATCATCTCGCCGGCTCGACCCAGAAGCGCTAACGCAGCGAAGCCGACGAACTGCGGCGCCAGCAGACGCGCGGTCGTGGTCTCGCGCACCGGCTTCAGGAAAATCCGCCAGCGCACCGCGCGCAGAATGTAAGCAATGTAGGTGAGCGCGAAACCATAGAAGATGTAGAGCCAGTTGACATGCTCGGTGCGGCTCCAGAACATCGGCCAATCAAAGGTGTTCCAGGCGCGAACCTGCAAATACACCAGCAGACAGAGCACGACGAGGACAACGCCCAAGATCAGAATGCGCTTCTTGTTCATGCAGGATAGAGAACTTGCCCGCGAGGCCTAACCGCCAAGGTAAATGAGCGGAGGTAGCAGGTCAAACGAAACAGCCCAGTCTTGAATCAGACGGATAATCTGACCTTGACGATCTTGTGCAATCTCCAGGGAAGTCAGTTGCCGCCGGCAGTCCGGGTGAGGTGTGCTTTGCGCAACCGTCGGGTTGCTGGAGTGCGAGGACGCTTGCCTGCGATGCGCTGTGGCCTGCGGTAGCGGCTTGCGTTCGGCGAGCTTCTTGCGGTTGTAGTCTTTGATCACACGGGTGACGTAGGCGCGCGTCTCGCTGTACGGTGGAACGCCCTTGTATTGCTGAACTCGTTGCGGACCGGCATTGTAAGCCGCCAGCGCCTTCACCATGTCATCGTTGTAGAGCAGGAGAAGAGCGCGCAGATAACGCACCCCGCCGTCCACGTTATCGGCGGGATCGAAGCTATTCTTCACGCCAAGCTGGCTGGCAGTCGCCGGCATCAGCTGCATCAGTCCCTGCGCGCCTTTAGGTGAAACGGCCAGCGGATTGTTCGCGCTCTCGGCGTGAATCACGCTGGCGATGAAATCCGCATCTACCTGATGCTGCTGACTGGCCACACTGACAATCGTCTTTAGGTCCTGAGGTTTCGCTGGCTGCGCTGCCGCCTCCTGTGGATCGGGCGGCGCGGGCTCGAAGCTCTCGATCTCGGCGGTGGGAACATCGACATAGCCGTCGGCCGGATCGGCACCCATGTAAAGCCGGGTCATTGAGCCGATGACCTCGTGACGTTCATGACGCAAGCTGAAGCCGTTGCGCAGGTTCGCCATCTCTGCAGCGTGAAGCTGGGCGACGAGCATGAAAGCTGCTAAAAGCGCGACCAGCGAACCGCAGATCCCTCGACTCGCTGCGCTCGCTCGGGATGACAGCTCGTGGTGCGTCGCGCTCGCTCGGGATGACAGCTCGTGGTGCGTCGCGCTCGCTCGGGATGACAGCTGGTGGTGCGTCGCCCTGGCTCGGGATGACATTGCTTTGGATTTGAAAAACCTACGCATTCACCCTCGTCGGATTCGAGTCCAGTACCTGCTCGATTGCCGCGGCGACTCCGCTCTCGTCATTGTGCAGAGTAATAGTCCAGCCATTTTGCTTCAACTCGTCAGACGCATTCCCCATGATCACGGGATGGCCGGCAAAGGCCAGCATCTCGACGTCATTGTAATTGTCGCCAATGGCCATTACCTCAGAGCGGTCGATGCCGCGCTCCCTGGCCCAGCGCTCCAGCGCATGTCCTTTAGAGCAGCCGGCGTTGAGAATGTCAACAATTGTCAGATTCCGGTGGTCGTATTGCGTTCTCAGGACCGTGATCTCACCGGCAAACTCCGACTCGAATAAGCGTTGTTGTGCCCGCTGCATCAGTTCGACCGGGCCGCAGAACATCGTCTGGATAGGATCTTCCGTCAGCGCCTTCTCGATTGGGCTGACGAATTCGATGTAGGGAGAGTTCTTTTCCATCCAGCGCTGGATGACACCGTAGAGGTGCTCGTGATTCTCGCAGACAATCGCGCCCATGCCCTCGCGGTCGAAGGTAATAACCATGTAATCGCGGAAGTCGCTCATGCGGCGGCAGATTTTCTCCGCGACCCGCAACGGCATCAGATCGCGGTGAAAGATTTCGTCCCCGGTCGAGCGCGTGACCGCGCCATTCGAGCTGATGATCCAGAGATCGAAGCCCAGCAACTCGGCAATCGGCAAGGCGAAGTCGTGGCGGCGGCCGGTGACCAGCACGATCTCGACCCTCGATTCGCGGGCGTGCCGCAACGCATCCAGATTAGCTTGGGAAATCTGGGACTTGGAGTCCAGCAAGGTGCCATCGATATCGATGGCAATGAGGCGAATGGGGCTCAACATCGCCTATTCTAACAGGCTCCGATGTGTCGATTCACCTTGATGCCATCGGCGACAATCGGCCCCGCCGCATGATTTAACACTCTTTTCCCCGCCGCGAACGAGGTTCCCATTGGGGAAAGAGGCACGTTTTAAGCCTGCCTGGCTGAGAACGCCCTTTCCAGCGCAAGGGCTGGCGACGTAGAGTAAAGAAGATGGAACTGCGTAAAGATCCCATCACGCGCTCATGGGTCATCTGCGGCGACGAGCCGGAGGCCGCTTCGTCGGCGGCATCATTCTGTCCCTTTTGCCCGGAGTCAGGTTTACCCCTGCAGGTAGTCGCGACCTCGCCCACGGTGAATGGCAGCCCGTGGTCGGCGCGCGCCGTGGTGCATCCGCACCCGCTCTATGGGATTGACGGCGAACCTGCTCGATCAGGCAATGGACTTTACGACACCATGCGGCCAGTCGGCGCGCACGAGGTTCTGGTGGAGAACGCGCGGCACGACCGGCACTTGTGGAATGCCGACGATCGCGAGATTGAAGAATACCTGGCGCTTTGCGGGCAGCGCATCCAGGACCTGAAGGGCGATCTGCGCTTCAAGTACATCAGCGTCTTCAAGAACTATGGTCCCATGTCCGGTCAGGAGTTCGATCACCCAACTTCCGAAATTGTCGCCACGACCTTCGTTCCACGTCGCGTACTCTACGAGCTGCGGGCGTCCCGCGAGCACTATCGCGTCAAGGAGCGTTGCGTCTTCTGCGACATTCTGCATCAGGAGCAGGAGCAGAAGGTGCGGATCGTCGAAGTGCGCGGCGAGTACATGGCGGCCTGTCCTTACGCGCCGCGGGTTCCGTATGAGACCTGGATTGCGCCACGCAATCATGAAGCCTATTTCGAGCGCACCGCTCTGAAGTCAGGCGCGTTGCGTGATTTTGCCGCTCTGTTGCGGCGAACCCTGTTCCGCATTCGCACTATCGCCGATGGCTTCCACATGGTGCTGCACACTTCGCCCAACACGGTGCATCGCTCCGAGACGTTGGGATTCTGGAAGACCATTGAGGACGACTATCATTGGCATCTGGAGATCCTGCCTATTGTCGGCACCAAGGCGAAGTCTTACACGTTCAAGGAGGTGTACTACTCGCCGGTGAGCTCGGAAACAGCAGCGGCGATTCTGCGCGAGCGGCCGGCGGAATAACGGCAGCTTCCTCCGCAGCCTCAAATGAGCGAATCGATATCTTGCCGACCGTGATAGATGTGGAGAATCAGGACGATGTCGTTCTTGTGAATGCGGTAAACAATGACGTATTCGTCCACGGGAAAGGTGCGCAGCCCCGCTCGAAGATCATGGTCCCGCCGCCTACCGATGTGAGGGTGTTGCGCGAGCAGCCAGAAATGGTCCGTGAATCTGGTGACGGCGCGGTTGGCGACCTCGACGCTGCCGCTCGAGCGAGCAATGTACAACCAGATATCGTCTAACTCAAGCTCCGCTTCCGGGGCGAGGCGGAACTCAGGCATCAGGGCGTATCCTGTGCGGCTGACAGCTTTGCCGACGCCCGCCGCGTGACCTGCTCGGCGAGTTGGGCTGCTTCATCCCGGCTCGTCACTGCGCGGCCTTCTCCGCGCGCAAGCGACGCTTCGGCACGATCAGCGGCTGCCAGTATTTGCAGTCGCCGGCGCTCACGTTCCTCCCAGAGCAACATGGCCTCTTGGATGGCGTCTTCCTCATGGCGAATTCGCCCGGATTCCAAGGCCTCTCGAATAAAGGCGCGCTGATCGTCTGTGAGATGTACTTCCATGCTCATAGCCTAGGCAGCCACGCTGCCGATGTCAATCGTGCGCGTGAGGTCGGCGAAGTCGCAAGCGGGCATAGAATAAAAGCTGGTCAACCCAATATGCCCGTACGCCGCCTCAAAACCTACACTGGACAAACCGGCTACGTCTACCAGTATTACTTTGTCGGCAAGCGGGCTGCGTTAGAGAGCGATCCTGAAGCGCCGTCGACGGAATACATCTTTGACGTGACTTCGGACCGCAAGACGACTTTCGCGGTCAGCATTTTTCTCGCGCCGCAGGCACTGCAATCCTGGGCGGCCAGCCGAGGCCGCGATCTGAGCGAGCCCGAACAATATGCCGCAGCCAAGCTTCGCCTGATGCAAGCGTTCGACGAAATCCCCGACATGCTGCACCATGGCCGCCGTTTGCGGCTGGATGCCGAGCAGTTGCCGATTCTGCTGGAATCCATCGGAGTGGAATAACTACCCCAAATCGAATATGCGATGACCCGGATGACGTATTGCCGTCTAACCCAAAGGTCAGGCAATTTGGGACGAGCACCTGCTTCGCCGCTGTACATGGCAGGCGATTTCGGCTGATAATTATCGAAGCTACGGGGTAGAGGACGCATGTTCCAGCAGTTGCCGCAGCCGGAGCGTAAACGATGGAGACTCTCTATGGTCCTGTCGTTCGCGGCGCAGTGCGCGGTGCTATTGGCGCTTCTTTATCACGCATCTCCCATCTTTGTGACCCCGTCGGACGCGCAGTTGGGCATACCGGGATCCTCCGGCTCACTCTCCATCGTTTACATCGCGCCTGTGGGGCCGGAGCACCCCAAAGCTTTAGATGAAAAGCCGCGCCTGGTCTTACGGGCTGCGCTTCCCAAGAAGCCGAAGCCGCATAAAACCGAGCCTCGACCCGATGAGCAACTCACAGCGGCGACCGCAGACAACGCTGCTGAGCAGACTGCGCGCGGCGGCTCGCCTTACGGCCACGTGCCCGGGTCGCCGCTCAATACCGACGAGGTGGTTCCGGCGTTCCCCGATGTGTATCCCGACCCTCCGGTTTCGCCTGGTGATCTGCCGCCCGGTGTACACGGCGATGTGATCGTCGAGGTGACGATCGATCCTCGGGGCGACGTCGTCGAAACCAGGCTGCTGCAAGGCATCGGCTACGGTGTCGAACAGAAGGTTCTAGAGGTGTTGCAGCGCTGGCACTTCCACCCGGCCATGCGTGACGGCGTGACCATCGCCTCGCAGCACATCGTGCACTTCTACTATCCGAGCTAGCAACCGCTGGTAGCGATCGCGCTAATCGCGTACCGCATTCAGTTCGCTCCCGCGGCCTTCCGTTCACGATGTTTGGCCGACAAGTCCGCCACCAGATTGTGCTGGTCGCCGACGATGTTGAACATCTCGCTGGTTGTCCAGGCAAAGGTAAAGAGCCCGGCGATGGCGATCATTGGGCTCAGCTCTCGCCAGGAGTGTGGCAAAGACATGGGCCCCATCCCCAGCGTTGTGTAGGTATTGGCGGCGAAATAAATGGCATCGCGCAGATTGAGGATAAGGCCGATCCGGTGCAACGTGATTCCCCACACGCAAATTTCGGCCATGTGGAGAAAAAGCATCAGTAGGATCGAGCCGGCGAACACCAACGGCGCCAGGCGCGGATGTCCGCGTTTCTCCCGCAATCTTTCAGCCCTCTTTTTGTAGTGGCTGACAATCCGATCCAAACCCGCGCCATGGATTAGCGTGATGATGACGAGCATCATCGCGCCCAGTCCAATAACTTCAAAAGGAATCGCGTCGTCGTGTAACTGCGCCAGGTAAACGATGAATAGTGGCAAGACCCACCTCCGCCGAATTGCCGACATCAACACCACTCATCACTCTGCCCCGCTGAAGAAGCATGAGTCGGCTGATGATGAAGATAATCTTCGGCTCGGAATTCCCCAATATAGACCTTTACCCGCGAGCAGCCTGGGAAAGCGAATTTTCTTAGCTCTGGCGCTCAGGGGCTGAAGCGCTAAGGCCGGCCACCTTGCGAGCGTAGATGTTGATCCCCGGAACGGCGCTCAGCCCGTGCGCAAAGATGCTGAGCGCAACCGTGATCGTCACCGCCAATCGGATCGTCGCCTCGCCCGGCAGCTGCAGCTCTTGCTCGAGATAGACCAATCCGAGAACGATGGAGGCAAGTCCGCGAGGCCCAAACCAACCCATGAACAAGGTGCTTGGCGCGCTCAGCTTCGTGCCGGCCAACGCGATGGCGACGGGCAGCATTCGCACCAAGGTGAGACTCAACACGGCATAGACCCAGTATGCCGCCTTGAACTGCTGCCAATCGCGAGCCACGATCATCCCGAACAGGCAGAAGACAACCAGGTTGAAGAGCTGACCCCATTCTTCGGCAAACTCAACGCTGTGCTTTCCGGCTTCAGGAAACGAGATCTGCACTGCCAGGCCTGCAACGAAGGAGGCAATGAACATGCTGGCGTCGACCATCTCGGAGACCAGGAGACATAACAGCGGCAGAGTGACCACCGCAATTTGCCGGAACGAAGCCGCTGTCCATCCACGGCGTGATGCCATGCGCAACATCCATCCGCCCATGAGACCTATCGCGACCCCGACCAGCGTCCCAAGTCCCAGTTGTTCGCCAATGAATTGCAGCAAGCTGGATGCACCGCCTTCGATTTTGGCGGCGGCCAGCGCCATAAAGAAGAGCAAAAACGGAACGGAGAGCCCGTCATTCAGTCCGGCCTCGACGTTCAGCGCCTGACGCACGCGCATCGGCACGCGCGGGCTGTTCACAATGATTTGGCCGAGGCCTGCGTCAGTCGGAGCCAGAATGACCGCCAGGATTCCTGCCTCCCACAGCGAGAGCGAGTGAAAGACCAGACGTGCGGTGAGCAGCCCCACAGCGATCGTCAGCAGCATGCCCACGCTCAGCAATCGCGCCGGCAAGGTTTTCACGCTGCGCAGCAGCTTCAGGTCGGTGCCGCTGGCGTCGGTGAAGAGCAGCAGCACCAATCCGATCTCCGCCAGCCGGAGAAACACGCCGCCATTCACACCCGCCTTCGTAATGTCGGACCATGCTGGCGAGATCGCCATTCCCAACGCGGTGAACAGAATCGGTGCCGTGAGTGGGGTGCGCTGCACGTGTTCCGAGAAGATGGCGTATAGGAACAGCAGCGCGACGAAAATCGCAGAGACGCCCATGCCGGAGGCCATGATCGCAAACAGTTGTGAATGCTGTCGGTGATCTTCAGCCGGGGAAGCAGTGATGGAGGGTCACAAACCACTGGACTGGCGCCGAGGGAATGGCTCTTAGCCCATGTGACGGAGATCACATGCCCGAGTGACGTGCATACTCGGCTGCCGTTGCCTTGCAGCTATACTTGAATCAGCAGAACGGGTGAGAGTCACCGTTCATGGGGTTTATGCCGTTAATTTGGCTTCGAGTCGCGGTCGTTTGCTATGGCGTGGGGCTGCTGTATTCGCTCCTGCTGCTTAGCAAGAAAGGCAACGTGCTGGCCAAGGTAGTCGAGCCGGCCGTCGGACTCGGACTCATCTTCCACTTTGTTTCGCTGGTGGAATCGACCATTCTCATCGGTCACCTTTCGCTAGCCTCGATTCATTATTCCGAGTCGATCCTGGCGTTTCTGGCGATGGTGGTCTTCTTTGTTTTTTTCGTCGGTTATCGCACCACCTCGCCCGGCATTGTCATTTTTCCGATCGTCTTTGTGTTGACCTTTGCTTCCGCCATCGGCCAGAAGCCGGTAACTCTTACCTCGCCGCTGTTACGCAACGGCTGGATCTTCGTTCATGTGGTGCTGATCTTCACCGGCTATGCCGGGCTGTTTCTCAGCTTCGGCGCCAGCCTGCTGTACCTTGCCCAGGAGCGGGCTTTGAAGTCAAAACGGCCGACGCCGCTTGTCGGTTGGCTGCCGCCGCTGCAAACCATCGATGACATCGGCTATCGCGCCTTGCTCTTCGGCTTTCCATTCATGACCTTCGGAATCGTGACCGGCTCCGTGCTGGCGATCGAGAAATATGGCCCGATGTTCTTTTACGATCCGAAGATTCTGCTGTCCTTCATTTTGTGGGCGGTGTACATGCTTCTGCTGTACACCCGGTGGAACTCGGGATGGCGTGGGCGGCGTGCCGCATTTTTGGCGGCTGTCGCTTTCGTAGTGGCTCTCGGCGCGTGGGCGGCAAATACCTTCAGCCGGGTACACAGATTTATTGCGTAATGAACTTTGTCCTCATGGGCGTGAATCATCGAACCGCACCGGTCGAAGTGCGTGAGAGGTTTGCTATCTCTGAGGCGAGGCTGCCCGAAGCCGTCAAAGAGTTGGCAACCTATCCCGGCGTCGAGGAGGGATTGATCGTCTCCACCTGCAATCGCGTGGAGCTTCTGGCCCGAACCGTGAATGGCACCGCCGACCTGAACGGCTTCCTGCGCCAGCTCTATGGATTCGATCCGCAACCCTATCGCGAATATCTCTACGAGTATCACGAGCGCGATGCCGTGCGGCATGTCTTCCGCGTCGCTTCCAGCCTGGATTCGATGGTTGTTGGCGAGCCGCAAATTCTGGGGCAGGTGAAGGAGGCTTACGCGACCGCGCGCGCCGTCGGAGCGGTCAATTCCCAGCTCGATGCGCTGTTGACGCGTGCATTCGCCGTCGCCAAACGGGTGCGCAATGAAACCGCAGTTGCGACCTCGGCGGTATCGGTCGCCTCGGTTGCAGTCGATCTGGCGAAAAAGATTTTTGGCAACCTGCAAGGCAAAAGCGTTTACCTGGTCGGCGCCGGGAAAATGACCGAGCTGGCCGCGCGTCATCTGCTGGCACATGGCGCGAAGCAGATCTACGTAGCCAATCGCACCTACGAACGCGCCGTCGCGCTAGCGGCGAAATTCAATGGCGAAGCGATTCCGTTCGAGCAGTTATATGAGACCGTTCCGCGCGCCGACATCGTTCTCAGTTCCACCGGCGCACCGCATGCGATCTTCCGCAAAGAACATGGAGAACGATTCCTGAGCCGTCGCCGTAACCGTCCCATGTTCTTCATCGATATCGCGGTGCCGCGCGACGTCGATCCGGAGATGAACAAGCTGGACGGCATCTTCGTCTACGACATCGACGATCTGCAGCAAGTGGTCTCATCGCATGTGGCCGACCGCCGCGTGGAAGCCGATCGCGCCGAAGCCATCGTGCAGATGGAAGTGGAGAAATTTCAGGCGCGGTTGCAAACGCTGGATGTCGTGCCGACCATCGTCTCCCTCCAGGAACATCTCGAGACGGTTCGTCAGGCCGAGATCGATCGCGTGCGTGGCCGCCTGGGAGCGCTCACTCCCGAGCAGGAGTTAGCGGTGGAAGCGCTTACCCGAGGCATCATCAACAAAGTCATGCACACACCCATTACCACCCTGAAGACCGCGGCTCGCGAGTCGTCCGAAGCGACCACCGTGATCGACCTCGTTCGCAAACTGTTTGGACTGCGCGATGGAAAGGCGGCTGCCGCGACCACGAATGATGAAAGCGCCGTCGGCGCCGGCAAACCGGGAGCGCGAAACTGATGGCGCATCTCCGAATCGGTTCTCGCGGATCGCAACTGGCGCTCTGGCAAGCTAACCACATTTCGTCGCTGCTCCGTGAGCGCGGACATGAAGTCGAGATCGAGATCATCAAGACCACCGGCGACAAAATTACCGATGTCGCGCTGGCGCAGGTCGGCACCAAGGGAATGTTCACCAAAGAGATCGAAGATGCGCTGGCCGAAGGCCGAGTCGATCTCGCGGTACATAGCCTGAAAGATCTGCCCACGACGTTGCCGCCGGGATTCGAACTGGTCGCGATTACCACGCGCGTCAATCCGCGCGATGTCTTCCTTTCGGTAAAGTATGAGAGCATCAGGGCGCTGCCTCAGGCGGCGCGCGTCGGCACCAGCAGCTTGCGCCGCCAGGCTCAAATCAAAGCAGTGCGGCCCGATCTCGTAATTCATGCCCTGCGCGGCAATGTCGATACCCGCATGCGCAAGTTGGAACAAGGCGAGTACGACGCGATTATTCTCGCGGCCGCCGGCCTTACCCGGTTGGGCAAGACCCAGCTGGTGAAGGAAGTTCTCTCCGAAGATTTCATGTGCCCGGCTGCGGGACAAGGCGCGCTTGGCATTGAAATTCGCGCCGGGGACAGCGAAATGCGCAATCATCTGGCATTCCTCGATGATCCGGCTGCCCGCGCAGCGACAACTTGCGAACGAGCCCTGCTGAACAAGCTGGGCGGAGGATGTCAGGTTCCGATTGGCGCCTTTGCCGAAGCGGCCAATGGCGCGCTGCACCTGACGGCGATCGTTGCCCACCCCGATGGTTCGATGATTTTGCGCGAGACGCAGGACGGCGACGACCCCATTGCTCTGGGTGAGAAGGTCGCTGACATCCTGCTGCAACGCGGAGCGACGAGAATCCTGGAAGAGGTTTACGGAGCGACACCCGCAGCAGCGGAACAGCCGTGAGAAAGCAGTTGTCAGTGGCCAGTTGTCAGTTGTGGTTGGTCGGGAGCACACAAACGGCACCTCGAGGTGAACAGCTCCGGAGCCGATCGGAGACAGCCCGAAGCGGCATAACTTAGCAAGCACTTAAGTCCTGGGTAGGTGTTTACAAATGTTCTGAGTCCCGTAGGGACGGCAGCCCCGCTTAGCGCTTTGGGCTTGCGTTCCCACGTCGTCGTTCCGTGCGACGCCGAAATCTAAGGAAGTCCTTGCCGATTAAGATCAATACAAAAATTGCGGGAGACGTGCTCCCGCTCGCCGGCTGTCGCGTGCTGGTGTCGCGTGCAAAGAAGCAAGCTGGAGGACTGTCGTCCGTGCTTCGTGATCTGGGCTGCACCGTCATCGAAATTCCCTTCATCGAGATTCGGAAGCCCAGTTCTTACAAGCCGCTCGACACCGTGCTGCGCAATTTTCCAACTTACGATTGGCTCATCCTGACCAGTGTGAACGGCGTCGAGGCTCTGTTCGCGCGAATGGAAAAGAAGAAGCTGGACGAGTCCGCTCTCACACATCTGAAGATTGCCGCGATCGGTCCGGCGACCAGGAAGGCCATTGAAGCGCAGGGGCTGGAGGTTGCGGTTACCCCGAAAGAATACGTTGCCGAATCCGTCGTCGACGCGCTGCGGCGTCGAGTAAAAGGCAAGCGCGTGTTGCTGGTGCGCGCCAAAGTCGCGCGTGACGTCATTCCTCGCGAATTGCGCAAGGCAGGTGCGATAGTCGATGTCATTGAAGCTTACGAGACCGTAACACCTGAATCTTCGACAGCACGGCTGCGCAAAGTTTTGGCTAGCGACACCGGCAAACCGCATGCCATCACTTTCACCAGTTCGTCGACGGTGCGGAATTTCGTCAGCCTGCTGGGATTGCGCGCGGCCCGCGCAGCCTTGAAGAAACCTGCGCGGCATCACGGAATCCACAGCGTGTCCATCGGACCAGTGACCTCGGCCACCCTGCGCGAATTGGGATTGCCCGTGGACATCGAGGCTAAGGAATACACGGTTCCGGGACTGGTCAGGGCAATTGTGAAGCACAGCCAGATCGTTCGCAGTTCTCCGGGTGATCGGCTAGAGCGGGTCTTCAGGACCGCGTCAAAGACCGTCCCACGCTAGGACGGAACTGAGGTGGTCATGATTATGGCCACCTCAGCTCTACGCGAACAAAAAAAATCGGAAACCGACATAAGATAGGCCAGCAGAGTTACTTCCGGCAGGCCGAGCAGTAGCCGCCGATTTCGAAGCGCGCGACCAGGATGTGGAAATGGCAGTCGCGTTCCACCTGGCCTTTCACGCGATCGAACAGGTCGCTTTCGAATTCCTGTACCTTGCCGCACCGCAGGCAGGTCATGTGCATGTGGTCGCGTTGCGGACGCCGCTCGTAAAAATGCCCTTCGCCCTTGACGTGCAGCAGATCAAGTTCATCCACCAGTCCATGCCGCTTGAGTAGTCCCAGCGTGCGATACACGGTGACGCGATTGATGTTGGAGTCGATCCGCGCGGCCTTGCGCAGGATTTGCGCAGCGTCGAGGTGCTGGCTGGCAGTCTCGATGATCTCCAGGATCACGCGGCGCTGTCGGGTCATGCGAATTCCACGGCTGAGCAGAGCGGTTTGCAGAGCGCCCGGAGCTTCGGTTTCCGGCAGTGGCATGGGGATCTCCTAGCTCAAAATAAATGCAACACCGTTGCAACTGAATCCCATCGACTTGAAATTGGTCGTCTTTTCTTGCTTCATCTGGAATATCTAATGCAACTCAGTTGCAAATACAATCATTGAAAGTATAGCTAGAATGGATGGAGCCGGTCAACTGAAGTGGTGCTCAAGAAGTTCATCCGAAGCCTGCCCATTAATTCGCTGCGTCTTGCGGGCAACGTGCACTATCGCGCCAGAAATTCGAGCACGCAGCGCAGGAACTCAGCCGGCTTCTCCAGAGCCGGCAAGTGGCCGCATTCCGGAATCACTTCAAGGCTGGAGCCGGGGATGAGTCGCTGCATCAGGCGTCCGGTCTCGACCGGTATCAAACGGTCCTGTTCGCCCCAGATAATCAAGGTGGGTGTTGTTACGGACGCGATCTTCTCATCCAGAAACTCGCGGCCGTCACGCAGGTTCTGCAGGATGCGATGGATGGTGTAGCCGTCGCCACGCTCCAGATGCTGCTCGTAAGCTAGATCGATGAGCGCGTCGGTTGCCCGGCTTTTGTCATAGAACAGGAATTCAAAGACTTCGCGCAGGTGGCGGCGCGTGGAGACGTGCAGATCGATCGGCAACTCTGTGGTGTTGCCCCAAACGCCGGCGGCATCGACCAGGATCAGCTTGTGGACGCGCTCGGGAAACTGCAGCGCGAGGGTAACCGCGATCCAACCCCCGAGGGAGCCACCGACCAGAGTCGCGCGCTCGATGTCCAACTTCGACAAGAATCGTTGGAGCACCTCGACAAACACTTCGATGTCATAAGCCATGAATGGCTTGTCGGAGCGGCCAAAGCCGAGCAGGTCAAGCGCGATCACGCGGTGCGAGGCGCTGAGAGGAGTGAGGCAGAATGCCCAATCGTCAGCATCGCCGCCGAGGCCGTGAATCAGCACCAGCGGCGCACCCGACCCAGTATCGTAATAGCGAATGGTTCGGCCGAAAACTCGGATGCTCTGCAACGGAGGCAGCGGCGGCAGGACGAATTGCGAGGTTGTGGGTTTACCGCTCATTGCGATGACTTTACTGAACCATTACTTTGTCCGTTCTTATATCGCGATCAAACGATGTTGTCGCTTTTCTGCAGATTGTGTCGAGCACATAGAAGCTGTACGTTCTCTTCCGTCAGGGACGTGCCCCCTTTTGACCAGGGAAGATCATGATCAAAATGTAGTTCGTCTGTAGCCCCACACCTCACGCATTTTCCTCCATCGCGTTTCCAAACAGCGAGCTTCACCGTGGTTGGAATGACCCGTCTCCGCGTCGGGTTGGGAGTCGGAGGAGCGCTCAGGTCTTCGCCTTCCACGGCTATTAGGCGAAACTTGAAAACCTGGCGGTGTTGATCGGTTTCTTGCCATGAGTCCACTAGGTGGAAAACGCCGTTGTATGCCCAGATTCCGGTGTGGATTTTCTCGTAGACCCTGACTCTTTCAGGCGGCCGAAGTCCGGCCTTTGTGCGTTGTGCAGCTTGGTGGAATTTTCCATTCTGAGTCAGTGCGCCAGATGGATATCGCTCCGGCTGATCGAGAAGTTTAGGGTTTAGCTCGGTTGTAGTTTTCGGCTCGTCGTGCCCCTCATAGATTAGCGTTGTGCCATTATCTTCTAGCCTGTCGCGGTAGGGCGCATTACGCCGGACAGACATCAGTATGACGGAATGGTTGCCGCCTAGGCCAAAGTTCATGCCTCTTTGCAGGCTTGTCCCTTCTCGAAGACACATCTCCACATAGGGAATTATGTTGTTGTTTGCAAAATCTGTTCGTCGCGAGGGCACGTTCGACTCAGAGTATCTTTTTGCCGAAGGCCGACAGCGCCAGTTCGACCGCCAACTCCGCCGTCTGGTTGCGCTCATCGAGCACCGGATTCACTTCCACCAATTCGAAGCTCAACATGCGGCCATGATCGGCAATGATTTCCATGGCGAGGTGTCCTTCGCGATAAGTCGCGCCGCCCCATACCGGCGTGCCGACGCCGGGCGCGTCTTCGGGATCGATCCAGTCGAGATCGAGCGAAACGTGATAGCCGACAGTGCCGCGTCCCACCAGACGCAGCGCTTCCTCCATCACGGCGCGCATGCCTCGCTCATCGATGTCGCGCATGGTGAAGACATGCACGCCGGCGCGGCGAATGTTCTCGCGCTCGTGCTCGTCCACATCGCGGATGCCAACCAGGGCGCAGTTTTCCGGCCGAACTTTGGGGCTGAAACCGTACATGTCGCTCAGCGGAGAATGAAACAGACCCATGATGGCGCCGAGCGGCATGCCGTGAACGTTGCCGCTGGGCGAAGTTTCGGGAGTGTTGATATCACTGTGGGCGTCGATCCACAGCAATCCGATGCGCTGATGCTTGCGGCGATAGAATTCGGCAACGCCGGAAACGGTGCCGGCTGCGATCGAATGATCGCCGCCGAGCGTCAGGGGAATCTTGCCTGCCTCGAGGGTCTTGATGACGAGCTCGGCCTGGGCGGAGCAGGTCTCGGTGATCTCATTCAGGTACTTCGCTTGCGGATCGCCTTCGGTTTCGGTTTCCAGCATTGCCACGGGGACATTTCCGGAATCTTCCACTTCGTAGCCGAGCGCCTCAAGCTTGGACTCCAGGCCGGCTACCCGCATCGCCGACGGCCCCATATCAACCCCGCGGCGCGATTGTCCCAGATCGAGCGGCACACCGATGATGCGGATGTGCTTGGTTTCAATGTTCTGCAGCGGCTTCGTGATCGGACTGGTTGCCATAGCGTTCCTGGAACAGCATCCTACGTTGTGGTGCAGGCATCCACGAATATAAACGCTTCCGACAGCATTGAAGGGGCGCAGCTTTAGCTGCGCCGGTGTGCTCTTTTGATTCCCAGTCATGCCGAGCCGGCGGGAGTCGGCTCGGCATGACGCTTAGTAAGGGTTGAGCGACGGCGCACCTGAAGGTGCGCCCCTTCGCATCGTTCACGGATACAGCCGGTACAACATGCGCGGGAAGGGGATTGTCTCGCGTACGTGCTCCAGACCACAGATCCATGCCACCGCGCGCTCGATGCCCATGCCGAAGCCGGCGTGCGGCACGCCCCCGAATTTGCGTAGATCGAGATACCACTTGAACGCCTCTTCGGGCAGTTCATGCTCATGAATGCGCTTCAGCAGCAATTCATAGGACGCCATACGCTGCGAGCCGCCGATGATCTCGCCATAACCTTCCGGGGCGAGCACATCCACACACAGCGCCAGGTCTGGCCGGTCCGGATCCGGCTCCATGTAAAACGCCTTCACCGACGCCGGATAGCGATGAATCATCACCGGACGATCGAATTGCGACGAGATGTAGGTTTCGTCCGGCGATCCCAAGTCCCCGCCGTACTCGAACTTGTTTTCGAGTTCTCCCTTGGCATGCGCCTCCTGCAACATCTTCACGGCATCGTCGTAGGAGATTCGCGGGAAGGGTGTCGCAATCTTCTCCAGCTTCGCGATGTCGCGGCCAATGGTCTCCAACTCGGGACGGCGGCGCTCCAGACAGCGCGTCACGATGAAAGTGATGAAGTTCTCCGCCAGTTCCATCAGGTCGTCGAGCGTTGCATAGGCGACTTCCGGCTCGACCATCCAGAACTCGGTGAGATGGCGTCGTGTCTTCGATTTCTCCGCACGAAATGTTGGACCGAAGCTGTAAACCTTCCCCAACGCCATCGCCGTCGCTTCAATGTAGAGCTGGCCGGACTGCGTCAGAAACGCTTGCTCGTCGAAGTAATCGACGGGAAACAGCGTGGTTGTGCCTTCGCATGCGGCGGGAGTAAGGATGGGCGGATCGGTCAAGGTGAAACCGCGATCGTCAAAAAAATCGCGCGCCGCTTTGATGATCTCCGCGCGCACGCGCAGGATTGCCGCCTGTCGCGGTGAGCGCAGCCAGAGATGGCGATGCTCCATCAAGAAGTCGACGCCATGCTCCTTGGGAGTGATGGGATAGGGATCGTCAGGATTAACCCGCTGCACCACCTGAGCGTCGATGACGTCGATTTCGTAGCCACCGGGCGCACGCTTGTCGGCGCGAACTTTGCCGGTGACGATGACGCTGGATTCCTGGGTCAGGCCTTTGATCGATTCGAACAGCTCCGGCGAGACGGCGTTCTTGGCGACGACGCCCTGAATAATGCCGCTGCCGTCACGAAAAATTGGGAACAACAGTTTGCCGCTCTCTCGCAGGTTGTAGAGCCAACCGCGAATCGTGACCGTCTGTCCCTCGTGCTGCCCGATCTCGCGAATGGTGGTGACGGGCGCTTCGGTTTCAAGCTTGGTTGATGAGTTCATGGTTAGAGTTCCAGTTTACCGAACGCCTCGGTCATCTTCTCGCTGATCTTTTCGCCTTCTGGCGCTTCGATTTCCAACAGCAGCGGCGGCACGTGTTGCGCATCGCGCAGCAGCGAGACCGTTTCCTTCCAATCGATAGTTCCATTCCCCGGCCACAGATGGGAATCGTGATCCTTGTTGTTGTCGTGCACGTGGGTGGAACGGATGCGGTCCTTCAGCACCTCAAATGCCTGCGGCACGCTTGACATGATGTGCGCGTGGCCAACATCGAAGCAGACTCCGATATCGGCGAAACGGCCGGCATGCAGCAATTCCATCAGGCTTTCTGGCGTGGAAAGTTCGTTAGTAATATTCTCCACCAGCAGCTGCACCCCGAGTGGCTTGGCGAAGGCATGCAGGTGTTCCAGCGAACTCATAGCCGCCTCCAGCTTGTGCTCGTCGCTGGATTCGTTCCCCACGCCGACGTGCTGCACCAGAAAGCAAAAGGGCGCTTGCTCGGCAACCTCCAGCGCCCGCTTGATTTCGTCCATCGCCGCGATGCGCTCGCGCTTCTCGACGGCAGCGATATTGACAGGCGGAGTGCCGGCGCGTCCCCACTCTTCATCGCTATACATGGGCGAATGCATGGAGTGGAAGGTGATTCCGGTGCTGCGAAACCAGTTCGCGATCTCGCGAATGTGTTGCCGGTCGGTGTAATTGAAGTGACCACGCGCGGCGAAGATCTCGATGGCCTCGGCGCCACCGGAGACGAACTGATCGAGCAGGCCAGGATGCAGCCGTTCGCTCCGCGCATACACCAGAGTCGACATCGCCCTTCGCATCAGTAGCCCACCGCCTCTCCGCTATTGCGTCCGTCACTGGCGCCCAATAGCTCGCCTGTCTTCTCATCGACAGCAATGCATTCGGCATCGCCCCAATAGTCGTGGTTGACTCCACCCTCAAGTATGCCGACTTTGACATTGTGGCCCATGTGTTCGAGGATGCCGATGGTGTCGGGTGAAATTCCGGTGGCTTCAATATGAATCTCGTCGGGCATCCATTGGTCGTGGAAGCGCGGGGCGTTCACCGCTTGCTGGATGTTGAGTCCGTAGTCCACTACTCCCATGAGAATGTTCGCGACCGTCGTGATGATCGTCGGACCGCCAGGCGAGCCGAGCACGAGGAAGAGTTTGCCGTTCTTGAGCACGATCGTCGGCGCCATCGCTGAGAGCGGACGCTTACCCGGGCCGATTGCATTTGCCGGCCCTTGCAGAAGTCCGTACATGTTAGGCACGCCCGGTTTGGAAGAGAAGTCATCCATCTCGTCATTGAGCAGGAAGCCGAGACCGTGGGCCGTTACGCGCGATCCAAAAGAATCGTTCAGAGTCGTAGTGACCGAGACGGCATTGCCCTCCGGATCGACAACCGAGTAGTGCGTCGTGTGATCAGGTTCGGCAACCGATTTTGGTTGCGGGTGCGAGCTGGCGTAGCTGTCGAGCTCGGAGAAAACGGCGGGACGCCGCAATTCGGCACTGGGAGTAGCTCGGCGTAGCAGGATCGTCTCGCGCCAGGCGTTGCCGTAACGTTTGTCGATCAGTTGCGCAACCGGAATCTTGGAGAAGTCAGGATCGCCCAGAAATTCGGCGCGATCGAAGAAGGCGCGCTGAAAGGCCTCAGCGGTCAAGTGAATGCTCTCCGCCGAACGATCACCCTGGTTCGCCAGATTGTAGCCTTCCAGAATGTTGAGGATTTCAACCAGAGCGATGCCGGCGGACGAAGGCGGTGGAGAGCTGATGATGTCATAACCGCGGTAGGTGCCGCGAATGGGCGCGCGCTCCTTCACTTCATATTGCGCGAGATCCTCTGCCGTGATTACACCACCGGCTTTCTGCATGGCTGCGGCCAGCTCATGCGCCAGTGCGCCGTGATAGAAGTCGTCGGGATTGTCGGCAATGCGTTCCAACGTCTTCGCCAGCTCCGGCTGCTTGAAAGTCTCGCCCGCCGCGTAGTAGTTCCCATTGCGTTGAAAAATCTGACGCGACTCGGGAAATTGCGCAAGGCCGGAATTGTGAAACGACTGCGCCTCTTCATAGTCCAGCACAAAGCCGTCGCGTGCCAGCCGGATCGCCGGTTCCATCACCTGCTTCAGCGAGAGCTTGCCCCAGTGCTGCTCCGCGTACACCATCCCGGCCACGGAGCCTGGCACGGCGATTGACTTGTAGCCGATGGTGCTGAGGTTGGGAACAAGATTGCCGTGTGAGTCCTGATACATGTTCGCGGTGGCCTTAGCCGGAGCTTTCTCGCGATAGTCGAGGAAGTGGACCTCGCCATCCGCTCGCCGAAAAAGCAGAAAGCCGCCTCCACCGATATTGCCCGCTGCGGGATAAACCACCTCGAGGGCGAAGCCGACAGCAACGGCAGCATCAATCGCATTGCCGCCCTGCTGCATGATCGCAACTCCGACGCGTGAAGCTTCCGGCTGAATGCTTGCCACCATTGCCTTTGCGCCATGGCTGGGAGTCACCATGTCGCCGGCGAACGCCTGTGGGGAAACCGCGAGAGCTGCGATAAATGCCAACAGCCGGCGTTTTAATTTCGTGTTCATAATGGAGAATATTTGCTTCGCATGCGCTTGCTTGCAGTCACTCGCAATTGCATTCGAGGCTAGTTGACACGCAGGGGAGAGTCAAATGCCGCGCCGGTAACTCCTCGCCGACTTGTTTCGCATGGCGAATCGTTATATATCTAAAGCACCCGTAGGCCTATGCCGACTTGCATCTTTTCTGTAGACGTTGAGGATTGGTTTCACATTCTGGACGTTCCGAGCGTGCCTGCGATTTCGGAATGGAGCCGTTTGCCCTCGCGTGTCGAAAAGAACTTCTGCAAGCTGCTCGACATCTTCAGCCAACACAATGTGCAGGTTACATGCTTCTTCCTGGGCTGGATTGGCGAGCGCTTTCCACACCTGGTGAAGGAAGCGGCGGCTCGCGGACATGAGATCGCATCCCATGGCTACAGCCATCGCCTGGTGTATCAACAACAGCGTGATGAGTTCTATGAGGATGTTCGTCGCGCGCGCTTGCTGCTGGAGGATATAGCCGCGGGTCCGGTAATCGGCTATCGCGCGCCGGGATTTTCCACCACCGAGCAGACACCCTGGTTTTTCGACGCGCTCAGTGAGGCTGGGTATCAATACGATTCATCGGTCTTCCCGGCGACGCGCAGCCACGGAGGAATGCGTGGAGCGCGCCGCGATCCTTATCGCGTCGGCAACGGCGATGGCATCGTTGAGCTGCCGATCAGCGTAGCCGATGTAATGGGTAAGCCAATGTGCTTTTTTGGCGGAGGATATCTGAGATTGTTTCCCTATTGGTTGATCCGCAAGATGGCGCAGCAGGTACTGGCCGACGGCCGTCCTGTCGTTTTTTACATTCATCCACGCGAAATCGATCCCGCACATCCCCGCTTGCCTATGAGCCGCAGCCGCACCTTCAAAACCTATGTGAACCTGGAGAGCACGGAGGGGAAAGTTAACCGCGTGCTGCAGGATTTTCCCGTCACCACGTTTCAGAACGCCATTAACAATTATCCCGAGTTGGTGCATTCCCATGTCGCCTGATCGCACGCAAACTTTCTTCCATCAATACGCCAACGACTTTGACGCTATCTACGGTAATCAGAACGGTGTGGTCGACAGCATCGTCAATCGCATTTTCCGCAAAAGTATGCGGCTGCGCTACGAGAAATCCATCGAGGGTTGCGAACCGGTGCAGGGCAAGAGCGTGCTGGACGTAGGCTGCGGGCCGGGACACTACTCCATCACAGTGGCGCAACGCGGGGCGTCGCGTGTGGTGGGCATCGACTTCGCCGATGGCATGTTGAAGCTTGCAGAGGAACATGCCCGCAAGGTCGGGGTGGGCGATCGCTGCAAGTTCATGGTGGCCGATTTTTACACTTACGCGCCGCAGGAGCTTTTCGATTACGTCATCGTGATGGGATTTATGGATTACATGCCCGACGCGGAGAAAGTGGTCGCCAAGGTCCTGTCGTTGACGAAGCACAAAGCATTCTTCTCGTTCCCCGTGGCGGGTGGTGTCCTGGGATGGCAGCGGCAGCTCCGCTATAAGAAACGCTGCGATCTGTTTCTCTATACCAACGAGCAACTGCGGCAGTTGTTTGCAAAATTTCCCGAGGCGAAGGCGACCATCGAGCCGATCAGCCGGGATTTCTTCGTAACCCTGGAGCGGAACGGGAAAAAAATGTAGCGGGGCGCTCCGGACTATCCTATGCCTGCAACGCAGCGACGAGCCGTTGTCATCGGAGCAGGCCCCAACGGTCTGGCGGCAGCCATCGTCCTGGCGCAGGCAGGGTTGCAGGTTGAGGTCTTCGAGGCCGAACCGCAGCCCGGCGGCGGCGCGCGCACCCTTCCACTGACGCTGCCCGGATTCCTTCATGACTTTGGCTCCGCTGTGCATCCGATGGCGGTCGCCTCGCCATTTTTTTCCACGCTGCCCCTGAGCGAGTATGGGTTGGAATGGATCCAGCCGCCGGCGCCAGTTGCTCATCCCCTCGAGGATGGAACGGCGGTGATGCTCGAGCGTGACTTGGGCGAAGCCGAAGCTGCGCTCGGCGGCGATGGCAAACCGTGGCGGCGGTTGTTTGGTCCGTTTGCTGAGCATTGGAAGGAATTGGCGCCGGAAGTCTTGCGCCCGGTGTCGCTCTTTCCGCGTCATCCTTTTCTGCTGGCCCGCCTGGGCTTGCTCGGATTTCCGTCGGCGACGGCGATCGCGCATATGTGGTTTCGCGAAGTACGCGCGAAGGCCCTGTTTGCTGGACTCGCGGCACACTCTATGCTCGCGCTCGACGAGCCTCTGACCGCGGCTTTCGGGATCATGTTTGCCGCCACGGCCCACGCTGTGGGATGGCCGATTCCGCGAGGCGGAGCGCAATCGATCACCACCGCGTTGTGTAGATATCTCGAAAGCCTGGGAGGCAAGGTCTACGTTTCAACTCGAGTGGAAGAGCTTGCGGCGCTCGGGAAATACGATGTCGCAATGTGCGATGTGACACCGCGGCAACTGCTGCAGATTGCGGATAGGGGGCTCTCGGAGGGCTACAGGCGCAGTTTGCGCCGGTACCGCTACGGTCCGGGAATATTCAAGGTCGATTACGCGCTTTCCAGTCCAATACCGTGGAAAGCAGCGGAGTGCCGGCGCTCTGCCACCGTGCATATCGGCGGCACGCTGGAAGAGATTGCGCTGTCGGAGGACGCGATGCGGCATGGGAAGCATGCCGAGCGTCCATTCATCCTGCTGTCGCAACCCACACTCTTTGATCCCTCGCGCGCTCCCGGAGGCAAACATATTGCCTGGGCCTATTGTCACGTGCCGAACGGCTCGACCGTGGACATGCTGCCGCGATTTGAGGCGCAGATTGAGCGCTTCGCGCCTGGCTTTCGGGATTGTGTTCTCGAGCGGCACGTGTTTTCTCCAGCTGCGCTGGAGGCGATGGACGCGAATCTGATTGGTGGCGATATTGGCGGAGGGTTAATGAACCTGCCGCAGTTCCTGTTTCGTCCCACAATGCGGTACTACGCTACATCTGCACGAGATATCTACATTTGCTCGTCGTCCAGCCCCCCCGGCGGTGGAGTGCACGGCATGTGCGGCTACAACGCAGCCAGATTGGCCTTGAAACGCTTGTGAAAGACACGCCACAGCTAGGAACGGGCGGCAAGGTGCTCGTGTCACTGTCGCTGACCGGAGTCGGCGGTTTTGTCGATGCCGTCGGCTACATCGCGCTCTTCCAGATCTTCACTGCCAATATGAGCGGCAACAGCGTGCACATTGGTATGTATCTGGGCAAGCAGAGCTGGCTGGAACTGGCAAGACCCATGTGCGCCGTCGTGTCTTACGTTGTGGGAATGATTTTGACCCGCATCACGGTGGAAATCGCAGGACGGAGAGATATTCGCCGCATCGCGTCAGTTACTTTCGCCGTTGAGGCTGTGCTGTTGTTGGTATTTGCCCATGCGAGGCCCGCGATGCACCTGGGGCAGATTGTCGACCGACAGTCGCCCGGATACTTCACGCTGGTGGCAGTGCTGGCATTCGCCATGGGAGTACAGACGGCGACGCTTACACATATTGGCGCACTTACCATCTACACAACCTTTGTAACCGGGACGCTCACCAAGCTCAGCGAATCCTTGACTCGAGTATTGTTCTGGGGATACGACCAACTCCGACAAACGAGTATGTCTGACATTGTCAGAGTCGCTGCGCAACAGAAGGATGTGCGCGAAGGATTGATGCTGGCCGGCACTTGGACCTGTTACGTCGTTGGCGCGGCTTTCGGTACCGTGAGCAAGCAGCGCTGGGAGCTGCGGGCGCTTTATATTCCCGTGGTGGTGCTGGTGGGATTCATCCTGCTGGATCGGCTCCGGCCGATTGATGTTGAGGAAGAAAAGCATCAAACGGGATGAGGGTAGGGCATGGACCTGACTGCTGAGCTAATACACCCCACCGTGGCCGGTGGCGTTTTCGGCGTTGATGCGCGAGGTAATCTCGTTTCGCACATCCCACAATGCCCGATATAGCGGAAATTCCATCCGCTGCTTCAGTACCTCGACCGGCGTTCCCATTGTTCCGACAACGCCACCTCCGATGATGCGCTGGGCCAGCTTCAGATGGGCATAGCGGAAGAGCTGGATGTGCTCGTCGTAGTCGAGCAATTCTTCGGCGATCTCGTGCAGCTCGAAGAATTCCTTGTGCCGGCGGTATAGATCCTCCAAGGTAAGACCTGCCTTGCTCACTTGCTCGAAGAAAGCTTCGCCCAACCGCGGAGAGATATGCAGCAGCGCGAGAAATCCCGGCGAGTCCAGTCCGCTGCCATGGCCGAGTCCGGCGCGAATAATGTGGTACTCGTACGGGGTAATTGTTTCCAGCAGCGCCAGCATACGCAGCGGATGCACCAGCATCTTGTTGGCACGCCGCAGCAGCCGTGCGGCATTCTTGTAATCGCCTTCGAGGATGCAATGGCGCGCGCGATCCAGCTCCCATGCCGCGCCTTTCATCAGCAACTCCGAGGCCTGGTGTGTCACCTGAAATGTCAGCTCGTCGGGATGCAGCATCTCCTCTGGCGTTTTTTGCAGCGCCAGCAACTCGTCGGTGCGGAGATAGCGCTCATAATCCGAAGCGCCCTTGCCCGGCAGAATCGGCGTGCGCATGTCTTCAGTCATGAGCGTGGCTCCATTGCGGATCTTTTTCCGGCGGCACAATCGAACCGTCGCGCATGTGGATAATGCGATCGCCGTAGGTCGCCGCCTCGGGATTGTGGGTGATCATCAACACAGTCTGCCCCAGCTCCTGGTTCGAGTGGCGCAACATCTTCAGGACGATCTCCGAATTTTCCGAATCGAGATTGCCAGTAGGCTCGTCCGCGAGCACGATCGCCGGCTGGTTCACCAGAGCGCGCGCCAACGCCACACGCTGCTGTTCGCCGCCGCTCATCTCCGAGGGCCGATGCTCCAAACGCTGGTTGATGCCCAGCAATCGGGTGATACGCTCGATCCGCTCGCGATCGGCAGCGCCGTCATGATGGCCGGAGATGTCCCGCGCGATCTCGATGTTACCTTCGGCGCTCAGCGTGGGCAGCAGGTTGAACTTCTGGAAAACGAAACCGATCTTGGTTCTGCGCAGGCGGGTGCGATCGGCGTCCGACATGGCGGTGAAGTTAACGCCGTCGATAATGACGCGGCCGGAGTCGGCGTGAGTCAGCCCGCCGAGAATGTAGAAGAGGGTCGATTTGCCGCTGCCGGAGGGACCGACGATGGTGACGAATTCTCCCTTTTCGACTTGCAGCGAGACCCCGCGCAGAGCCTGCACCTCCACTTTGCCGATGCGATAGGTCTTGCGTACGTCCTCAGCCTGAATCATCCATGCCATGCGAATCTTCGATCTTACACGAAATGACGCGGCGGCCGGCGGCCGGAAGCAGCTGAAGAAGCGGATGCCAAAAACCCGAAGCAGCAGATCCCTCGCCGACTAAGGTCGGCTCGTGATGGCAAACATAAGGAGCGATACGGCGCAGCTAAAGCTGCGCCCCTTCAAAGCAGCTTCGAATCGAGTTTTTCGCTACACGACGCAGCTAAAGCTGCGCCCCTTCAAAGCAGCTCCGAATCGAGTTTTTCGCTGCGGATAAAACCGTGTCCCTCCACCGACCCGACCATGCGCAGGCACTCCCGGCAGTGCTAATTTCGAGTTACAACTGACTCGTGCCGAAAACATCCCCAGAGATCAAACACGCACACCTGGTCAGCCGTGCCGCCCACTGGCTGCGCTGCAAGTATGGATGCGGCATCGTCCTCTCCGAGCAGTATTGCGCGACCGGGGAAGTTCCCGATGTGCTCGGCTGGAAAGCATCGTGCCAATCGGTACTGGTGGAGTGCAAAGTGTCGCGCAGCGATTTCCTCGCCGACGCTCACAAGGCGTGCCGACTACGGCCAGAAGAAGGTCTTGGCAGCAAGCGCTTGTATATAGCGCCGGGGGGAATGATTGCGCCAGGCGAGTTGCCGAAGCATTGGGGCTTGCTGGAGTGCACAGGCCGCGAAGTGCAACTGGTTGTGAAACCGGCCAGAGCGGATTTACGAACGCACATCGGACTGATGAAGGAAATGAACCTGCTGCTGGCGAGCTTGAGGCGCGTGGAAGTGCGCATCGAGCCGCAAACCATTACCGAGTTCTTGAAGTGGAAGAATCGCATGGCGGAGTACAACGGTGGGAGATTGCCGGAAGGAATCACCGGGCGGGAAGAAGAATGCAATCCGTATGTCGACACAAGCTCGCAGCCTTTGAGCGCGTTGAGCACTCTGGCAGCAAACCGGTCTGGCTAAATATGACCGTCAGGCTGATCGAGCATTTGCTCGCCTGGTCGTTTATGCCCGCCTGAGGTAAATGTTTTTTCCCGGCGTCGATGAGTGCCCGTACCAGCTGCACGCCATCGTGATCAGTGCCATGACTGTAGTGCAAATGTAGCGGGTGCGTTGCGGAAGTTGACCGATCGGGCCGAGGCCGAGCCAGAACAAAAGCGTAATCAGCAGACCGCCGAAGATCAGATATTTGCGCAGCGGCGGACCTTCCACTCTGCCGCAGGACAGGCGTTCGCTTTCTCCCGGGGACAGGTTTAGATCAAGCGTTTCGCTGTATCCGTAGACTCGAGTGATCGATACGCTGTTGCGAGCATAAGCTCTCACGTAGATGGAATGAGCTCCGGGCGTGATCGCGCAGATTTTCTGATGCTGGTACCCGTTCAGCACGCCGACTTTTTGATCGTCGATGAAGATTTCGTACTCTTGCGGATTGATAAGTGCAGAACCAAACGAGGTGATGCCGTCTTGATTCACGGTGATCGAAGCTTCACCAGAATTCGCTGCCAGCATACGATTTACCACGGAATCTTAGATGGAATCTCCCGATGCAAGCGCCGGCATCAGCCTTTTACTAACTCTTCCATCTGATTTTCGCCGATAACATTAACGCCCAGCTCGCGCGCTTTGTCGAGCTTGGAGCCGGCCTCGGCACCGGCGACCACGTAGTCCGTCTTCTTGCTGACTGAGCCCGCAACCTTGCCGCCGGCATCTTCGATCAGCTTCTTGGCTTCGTCGCGGGTGTAACGTTGCAGCGTTCCGGTGAGCACGAAGGTTTTGCCGGCAAGAGTGGTCGCCCGCTGCTTCTTCTGACCGGTGAACTTGCAGCCCGGCATCTTCGAGTCGCTCAACCAGAGCCACATTCTTCGGCTCGTCAAAGAACTCGCGGATCGCCGCCGAGACGCGCGGCCCAATCTCGTTCACCTCCTGCAGCTCCTCTTCGCTGGCCTTCACCAGCGCGTCGACCGAGCCAAAATGCTCGGCCAGAAACTGCGCCGTGCGCTCGCCGACAAAACGAATTCCCAGGCCGTAGATCACGCGCTCCAGCGGCGCATCCTTGGACTGCTTTATTTCGCGGAGAATGTTCTCCGCCGATTTCTTGCCCATGCGCTCAAGCTCAAGCAGCTTCTCTTCGCTGAGGCTGTAGATGTCGGCGACATCTTTCACCATGCCGGTCTCGACCAATTGATTGACCAGCGCATCGCCCATGCCTTCGATATTCATCACACCGCGCGAAGCGAAGTGGCGAATGCTTTCGCGCAGCTTGGCGGGACAATTCGCGTTCACGCAGCGATGATCGGCTTCGCCTTCGGCGCGGACGACGTGCCCGCCGCAGACGGGACAGCGCTCCGGCATGTGGAAATGACGATGGCCGCGCGGCTTGTCCTCCAGCACCTTGACGACTTTGGGGATCACGTCGCCGCCGCGCTCGACCTGCACCCAATCGCCGATGCGCACGCCGAGCCGGTCGATCTCGTCCATGTTGTGCAGCGTGGCGCGGCTCACGGTGGTGCCGCCGATGGGCACGGGCTTCAGCCAGGCGACCGGCGTCAACTTTCCGGTGCGGCCTACCTGGGGAACGATGTCTTCGATCTGCGTCTCCGCCGAGTGCGCCGCGTATTTGAAGGCGATGGCCCAGCGCGGCGCTTTGCCGGTGAAGCCCAGTTCCTGCTGCAGCGCGATGCGATCGACCTTCACGACGATGCCGTCGGTTTCGTAGGGCAGCGTAGTCGCGCTCGGCTTCCCACTCGCCGATGAACTTCCACACCTCGTCAATGCTGTGCACCAGCCGATGATTGGGATTGACTTTGAAGCCGTCGACTGCAAGCGCCTTCAGCGCTGCGGAATGGCGATCGAAGATGGTGTGGCCGTCGACCAGCAGACCGTAGGCGAAGAAGTCCAGGCGACGCGAGGCCGTGATCCGCGGATCAAGTTGGCGGACGGTGCCGCCGGTGGCGTTGCGCGGATTGGCGAATCTTGGAAGACCCTTCTGTTCCTGCTCTTCGTTCATGTGGGCGAACGAAGCGGTCGGCATCAGCAGTTCGCCACGCACTTCGAAATCCGCGCGGCACGCCTGCCTTTTTCAGAATCTTCGGCGAAATGTTGAGCGGAATGCTGCGGATGGTGCGCACGTTGGCGGTGACATCCTCGCCCTCCGTGCCGTTGCCGCGGGTGATGCCCAGCGACAGTTGTCCGGCGGCGAATCGTAAGGCCATCGACATGCCGTCGAGCTTCAACTCGCAAACGTAATCGACCTTGGTCACTCCGGTCAGGTCGTGGATGCGGCGCTCCCAATCGCGCAGTTCCGCCTCGCTGGTGGTTTTGGCGAGCGAGAGCATGGGCGTCGAATGGCGCACGCTGGCGAACTGACCGCTCACCTGGCCGCCCACTCGTTGCGTCGGAGAGTCGGGCGTGATCAGCTCGGGGTGCTTGGATTCCAGCTCGATCAGCTCGTCCATCAGGCGATCGAATTCGGCGTCGCTGATCTCGGGCGACGTCGAGCACGTAATAGCGATGCTCGTGGTAGCGAATCTTGTCGCGCAGGGCGTCGAGCTTGCGCTGTAGGTTCTGTGGCGGCGGCCATGAAGGACATTATCAGGGTGCCATTCGTCAGCTATGAGCGGCAGCCATTATCCGTCAATGAGGTGACATCCTGAGCGAAGGCGCACCGGTATCACGCCGGAGGAAGCAATGCCGCAAGATCGCAGCCTGACGGGCTCCAGCATCCTTTCTAGTATTCCTAGCACTCAGGTTCTGGGCTAGATTGTGTTCGCCCTGCGGCTGAACAAGGCGAGCACAGCTGACTCGCGTAAAATTGTCGGGTTGCCAGTCACGAGAATTGAACGTGCTGTTCTGAACGGGACCCAGCCGGCGGCTGAGAGCCGACAGCTGACAGCGGACCACTGACCACTGGCCACTGAGCCACTGCCTTGAAACATCTCCTCAACAAGTGGACACTGCTGATCCTTGGTCTGCTCAAGCCGCTCGGCATATGGGGCGTCATGGGATTTGCCGCGGTGGACGCGTCATTGTTTGGAATGCCGCTGGATGCCATCGTTGCCGGTTATGCCTACGCCAACCCTAGCCGGTTTCTCATTTACTCCGCCATGGCAGCTACGGGATCGGCGCTGGGCAGCATTGTGATTTATTGGATCGGCTATAAAGGCGGCGAGGTTTTGCTGGTCAAACGGATCGGCGAGAAGCGTTTCAACAAAATCAAAGACTCATTCGAGCGGCACGAGTTTTGGGCAGTGATGTTTCCCGCCATGCTGCCTCCGCCCACTCCATTCAAGCTGTTTGTCCTTTCGGCGGGTGTGGCCGAGATGAATTTCGGCCGATTCCTGGCGGCAATCTTTGCCGGCCGGATGGTGCGCTTCTCCCTCGAGTCGCTCATTGTGATCCGCTACGGGCCGCAGATTCTCGGCCTGGTCGGCGGCATGGTACACCATCATCTGCGCTATTTAATTGCCACACTCGCGTTCCTGGCGTTGGTTGGCTGGTGGGTGTGGCGACTGCGGGCGAAGCGAAGGTCAAGGCAGCAATCCTAATGCATGGGGAACACACTCTTCAGGCTGGTTTGCCTGCTGCTCGTCCCACCCGGAGTGACAATTGCCTCATTCCGGTAGCATTCTTGAAGTAGCCGTATGAGATCTGGGGCCATCCCGGCCAGTTGCCAGTTGCTGGTTGCACTGTCTTTTTTCTACTGCGCCGCCGCGGTCGCGCAGCAGCAGGCTGCGCTGACTCCTCCTCCAGTGCCGGCGCAAACCACGGCCGCCAGTGTTACCTCCGGCCCGGTTTTGCCGCTCTATCATGCTCTCAGCCAGGTCGGACTCGATCCGCAACGCGTCTTCAAGATTCGCGAAGCTGAAATTGATCGTGAGGACGTACACCTCTGGCTCAACGACGGCATCATCGCGTTTACCCAGGCGGTCGATGGCCGCGTGACCGGCGCTTACTTTGAGGGTGACGGTGAGGTTCTGATTCGTCCACCGGATCGCATGGAACGTGCCTCGCTGGGACTTTTCATCAACGCGGGTGTGCTGGAGGAAAAATTTTCTTCCGCCTATCTGCGGTTCAACGACGACACGGCGCAAGAGCTGCAGCCGTTTTTGCGACCGCCTGAGGACGCTGCCGACTTCGTCGCTCAGAATGACAGCAAGGCCCGCACTCTTGCTCAAATCGATGCCATGCGGCTTTGTATAACCTTTACCAGCGCGCCGGCCAATGCGGCTGCGGGCGAGTCTGCACCGGTGCCGGATCGCCTGCTTCACGTCCGCCTCGCGGGCGAGCACTATGGCATCTTCGATGTCTTTTTCGACACCCGCAGTCCGGAGCAAATCACGGTTGGCAACGCCTCCTCGCATGAGAACCAGGTTTATTACGACCTGTGGATGAGCTTTCCCATGCGCTCGCTGCGCAAAGCCACGCTCTCCGACAGCCGCTTCGGAGGTCCCAGCGGCCCGTTATGGACGCCGCGGGTGATGTCCATCAACAAGTACACCATCAACGCCACGATCGATTCGGGGCGCAATCTTTCTGCCGATGCCACGCTGGATGTGGATGTGAAGGAAGGCGGCACGCGCATCGTGTTGTTCGAGTTGTCACGTTACCTGCAGGTGAAGCAGGTGGACTATGAAGGCAAGTCGCTGGAGTTTATCCAGAACGAAGCCCTCGAAGGCAGTGAGCTCTCGCGCCGCGGCAACGACACGATCGCCGTTGTTTTCCCTGCTCCTCTGCAGTCAGGAGCGCATTTTCCGTTACGCTTCAGCTACGCGGGCTCGGTGCTGTCTGATGCCGGGGGCGGTTTACTTTACGTTGGAGCGCGCGGCACGTGGTATCCCAACCGCGGAATCGCCATGGCTAATTACGATCTCACCTTCCGCTTTCCGCAGCCGTGGTCACTCATCGCCACCGGCCGGCGAGTTTCGCTGGAGCGCGAAGGCGACGGCTTTGTCGGCCATTGGGTCAGCGATCAACCCATTCCGATCGCAGGATTCAATCTCGGCGAATATGTGCGGAGCTCTACCAAAACCTCCAACATCGAAGTTGACGCTTACGCGGCGCATGGAACCGAATACCAGCGTTCAGGTCCCGATACTGCGAGCGGCTCGTCTCCACTGCTCTCGCCACACGCGCCCGGAACGGTTGAACCCGTACCTCAACCGCAGCCTTTGCAGAATCCCAGCAGCACGGGGGGATCACTCGCTGAGCGCGCTGCGGACACGCTGACCGCGTACACGCAGATGCTCGGTCCCTATCCGTTCAGCTCGCTTTCGCTTACAGAAAATCCCAGTGCTGAGAGCCAGGGCTGGCCGGGACTGATTTTCTTGTCCAGCTTCGCATACTTGCAGCCGGCGCAATTGCGGGCAATGAATCTTTCCGCGGCCGATGCCATCATCTACAGCGAAGTCATGATGCCGCACGAACTGGCGCACCAGTGGTACGGCGATCAGGTTTCCTGGGCGAGCTATCACGAGCAGTGGATCATGGAGGGTTTGGCGAACTATTGCTCGCTGATGCTGCTGGAGCGTTCGCAGCCCGCTGACGTTCAGCTCACGATGGAAAATTATCGGCAGATCCTGGCCAGCCGTTCGCGCGAAGGCCGCCGCCTGGTGGAAGCCGGTCCGGTGACGCTGGGCAGCCGGTTGTCTTCTTCGCATTTTCCCGACGGCTACGAGATCATCACCTATGGGCGAGGAACGTGGCTGATCCACATGCTGCGCTGGATGCTGCGCGATGCCTCGCGCACACCAACCAATCCGCAGGGCGACGACACCGTTTTTCTTGGATTCCTGCGCAATCTGGTGGTTCGCTTTCAGGGCAAAGAAATCACCAACGCCGATTTCGAGCAGGCGATCGAAGAGGTATTGCCGCCTTCGCTGTGGTTCGAAAATCGCAAGTCGCTGGACTGGTTTTTCGACGGATGGGTCAACGGAACCGCGTTTCCACAGCTTGAACTGTCAGGCGTGAAAATCGGCGGCGCAGCGGCGCGGAACACGGTCAGTGGAACCATCCACCAGGAACTCGCGCCCTTCGATCTCGTCACCAGTGTTCCTGTCTATGGGATCGAAGGAGACCGGCAGGTGTATCTCGGCCGCGTCTTCGCTGAAGGCGCTGATACACACTTCACCTTGCCGGCTCCGTCGGATGTCAAGCAGTTAGTACTCGATCCCTACCACACCGTGCTTACCGAACCGTAAGCGATTTACAACCCTCACTCTTGTTGACAGGAAAATAATTCCCCTGTCGATGCACCGCACATCCTGTTGGATGGGCTATGATGCCATCGTTTCTCTCCAAATCACTTCTGGTAGCAGCTGAAGAGTAATGGCGCGGGGTTGCAGCCCGGTGTATGCTTGCAGCGGTCGCAACCAGCCGCACTGGGCGGCAGAGACTACGCACGTCATAAAGGATTGTTGCTATGTGCGAGGGCAAGGCTTCCTGGGCAGTTTCCATCAGTATAGCTGCAATAATGGGCGTGTTTTTAGCCGTGCCCGCCCTTGGTCAGCAAACTCTGTATGACAATGGCCCGGACGGCGACGTTGGCTACTACCATGTCAACTTCGGATCGGTGGTTGCGAACTCGTTCCAGCTTTCGCAGCCGGCTACGATTACCAACGTGGTGCTCACGCTTTACGACGTGGACGATCGCAATACGCCGGAGCTCCTGAAATGGACGATTACCACCGAGCCATTGGGCGGTACGGTGAAAGGCACCGGCTTCGCTCCCTTAACCAGGTTGGAAGCGCCGTATCTGACACAGTTCTTATTTTTTGCCTGGAAGATGGGCTTCACCATACCCAGCCTCGAACTTCCACCAGGCACCTACTATCTGCAAATACAGGATGTGGTAACGGCATGGGATAGTTGGGCGTTCTGGGCGGAAAGCAGCGGCGGTAGCTCGCAGGGTTTCTACGAAGCCATCGGAGCTAACGGCGCAGGGACGGTTTCACCAGTTCCATCAGAGACATTTCTGATAGCGGGAGCGTGGGCGAGGGCGCGGCCTCAGTAGTTACGGCGCCGTAGCTTTATCCTGTGCCGGCGCTTCGCTGGCCGACTCTGCCGGCTTCTTGGCTTCTTCCGCAGGCGGAGGCGGAACGAAATACAGTATGCGATTGCAGTAGAAGCAGGTGATGATCTGCTCGTTGCTCATTACATCCTGAAAGACCTGAGGACGAAGCCGCACGCGGCAGGCTGAGCAACTTTCATCTTCGTAAACCGCAGCCATGACCGATCCACGCAGCCGCAAGACGCGGTCATAGTGGGTTAAAGTCTCTTCGCTGATACCGCTTCGCAGCTCTTTTCGTTGCGCGTTGAGCTCGGCCAGCTGCTTCTCGTCTTCGGCGGTTTGCTGGCGGGCGTGCTCTTTCTCTCTTTCATTTTCTGCCGTATCCGCTTTGAGCGTAGCCTCGGATTGCTTGAGCTTCTCTTTTCGCGTGTCCGCGGCGACCATGATCTCCAGGACCTTGTCTTCGAGCTTGGCGATTGCCGACTCCGCCTGCTCGATTTCGCTCAGCAGCGCCTTGTATTCCTGGTTGGTCTTGACCTTAAGCGACTGATCGCGATACTTGCTGATCTTTTCCTGCTGATCTTTGATGTCGGACTCGTGCTTGCGGCGGGTGGTCTCGTCGGCTTTGATGGCGGACTGCGCCGATTCGACCTGCGCTTTCGATCCGGCTAGCTTGGCCTCGATCTCCGCAACTTCCTTAGGCAAGGCGGCAATCTCCGCCCGCAAGACGGCGATGCGAGCATCAATCTGCTGCAGGTCAATTAGCTTTTGCAGGTCGGAATTCATTGGGAGTTTTCTGGATTCTAGCAGAGTGAGGCGGCAAACAGCAGTCAGCCTCAGCAGCCAGCAGTCTGCACTGCTGATTGCTGACTGCTGATGGCTGATTGCTGGGATTAAGGTTTTCGGCCTATTGAGTGGCTTACGCAGACGACCTTACGATGGCACTATGCCACTCGAAATTGCGCGACTTCTTCTTGGCCTGGTGATCGCGGCCTGCCACCGCCGCATTGCCGACTTCATTCTGGAGCGAGAACGTTCGCTGGTGCTGAGTTTTCGCCAGCGCGGCGTGCCATTGCCCGCCGTCCTCAGTACGGAAACCGCACACAATCTCTACTTCGGTGTCGGCATCTTCATTGTGCTGGTTGAACTGCTGCGCATCTACCAGATCGCAGGTTGAAGCGATTGCGGCAATCCGGCAACGCTTGCGCCAGTTGCCGACGCCACAGGAATACTGCAAATTCCTTATCGGCGCAGGCGGACTACTTGGTCGCAATCATCAGATTTGCCGGTCCAGGCATGCGCACTCGCCTGGTCTCCGCAAATCCTGCCGCTTTCAGCCACGCGTCATATTCCGGCTCGCTATAGCTGGAGCCGCCGCGCGTGTTCACCAGCATGTTCAAGGCAAAGAGAGCTCCGAAGCGCGGGGCGGTTTTGTCGGCGTCCAGAACAAAGTCCGAGATAATCAGTCGTCCGTGCGGAGCCAAAGCGCGATATGTGCGCTCCAGCAGTAGCTGGTTCTCTTCTGGCGAGAACATGTGACAGATCGCCGACAGCAAAACCAGGTCGTATTTGCCGTCCTCAAGCGGGACGGTCAGCATGTCGCCCGGACGGGTTGTGACGCGATCGGTGAGGCCCGCTTTCCGAATGTATTCCTGGGTGATCGGCAACACATCGGCGAGATCGACGACCTCGGCCTTGAGATCGGGAGCGGCTTTGGCGAAGGCGATGGAGTAAGCTGCCGAGCCTCCGCCGAGATCGAGCAGGCGCTTGGCGCCATTGATACCAGCTGCCTGGGCTACGGCACGGGCGCGGCCGCGGGCATTGTGGTCCATAGCAGCGATGAACGGCTTTACGCCATTGCTGACACGCGCCGCGACGCTGGTTCCAGCCTGGACCGCTTCCGTCAAAGTCGACCAGCCCTTCCAGATATTGGCGATGTGCAGTTGCGCCATCCGCGCACTGTCCGGCGTGCCCTCAACAAAGAAGCGCGCGGCGACCGGCGTGTTGCGGTAGGTTTCGCCGGATTTTTCCAGCAGCTTCAAGGCAGCCAGGGCATTCAGCAGCATCTCGGTCGAACGAGCGGGACATTGAATCTTGCCGGCGACCTGCTTCGCGCTGGCGCCGTCACTCACGGCGGTGAACACGTTCAATTCGAGCGCGGTAAGAATGGCACGGCTCGCCATGAAGCCACGAATCATGTCGGAGACGTCGTCGGGCAGGACGCCTGCCGCATCTTTTCCCTTCAGCATCGCCAGGTATTTGTTGCGATGGTCGAGGATCTCCGCCTTCATCACGTCGGTATCGCTGCGCTCCAGCCGCGCGACTTTCTTGCCTGCCTTGAAATGCGACGACACGATTTCCGGGACATCGGCGGGCGTAAGCTTGGCATACCAAGTCGCCTCGGGATAAACGATCATCACTGGACCGCTGTCGCAGAGGCCCAGACAGCCGCAACTGGAAACCTGGACTTCATCGGCAAGACCCTGCGCGCCAAGCTCACGATGCAGCGCGTCCAGTACGCGGAACGATCCAGCTGCCGAACAGCAGGGAACTCCTTCCGGTTTTTCCTGAGTACATACGAATGCGTGATAACGAAACGGTTCCAAGGAAGCCTCCAAAGAGGTGGCCAGTGACCAGTTGCCAGTAGTCAGTTGTCAGTGGCATTGGCCTACCAACAATTACATTCCATGATGCTGCGGAGCACAAGCCCGCGAGTAGTGCGAGGCTCACAGGCACAGGTGATGTAAGGTCAGATGACGATGTTGTGCCGCCGCCACAGAACAGCAGAAGGAAGCGACAGCCGCGCGGACGAGAACTGTGAGGAGTGTGATGAGGCCTTTAACCTTTGCCATCTGTGTTGTGTTGGCGCTTGGCGGTCTGAGCGCGCAGCAGACTACCTGGCAGCCATCGCCGGGACATACGCAGCTGCCGATATGGCCAGGCAGGGTACCCGATCCGCAATCCGCCACGGGGCCGGAACACACTACGACAACAGGGAAGGATTCTCTGGTGGCCGGTAAGCCGTGGGTTTTCGTGGAGAATGTCTCGCGCCCCACCATGATGATCTATTCGCCAAATGGAAAGAAGAATACGGGCGCGGCGGTGGTCGTGTTTCCGGGCGGTGGCTATCAGATTCTGGCGATCGACCTTGAAGGGACGGAGGTCTGCGACTGGCTGACGTCGAAGGGGATCACATGTGTGCTGTTGAAGTACCGGGTGCCGGGTGAGTCAGGATATCCGAAGCCGGCCCCATATCCTAAATCGGGGCCGTATCCCGAATCACCGATGGCGCTGGAAGATGCGCAGAGGACGGTGGGCCTGGTGCGCTTGCACGCGGCAGAGTGGCACATCGATCCACACAAGATCGGTGTGCTTGGTTTTTCGGCAGGTGGGCATCTGGTAGCAGCGATCAGCACACATTTCGCGCGGCGTTTGTATCCTCCGGTCGATGCCGCCGACAAAGAAAGTTGCCGTCCGGATTTTGCGGTGGCTATTTATCCGGGACACCTGTCGTTGTCCGCCGCGGAGTGGGATGCCAAGCAAGGCGCCAGGAAGTTTGTGATTCATTATCCGGCAACTGCCGATAAAAACTTGGACTTGAATCCCGATATTCCTGTCACTCGCCAGACGCCGCCTACGTTCTTGCTGCAGGCGGAGGATGACCACGTGGACAACGTAAACGACTCGCTCGCGTACTACCTTGCGCTGAAGCAAGCTGGGGTGTCCGTGGAAATGCATTTGTACGCGCAGGGTGGGCATGCGTTCGGACTGCGGCGCACCGAGTTTCCAATTACTGCCTGGCCTCAGTTGGTGGAAACGTGGCTGGGGACAATCGGGATGATTCCGGAATAGCTGCTCACAGCGCGATTGACTGATGGTACACGGTGTTGTTACTCAAACCCCGTCGCGGGTCCGTCGGTCCGCTCCAATTTTTTCCAACTGACCGCGGGCCCAGCGTGCCGTCCCTACGGGACTCCGGCCATTTTTCCAGTCCACCCAGCACTCCGCTTCGCTTCGTGCTGGGCTAGACTATTTCGCGCCTACGGCGCTGGTGTGATTCCAAGACGCCGCGCCTACGGCCTGGATTCGTGCCCATTTTGTCCCATTACCCAAAAATGAAGCGGCCTTTCGTAACAGCCGCTGACTGAAAACTGAAAACCATTTCTCCACGGTAAATTCTTCCGATCTTCACAGGCACAGGTGTCGGTTTGTTCAATAATTGATCTTGACAGTGCACGCAACTGCACTATGATGTTTTAAACATTTCCTGATGGATTTGTTTTGGGGTGACAGCGGCGATGCAGCAAACGTTCACATCCAGGGAAGTGGTGGCGTTGACCGGCATTAGCGCACGCCAGCTTCAGTGGTGGGACGAGCAGGGCATCGTGGTTCCAGCGCGCCACGGGCACAAGCGAATCTATTCGCTGGACGACGTGGCCGAAATCGCCGTGTTATGCCACTTGCGCGAACGCGGCTTCTCCTTGCAGAAGATACGGAGCATGATCCGGTTTCTGCAAAAAGAACTGGGCAAGCGGCTGGTGGAGACGGTCACGAGCGCCTCGGAATACCACCTGCTGACCGACGGCCGGCATATTTACCTGGAAGATTCCGCTCGCGGCGTGGTTGACCTGCTGAAAAATGCCCGCCAGCCGATGTTATCGGTGTGCCTGAGCGACACCATTCAGCGCGTGCTGGCCCCCATCGAACGGGAGAACGGCGGGCGCACACGGCACAAGATCGCGGCCTCCGGCGGGGCTGGCAACGGTTTCCGGCGGAAAACGCCAAGTCGTGCCGAAGCGGGTGCGAGAAAGCGTAATGGTTCAGTTCGTCATCTTATGGAACGACGCAGCAAGGCTTCTTGAACGGTGCTACCACCCGCCAATCGCAGGAATTGCGCTTGACGGGGACATCCTGAAGGAGGGCACATGATCGGAGAACTCAGCGTGTTGGGCGAGTGGATCCCCGAGCAAATGGAGCCTGGAACCATTTTCGTTCTGGAGAATGCCGGCGAGGTGGGCGAACGGGATGACCCGTACTGGGCTGTTCTGTCCTGTCCGTCCTGTGGACAACTGGGACTGGTCACGCGCAAGCAGGTCGGCGGATTATTGCCGGTCATCTGCGGCTCGGAGCGGTGCTCGGCACAATTCTTCATCCGCGACGAGCAAATCATGCCGCGCAAGCCGAGCTAGACAACGGTTGTCAGTTGCCGGCTGTCAGTCTGCGCGTCCGCGCAGTCCTTCACACTTCTCCTTTTCGGTGGCATCGCATCGCTTCCGCTGTTCTGGAGATATCGGGAACCCGGGGTTCGCTGCGTCCTGGGCTAACTGCAACTCCACCAAGGTTTGACTTTTTAGGTCACGCTCCACTGCGGAGAAAGTAAGTTAGTTCTCACGCAAGGCCCGCTCTACCAGCGCTTCCGGATTTTGCGGATATCGCTCCGCATGTAACAATGGCCGATATGCTCAAACCAGTTTCCTTTGTACCCACCCTGGCGGCTTGCCTGCTTCTGGTTGGTAGCGCGATAGCTCAGCAGTCCGCCACCTCACAACAAGCTCCTCCGCCTAAGACTTCCACCGCGGGGCAAAGCAAGGCCCCGGCTTCGTCAAGCGCAGCCGACGCAGCTTTGCCAACTCAAAAAGACAAGCTCAGCTATGCAATCGGAATGAATATCGGCAAGGGATTGCATCGCGATTCCGTGGACATCGATCCCAACATAATGTTGCGCGGCTTGAAGGATGCCATGTCAGGCGGCTCGACGCTCATGACGGACGAACAGGCGCAGGCGACCATCATGGAGCTGCAACAGCAGTTGCGCGGCAAGATGGAAGCGCAGCGGCAGGAACAGGGGGACGCCAACCAAAAGGAGGGCGATGCCTTTCTGGCGGCAAACAAGACGAAGCCGGGCGTGGTCGCTCTGCCCAGTGGTCTGCAATACAAGATCTTGAAAGAAGGTACGGGACCGAAGCCCACAGCAAGCGATTCCGTTACCTGCAACTATAAGGGCACACTGATCAATGGGACGGAGTTCGACTCCTCCGAAAAGCACGGCGGTCCGGCGACCTTTCCGGTGAGCGGAGTCATCAAGGGATGGACGGAAGCCTTGCAACTTATGCCGGTCGGTTCCAAATGGCAGCTCTTTATTCCTCCCAGTCTGGCTTATGGCGCGCGCGGCGCCGGTGGTGATATCGGGCCCAATGCGACGCTGATATTCGACGTGGAGCTGCTGTCGATCGCAGATAAGAATCAGAAGCCTCCGGCGCAATAACCGCTCAAGGAGACTCGGCGTGTCCCAATATCGCGTCAAGCCCGGCGCGATATTGGGGCTTGACAACGCGTGCCTGCCGGTTATCATTCGGCCCCATGGATTGTGGCTGAACGATCCTAGACTTAGCGCTGGTTTACGATTGGTTTCGCGAGCACGGCCTTGATCGTGCCCAGATGGGGGGAGATGGAAAGTCCTGCAGGTTGTGCAGCGTTCATTTGCCTGACGATGGTAATTTCCTTCGCAGGCCTGTTCGTGGTGCGCCGCTATGCGAACGTTGAATGGCTAAAGCGGCAGAACGAGGTAGCAAGCTTCTTCTTCCTGATGATCGGGACGCTATATGCGGTTTTGATCGCGTTCGCCGTGTATGTGGTGTGGAGTGAGTTTCAGGACGCGGGCACGAATCTGCAACACGAAGCCAACGAAGTAGGTGACCTCTCGCATATGGCGAAGGCAATGCCGGAGCCTTTGCGAAGCCAAATCCACGTGGCATTGATGGATTACGTCCATTCTGTGCTGGACGACGAGTTTCCAGCCATGAACGAGGATCGCGATAGTCCTCGCACCTGGAAGGCCATGGAGAACCTTTGGGATGTCTACGCTGGGGCACAGCCGGCAAATATCAAGGAACAAGTAGTCTACGCGGAATCGCTACGGCATCTGAATTCCCTGGCGAACTATCGCCGAACCCGGCTGTTTACCAGTCGTGGCTCAGTTCCTACCATGCTGTGGTACCTGCTTTTGGTGGGCGGCGTTCTGCTGGTAGTGTTCACCTTTTTCTTTGGTCACGACAGCCTGCTGTTGCAGGGCGCCATGACGGCAGCTCTGGCTGGCGTTCTGGCCTTCAGTATATTTCTGATCTTCGCCTATGACAGTCCGTTTTCCGGTAGCTCGCATGTAAGTCCCGTCCCGTATCAATTGGAACTGAATCACGTCTCGGCGAGAAACTGAAACGCGGGTGCCGCCGCTCTTCCACGGAACTGTTGCCTCGCATTTGTCCCTGGTGTCCAAGCCGGCGCCAGGGGTCAGGCTCGTAGTAGCGAAAACCGGTATTTCTTGGCCTGATTCTGCAGTCCTCGCAGCCCGGTGAACGGTGAACCAATCCTCTCTCTAGCCGTTTGGGTGCTTCGAAACTATTCTTCTCCTGCAGTCACTTCTCGTGTGGCAGGTGAAAAATGGAAACACCCATGGGTGGCGGGATCTTTATCGCTGTGGTCGTAGTGTTTTCCTTGGCGGGACTGTTGCTGGTGCGGCGCTTCGCAGATATCGGAGGGCTAAAGCGTCAGCATGACGTAGCCAGTTTTTTCTTTCAGGTGGTGGGAACGCTTTACGCCGTGTTGATTGCCTTTGCGATCTTCGTGGTTTGGACCTCGTTTCAGGATGCGGGTACCAATCTGGAGCATGAAGCCAATGAAGTAGGCGACCTCTCACGTATGGCTATGGCAATGCCGGAACCGATGCGCAGCGAGATTCGCTCCTCATTGATGGACTACATGCGCGCCGTGTTGCAGGACGAATTTCCCGCCATGGCGGATGGCCGCATGAGCCCGCGCACCTGGGGGGCTATAGAAAAACTCTGGCAGGTCTACGCCGACGCAGAGCCAACCACGCTCAAGGCGCAGGCCAACTATGAGGAATCGCTGAGGCACCTGAACGCTCTCTCGGACTATCGACGCACCCGGCTATTCGTCATGCGCGGCTCGGTGCCTTCCATGCTTTGGGAGCTACTGATCGTCGGCGGGATCATCCTGGTCGCCCTGACTTATTTCTTCGGGCATGAAAGTCTGTTGTCGCAGGCAGCCATGACCGCCGCGCTGGCCGGAATCCTGGCTTTCAGCCTCTTCCTGATTAATGCCTATGACAGCCCGTTCTCCGGCGCAGCGCGGGTCAGTTCGACGCCTTACGAGCTTGAACTGCAGCACGTGATGGCAAGGCACTGAGGCAGGCGGGACACGACGACGGGTAGCGCGCTTTTTCTGCTGCAGGAAGACGCAGGCCTGAAGAACCGCTCTACCAATCGAGCCGAGGGACATTAGAAACCAAAGCCCCTCTAATTCAGATGGACGCGCTTTAGCAGTTCCGGAAATCTGGGATCGGATCGCAGGGGATCATAAACCTGAGCGACCTTGAGATAAACGAGCGCGGCAGCGCGTTCGTCGCAGGCCTGGTTCATCCACTCGAACGCTTCATCCTTGCGGCCCAGCGCCGCGTAGGTTTCAGCGATCTCCGCCGGCGGAACATATTGCGACTTCGCCAGCTGCAGAAGGTCATTGAGAATCGCTGTCGCCTGCGGAGTTTTGCCCGCGGACGCATACGCACGGGCCAGGAAGGCTTTCGCTACCGGATCGCCGTTCGCCAGCTCGACTCCACGCTGAAATTCCGCTATCGCCAGATCGTTTTGACCTTTGTACTGGTACGCCTGCGCCAGGACACGGTGCGCCAGTAGAAAATCGGGATCGAGTTCGATGGCTTTCTGCGCATGACGGATGGCCTCGTCGTAGTCGCGCGCCATCAGGTAGGTCCACCCCATATGTTCGTTCATTACGGTGTCGGATGGCGCCAACTCGAGCGCGCGCCTCGCTTGGGCAAAGGCTTCCTCGGTTCGGCCTAATGCCATCAATTCGTGCGAGTACCAATGGTGCGCCGTGTCGTAAAGAGGGTTGAGCGCGATAGCGCGCTTGAACTCCTGCTCGGCGCCGGCCCAATCCCAGTCGTAGGTGAACTTGATATAGCCCAGCGAAGCATGCACTTCGGCGAGGTTGTCATCGATGGCCAGGGCCTTGGCGGCGGCAGCTTCGGCCTGCGGCATGGCTTGCGACGGCGGAAGAATGCTGTAGCCGTAGGAACCGGCCATGGTGTAGGAATCGGCAAGCCCGGCATACGCCAGCGCGTAGTTAGGATCGACCTGAATGGCGCGCTGGAAAAGCTCGATGCTCTTTTTCACTCCGTCGATGGTTCGCTTGCTCCAGTAATAGCGGCCCTTCAGGTAGAGCTGATAAGCGTCATTGTTGCCGGTAAAGGGACGGGCCAGTTGCTTTTGCTCGTCGCCGGTGAGATCGATGGTGAGTTTATCGGCGACTTTCTGGGAGATCGAATCTTCGACCGAAAACATATCGGTGAAATTCTCGTCGATCTTGTCGGTCCATAACGGCTCACCATCACTTACGCGAATCAGGCGAACTGTAACTCGCACCTTGTCGTCGTAGCGCTGGATACTGCCCTCCAGCACCGACTGGACAGCCAGCTGACGCCCGGCGGCGACCGGATCGTCGACTTGTGCATACTTTCGCACCGCGCCAACAGGTCTGACGATGATCTTGTGCAGGTTGCCCATCCGGGTGATTAGCGCATCCGTGAGCCCGAGTCCCAGGTATTCATCTTCGGCATTCGTGACCAGCGGGCGAAACGGCAGCACCGCGATGGATCGCTCCGCGGCGCTCACGGGATTGGATCGCGACTTCCAGCGCGATACCCAGTAAAACAGTCCGATCGCCAAGGCGATGATGACGACCGAAATAGCAAGGATACGAAGGAACGATGTTGTCCAACTGGTGGGGGCGGTGTGAATCTGTGGCGCGCTGTGGTACTTCACTGTGGGAGTAGGGATCGCGGACGGCGCGGGAATCGCAACCGGGTTAGGAGCTGCCACAGCGTGGGAGCTGGCCGCAGGAGCCGCGGCCGCAGGCAATTCACTGGGATGCAGTTCGATCGCCGATTCCGAGGCCATGGCAGCAGCCACCGAAGCCCCCATATCTCCCACAGACGGGGACATTAAATTTTCATTACTTTTGTGAAACTTTTCGCTGTCCTCCTCGCCTTCCGTAACCTCAGCGACAAAGCGATAGCCCTTGCGCGGCACGGTTTCGATAAACGTCTGTCCATCGCCTTCGAGCAGCTTGCGCAGCAACGAAATATTTACCGTGAGATTGGTTTCTTCGACGAAGCTGTCAGGCCAGATGGCCTCCATCAGCACGTCGCGTCTCACCAGATGCCCGGCGTTCTGGACGAGATACAGCAGAATGTCGAAGGCTTTGGGAGCGAGCGGAACTGAACTTGTATCGCGCAACAACAAGTGTTCCGTGGGATACAGGCGGAAATCGCCGAATCGGAAAAACTTGATTTTCGATGTCATTGCTTACCCACGGACTCCCCGGTTTCCATGGGTCGATGAAAGAGGACTGGTACCCGGCGCGTTAATGTTTATTCGTTTGATGGAGACGAACGATGGGCCGGCGAACAGCGCTTCTTCGCCGACCCGCATTGAGCAACCATTCTACCGTACTTGTCAGCGGCAAATCGTCCGCAGTACTCGAACCGCAGACTACTTCTTCTGGATAAGCTTGTCGGGATTGTAGGTGATGCCCTTGGTTTCAAACAGCGTCGGCGCCAGGCTGGCGTTGATCACGACCGACGTGATGAATCGCTGGTTTGTCATGTCGCCATCACGATAGCGAACGGTACTGTATGGCGTCTGAATCCCCTGCACCAGCTTGTAATTGCTGAAGACGGTCGATTCCTCGTCGAACTGCCGGTCCTCGGGATCGCGCCAGTTGTACGCGATCTTCACCGGCAGGTGCGAGGTGCCGTCAATCGAAATGGTCACGCTGTCGTTGCTGGCGTTGAGCACGCTGACCTGGTCGGCGAGATTGCGTTCTACCATCGCCGTTCCGTCATAGAGAATCATCGTTCCCTGGGCGCTGAGCCATTTGCGGATAACCCACTCCAATGAGTGATCGCGTCGTCGAAGATAATCGGCCATCTGCTTGGGATCTTGTGTCGCCGTGCCTTTGTAGGTGATCTCGTAGCCTTGATCGCCGGTGAAGAGCTCGACGATGTCGCGCTGCTTCGTCAACTCCATGCGCTCTTTGTCGGGCCACTCCCAGAAAAGCCAATACTGAATGCCGGTGCTGTTGGGCTGACCATGATAGAAGCCGTAGGTTCGACCCTCGCTCTGCAGCGTCTGCAGGTTGAGCCAGGCATCTCCGCCGAGAGCGCGGATCATGTTGGTCAGGGTCTGGCAGGCCTTCTGCACGCCCGGATCTTTCGTCGCGGCGAATTGCGCCGTCGGCCACGTCGCCGGAGCAGAGCATGAGACCGGAGCCGGCGTCTGGGCGGCGGCAGGTGTAACCACGGCAAGAGCGAAGAGAATGGCAACAGCTCTGCGCATGAGAATGATTTTACCCGTAGCGGGTTCAACCTAACTCACGAGGTCGTGCCGGTAGGGTCCGAAAGGGGCGTTTGTTGTGCTTACCGCCAAGTCATTCCTCCTCGATCAGGAGAAAGGGCACGTTGGTCTGAAATGTACTCTGGGATTCTGCCTTGGGTTCTTTCTTAGCGCGGAAATACAGAACTCCACCGTGTACGTTTGTGCTAGTGGCATCGGGAAAATTTATCGGTTCCGTGCTCGAGGGGAACAACGTTACATGCGCCATTCGGCTCTCCAGGACTTCAGTTTGCGGCCACAAGCTCAGCCAGATTTCAGACGTGATCCGTCAACCTGCTTTCATTGGAGGCGTCACGCGCAGGCCCTTGTGTATCCGGGAGGAATTGTAATACGCGAAGGCGAGCGCGCGAGCGGGGTCGGGATTGTTCCGCAAGGCTGGGCAATCCAGGATCACCCACTGGCCCGCCCTAGGCCAAGGAACGGGTTAGTATGGCCCGCAGTGGCGGGTTTTTCCCAAATCGGGAAACAAGTCGTTTCATTTCAAGGAGTTCCGAATTGAAACTTTGCGTTTAAAGGCGATTTGAGGGGTGCAAAAAAGCTCAGACGATGTCTACGTCGTCCGCCTTGTCGAAAATCGATCCTAGGGCCGTTTCCTGCTCTTCTGGAGGCATCTCTTGTGGAGCCGTGAAGTGGTATTTTTAAATATCATCAAAGTCTTGGGTCTAGCCGTCAATTTTCCACCACGTAAGTTTTATAGTGAAGAGGCGCGGACCGAGGATCTTCTTCAGGTTCTCGCAGGCCGCACTCCAGCAAGCAGGAACAAAGTTAGTCTAACGTACACGTTGATAGGGGTCTTTCGACTCCGGCGCGCAAACAAGGCGCGCCTTCGCTCAGGATGACACCCGCTCACGCCCGGATGGCGGTTTAGACCGGATTGGCTGCCTTGGTCTGCGCGAGCAGAGACCTGGCTTGCTGCAGCTCGGGACGGTCGGAGTCCGAGCCGGCACAATTCTTCAGCAACTGCGCGTAGTATTGCGAGGCTTCCGCCGGCTGATTCGTCAGTTCGGCAGCGCGCGCCGCGCCGGCCAGTCCGTTAAAGCGATTGGGATCGATCTTCAACGAGCGCAGATACTCGGCCAAGGCATCCTGCGGACGATTCATCTCCAGCAGCATGTCGGCCAGCATCTCGCGCGCGGGCAGCTCCGTCTCACCCTTGCCGAGCTTGTCCTGCTTATCGGCGACCTTGCGTAGAAGCGCCAGCGCCTCGTCTTTCTTGCCTTGGGCGAAATACATCCACGCCGCTGCCTCATCGCGTCCTGTCTCCATTGACATCACAGCGTAGGGCTTGTCGCTGGTGCGAGTGGCTACGATCATGGCGTCAACCTGCTTCACCGCTTCGGCGGCAGCCGCGGCGTCACGCAGATGTCCCGCGCCGACGGCTCGCGCAGCGTAGGTGATGGCGTGGTTGTACGGCTTGGCTCCGGCGACAGGAGTCAGCTCCTCGGCAGCTTTCCAGTCGCGCCGTTCCAAAGCATAGGTCACGGCGAACTCCGCCTGCATGCGATCGAGATAGCCGTCACGACCGGCAGTCAGGTCCGCAGGGTTAATGGTCTGCAATTCATTGACGATAGCTTTCGCCTTGCGGTCATCGCCGATCTGCAGATAGGCATAGAGCAGGAAGTCCATGGAGTGCACCTTGTGCTCGACGCCCATATGCATGCCGGTGGTGTTGTGCTCCACGGCCGCGATGGCTGCCAAGTTGGACCGTATGTCCTCCTGCCACAGTCCGAGCTGGGCAAAGATGTGTGAAGGCATATGCAGCGCGTGCGGCGAGGCAGGCGCGATCCTGGCGTAGACGCGCGCGGCCGGCAGTCCCTGCTCGGCAAACTGCGGATTGTCGCAGGCGTGAATCATGTAATGCGCAATGCCCGGATGGTTGGGATTTTCCTGGAAGAGCGTGCTTAGAATCTGGATCGCCTCTTTGCGATTGTGCTCGGTGGTGTCGTCCGGAGGAGCCGAGGCCAGCAGCGACAGCGCGTAAAAGGCTGCGGCCTCCTGATCCTGCGGATTCTGCTTGTACACCACCTCCATGGCCTCGGAATAGGCGCGAGTATTCTTTACAAATTCCCACTTCGCGCCGCCGGAATAGAAAGTATCGATTGCCTGAATATATTCGCGCTCCCGTGGAGTCTGGGCGCCAATCGACAATGCCTTCTGCGAGAGCTCAAATCCCTGTTTCACATCCGCGGCGGTGGGACGCCTCCAGAGCTGCTGATACAGACTCATGGCTTCTCCCCAATAAGCCATGGCGCAATGAGGATCGGCTGCGGCTACGGCCTGGAATTGTTTGCTGGCCTCCTCGTACCAGAAGGAGTGGAGCAGTGCGACCCCACGCTCGAAATTTTCCTGCTGCGCCGGGGCGCACGACGGTATAGGAAACGAAACTTTGCCAAGCTTGGCGTTAGGGTCGTAGGGATGATGCTCGTCGGCGAGAAGAAGCTGAGAAGCAAGCAGGCAAGCGAGGCCAATGAGCAGAATGCGAAGTTTCATTGGAAGCACCCCACGCGGACATTTCCCTGAGGAAGTTTAGCGCAATTCGGGAGTGGAGATTCGTCCCCAGGCATTGACGTGGGTGCCCTATCCTTTCGCCTTCGTTTGCCGAAAGGGTGGGATTTACGACTCACACTCACCGTGCTCGTTTCCCTTTGGGCGCCCCATCCTTTCGCCTTCGTTTGGCGAAAGGGTGGGATTCCTCCGCGACTACCGCGAACTGGATCCGCCGCTGGGTTCGGTCGATGCGATCGACCAGGACACGAATCGGATCGCCAAGCGAGTACGTCTTGCGGGTGCGCTGCCCGATGATTTGCCTGGTGTTCTCGTGATACAGGTAGTGGTCGTCGGTGAGCGAGCCGAGCGGCACCAGTCCTTCGATAAACATGTCGTTGAGCTCGACGAACATGCCGAACTTGGTGACGCTCACGATCAGGCCGTCGAAGTCGTCTCCGACGCGATCTTCCATGAACTTCATCTTCTTCCATTCCATCAGCTCGCGTTCGGCTTCGTCGGCGCGGCGCTCGGCCTGGCTGGACTCGTCGGCGATGTCGTGGAGTTCGTCTTCGGAGATGGGGCCTTGTAACTGATGGGGAAAGGATGGGGAACCTGGATGAATTTTCGACCCGAAACCGTGTGGGTGCCCCATCCTTTCGCCCGACTTTGGCGAAAGGGTGGGCGACTTGGGTCTTTTCGACCACGGCGACGGGGTCTCGCTCGGCGCAATTTCTCCGATCCCGATCGGCACTCCGTGCTCTTCACCGTCGGCCGCGTCGCGCAGCACCTCTTTCAAGATCCTATGCACGATCAGATCGGGATAGCGCCGGATCGGCGAGGTGAAATGCGTATAGGTCGGCGCAGCCAAAGCGAAGTGGCCTTCGTTCTTCTCCGAATAGCGCGCCTGCTTGAGCGAGCGCAGCATCAGGTACGACAAGATGCGCTCCTCCGGCTTGCCCGCGATCTTCTGCGTCAGCTTCTGATACATCCGCGGCGTGATGTGAATGTCTTCCGGAATCTCGATTGTCTTCGCGCTGCGCCCTGTGCCGTAGCGCTCGCGACGTTCGGCCTTGAACTGCACCCGCTTGACCGGTATCGCGCCGACGCCGAGCGAGTATCCAAACCTCGCGGCGATGGTCTCGAAGTCCATCACGCGCTTGGGATCGGGTTTCTCGTGGATGCGATACAGCGAGGGTACGCCTTTGTTCTCCAGATAGCCGGCAACGCACTCGTTGGCCGCCAGCATGAACTCCTCGATGATGCGGTTGGCGATATTGCGCTCCGAGCGCGAGATGCTCTTCATCAGGCCGTGCTCGTCGAATTCGATCACCGGCTCGGGCAGATCGAAATCAATGGAGCCGCGGCGCACCCGCTTGCGGTTGAGGATCATCGCCAGCTCGCGCATCAGTTCGAACGAATCGACCAGCTTGTGATAGTGCTTGCGCAGCGCCGGGTCGCCTTCGAGGATGAGATTGACGTTGGTGTAGGTCATGCGCTCCGCGGAACGGATGACGCCTTCGCTGAGCGTGTAGCCGGCAATCTCGCCGTGATGATCGATCTCCATCACGCACGACAGCACCATGCGATCGACCTGCGGGCGCAGGCTGCATAAATCCGTCGAAAGCTCAATGGGCAGCATGGGTACGGCGCGATCGGGAAAATAAACGGATGTGCCGCGCAGGCGCGCCTCGAGATCGATGGCCGAACCTTCGTGAACATAATGCGCCACGTCGGCAATGTGCACCTGCAGCTCGAAATTCCCGTTCTCCAGGTGGCGCACCGTAACGGCGTCGTCGAAGTCGCGTGCCGTTTCGCCGTCGATGGTGACGATCGGCAGCGCGCGAAAATCGCGCCGATGCCGCAATTGGCCGGCCGTGATGACCGGCTCAAACTGCTGCGCCTCCTGCAAAACTTCGACTGGGAAGCGATGCGGCAGATGAAACTTGCGGATGATAATCTCGACATCGACGCCGAAGTCGTCTTCGTAGCCGAGTATCTCGACGACGCGTCCGCGAGGATTTTCGGTGGGCGAGGGCCAGTCGGTGATCTCAACTTCGACCACGACGTTCTCCAGATCGTCCCATTCATGCTGACGGGCTTCGTTGCCGAGAACCCGATCACGTTCCCATCCTCTCCCCAAAGGAGGGGGAGAAGGATGGGGCACCCGGGTTGAATCCGACGTTTTATCTCCGTGGGTGCCCCACCCTCCCCGCGTTCTTTTCGCGGGAGGGTGGGTGTGAGCCGGCCACTCCATCCCCCGCGGGACGACGATCTCCTGCGTGATCTTCTCGTCCATTGGCGTGACGTAGTTTTGCCGCGAGCCATAGTGGAAGGTCCCAACGACCGTCGGATTGCCACGGGTGAGCACGCGCAGGATGCGGCCTTCGGCCCGTCCGTCATCTTTCTTGCGGGTGAGTTCGACCAGCACCTGGTCGCCATGCATCGCCGAGCCGATGGCCGGCGGAGGGATGAAGATGTCGCCCTCGATCTTCCCCTTAGCTTCAGACTTCCCGTCCCGCCCTTTTCCCAACGGAGGGGGAAAGGATGGGACACTCTGGCCAGAACGCGGCACCGCGTCGCCGGTGTCTCTTTGCCCCGGATTCGGGATCACGAACCCATAACCGTCGCGGTGCATGGTGAGCCGCCCGGCGATCAGATTCTGGCTTGCGATGGAACGGCGCGGGTGTCCCATCCTTTCGCCGGACTTTGGCGAAAGGGTGGGAGAATTGGCATGCTCAGGGAGCGTGTAGTGATCGCGGCCGGTCTCGACCAGGCGAGCGCTCTTGACCAGCGCCTGTAATCGCTCGGCGAGCTGCCGCCGCTCCTCTCCGCGCAGGTTCAGCTCGCGGATAAGCTGCTTGAATCCGGCCGAGTGGCGTGGCTGGCGTTCGATGTGCCGCAGAATGGCCTGATCGGTGAGCATGAGGATTTCGATGCTTCACCATCAGGATAACGGGTCGCCCGCCAATTGACACTTTACGGTAGCATTACGGTGCGATCTGATAGATCACGCCGCCACCTTCACCACACTGTGCAGTCGTGCCGTACACATTGCCCGTGGCGTCAAGCGCCACAGGACCGTAGGGATAGCAGCCATCTGCTTCGCCCGACAAACTGCCGAAGTCGTGCAAATCGGTATATGTCCAGCCGCCATTGGAGCGGGCGATTTTGAACGCGCTGCCCATAATGTGGGCGCCGATGTAATTATTGACACCGTACAAGGCGCCGCTGGCATCCATGACCAGCCGGAAAACGTAAGAGTAAGTGTTCGGGTCTCCGGGCAAGTTGTAGAGCACGTTAAAGACCCAGCCGCCATTGGACGGAGACAGCTCCCAGATGGTGCCGCCATTGGTTGTGCCGACGGCGGTTACACCGTACAGATTGCCGGCGCTATCGCGAATTAATGGTCCTGGAGCGCCCCCATCCGTATCTTCCTCGAAGACGTGGAGAATAGTTTTCGTCCAAGCCGAGCCCGACCGTGTCAGCTCATAAACTGTCCCACACCCGGCACTCTGGTAGCAGCCCTGATTGCCGCCATCCCTGGTGACGCCCCACAGATTGCCGGACTCATCCAGAGCAACGCCATCAGGTTCGGAGCCGTCGCTTCCGCCGGCAAAGTTGTAGATGAAGGTTTCGATCCAGCCTCCACTCGAGGGAGTCATCTCATAGACCACCCCGGAGCCGTTAATGCCACCGGCCAACGTGGTTCCCCAGATATTGCCTTGCGGATCGAAGATCACCTGGCTGGGATTGCCACCGTCGTTGCCGCTGCCAAAGATATGATCCGGCGTGTAGGTCCACGGCGCATTCGCCGCAGCGTCTGCTGTGGCCGGAGGAATCAGATTGTAGAGGGCGCCGTTAGAATCTCCACCCTCACTGAATAGTTGTGTACCGTAAGGGCTGCCATTGGGAGCGATCGTGATATTGCCGGGATTGGTGGGAAGAAAGTTGCCATCAAAGCCCGGAAAATCGTATAGCACAGAAAACACCCAGCCTGAGTTGACGTTCCTGAGCTTATAAGCCACGCCGCATCCCGGAACGCCACCACTGTCGCAACTCAGAATGCCCCCATACTCGGTCGTACCGTAGAAGTTTCCGGCGGCATCGACGGATAGGCCGTGTAAAGGCTGGGATCCGTCTGTGCCATTGAAATTGTGGATGACGCTGAAGCTCTGCGCCTGCGCCGGTTCGCCGGCATTCAGAAGGAAGGCCGCGGTTGACATGAATAACGCAGTGGCGAGCAACCGGGAGTTGGCCATTCGGTGATGGTCTTTTGAAGGAACCACTAGAATAACCTCCGCCGGCACGGGGTGGATCGTCCGCGGTTCGAAAACTATACACCGAATCTCCCGCCGGTGCGGCAAATGTCAGTCGATGGTTTCGCAGAGCGTCGACGCTTTGCTCGCTTATTCGGTGCTTTCTAGTCCGTTCACCGTAATCCGAGCCTGGATTATCAACTAGCTCGTACGAAAAATTGCATAAGGGTATTCCCTCATCCAAAAACTCCCTGTATGGTAGCAATAATTACATCGTGAGCCGGTCCGTGCACCGTGCGCGAGCTGAGCGATGAATTGAGAATCGCCGCACCAAACCCGGCATGTCGTGAAGCAGGCCTGTGGATTTTGGTTTGGCAAACCGAGTGCCCATCCAAGCGCTTACTACTCCAGAAAGGATTTTGAATCTACCATGTGGAAACCTACGAATCCGCCTACCGCGAACCCGACTCCGAGTCCTGAGCCGCAGCGCTCCTTCACCCCGCCAGCCGAACCGGTGAACCCTCCGCGTCCCGCCAGCCCTCCGCTGAACACGCAAGAGCAGGCCACGCTGGGCAAGTCACTGGTCATCAAGGGTGAGGTCACCGGCTCCGAGTCGCTCTACATCGACGGCCGGGTGGAAGGGTCGATTAATCTGCCGGGCAATCGCGTGACCGTCGGGCGCAATGGCGTCGTCTCGGCCAACATTTCGGCGCGCGAGATCGTGGTCCTGGGCAAAGTTCGCGGCAACATGACGGCCAGCGATCGGGTCGACATTCGCGGCGAAGGCTCGCTGACCGGCGATGTGGTGGCACAGCGCATCAGCATCGAGGACGGCGCGTACTTCAAGGGCGGCATCGACATCCGCAAGCCTGGTCAGAAGGTCAACGGCGAAGCCAAGGAAACCACCCCGACGACGACGGCCGGTGAGACCGGCACGTCGGCAGCGGCAGCGCGGGTCTAGTCATTCCCCAAACGGGAGTGACGCCAAACTGTCCGAAAGCGGGTTGGCGAGGCGCGTTCTAAGGTAATCCTCTTGTTGACTCTGTCGCCTGGCGGAGAGAGTCTCTACTCAGCTATCAGCGCTCAGCCGTCAGCATTCCATGAATGGTGACGGCTGGAGGGCTTCAGCTCAGTAACGCGATACTGAGGGAGACCGGTGGTTGTTCGCGCCAAAAGCGGATCCCTCGCGCCAAATGCAGCGCTCGTGATGACAACTTCCTGGGACTGCTGATAGCTGATAGCTGAAGAGGATTCCGCAATGTGGGACCGGTTGTTGGATATGCTTCCCGTAGGTTGCCGTCATCGCCATATGTCGCTTCCGTTCTCGTCGACATCCTCCAGAAGAACGTCAAACCAGGATGAATGGGATCGAGTCTCGCCCTCGAAGACCGGGATCTATGTCGTCTGCCTGGATTGCGGCAAGCACTTCGACTACGACTGGTCCGAGATGCGAGTAGTGAAGTAGGGCAGTAGCCGGTCGTCAGTTGGAGAAGACAAGTATGAATGGACTGCGCAGGACTGAAGGCGGGTGTAGCAACGACAACCGACAATTGCCTTCTACGGTTCGACTCCGCCGGTCGTTCGATCCACCATCGGCTCGGGCGCGGCAGTATGGGTGGCGCGCGACTTGACGCGCCGCAATTCGCGCAGCAGATTCGATTTCGTGATCCACAGTCCGACTGCAACTACGGCCGCCCACACCGCGCTGATCAACAGCAGCGAGATCATGTCAGTCCTAAAGCTGCGGGCGACGCGGTAGCGCCCGACATCCAAGACATATCGGTTTAACCCACCGCAGACGACGAGGGCCATGATCGCGACCGCCAGCGCCTTCATCAGCTCCAGCCAGGGCAGTTCCGTCAGCAGCACCATTTTCTTGTAGTGCAGCAACCATGCCAGAACTACGGTATGCATCAGGATACCGATGTCCGAGGCGAAGGCCAGCCCGGTCACACCGTACTGATGAAATAGGGTTCGATAAATAGGTAGCGACGCGGCCACGATGATGGTGCTGGCGATCATCGGCGTCAGCGTGTCGCCCGCGCCGTAAAAAGCTCGCGCGTACTGCGCCTGTGCCGACCACAACGCCAGCGAAATCGTGAACACGAAGAAATAGACGGCAGTCTCTTCTGCATCGGCGAAAGTGAAGCGTCCGTGGCGGAATGCCAGATCGATCACCGGCAGCGCCGCCGCCATCATCCAGGCCGAAGCCAGAAATGAAGCCGCCGATATGCGATAGACCGTCTGGTTGACTGTATCGGCGAAGAGCTTGCGCTTGCCTTGCTCCCACAACGAGGCGAAGAACGGCATCGAAGCCTGACCGGTTGCCTGTCCCAAAATCGAAATAGGCACCGCAAAGAGGCGCTTGGCATAGTTCAGCCGGGATATGTCGCCGACGCCGCCGGAAGCGAAGTAGCGCAGTATCCAGTCATCGGCCGAAACCAGCGAGACCCCAAGCATCAGCGGAATGGAAAGTTTCACCCATTCGCGAAATCCGGAGTTGCGCCAGTCGAAGCTGAGGTGATAGCGCAATCCGCCCTGGCCCGCACCAATCGCATTGATGAGGAACGGTCCCACAATGGCACCCGCCAGCGCGCCGTACGCCAGCGACGAGATGCCGAGCGCTCTTGCTCCTACCACGCCTCCGGCAATGATGAAGACGTTGTAGAGCGCCGGGCTGAGCGCGGGATACAAAAACATCCGCTTCGACAGCAGCACCGCCGAGACGATGCCACCGGCGTAGAAGAAGATCTGGCTGGGCAGCAGAATGCGAGTCAGATGAACGCAGAGGCCGACCTGGTCGGCGGCGAACTTGGGAAAAACCAGGCGCACCAGTTGCGGTGCGAAGATATCCATCACGACGGTGCCCAGGCACAGCACCGCGCTCATGATGGTGATGGTGGAATCGAAGGCACGCTGGGCGCCGGCTTCGTCCTCGCGCGCGACGTGGCGGGTATAGATCGAGATGAACGTGATCGAGGCCGTTCCGCCGGCGAGAATGTAGTTCAGGAAATCGGGGATCTGAAAGGCGGCGAAGTAAGCGTCTGTCTGATGACCGGCGCCGAAGGCCCACGCAATGTACATCTCGCGCAAGTAACCGAGCAGGCGCGAGGCCATGACTGATCCCATCAGCAACACCGTTGCGGAAAATGCAGTGTGCTGATGTGAGGGCCGCAGGTTGCGCAACACGCGCGCGGCGAAACCATTACTCGTTGGGCTGGAGTTGTGGGTGCCAGGCGACGGCATCAGTCGCGATTGTACACGGCAGGAGTGGAGAACTCTGGCTCCAGAAACGGTTGCCAGGATGAACTACAGCGGCATGCAACCTTTCGCGTATACTACAGCGTCCGAACAACAGTTCGGCGGCAGACAACGACTCCAAGTCTTCTCCGCAAGGCGACCATGATGCATATGAAGAAAACCGACCACACCGACCAGCCGCTCCCGCAACGCTGGCTCGATGTGGATGAAGTCAGGCTGGTGAGCGATCTGCGCATCATGCACTCGAAGGTGGACGAGCTTTACCAGATCGTCACCAACCTGAAACGCCGCCACAGCGGATCCGACATCCAGAAATATGCCGATCAGCCGGTACTGAACGAAGACATCTCACGGGTAGACGAGATTTATCTTTGGTTCGTGAAGCTCAAAGATAACGCGCCTAACAAAAAAGCCATCTAGCCGCGATTCCACATTGCCCGGCGGGGCAGAGTCGCCGAGCTTCTCCGCCGCTATTTCTGCTCCATCTTCTGCATCATCTGCTGTCGCTCCTGGGCACGCATCTGCTCCCAGGTTTGATACTGCTGCGCACTGAGGATGGGCTTAACCTTGGTGTCGGTCGCATTGGCGATCTGTCGCATCTGCATCGCCTTCTGCACCGGGCCCAGTGAGGTATTGGCCTTGAGGGCTTTCAATTTAGGCGCTTCCTCCATCAGGATGGGCAGCATTTGCTGCTTCTGCGTGGGGCTGAGATTCAGGGCCGCCGACATTTTCTCCAGCTTTTGCATCGCCTCCGCTTTGTCGGCGCCGCCCACGGCCGGAGATGCTCCCATGGTGTCCTGGGCGGCGAGCACGGGTGCGCCAACCGCGATCGCGGCGCTCACAACCGCAAGAATTGCGAACCAGCTCATGCGCTTCTTCATAGCTTTCCTCTCTGTTTTGGCGATTCCGCAGTTCGACTACTGGCGGCGTCCCATTCTAGCCGACACCATGGTCAAATCAGCAACACAAAAAGAGATGAACCTGCTGGACTTCCATGCGGCCTCAAGCTGAGGGGCCGTCAAGCGAATTTTCCGGCCAGGGCGGCCATCTGCGCGATGTACTCCTCAGCGTCGAACTTCTTCCGAGCTGCCGCACCCGACATGTATCGGATGGTGCCGAAGATCGGGCGTTCGAACCACGGCCGGTCGAACTTGCCCGCAATCGACCATGCGATTCCCGCATACCCGTTGGGATCGCGGCCATCCAGAAAGTATTTGTCGTTGAGATAAACCGCCGTCTGATAGGCGACGCCGGGCGATGGACTCCACTCCAATATCTTCTTCGCCCAATACATGCGCATGTAGTTATGCATCCATCCCGCGTGGAGCATCTGGCGCTGAGCGGCATTCCATAAATCGTCGCCGGTCGCCGCCTGTTCAAGTTGCTCCCGAGAATAGAGGGCCGGCCGCTTGTCACCCGCATGCTTGGCGAGCGTTCGATGTGCCCAGCCGGGTGCGCTCTCAATCGAGTCATAGAGCGGATTGAAGTGGACGAAGTTGATCGCCAGCTCCCGCCAGGTTATGAGCTGATCCAGAAAATCGTCCTTGGCCGCACGGCTGGCGTGGCTCTTTTCGACCGCCAGCGCCACCGTGTGCGGACCGATGTGCCCGAAGTGCAGATAAGGCGACAACCGGCTGGTGCCGTCGACCTCCGGCTTGCCGTGACGCTCCGGATAACGACTCAGTTTGTGCGCGACAAAATCGCGCAACAGCTTCAGCGCTTCCGTCGTCCCTCCTCGCAAAGAATCAACTGGCCGCACCGACCGGTCGAGATCCTTCCAGTGCTCCGTCAGATCGAGCGAGCCGTCGTCGGGCAGAGCTTGCAAAACGCTTGGCTTCTGCCATTCGACTTTGGCTTTCCGATTTGGCGGCGGCGTCAAGAATTGTTTTAAGAGCTTTTGCAGACGTGGGCGAATGGTTCGCGCCGCATACTGTTCTTTCTCCAGCAGCCGGGAAGGAACGATGACATCGGCGTCGACCGTCCATAGCGGCACAGCCAGCTTTTTCGCCGCCAGCTCGCGCCAATGATCGGGCTCGCGCATAGGGTTCTCGTCGCCAATGACCAGCGACGCTTTGACCTCGTCGCAAAACTTCAGCAGCGAATGTTCCGGATAGCGGCGCAGTACGAAGCCGATACCGCGTTTCCGCGCACTCTCAGCGATGTCAGGAATGCCCTGCGCGAGAAACGCATAGTGCCGAAGATTCGCTCGGGGATAGAACGGCACGGGCGCGAAGAAAATCACCAGCGGCTGGCCAAGCGCGTTTGCCGCTGCCACGGCGGTATCCAGCGCTGGATTGTCCAGAGCACGTTGCGCTCGCTGCATCCAGTAGACGACGCAGCGTCCGCCGGTAACGGGAGCACCAGCGTGGCGAATCGTGACCAGCGGATCGGTGGCTAGTTGTTCCAGTTTTGCCATGGGTCAAAGAAGCTATGATGCTGTGGATTGAGCGGAGCAATGCCGCGAGGCGATGGAGGCCAGCTTTCAATTTTTGTAGTAGGCCGCCCGAAACGCCAAATAGAATCCGACTGCAAAAATCAGAATCACCGGAATCAAGAGTTCAGGCGACTTGCTTATCTCGAAGCCCCAAATCCCCCCGCCGCTCTTGATCACGATCAGGAAAGCGATCGCTGCCGTCCAGCCAAACGCGGCCATGAGGGCGAGAAATCCGCCGAAAATGCCTTTCACGTAACGTCTCATGTCACCCCATCCTCCTGTACGCCCCCTCGGCTTTCCAAATTCCTGTCCAACGTTCATAATGACTGATTACCCTGCCGCTGGTCGATGGGTTGACGATCAAGCGGGCTGCTGGATCCGGGTTGCGGTCCACAACCTCCGGATTGAGATCTGTGGCCGTTTTTCATTCGCACGATGAATCAAAAAGAAATTAAAGAGCTCATCGAGCTCCTGGTCGATAAGGACATTACCGAGTTCGAACTCGAACGCGGCGACGTCAAGGTACATGTCAAGCGCGGAGGCGCGGCCGCTCCCGTAGTGCAAGTGGCGCCGAGCGTTGCCGCCGTGCCGGTTCCTGTGGCTATGGGATCGCCGCTGGCTTCCACAATTGCAGCCGCGCCGCTGGCCAGCGCTCAACCGGCCACGCCGGCCGAACCTGCTTCTGCTGCTACGGCGCAACCGGCGGCTCCAGACGCGGACCTGTTTATCGTGAAGTCGCCGATTGTCGGGACGTTCTACGAGGCGCCGTCGCCGGGCACGCCGCCTTTCGTCAAAGTTGGCGACAGCGTTACGGCTGGACAGGTGCTCTGCATCATTGAAGCGATGAAGCTGATGAACGAAATTGAGGCGGATGTTTCCGGTGTGATCGCCAGGATACTCGTCGCCAACGGCAGCCCGGTGGAGTACGGAATGCCGCTGTTCGAAATTCGCAAACAGTAGGGCGATGCCGATGTTGAGGCGTTGGGTTTTGACATGATGGTGCGTCTGGTTTTGAAAGGGCACGGCTTCAGCCGTGCCGTCACGACGCAAAGAAATTGGCCTTTAGGCCCTGAGGCTTGCTGCTTCAGCGGCTAAAGTCGAATTTCTTGGTTAGCTTTAACGGCGCGCCTGAAGGCATGCCCCTTCAAAGCAAAGATACAGCGATTGTGGAATCGCTCGACTAGGATGATTCGGTCCGGGCGCCGCGAAATCCATATTTCATGTTCAAGAAGATCCTAATAGCGAATCGCGGGGAGATCGCCCTGCGCGTGATCTGCGCCTGCAAGGAACTCGGCATCAAGGCGGTCGCCATCTACAGCGAGGCCGATCGCAACTCGCTGCACGTTCGCTTTGCCGATGAGGCCATCTGCATCGGCCCGCCGAGGCTCAACGAAAGCTACCTGAACATTCCCGCTGTCATCAGCGCCGCCGAGATCGCCAACGTCGACGCGGTCCATCCCGGCTACGGGTTGCTGAGCGAGAACGCGAACTTCGCCGAAGTCGCCGGCGCCTGCGGCATCAAGTTCATCGGCCCGCCACCCGAGGTCACGCGGCTGATGGGCGAAAAAGAAAAAGCCCGCGCCACCATGAAGAAGGAAGGCGTGCCCATCCTCCCGGGTTCCGATGGAATCGTCGCCTCAGCGGAGGAAGCGATCGAGTGGGCGCGCAGCGTGGGATTTCCGGTGATCGTGAAAGCTTCCGCCGGTGGCGGCGGACGCGGCATGCGCGTCATCCGCAGCGAAGAGGAATTGCCCAACCTGTTTCACTCGGCGCAAGCGGAGGCGGCGGCAGCTTTCGGCAATGGCGACCTCTACATGGAGAAGTTCATCGAGCGGCCGCGCCACATCGAGTTCCAGGTGCTGGCCGACGAGCATGGCAACGTGATGAGCCTGGGCGAGCGCGAGTGCAGTATCCAGCGCCGCCATCAGAAGCTGCTGGAAGAGGCGCCGTCGTTGAAGGTCGGCCAGGAGCTGCGCGACCGCATTGGCGGCGTGCTGGTGAAGACGCTCGGCAGCATCGGCTACATGAACGCCGGTACGGTGGAGTTCCTCATGGACGAGGATGGCAGCCTGCATTTCATCGAGATGAACACCCGCATTCAGGTCGAGCATCCCGTCACCGAGATGACCACGGACGTCGATCTGGTGAAGTCGCAGATCATGATTGCCGCCGGCGCGAAACTGAGCGACATCATTACCCGGCCGGTGTACTTCCGCGGGCATGCCATCGAGTGCCGCATCAATGCCGAGCATCCCGAGCGCTTCACGCCGTCCGCCGGCAAGATTACGGTATTCAATACCCCGGGAGGTACAGGCATTCGCGTGGATACGGCGGCCTACGCCGAAGGAGTCATTCCCCCGTATTATGATTCCCTGATCGCCAAGCTGTGTGCGCGTGGACGCGATCGCGACGAAGCCATTGCACGAATGTCGCGAGCTTTAGAAATGTTTGTCGTGGAAGGGATTCATACCAGCATTCCGCTGCACCAACGCATCATGCGCGATCACGACTTCCGCGCCGGCAACTTCGATACCAAGTTCATGGAGCGCTTTCTGGAGCAACGTGCTGCGGCGAAGTGAAGTCTGTTTTCACCACGGAAGCACGGAGAGCGCGGAGAAGATTTTTTCACCACAGAGGCACAGAGACACAGAGATAATCTTTGTTATCGACTTGAAGAGCCGCCATTCCATAGCGCTTGCTTTTAGTATCGTCGCCCTGCTGGCCGGTATCGGAACAAGCCCTCGGCTTTGCGCTCAGAGTTGTGCCGCAAAGCCCCTATCGAGAAAGGAGGCGGTTCAGTTGGTGGAGCTCATTCCGGCTGCGCGGTATGCGAGAAAGACGGGTGGGACCATCTCGGCATTGGATTGGAGACCCGGGTACGATTACCGGGACGATATCTATTACTTCTTTGTGGTTTTCACGTACCCTCCCACTGGGACCCCACTCGACAATGGGCTGCTCGGTTATTTCGGTGTCAATAAAGTAACCGGTGAGGTAGTCGACCTCAACGAAGAATTGGTTCACGACCCCGCGCTGAACGAGATGCAGAAGAAACTGAGGACTAAGCATTGTGTTAGCCCGGAGGAAGTTACCAAGAACCAAACTATCCCGCTGGAAGGATCAAATACACAATAGCCGCCGCTAACATTCATATGCCCGAGTCCCTCATCCTACCCAAGCTCTACGCCATCGTCGATGTTTCCTGCTTCGCCGCGCCGCTGCGCACGACGGCTGCGATTGCCGATTACGCTCGCGATCTTGCCGCCGGCGGTGCGACGCTCATTCAATATCGCAACAAAGTTGGGCCGACGCGCGAGATGTTGACTCATGCTCGCGAGATTCGCCGCGTGGTGGGCGAGAACGTCAGCTTGATCATGAACGATCGTGCCGACATCTGCCTCGCCGCTGAATTTGCGGGCGTGCACGTCGGTCAGGACGATCTCTCGCCCGAAGGTGTGCGCACCGTGATCGGTCCCGACCGCATTCTCGGGGTGTCGACGCATAATCTCGAGCAGTTGCAGGAAGCCGATCGCGGGCCGGCAGACTACATCGCTTTCGGTCCGATCTTCGCGACGTCATCGAAGCGCAATCCCGATCCCATCGTTGGACTGGATGGCATTCGCGCCGCGCGCGCCGCAACGCAAAAGCCGCTGGTCGCCATTGGAGGGATTACCCGCGTCAATGCGCGAGCCGTGATCGACGCCGGCGCCGATTCGGTTGCCGTGATCCGTGATCTTCTCAATTCGCCGGCGAAAATCACCGAGGAATTCCTGCGGCTGTTGGTGTAAATTTCTTGCGAGTGGGGTTAAGGCGATCGCGTCTAAATTGCGGAGCGCCGCCGCACGGGTAGTGCGGGCCTTTAGGCCCGCGTTCGGCGGCAATCTGAGTGAGGGGCTTTAGCCCTGCCTTGGCGTGAATACAAAGTGCCGCCGGCTGAGCCGGCTCTCGAAAATGAAGATATCGCGTGAACGCGGCGCTGAAGCGCCGCACTACCCGAAGATCGAACGATCCAACATCAGATTGCAGATGCATCTGAACACGGGCTAGCCCCTTCGAGGTTCCTTGGCCACTGATGTAAAAACCATTTCTGCCGCGCCCACCGACGCGGGGTTCGTAAAAGGCCTCGGCCCGATCAGCGCGACGGCGATCGTCATGGGCTCGATGATCGGCTCGGGCATTTTTATCGTCTCGGCCGACATTGCCCGCCTGGTCGATTCGCCGGCGCTGCTCATCGGCGCCTGGCTGCTCACCGGATTTCTGACCATCACCGGTGCGCTGGCCTATGGCGAGCTCGCTGCCATGATGCCGTACGCCGGCGGCCAATACGTTTACCTGCGTGAGGCGCTCGGGCCGCTCTGGGGATTTCTCTACGGCTGGACGCTGTTTCTCGTGGTACAAACCGGAACCATCGCCGCCGTCGGCATCGCCTTCGGCAAATTTCTGGGCGTCTTCTTTCATTCCGTTTCCTCAACCCACTGGCTGATCTTACCTCTGGCATGTGCCGCCGATTCCCATCGGGCCGATGGTCCTGGGCAATATGGACGTGGGCCTGAACACCCAGAATCTCGCTGCGATCGTGATCGTGATTTTCCTCTCCGTGCTGAACATCTTCGGAGTGCGTCTGGGCGCGGCGGTGCAGAACGTTTTTACCTTCACCAAGACGGGCGCGCTGCTCGGCCTGGTGCTGCTGGGATTATTTCGTCGGACGGAATGCCCAAGCCATGGCCGCGAATTTTGGAGCGAATTTCTGGCGCAATGCCGGATGGCATGCACTGCACGGAGTGCAGGTCGGCGTTGGCGGTCCGATCGCCCTGGTCGGAATGCTCACGATTCTCGCGGTCGCGCAGGTCGGTTCGCTGTTTTCCTCGGATGCCTGGAACAACATCACCTTCACCGCAGCTGAAGTCCAGAATCCCAAGCGCAATCTGCCGCTGGCGCTGGCGCTGGGCACCGGCGCGGTGACCCTGCTGTATGTGCTGGCGAACGTTGTTTACCTCATGGTGCTGCCGCTGCAGGGCGATCCACATGGCGCAACCATTCTGGCGCGCGGCATCCAGCACGCGTCGGAAGATCGTGTCGCTACCGCGGTTTTCCAGCAGATGTTCGGCCACAGCGGCGCCCTGATTATGGCTGCCGCCATCCTGGTCTCCACCTTCGGCTGCAACAATGGGCTGATCCTCGCCGGCGCGCGCGTTTACTATGCCATGGCGAAGGACGGGCTATTCTTTCGCGGTGCTGCCAGGCTTCATCCCAAGTACCACACGCCGGTGCACTCGCTGGCCATGCAATGCATCTGGACTTGCATTCTGTGCATCTCCGGCAGTTATGGGCAGTTGCTCGACTACATCATCTTCGCGGTTCTGGTGTTCTACATTCTGACTATCGCCGGGCTGTTCGTGCTGCGGGTCAAGCGTCCTGACGAGCCACGACCTTATCGCGCCCTCGGCTACCCGGTTCTGCCTGCGATGTATATTTTGATCGCGACCTTTATTGATGTAGTCTTATTGCGTTATAAGCCGCAGTACACGTGGCCCGGACTCATCATCGTTCTGCTTGGGATTCCCGTGTATTTCCTGTGGTCGCGACAGAATCCGCAGGTCCGCGAGCAGCCTGGAAGTTGAGAAGAGGCGCCTCCTAAATGTCCAAACTGTTGAAGTGCAAACCCCTCGACATGCTAACGGCCGAAGCATCCGAGACGGGAGAACATAGCCTTAAACGCGCTCTTGGCCCAATCAACCTGATTACCCTCGGCATCGGCGCCATCATTGGCGCAGGAATCTTTGTCCTCACCGGCTCGGCCGCCGCCAAATACGCAGGTCCCGCAATCGTACTATCGTTCATTCTGTCGGCGGTTGCCTGCGTCTTCGCGGGCCTGTGCTACGCGGAATTTGCTTCACTCATCCCGATCGCAGGCTCGGCTTACACCTACGGCTACGCCACGCTGGGCGAGATTTTCGCCTGGATCATCGGATGGGACCTGATTCTGGAATACGCTTTCGGCGCGGCCACCGTCGCCTCCGGATGGAGCGGTTATCTGCTCAGCTTCCTCGAGGACTTTAACATTCGCATTCCTCCGCGACTGACTCTGGCGCCCAGCGAGAAGCTCATCTTCTACAACGGTCATTGGGAGCACCTGGAGCGCATCAAGGACATGCTGCAGGCGCAGCACATCAATGCCGCCGGCCTGCCGCAAGAAACCGGGCTGTTCAACCTGGTGGCGTTTCTGGCCATTATTGCCGTGACCGTCCTGCTGGTGATCGGCATCAAGGAATCGGCCAACTTCAATTCCGGCATCGTGATTGTCAAGTTGGCGATTGTCATCATGTTCATCGGCATCGCGGGGCTGTACGCATTTCATCATCCGCAAGAAGTCAGCGCCAATTGGCATCCCTTCATTCCGCCCAATACGACCGGGAAATTCGGACAATACGGCTGGTCAGGGATAGCACGTGCTGCGAGCGTCATCTTTTTTGCCTACATCGGATTCGACGCAGTTTCAACAGCCGCTCAGGAAGCCCGCAATCCGCAGAAAGACATGCCCTTGGGCATTCTTGGATCGCTGGTCATCTGCACCGTTCTCTACATCCTGGTCTCCGGCCTGTTGACCGGAATCGTGCCTTACACCGATTTGAACGTTGCCGATCCGGTGGCGCTTGGTATCGACGCAACCGGAGTCATGTGGGCAAAGGTTCTGGTGAAGCTGGGCGCCATCTTCGGACTGGCGACGGTCATGGTCGTGATGTTGCTCGGCCAGTCACGCGTGTTCTATTCGATGTCGCGTGACGGTCTGCTGCCCGAGTGGGCCGGTGCGGTCCATCCCCGCTTCCGCACGCCGTGGATTTCAACCATGCTGGTGGGCGGCTTCGTCGCCGTCTTCGCTTCGGTTATTCCCATCGAGATTTTGGGCGAACTGGTCAGCATCGGAACGCTGCTGGCGTTCGTTATCGTATGTTTTGGAGTTTGGATCCTGCGCAAGCGGCGTCCGGAGCTTCATCGGCCGTTCAAGACTCCGCTCGTCCCACTGGTGCCGATCCTTGGCATCATCGTTTCACTGGGCCTGATGGCCAGCCTGCCGCTGGACACATGGATCCGGCTGATCGTCTGGCTGATTGTTGGCATGGCCATCTACTTTGGCTATAGCCGCCACCACAGCCGCGTGCAGAGAATGGTTCGCGACGAAGTTCACGTGGCGGGCGATTGAAATCATTCTGTACGCTGACGCTGGGTCGTATCCGGGCACGACTTCACAAGCTGCTGGAAGTTCTCCTGTAGTGTGCTTCGTATCAGGGACGACTTCAGTCGTGCCGAATGGGTACAGCGAAGATCAGGGCTTTAGCCCTGCGAGGACAGAATTTCGCTCCCGGCGGGATTGATTTAAGAAGCACTCGCAGTTCGCATGCGCTCCTCGGGCTTTACACCCTCAACATGGATCGCCGCCAGCCGCACCAGCACGGCCAGGACAAAGGTCAATATCAGGAACAACACGCGAACATGGAGTGGAAGATGGCCGGTGTGAAGAAGGCCATGAATCGTGCCGGCTATCGTCGTGGCTATCAGCGTGAAGAATGCCCAGCGCAGCAGCCATCCGGACATCCTGGAAGGCGCATACAGGAGAAACAGCCGTTGCGCCGCATTCCGCGAGAAGAGCCGGTGAGACCGCTTGTCCCCATGGGCTGCCAACTGCTTCAGGACGAGATCACGCTCACGTAAGGCATCTTGCAGGCACGCGGCATGAGAGTCACCCCCGTTGGAGACCTCGTTCATGCTGGCCACAAAGGTATTCAGCGCGATCACTCTTTGCCGGAGCTGCTGCTTTTTCTGTGTGGATTGCCGGGCACCGAGCTTACTTGCCGCGAACTGTATGGCCGCAAGTAAACCACCCGCCGTAATCATCATCGGCTGGAAATGCAAAATTTCTAGGAGATAATGCACGATGACCTCCCAATGCGGCGGGCCTTGTGGTGGTGTCGGCTTCATCTTAGGCTGAGTCCCCGGCCGTTTTCAATCAGCGGGGCGTCGGTCCACACGCCTTTTTCTTGCGCCCGACATTGGGCCGCGCCACAATGGATCGGTGAAAGCCTTCCTCAATCTGAAGATCATTTTCCTTGCATTGCTGGTGCTGATCTTCATCGGCATGGCCGGCTTTCACTTTCTCGAACACTGGTCCTGGTTTGACGGCTTTTACATGGTGCTGACCACCATCAGCACCATCGGCTACGGCGAGGTCCATCCGCTCTCGCACGTCGGCCGCATCTTCAACAGCTTTATCATCGTCGCCGGCGTGGGATTGGTGCTGTTGTTCTTAGGCGGCGCAACCCAGGCCTTGCTGGAGTTCGAGCTACAATCGGTGTTCGGCAGGAGACGCATGGACCGCGAGATCAGCCGCTTGTCCGACCATTACATTCTGTGCGGCGCTGGACGTGTGGGACGCAGCACCGCTCGCGAGCTGGCGCGCAAGCCCCTGCCTTTCGTCATCATCGATAACGATGCTGACAAGCTGGAGCGCTACTCCGATGAAGGCTGGCTGACGCTCGTCGGCGATGCCACCCAGGCGCCGGTGCTGCGGCAGGCGCATATCGAGCGGGCGCGCGGCCTCGTCGCTTCCACCACCACCGACGCCACCAACATCTACATCATCCTTACCGCGCGCAGCCTTAATCCCAAGTTGCAGATCATCGCTCGCGCCAGTGAAGAAGAGGCCGAGCAGCATTTGCTGACGGCCGGCGCCAATCACGTCGTCTCGCCTTATAACTTTGCCGGATATCGCATCGCGCAGACCTTCATGCGTCCGCATGTGGTCGATTTTTTCGATACCGCTATGGACCGGCAGCGCCTGCTAGAGATCGAAGAGGTGCAGGTGCAAAGCGGGTCGCGGGTCGCCGGCCAGACGCTGGAAGGCTCGCGCATTCGGCAGGAGATGGGTGTCATCGTGCTGGCCATTAAAGGCGAAGGCTCAGGAATGCGCTTCAATCCCTCACCCGATGAGGTTATCCATGAAGGCGACCATCTCATCGCGATGGGCGAGCCCGATGGCTTGCGCCGTCTGGAACACTCTGCCGCCGAGCGCGGATGAATCACAACCCGCAGCCGAGAATACGGGTGCCCCACACATTCGCGATTTTCGAGTGTGTGGGAGACCACGGATCAATTGGACGTCGTCCCAACTACTCGGGCGGTGGGATCAGTTATGATCCTGATGGCTGGTCGCCAAGCCAATCGGTCGATCCCTGCAGTTTATCTCCACACATCCTAAAGGACGGGATGTGTGGGGCACCCGGCACTTG
>CAWFUE010000029.1:0-10826 GCA_963818905.1 uncultured Acidobacteriaceae bacterium
TTGTCATACCAGGAGATCACCTTCACGCAATTGCCGCCCACAACGCGAGTCATGGGCGCGTCGACGATCGACGAGCGGTCATCGCCCCGGTAATCGATGGAGACCAGCTCAGCCGTTTCGTAGCCCAGATATCCCTTCAGCGGGCCAGACTCGGAGGCTGCCTTCAAGGCGTTGTTCACTTCTTCCACGCTCGTTTTCTTCTCGACAAACACGACCAGATCGACGACCGAAACGTTTGGCGTCGGCACGCGCATCGCAAAGCCATCGAGCTTGCCCTTCAGATCAGGGATGGCGAGATAAATCGCCTTCGCTGCTCCGGTGGATGTCGGAATCATCGAGAGCGCGGCAGCGCGAGCGCGGCGCAGGTCCTTGTGGGGAAAATCCAGGATGACCTGATCGTTGGTATACGAGTGGATCGTCGTCATCGTACCGCAGACGATCTTGAAATGGTCGTGGATCACCTTGGCGATCGGCCCGAGGCAATTCGTCGTACAGGATGCATTCGAGATCACGTTATGCTTGGCCGGATCGTACTTGTCCTCATTCACGCCCATCACGATGGTGATGTCTTCGTTGGTAGCCGGCGCGGTAATGATGACTTTTTTTACCGGTCCACGCAGATGCTGCTTCGCCAGTTCTGCTTTGGTGAACTTGCCGGTCGACTCGATAACCACCTGCGCGCCCACCGATTCCCAGTCGAGTTTGGAAGGATCTTTCTCGGCGAAGACCTTGATGTTCTTGCCGTCCACGCTGATGGAATCGGTGCCGGCGGAGATCTTGTTCGGCAGGTTGCCGAGGATGGAATCGTATTTCAACAAATGGGCCAGCGTTTTGGGATCGGTGAGATCGTTGACGGCGACGAATTCCAAACCGGAATCCTTAAGTGCGGTGCGAAGAATATTGCGGCCAATGCGGCCAAATCCGTTGATGCCTACTTTAATTGCCATGTAACCTCTTGCAGAAACTGCGAATTGAAATTCGAAAAGGTAATAGTACGCTGCACTGGAATCGGCAGTGCGGTTGAATCAAAAATCCTAGCATCCGGAACGAGGCGAGGCAATGTTATGGATCACTAAAAGGCGAGTCGGCGGTGCCACAAATGGGTGATACCCCAGATTGCTCCGGCCTAGGCAAGCGTGTTACAAGTGCAACATGCGCAGATGGACACGTGACCGCAGCCGGCGTCGCAAGCCGCAGGCGGAACAACAGGGGCAAGACAGTCCCGCGCCTTTACAACCGAAGTTTCCCGAGCCCGCTTCCCACGACGCTCCGGAGAACAAGCAACCGGTTTTTGAGGCTCAGCCGGACGAGGCCGAGCTGCAGGAATCTCAACCTGTGGCAGAGACCGGCGCGACCCAGGGCCAGCCGCAACAATTCCGCCGCGATCGCAACCGACGTCGCGGACGCCGTGGACGCGGCAATCGTCAGCCGGGCGCTGCACAGGCTCCGACCCTGCCCGCACCGGGCGGTCCCACTGGCGAAGCCGCCGAAGCTGAAGCTCCGCCGGAAGCTGCTACCGAACCAGTTGCTCAGTCGGCTGCTGCAGCCCGGCAACCCAAGGGCGCTGTCGTGTTGTCGATTGGCCTTCCAGGTTCGGGCAAGAGCACATGGTTCAAGCGCCACAACATTCTGCCGCTCTCCAGCGACATGGTTCGCATCCTGCTGTTCGATGACGTAACCGAGCAGCGCTATCAGGATCTGGTTTTTTCCACCTTACGATCGATGCTGCGCGCGCGCCTGCTGGCGCGACGCCCGTGGAATTACCTGGACGCCACCAATCTCTCCCCGCACGAGCGCCGCAGTTGGGTCAAGCTGGCGCACGATTTCGGCTATGAGGCGCACGCGGTCTTCTTTGATGTGCCGCCCGAAGTTTGCATCGAGCGCAATCGCCGGCGCGATCGCAATGTCCCCGAGGACGTGATGCAGCGCATGGCACAGAAGCTGCGCCCGCCGAAGTTCGAGGAAGGTTTCGCCAAGATCACGGTTGTGCGCTTGAAGAAGAAAGAGGCCGACGCGCCACACGAAGAGCCGCGCCAGGAATTCGGAATTGAGCCGGAGGAAGGCGAGCCGCCGGAGATTGTCGACTCGGAATACTAAAGCGGGGGCTCAACTCCGCTTTCCGACGCAGATTTCCAATTCGCAATCAATGTGTAGTGGGTGCCCTGCAGGCCCTCGTCCGCCCGTCGATTTAGAAATTGCGGAGGCGATCATCCTCGATGATCGCCTCCGCACTGTTTTTCTGGTTTGCACTCAACGCGGCGCTAAAGCGCCGCTCTACCACCGCTCGCCTTTACACCCGCTCGCACAAATGAGAAAAGCGGCCGGTTAGCCGCTTTTCCTGTCTTACAACCGCTCAGGTTCGGCGCGGTTAAACTTCTATCCAGCCTTTTCCATCAGCGCCAGAGTGGCGTTGCGCTTCTCCACCATGTCGCGAGTCACTTCGCACTCTCTGACCCGCTTTTGACTTGGCAGCGTATACATCAGGTCCAGCATAAGCTCTTCCAGGATCATGCGCAGGCCGCGCGCTCCGACTTTGCGCGACATCGCCTCACGAGAGATCGCCCGTAGTGCGTCATCCGAGAAATGCAGCTTCACATTCTCGAATTCGAATAGCCGCTGGTATTGCTTGACGATGGCATTCTTGGGCTTGGTGAGAATCTCCACCAGCGCGTCTTCATCGAGGTCGTTCAGCACGCCCACAACCGGCAAGCGGCCGACAAACTCGGGGATCAATCCAAACTTGATCAGGTCCTGCGGTTCGACCTGCGCCAGTAGTTCGGTATCGCGTTTGTTGCTCTCGGTAAATGCCGCTTCTTTGGCTTCTGTAGTGCGGAAGCCCATCGACCGCTTGCCCAGCCGGCGCCCGATAATGCGCTCCAAGCCAACAAATGCGCCACCGCAGATGAACAGGATGTTCGTAGTATCGACCGGCGTAAATTCCTGGTGCGGATGCTTGCGTCCACCCTGCGGCGGGACGTTCGCGACGGTGCCTTCGAGTATCTTCAGCAGCGCCTGTTGCACTCCCTCGCCAGAGACGTCGCGAGTGATTGACGGGTTCTCGTCCTTGCGGCCGATCTTATCGACCTCGTCGATATAGATGATGCCGGTCTGCGCGCGCGCGACATCGCCGTCGGCGGCCTGCAAGAGCTTCAGAATGATGTTTTCGACATCCTCGCCGACGTAGCCTGCCTCGGTGAGGGTCGTCGCGTCGACGATGGCAAACGGGACGTCGAGCATCTTGGCCAGGGTTTGCGCCAGTAGCGTCTTACCCGTGCCGGTCGGCCCGATCAGCATAATGTTGGACTTTGCCAGCTCGACTTCCCCGCCGCGCTGCCGGTTCATGTAAACCCGCTTGTAGTGGTTGTAAACCGCAACCGCCAGCTTCTTCTTCGTCTGTCCCTGGCCGATAACGTATTCGTCGAGGAACTGCTTCACCTCGGCCGGCTTCGGGAGCTGGTTAGGCGTAGCACTCGGCTGAGCTTCGGTGCGGTCGTCTTCCAGAATGGAATTACAGACGGCAACACACTCATCGCAGATATACGCGCGGGGGTAATCGGTGGGGGAGGAAATCAGCTTCGCGACGGCGTCTTGTGACTTGTGGCAAAACGAGCAGCGCAGCACTTCTTCAGAACCGGTCCTGGTCCTCACAGAAAAAGCTCCTTCACTTCGCACGCCGAACTGGAAGGTTTTCCGAGTTGCGTTTCCCGTTCGCTCAAATCCGGGAGGAGCCGTGCTGCCCCTTTGAGAAGATCGCTGTTTCTAATCATCGTCAACCTTCCCGCGAACCCTTAGGCGCTGGTACACCGTGTGAAAGCTATTGAAGCACAACTTTCCCATTTGCAAAGCGCCGTTAGTGCAATATCCAGTACAACTTTGGGTGCACCGCGCGAAAAATTTTCCTGCACATCGCGCATCGCGGTTTCTCAACTTGCGCTCGCGCGCCGGACCGGAGACATTGTGCCCGCTTTTTCACAAAAACGCACCGTCTTCCACAACCTGACCGCACCGTTGGTCATTCGTTGCGTGTTACTTGTGCTTGAAGATGATGTCATCGACAATGCCATATTCCTTGGCCTGATAGGCATTCATGATGAAGTCGCGCTCGACATCGCGCTCGACCTTCTCCAGTGGCTGCCCACTGTGTTTAGAGAGCAGCTGATTGGTAATCTCGCGCATGCGTAGAATCTCGCGCGCGTGAATGTCGATATCCGTAGCCTGACCGGAAAGCCCGGACATCAACGGCTGATGGATCAGAATGCGCGAGGTCGGCAGCGCGAAGCGCTTCTTCGGCGCTCCTCCCGCCAGCAACGTCGCCGCCATACTGGCGGCCTGACCGATGCAAATCGTCGTCACGTCAGGCCGGATGAACTGCATGGTGTCATAGATCGCCATTCCCGCCGTGATGGAACCGCCCGGTGAATTGACGTACAACGAAATATCTTTTTCGGGATCCTCGGCTTCCAGAAACAGCATCTGCGCGATGATCAGGTTGGCGACATTGTCGTCAATAGGAGTGCCAAGAAAAATAATGTTGTCCCGCAACAGCCGGGAATAGATATCGTAGGCCCGCTCGCCCCTGCTGGTCTGCTCAACTACCATGGGCACAAGCATTGTTTACTCTCCTTGACTTCTGAGCTGCTTTGAAGGGCACAGCGTTAGCTGTGCCGTTGCAAGTCCCTTATTCTTGTCATCCCTAACCGACTTCAGCCGGTGAGGGGTCTGCTGTTTCGACCTTGAGACAAATAAAGACGCAGGCCGCCTTATGCGGACTTGCGATAAAGAGAATTTAAGGTCTTCTCGTTGCGGAGGCGATGCCGAATTCTATCCAGCCCACCATCCTTCGTCAATCGATCGCGGACCTGCTCGACGGTCTGCTTCGACTGGCTGGCCAGCGCTTCGATCTCATGATCAAATTCCTCGTCGCTGACCTCGATCTTTTCCTGATCCGCAATCTGTTCCAGGATCAGTGAGGCTTTGACCTCGCGCAACGCTGCCTCACGTTGGCCGGCACGCAGGCGGCCGAAGTCCATGCGCTTCATATCTTCGGTGCGCATTCCCTGCGCCGCCAGCGCCCGCAGACCGCGCTCCAGTCGCAGATCGATCTGCTCGTTCAGCATCGCCTCGGGCACCGGGAAATCGTTGCGCTTGACTAACTCCTCCACCACCTTGTCCTTCCCCTGGTGTTCGGCTTCGTGTTCTTTCTCCGCCTTCATGTTTTCGCGTAACCGATTACGCAGCTCGTCAACCGAGTTGAAGTCGGCGCTCAGCTCTTTGGCAAAGTCGTCGTTCAGCTCGGGCACGCTGCGGGTCTTGATTCCCTTGACGCTCACTTCATAGGTCATCGACTTGCCGGCGAGCCGCTTGTCGGAAAAGTCCTCGGCATATTTCACATCGAAGTTGCGTTGCTCGCCAGATTTGGCGCCGCGCAGGTTCTCCGTGAACTCGGGAATCGTGTTCTCACCGCCAATCTCGACCATGATCTCGTCGACTTCTACCGGCTTGGCGTCCGATTCGCCTTCTTTGGGTGTTCCCTTGAAGCTGACCACCGCAAAATCGCCGTCGCCCAACGGCCGCTCTTCTTCGACTGCCGTGTAAGTCGCATGCTGCTCTCGCAGATTACTCAGCGCGTTCTCCACGTCCTCATCGGTAACATTGGTATCGATGGTGCTGACACGAATATCGTCGTAGGGAGCGATCTTGAATTCAGGCAAAATCTCGAACGACGCCTTGAAGCGCAGCGGCTCGCCTTCATGAATGTGCAGATCGGTAACTCTCGGCTGCGATACCGGCGAGAGATTCTGTTTCTTCGTCTCTTCGCGAAAATAGCGCGGCACCAGGGCTTCCACAACATCACCCTCGATATCCTTGGCGAAGCGTTGGCGCACGATGGAAGCTGGAACCTTGCCCTTGCGAAAGCCAGGAATGCGCGCCAACTTCTGATAGCGCCCGACCAGAGTGTCGGTTTCGGCCTTCACGACGTCGGCGGGAATCTCGATGTTCAGCTCGCGCTGACAGGGATTAGGTTGTTCGGAAGAGCTGGTGTCAATGGTTGTAGGTTCAGTGCTCAATGAATTGCCTTCAGGATTTCGATATGGCCTGCTGGGCGCCTTGCCAGCGCCGTGGTCGGCGGAGGCGGCCGGATCGGAGTCCGCAGTTTTATTTGGCTGAGCGCGCGCCATCGCTTCGCTCATGGCGCCAAACTTAAGTTTATGAGAGCGCTGCGGAGTGGTCAAACGGCAGGAAGCTGACTGGACGATGGCAATGCCTGAATCAGCTTTCGACTTGAAACAGTATTCCTTCGGTTAGAATGAGCACTCGGCCACAGCTCACGTTCGCGATTAGATCAAAGCTTCGCAAACGGAGAGCTCCGCCCAATTGATCTGCTAAGAGAAACAGCGGTCCCCAGAGAGCCCGATGAGTCTATTTGCCAAGGTCGGTCGCCATTTGCCGGAATCGTTCCAACCGGTCGTACGCAGGTATCGCAACCAGTGGCTGGTGCGGAACTGTGCTCCCGAAGCCGACGCAGTGGCATGCAAGAGATTCATCGCGCCGGGAGCGAACGTTCTTGATATTGGCGCGAATATCGGCTCGTTTACCAAAGTCTTCAGCGAGTATGTTGGTAAGTCCGGCACGGTTCACGCAGTTGAGCCGGTGCGCGAGACCTTCGGTTATCTGCTGAACAACGTGGAGAGCCTAGGCTTGAAGAACGTTTTCGTCTACAACGCTGCGGCCTCGGACCGCTGCGGCTTCTCTCACATGATTGTTCCCAGATGGGAAGGTGGTGGCCGCAATTTCTATGAAGCCAGTGTCACTGATTCCGGCGATTTACCGGTGCGGCTGCTGACCTTGGATTCTCTGTTTTACGATCTCAAGCCCAGTTTTGTGAAGTGCGACGTGGAAGACCACGATGTACAAGTTCTCGCCGGTGCGCAGCGCATCATCAGCGACTTTGCGCCGGTTTGGTTGCTGGAAGTTGCCCATCCTGAAACCGTAATGCCGCTGATGGAGAGCTACGGTTATCGTCCGTTGAAAGCTGAGTACTCGACTTTCTTCTTGCCGCCGGCGATTGCCGAAGAGGTACTAGACTAAGCCGGCTCAAAACCTGCCGCCAGCCATGGGCCCTATCGCGACCGAACCTTCCGGGAGACAGTTCGTTTCTGGGATCCTGTGACCGGCTTCTTCCTGGCTCGAATTGTCCGACGTCCGCTCGCAGGCTCCGTTTCAACCCTCTCCACTTCCAGCCGTGCCGGCGCTTTGTCGAACAGTTCAGCCAAATAATTGTCCTTGCATTCCACACTGCAGAAATGCACCGCGAGTGGCAGCACGGCGCGCTCGTACCGCCATGCCGGGTCGATCACCACCTCACGGCGCGCGGCCCGGGTGCCGACGTTTTCTACAGCCAAGCCGTTAATCCAGGTGTCGTTCGGTTGTCTAACGCTGGCGCAATAGTCACATACGAATTGCAGCATATTAGTTTGGAGGATGCAGGCCGAGCAGGTGTTGTTCGGGAAAATTGCAGCGGACTTATTCTGCGCCGGACGAAACTGAATGGGACGATGGAATTAGGCGCTGGGCTTCAATAGCGGAATGACCCGGGTCGCTCAGCAGATCCATGGAGCGCAATTCCGTCAGCTCGACCCAGGTTTTGCTCCAGCGCTGGGCAATGCACTTGTCGATGCGCGTTCCTGGCGGCGGAAATCCAAAGCCGCTGTAGAAGTTCAAAATGTTCGCCCGCAGAGCGTCGTCCACATTGGCGAAATGATCGGCAGCCAAGTCGTCTAACAGGCCGCGATAGGTGGCATCCGCCAAGGGATACTGGCCACGCTTCGTCGGCTTGCCGGTATCGAGGTTGATCTCCGGCGTCTGCAGATCATCATTCCTGACCTCTCGCAGAGCTTTGCCGTACTGAGCGACGGTTTGATCGACACTTTTGAAATAGTAGTTTTCGGTTTTCTCCGTCGGCTCTTTGAAATCGATGTTGCGCAGCGCTCCAACCTTGGGCGTGATCTTCAACAGGAATGCCAGGATGTGAGCACCGGCGCCCGGTTGCTCATAGCCAGATCCCCACGACTTCTGATAATCGGCTTTTGATAAATGGTAGAGAAAACGCTGCCGGTTGAAGTTAGGAACCTCGCGCTGCAGTTGGTCGCCTTTCACCAGCAGCGCGACCTTGGTCATCTCCGGCAGAATCTGGCTGACGCTGCGGCGATACGTATTGATCGCGAGTTGCTCGTTGGGCATGACGGCGGTGAGCTTTATACCATAGGTGTCATAGAAGGCGCGCTCCAGTAGCGGCTGCGAAACTTCGAAGCCGATGAAGTTGTGAAAGTCTTCCGGAGCGTAGCGGCCCTTGGCGACCTGCAGAACATCGAAGCCAAACTCGGTGCGAATATGCGCGTGGTGGTCCACATCGTAAGGAACCTCTGGACCGTACTTTTGCGCCAGCTTGGGATATTCGATTCCGACCGCGAGGTTGATATAAGGATGGCCGTTGATATCCGCGATGTAGTGAGCGAGCGCTCCCAGCGCGAAGGCGTATTGGTTGATGTCCTGGGAATCGTTGATCAGCGCCTGCACGAAATCGCCGGTGCGAACATAGTGGGTGAGGTCGCTGAAAACGTGATTGCCGAAGGGATAGTACCCAATGTCCTGGATCACGCTGCCGCCGTATGCGTAGGCGTGCGCCGTCTTCAGTTCATCCGGCGTTGCATTGGGATAACGAACGAGCAGCAGCGGCTTGATCTGCTGGTCCCAAAGCAGATCGATAATCTCTTCGTGTGTCAGGACCGAATAAGCCGAACATAACGGCGCCGCCGCCAACAACCAGCTCAGCAGCAAGCAGCCGAACGTTACTGCCGAGTGGCGCGAAGCAAAGCCTTTCATCAGCGTGGCTGCAGATTCCTCAGATCCGTCCGACGAGCAGCAGAACCACGAGAATGATCAGGATCAGACCGAGTCCGCCTGACGGGTAGTAGCCCCAGCCACGGCTGTAGGGCCATGCCGGAAAGGATCCGATCGATAGCAACAGCAGAATCACCAGCAAAATGATCAACATAATCGTCCTTTTCTCCTTGCTTCAACAGCAAAGCTCCGTATCGAAGCTCCAAGTTAGAAGCTGCTTTCATGCAAAAAGATGCTTTTCCAATCCATGCTGCAAGTTGCAGCGACGGTGAATACGCGAGCATTTCTGCCGCTACAATGAAACCCAATGCCCTCGGCGCTGGCTGTACTCAACACGGAAATCGTGAACTGCACGCGTTGTCCGCGATTGGTGATTTATCGGGAGCAGGTGGGACGCGAAAAACGCCGCGCCTTTCGTGATCACGAATATTGGGCGCGACCGGTGCCGGGATTCGGAGACCCTCACGCACGCGTCTTGATTCTCGGGCTCGCGCCCGGCGCCCATGGTTCCAACCGGACGGGCAGGCCATTCACCGGCGATGCGTCGGGCAAGTTCATGTATCCCATCCTGTACAAGGCCGGATTTGCCTCGCAGCCAAATGCGGATCATCGCGACGACGGATTGAAACTGATCGATTGCTACATCACTGCGGCGATCCGCTGCGCACCACCCGACAACAAGCCTTTGCCTTCAGAATTGGCGAACTGCGCGTCGTTTCTGGATCGAGAGGTCGCGTTATTGAAGGATGTGAGGGTGGTGGTCGCGCTGGGAAAGATCGGCTTCGACGCGTATCTCAATTATCTGAAGCGGAACGGCGTCATCCAGAGCAGGGCGGAATATGTTTTCGCACATGCAGCGCAGTACCGCGTGCCGAATGGAGTCGTGCTGCTGGCGTCCTATCATCCGTCAAACCAGAACACCGCGACCGGCAAACTGACAGCGCCGATGTTTGAACAAGTGTTTCGCATAGCGAAAAGGATTGCCCGTGGAAACTAAGGTTGACAACCCGCGCCTGCGGTGTCACGATGCGCACGCGGAAATTCATGGTCAAGGATGTGAAGCGATGGGAAACAAGATCAACAGAATTTTGATCGCAGGCTTGTGCGTGCTTATGCTCGCGGCAGTCGACGCCAGCGCTGCCTCCAGCCGGTCAGCGGTCGGAAGTTGGAAACTGAATGTCGCGCAGTCGTCCTACGGAAAGATGCCTGCGCCGAAAGCAGAAGTACTCGTCATCGCCGTCGACAAGCCCAACGCGCTGCAGTGGAAATTAACCGGAGCATCAGCCGATGGCAAAACCTACTTCTCCTACTATAACGGCGCGGTCGACAGCCAATACCATCCGATGGGGAGCAGCGAATCCGGCGACACCGTCGCTTACGTCCGAACCACTTCCGGCGACGTGAAGTGGACAGTCAAAGATAAGAACGGAAAAGTGATTGAGACCGGGGCCAGCCAGCTCTCGGCAAATGGGGATACTTTGACACTCAAGGGAGCGGTACAGGGAGCGAACGGGAAAGAGAATTTCGTCTCCGTCTTTGAGCGCGCACAGTAAGCGCGGGATACCGCAGTGGGTCGAGCACGCCTTCAACAGGAGATGCCAGCGCCTAAGCCGGCGCGAACTCGTTGATCCGCACTGCCATTTTGATGTCGCGCTGGGTCACTCCGCCGGAGTCGTGAGAAACCAGACTCAGCGTGACTTTGTTGTAGCTAATCAGGATGTCAGGGTGATGGTTCACGGCTTCCGCGGCCTCGGCAATGCGGTTCACGAATTCCATGGCTTGCACAAAGTTGTCGAACTGGAAAACACGTTCGATCGCGTTACCGTTCTTTTTCCAGCCAGGGAGCTGTTGCAGTGCCTGCTGAATTTCAGCCTCTGACAGAACTGTACTCATATCGAGTTCTTCACCCCGCCATTTTCAGTTTT
>CAWFUE010000030.1:0-15725 GCA_963818905.1 uncultured Acidobacteriaceae bacterium
GGTCATCGGCCGAATCCGGTCAACATGATCGGCCGCTATCCGCGCTATCGCGAGCTGTGGGAGCGCTATCGCTCGACCTCGACTCGCCCCGAAGGCGCGGAGTCATACTTCAGCACCCGCGATTACGCTGATCTTCAGGTTCTTTCCCAACTCGCTTGGTTTGACGAGTGCTTTATCGCCGAGCCCGACATCGCGACGCTAGTCGAGAAGGGCGAAGGCTATACGCCGGAAGATCAACAACTCATCATGGCAAAGGAGCGCGAGCTGATCGCGAAAGTCTTGCCGGCATACGCGGAGGCAGCGCAGCGCGGTTCCATCGAGCTCTCGGCAACGCCGTACTATCATCCCATTCTGCCGTTGCTGTGCGACACGTATGTTGGCGCGGAGTCCTCGCCAGGATTGCCTTTACCTACGCGACGCTTCCGCCATCCCGACGACGCCTCGTTGCAGATCCAGCGCGCGCTTGACTCACATGAAGCGCTGTTCGGCGTGCGACCCAAGGGCCTGTGGCCGTCGGAGGGTAGTGTCTCGGAAGAAGCTCTGAAGCTGGCGTCTCGTCAAGGTATTCAGTGGATGGCGACGGATGAAGGTGTGCTGGGCCGCTCGCTGGATTTCCACTTCACCCGCGAGAACAACGACCACTTGCACGTCACCGGCGCCGAGCGGCTCTACAACATTTATCGCTACGAAAAAGACGAGACCGAGATGCATCTGGTCTTCCGCGATCATCGGCTCTCGGATCTCATTGGTTTTGTCTACTCCGGAATGCCCGCCCATGACGCCGCGACTCACCTCATCCGGCAGATCAAAGACTCGGCGCAACCGCTGCTCGATAAGGGCAAGCATGCGGTCGTTTCGATCATTCTCGATGGCGAGAATGCATGGGAATATTATCCGCAGTCGGGCCGCGAATTCCTTCGCCGCTTTTACGACGCCTTGCAGCGTGATAAACAGATCGAGCCGCTCACCATCAGCGAAGCAATCGCGGGCCACAATGAAGCTGATTTCGGTAAATTGCATCGCCTGGTTCCGGGCTCGTGGATCGATACCAACTTCAATGTCTGGATCGGTGCTCCCGAGGACAATCATGCCTGGGATCTGCTGGCCGAAGCGCGCGATTATTATGACCGGCATTCGCATCGCGTCTCCGAAACGCAACGGCAGCTTGCCTGGGAAGAGTTGCTGATTGCCGAGGGCAGCGACTGGAACTGGTGGTATGGTCCGGAACATCATTCCGCCAATGATCGCGACTTCGACGAGCTCTATCGCAAGCATCTGTCGAACATCTACCACGCACTGGAAGGAATTCCGCCGGAAGAGCTGAGTACGCCGATTATTAGCGGCGCTCTTCGGCCCAGCTACATTCCGCAGACTGCGTATGTGCACGCCCGCGTCGACGGCCTGGTCAGTGGATATTTCGAGTGGATGGGCGCGGCCAGCTACACCTCCGATCAGCGCACCAGCGCCATGCATGGCAAGCAGTTTCTGCTCGACGCCGTCTATGCCGGACTCGATCGCGATTCGGTTTCCGGCCGCCTGGATTTTCATCATGGAGTTCCGGAAAGTTCCTACCGGCTGGTGGTCAACTTCGAAGTCTGGCACGACCAGGAAAACCAGAAGCTGGCGCCGCAGTCCTATCGCATGACAGTGGACGCCGACGGAAACAAGCTGCAAAGTTGGGTTCTAACGAATGGTGAGGAGCACCACAAGCTGGCAAGCTTCTCTACCGACAACGGCAACTGCAATCCCAACGGAGTCGAGGTTGCTCTCGAACAGATTTTCGAGATGCGCATACCCTTTGAGCTGATCGGCGCAGAGCAGGGAAGCCGCGTTCGTCTGCGCTTTGCCATTTGGCGCGAGCACCTGCCTGTCGACTCGCTCCCACTGGAAGGCTGGATCGATCTTCATGCTGTACCCGAGGAAGAACTGGAAACCAATCTGTACGCTTCCGCGCCGCAGGCGTGAACCGTTATTGCTGGAAGCGTGGATTGCCATGGTCATAGCAATATTTTTCTGCCGTGCTACGCGAGCGCCCCGCAACCCCTCGCCGCCCGGCTTGATCTGCCGCCAGATGGCATAGAGGCTGAGATCGGAAGCTTCGGCATAGGAAAACTATGTATACACCTCCCGTAAGGCAGCCGGAATGACGATTTTACCCGCAAAGTCTTGTGTAGAAATGACTGGCTCGACTCCAACAACCACCCTGTTTTGAAATGACTTGCATAAAGTTCCAATGAAGTCCTATCCGGCAAAGACATGCGTGGAACTCTTGCATATAAATAAGTTGCCAGTAGCCCACACCCAGCAACTCGCCATGACCGGGCAGTCGCGTCGCACTGACTCCTGCGTACCAACTGCTGGTGCCGATTGCTTCTCCATTAAACACAAAAGGACAGGAGCTCTGTACTAAGGTCTCCTCTCCCGTTTCCCAACCATTAGTATCCACATGCACCATTATCGGGTCGAGATTACGAAGGTGCCAATCTGCCTTCCCGTTCTCGGAATGGGTCGCCACGGATTCCAAAATCACTTGAATAAAGCACAACCAATGCTAGCATTTCCCTTCAATTCAAAAGCGCCCGCATCGCGAGAATACTTGTGCACTGTATTCGCCGTAGCGTCTTGCTGTCCCTTATCGCGTTCGCTCTCTTCATTACGTCACTGCCGGCTTTCGCCCAACGAGTCACCGCGTGGTTAGAAAACGTGGCATTTTATCCCGTGGCGATGGCCATCAATCCTGTTACTAACAAAATCTATGTGGTTGATGAGGGTTCCAACGCGGTGGTGGTCATTGACGGGGCGACAAACCTGCTGACCAGCGTCCCGGTGGGGAACTATCCCGTCGCAGTCGCGGTGAACACCGCTACGAATAAGATTTACGTTGCTAACGCTGACTCCAACACGGCGACGGTCATCGACGGAGTAACGCTTGGCACCACGACCGTCGCGGTCGGGACTGGACCATTCGCCGTGGACGTGAATCCGAATACCAACATGATCTATGTTGCCAACTCCGACGACAACACAGTTACGGTGATTAACGAAACGACGGTTGTAGCCACGCTGCCGGTGGGAGACATACCAGTTGCGGTTGCGGTCAATCCGGTGACGAACAGAGTCTACGTCGGTAATCAAAGCTGGGTAGGTAATTCGTCGATAAGCGTGATCAACGGTGCCAACAATACTGTTCTGACCACTGTCGCGCTCCCCGGTTACGCCCTCTTCTACCCGGAAAATTACCCCGGCAGCAGTGGCCTTGTGATAGACACCGTCACCAATCAGGTCTACGCAAACGGCATTATCCAGATTTTTGGCATGGATGGAAGCTCCTATCAGATCTCCACGGGATCTCTTCCAGGCTGTGATGAGGTGGGGCTGGCGATCAACTCCGTGACAGACACGATCTATGCGCCCGACTTTTGCGTATACAACGGCAAGGGCCAGGGAGCCGTGGACGTGATCAACGCCCCTTCGCTGGATGTGACTGCCTTTGTTGCCACAGGATACTACTCGTTTCAATCCATGCCGGTGGGCCTGGCGGTCGATTCGGTAACCAACAAGATTTATGTTGCTGATCAAACCGGCATCTTCGCTACCATTGACGGCGTTACCAATTCCGTTGCTAGCCTCTTCGGTACATGGCCATGGCTGGTTGGAATGAATTCCGCCAGCAATACGGCCTATTTCGTGAACGAGGACGGTACGGCGGCGGTCCTGGCCGGCGCCGGCCCCACACAGTTCGTGGCCATGACGCCCTGCCGTTTGGTGGATACACGTCCGCCAAATGGCAGTGGCCCGCTCTCGGGCGGTACCACCACCAACTTTAATGTCACTCAACTCGGCAACTGCAATGTGCCCGCGACCGCTGCGGCTTATTCCATGAATGTGACCGTAATCCCGCCAGGGCCGCTCGGATACCTGACCATCTGGCCCGACGGACAGTTTCAGCCGTACGTTTCCACGATGAACTCGGATGGGCGCATCAAGGCCAATGCCGCTATTGTGCCAGCAGGTAATCCTGGTGCGGTCGATGTTTACGTCAGCGACACGACCAATGTAATCCTCGACATCGACGGTTACTTCACCCCGCCAGCCAGTTCTACCTTGGCCTTCTACTCTCTGCCTCCGTGCCGCCTGGTTGACACGCGGCTGAACAACTTGGGAGGTCCATATCTCCAAGGCGCTCAAGAGCGAGACTTCAACCTGCAGAACAGCGCCAACGACTGCATTCCGCAAAACGTAGTTCCTAGCGCTTATTCGCTTAACATCACGGCCGTGCCGCATCCATCGGGACTGCCACTGTCCTATCTGACAATGTGGCCGCAGGGCCAGCCTCAGCCCCTAGTCTCCACGCTGAACAATCCAACCGGAACCATCGTGGCCAACGCCGCACTTGTCTCGCCCGGCAGCACCGGCGAGGTTGCGGTTTATCCCACCAACGACACCGATCTGCTGATCGATATCAATGGCTACTTCGCGCCGCCAGGCTCCGGTGGGCTGTCGCTGTACGCCGAGCCTCCCTGTCGCGTGCTCGACACTCGTTTCACTGGCGGAGCTTTCACTGGCCAGTTGGTCGTCCCGGTTGAGACGAGTTCCTGTGTACAACCAAACACAGCGCAGACCTATGTCTTGAATGCAACCGTGATTCCTGTTGGTGGCCTCGGCTTTCTGACGCTTTGGGCGGATCAACGACAGCAGCCAGTCGTTTCCACCCTCAATGCCATCGACGGCGCGATTACCTCGAACATGGCGATCGTGCCGACCAACGATGGCTCCATCGACGCCTATGCCGCCGGACTGACGCAACTGATCCTGGACATCTCCGGCTACTTCGCGCCGTAGAAAAGTGCTAAGACTCGATCTCAAGCTGTCTTGAAGGAGCTCAGCTTTAACTGCGCTTACGCTGCAAGAATTTCCTCCAGCCCACCTTTGCTTCGTCCGCTTCCCATCTGTTCGTAGGTGCAGCTGCGCGGGTCTTTATCCGGACGCCACCGCAAGAACTTCGTGCCGTGACGGAATCGTCCGCCGGAGAAGTGGTCGTAGCGCACTTCGCACACCAGCTTGGGCTCCAGGCGTTCCCACTCGCCGCTGCGCTCTGTGCTCCATCGGCTCGGGCCGCCCGGAGCATGCCCGGAGAATCCCGAGCCGCCCATGTACGGCTTCAATATCTGCTTGAGCTTCTTTCGTTCGGGCGCCGCAAAGCTCGAGCTGAAGCCGACGTGATTCAGCAGCCCGTTCTCATCGTACAAACCCAGCAGCAATGAACCAACTTCTCCGCTCTTGCTCGCGTATCGAAATCCGCCCACTACGCAGTCCGCCGTCCTAATGCGTTTAATCTTCCGCATCGCCGAGCGCTCGCCCGAGGCGTAAGAACAATCCAGTTCTTTCGCGACCACGCCGTCGAAACCGCTCGCCGCCAGCTCCGCCATCCAACGCTGCGCCTCGCCACGGTCTCGCGTCGCCGGCGACAAGCGGATCGACTTCTGTTTACCGAAGCTTCTGACGAGTTGTTCCAGGTGCTCCCGCCGCTCGCTGAGTGGAAGATCGGCGAGCGATCTGCCGTCATCATCGACGAGCAGATCGAAGAGCAGATACGTCGCCGGAGTTTCACGCGACAGCTTCTGAATGCGGCTGGCAGCAGGATGGATTCGCAGCAGCAGATCGTCGAACGAGAGATGGCCATTGCTGACGATGACGATCTCGCCATCCACAACGAACTGCGTTGGCTTGAGCTTCAGCAGCGCATCCACAACCTCGGGAAAATATCGTCCCAGCGGCTGGCCGGCCTTCGACTGCAAAAGCACCTTGTCACCTTTGCGAAACGCCAAGCACCGAAAGCCATCCCACTTCGGCTCATATTGCCACTGCGCGCCGCGTGGGATTTCATCCACCAGCTTGGCTTCCATCGGCGGATACGGCGGCCGGATGGGCAACGCAATGCGGGGGAACTCCTGCTTCAGTTCCGCGGCGGCAACTGCGCCTTCGGAGACCTTAGTCGGCTTTTTGGAAGATTTTCGTGCCATGGCAAATTGGATGCGCCGGGTGCCCGTTCCAGTCATCTCTTGGCTACGGTGGGAGTCGTCGCCCGGTTCATGGATGCCCAGCCTTCTTTTGCGTCACGCCACATCGGCGCAACCAATTTCAGCCCCGCCTACCTTCTGCTAAGCTCTCTCTGATGTGCCTGGCGATTACCGGCCGGTTTCAAGTCCCGACTCAAGCTCTCGATCACGCTAGACTATTCTGTACGGTACAGGAACGATTATGAGCACAACCCAATCGGCCGACAGTATCGCGGTCAGTGTGCAGAATGTTCGTAAGGTTTATCAGCGCGACCAGATTCAGATTAAAGTTCTCGACGGCATTAACCTCGACGTGCCGCAAGGCGAGTTCGTCGCCTTGATGGGGCCCTCCGGCTCCGGCAAGACGACGCTGCTGAATCTTATCGCCGGCATCGATCGCGTCACATCGGGCCGCGTCACCGTTTCCGGCACCGATCTCGGTCCGCTCTCGGAAGGCGAGCTCGCGAAATGGCGCAGCCGCAACATCGGATTCATCTTCCAGTTTTACAACCTGATCCCGGTGCTCAACGCGCTCGAGAACGTCGAGCTTCCCCTGCTGCTCACCTCGCTCTCCAAACGCGAGCGCCGCGATCGGGCCATGACTGCGCTGCGTATCGTCGGCCTGGAAGATCGCTCCAAGCATTATCCGCGCCAGCTTTCCGGCGGGCAGGAGCAGCGTGTTGCCATCGCCCGCGCGGTGGTGACCGACCCGACTGTGCTGGTTGCCGATGAGCCCACTGGCGATCTGGATCACCAGAGCGCGGAGGAGATTCTCACCCTGATGGAAACCTTCAACCAGGAATTTCACAAGACCATCATTATGGTAACGCACGATCCGCGCGCTGCAGCCAAAGCGCATGTGCAACATCATCTCGATAAGGGAGTGTTGAGTGACTAACGATTGGTATCTGGTAGCTGATAACTAGTTAATTGGCAACCTGACAAAGATGTAAGGAGTAAGGAGTAAGGAAACAAAGGCAGAAATCGAAAAACTAATTGCTAGTTACTGATTACTAGTTACTCGTTACTATTTCGATGAAATTCGCACCGCTCGTCCTCAAGCATCTACGCAAGAACTGGATTCGCACGCTCTCGACCGTGCTGGCGATGTCGGTTTGCATCCTGTTGTTTTGCACGCTGCAGACAGTGGTGGAAGCGGTGAACTTCGGTCTGCATGCCGGTAATTCATCGCGCCTGGTGACGCGCCATTACGTCAGCCTGGTGTTCAATCTGCCAATTACCTACAAGCAGAAAATCGCCGCGATTCCCGGCGTCAAGGAAACCGTCATCAACTGCTGGTTCGGCGGTGTCTATCGCGATCCCAAGTATTTCTTCGCCAATATCGCCACCGAGCCCGAAGCGTTTCTTGACGTCTATCCCGAGGTCATGCTGCCGGAGGATCAGAAGCAGGCGTGGTTCCATGATCGTCGCGGTGCGATCGCCGGACGCAAGCTGGCCCAGCGCTTCGGCTGGAAGGTGGGCGACACCTTCGAGATGGAAAGCACCATTCCTCCGTATCGCGTGGGCCATCCCTTCGAGTTTGTGATCGACGGAATTTACGACACTGACCTGGCCAAGTATCCGGCGACCGATCTCAACTCGATGTACTTTCACTACAAATATCTCGACGAGACTACGGGACGCAAGATTGGCATTGGATGGCTGGTCGAATCGATCGATGACCCCAAGCATGCAGGCGCCATCAGCAAGGCAATCGACGCTGAGTTTGAGAACAGCGACACGCCCACCAAGACTGAAACCGAGCAGGCCTTCACCGCCGGCTTCGTGGCAATGGCCGGAAATCTGGCGTTCCTGCTGAACGGCATTGGATTGGCGGTCGCGTTCACGATTCTGCTGGTCACCGCAAATACTATGAGCATCGCGGTGCGCGAGCGCCAGCAGGAGATCGGCGTCCTTAAGACGCTGGGCTTCTCCAGCGGGCTGGTGCTGACGCTGATTATGAGTGAGGCGCTGTTGATCGGCGCGCTCGGCGGCGCGGTTGGAATTCTGATCAGCGCAGGGATTCTGAAGCTGGTGCCGCAGTTGCCGTATATCGGCGACATAGTCAACGGCTTTCCCAACTTCGGCTTGTCGGCTCAGACCATGGCGATCGGGGTTGGAATTGCGCTGCTGCTGGGATTGATCGCAGGATTTTTCCCGGCTATGACCGGCTATCGCGCGCGAATTACCGAGACGCTGCGGCAGGTTTAGCAGTCAGCAATCAGCGATCAGCCGTCAGCCAAAGCAGAGATCGACACCTTGTGAGCGGGGTGCTGACAGGCAGCAGGCTGGATTCCTTGACTCACTGCTGAGTGCTTACAACGAAATTCTATGGCATTGCCACTGGCTTACAACATCCGCAATCTTCGACAGCGCTGGAAGGTCACGCTGCTGGCCATCTTCGGCATTGGACTGGTGGTCGCCGTCTTCGTCACCCTGCTGGCGATGGAGAACGGCTTTCGCATTGCGCTCCGTTCTACCGGCTCGCCGATGAATGGCATTGTCACGCAGCGCGGCTCGATGTCGGAGCTGACTTCGTGGATTAACATTGCTGACGCCGATGTCATCCAAGTCGATCCGCGAGTGGCGCGCGACAGCGATGGTAAGCCGATGGCATCGTGTGAAGTTGTCATCCTCACGACGCGCCCGCGCCGCAGCGACAATCAGCCGGCTAACATTACCTTCCGCGGCGTCTCGCCGGAGGGCTTCAAAGTCCGCAGCAATGTGAAGGTGGTTGAAGGTCGCAGCTTTACGCCAGGACTGTACGAAGTCATCGTCGGCAAGAAGATCGCCGATCGCGTGACCGGACTCAACATCGGCGACACCATCAGCGTGCAGAAGAAGAATTTCAAAGTGGTAGGCCTGTTTACCGCCGATGGCAGCTCGTTTGAAAGCGAGATTTGGGGCGATTTGGACGCGATGGCCCCGGCTATCGGCCGCAACGGCGGCTGCGAGTCGCTGACTGTACGGCTGAACGATCCCAAAACGCTGCCTGCGTTCGATAAAGAAATACGTGCGAATCCGCGCGTGCAATTGCAAATCGACTCGGAGCCGAAGTACTACGAGAACCTGGCCGGTCCGACGGCGGGAGCCTTGCTCGGATTGGCTGCGTTCGTCGCCGTAGTGATGGGCATTGGCGCAGTTTTCGGCGCGATGAACACGATGTATGCCATCGTCTCACAGCGCACGCGCGAAATCGGCACGCTGCGCGCTCTGGGCTTCTCGCGCTTTAGCATTCTTGTTTCTTTCGTGCTGGAGTCGGTACTCCTGGCGCTGATCGGCGGCGTGCTCGGCTGCCTCGTCGCCTTCACTATGAACGGCTATACCGCGGGAACGGGCCAAACGCTCAGCTTCAGCGAGATGGCATTTGCCTTCAAGATCACGCCGCCGGTATTGGTTTTCGGCATTGTCTTCGCGGTACTGATGGGATTCGTCGGAGGCTTGTTGCCGGCCTTCCGCGCCGCTCGCATGCCGATCACCAGGGCCTTGCGTGAAGCTTGAGAAAATTCATCCAGTCCATCCCGTAACGCTTCTCCTGCATCCTGAAGACAAAGGGGCAAATTGCCACTCGCACCATTGCTGCCCCGAAAAATTTGCCAGGAGGAAGACATGCCTGAGAAAGAAACAATTGAACACGCTCAGGAAGACGCAAGAGAAGGGAAGTCGCCCAGCACCCAAGCTGGCGAATTCGTTAAGGAAGAGATGGACCACATTCGCGAAGGCAAACACGGTGCCCGGTCGCCGCAGCAGGCGATCGCCATTGGCCTTTCGAAGGCGCGGCGCGCCGGCGTGAAGCTGCCGCCTCCGAAGAAGGGTTCAACGTCCGAGGCGACGCGCACCAAAGCTGCACGCGATGAGCGCAAAGGGCAAAGCTCTTCGAAGAAGAAGACTTCCGCGAAGCGCTCCCGCGCCGTCAGGCGCGCACTGAAGCGCGAAGGCAGTCACGCCGCGTCGCACTCGGCACTATCGAAGCAGGCGCATCGAACGGCTCGCCAGCGTGGCAGTGCAGCGCGCAAGCAGGCAGCGAGGAAAGCCGTCCGCACCAAAGGGCCCGCAGAGCGCAGCGCAGCGGCGCGCAAGGCTGCCCGGACGCGCAAGCGGAACGCACGCTGAATACTGTGGTCTCGTAGCGCCATAGAGATGGCTGGAACCGAGACATACCCAAATCCCCACCCTGGCCAAGCACGGCTAGGATGGGGCACCCGGACACATCCGCCCGTTCAACATTCGTGCCACCACGGAAATCCCCATCGTGTCCGCAATTGCGGCGCACAAGGGTGGGGCATCCGCGCCGGTGATTCTTGAAGAACTAAGTAGCACTTAATACACTCATTTCATCTGCCATTAAACTGCATGACTTCTGCCGGGAACTCTTGCTATTATTTGCGATACTCAGCCTAAGTTCTCCCGGATTTTCACATACCGTTGTGCCCCGGGCGACGTGGGGATATTGTGCCTAACTTCGTTCGAATCGCTCGTTCTGTTTTACTCTGGCTAGCCGTTACCTTCATGTTGCAATGTCTCTTTTGCGCCGCGGCTCAGGCGCAAGGCTTCGGGACATCGAAGCAGAAGATTGTCCTGCATCGCGCTCTACCGCCCATTGCGCACATCAGCGGCACGACTTTTAAGGTCGAGGTCGTTTCCCATGGCATTCAGGAGGACGTTGGGCAGGACCTGAAGAGCATGCTGGAAACCGAGCTGATGAAGGATGACGCACGGCTCCGCACTGAAGACAAGAATCCCGACACGACCATCCTTTGTACCATCACGCAATATGCGCAGCCCAAGCCGACTACCTCGACGGAATCGACCTACGAGCTTGGCTCCAAGAAGCCGGTGAACGAAACCGTCACACGATACACGGGTCTGCTGACCGTCGCATATCAGGCAAAGGCGCGCGGGCGCACGCTGGACTCGTCAAACATCACGGCCAAGTATGACGACGAGTTCAATAAGAACGGTTCGACCAAGGGCGGAATTGCCGGCGCTTTCTCCCACAGCTTCGGCCGTTTGGCGCACGGCAAAAGCGAAGAGGACACGCCGCCGACCGACGCTGAGCTCAAAGACAAATTGCTGAACGATGTGGTGTCGCAGATTGCGGCGCGGCTGGTCAATACCAACGAACCGGTCGAGGTGCTATTGGCCCGCGGCAAACTGGATGATGCCAATAAGCAGGCTGAGGCCGGCCTTTGGAGCCGCAATCTCGAGACGCTGGAAACCATGACGCCTTTCCCCGACAAAGAGGAAGACGCCTACCGCCTCTATAACATCGGTGTCGCTTATGAGGCGCTGGCCTACTCGGCGGAAGATCAGAAAGCCGCCAAGAAGGATCTGGAAGACGCCGCCATCAACTACGGCAAAGCCATCGACGACAAGCCTTCGGAAAAATACTTCCTGGTCCCGCAGAGGCGCATCGAGACCGCGATTGCCCACTATAGAACGCTGTCCGAGCAGCCGAGTACCTTGTCGGCCAGCAGCAGTTCGTCGGGTTCAGAAAGCGGATCGACCACAACGACCGCCAAGACGAGCTCGACAGCAACCGGCCCCTCGACCAAATCGACTCGTACGCACAGCACCAGTAGTTCGTCCGGCACGAGTACGTCAGGTATGAAGAGCGCTTCCGCGAAGTCCGCTGCCAAAGGGCCGCCGCTTACCAATGATCAGGTTATTGCGATGGTCAAAGCTAATCTCGATGAGGACAACATCATCGATACCATTCGCACCGCCGGCAATGTGGATTTCGACCTCACCGTCAACGGCCAAATCAACCTGGCGAAGAACGGCGTCAAAGGCAAGATTCTTACCGCGATGAAGCAGCGCGCTCGCACTACCACGGCCCATGCGGCGGCTGCGCAATAAGCTTTCGAGTTTGCCATGAAGCTTCGCGCCATTTCATGTCTGTCGTGGCTGCTCATCCTGGGCAGTCTGCTGGAAGCGCCTCTCCACGCGCAGAACCGTTGCGGCGCCGGGAAGGACCTGGTAGTGCAGGCGCTGGAGCGCGTGCCGCCCGGCAGCAATGCATCGACCATGCAGGACGGCGTCGAACTCCTGAAGCACGCTATCGGCGAGTGCGAAAGCCTCGGCGATGCCTGGTACTATCGCTCGCTGCTGGAGCGCAAGCTGGGCAACATGCGCGTAGCGGATTACGCGCTCCAAAAAGCGCGCGATAACAATTCTGAAGCTCTACTACAGAATCTCGATCCCTTCACGCTACCGACGCGTCCCAATGTCGCGCCGTCGGCCACGGTGAAGGAGAAGTGGGCGCTGGTTGTCGGCATTGGAAAATTCAAGCAGCCGGAGATCGACTCCCTCAAGTTCGCAGTCGCGGATGCCACAACTTTCGCGGCGTGGCTGAAGAATCCGTCCTATGGCCGCTTCAAGCCCGACCACGTGGTCACCTTGACCGATAGCCAGGCGACGACACGCAACATCAAGGAAAAGTTGAACTGGTTGGCACGAAGCGCCGGTCCCGACGACCTGGTCGTGATCTACTTCGCGACGCACGGCTCGGCTCGCGATATGGACACGCGTGGTGTGAACTACATCATCACCTACGACACCGACATCGGCAAGAATGCACAAGAGGGCGAAGACGCGCTGTTTGCCACCGCATTGCCCATGGTCGACATCGCCAACACCGTCGCGTCACGCGTAGAAGCGCAACGCGCGGCGATTTTCGTCGACACCTGCTACGGCGCCGCTGCGGCCGGAGGCGGGACCAAGCTGGTTGCGCCGGGCGTGCCTTCCGCGGCGGTTTCGAACAATACCTTGAGCCGCATGACGCAGGGTGCGGGACGAGTAGTGCTGGCCGCCAGCACGGTCGACCAGGAATCGCTGGAAGACAGTACTTTGGGACACGGCTATTTCACTTATTACTTGCTGGAAGGGCTGCGCAGGAACAACGGACTTGATCCCATGGCAAAGGTTTTTCCCTATGTTCGCGAACAGGTTGAATCGCGCGCCGAGAGCAAATGGAAGATGCAGCAGACTCCGGTGATGAGCCAGAGCGATCAGGGCGGCGACATCGTGATCGGAGTCGCTCCGGGCGCTGGCTGATTCCGGCTGGCAATAAAAACCTTCCGAGCCGGCGGCGCCTCCGGTTTCGCCACATCATGACTGACCCACAGAAATCTACCTGGCTACGCGTACGCGAGCGCCTTACGCCCGAGCGAATCGTGCGCATTGCTGTCGTCCTGATGATTGTGGGCCTATGCAGCTATTTCTTCGACGAGATAAAAGAACAACTGCCGATCCTGACAACCCTGCAATTGCAAACCTTCGATTGGCTGTCACGGCTTCAATCCCATGGTGGGCTGCGCGCGCCCATCATCGGCGTCGAGATCGACGACCAGACCTTCTACCAGCACCTACGTTTGACTGGGGCCCAGGACGTTACCGACCGCGGTTTTCTTGCCGGCATCATCGATCGCGCAGTGGCAGCGCACGCCGCTGTCATCGCCCTCGATATCAATTTAGTAGCCGAGAGTGCGGACTACTCCGACCGCGAGCGCAAGCGGGCCAACCGTGAACTCTTTGAGGCCTTCGCCAAAGCTCACGCCGCGGGCATCACCGTCGTGCTTACCCAGGGCTTCGACTTCAAGACAATGTCTCCGCTGGCCAACATTGAGTATTGTCAGAATGCGGCGCTTTCCCCCAAAGATTGCCAACCGCTAATCACCGTCTTCGATTGCCGCTCAGCGGAATCTCCGGATGCCATTGCCGATCCGTACGGCGTGCGAGCTGGGTTTGATCTGGAGCCGGAGGACACGCGCAAAGTTCCGCTAACGGTCTACAGCAGCAACGACCGGCTATGTCCGTCGTTCGCTTTACAGGTCGCTAACGCCTACGATGACGTGCTGGGGCAGACCCGGGTACTGAGTAGCTCCCGGGTCTCGCAGACGACCGAGAACGGTCAGCGATTTGTCTATGCCGGATTTGTACCCGACTACTCCCATCGCGGTGCAGCTTCCGCGGTCGACGCGCAGCAGACCCTGCTGGATGACCTCAATAACCGTCCCGATCCGTCGGCTTCGCCTGCTGTGAAGGATCCGCAACCTGCGATGGATCCCTACAGATTTCCTCATGTCTCCGCCCTTAAGGTTTTTGAGAACGATCCTCACACCATCGAAAGGTTGGCCCACCACATCGTTCTCATAGGCGGGCATCGCCACGCTAACGCTCAATGCAGCCTTGGTGTCGACGGGCAGCCAAACTGCACTCCTGGCGGCGACTGGCTGGACTATCATCCTGGCCCCACCGGACCTATGGTTGGAATGTACGTTCACGCTAACTATGTGAAGGCCCTCCTGGAACAGCGCTATCAATTACCAATCACCCGATGGCAGGCGGTCGCCATCGATATTGGCATCGCGTTGTTTGTGATTGCGATTGAATTGTTGTGGACTGAGCATTGGTGGCAGCGCGTGTTTCTTCTCGTCATCGGCGCGATTGTTCTGGTGCTTGTCTACCGAGCCGCCACGGCCTTGCAACTCAGTCGCTGGATTGCCCTCGCCATTGATCTCTGCCTGGCCATATTGATCACGCTGTTCGCCTTCAGGGCACGACAGCGGCATCGAGGCGTCGTCGTCCTTTTTCTGGCCGTCATCGCGGTAGCGCTCGTCTATATTGCGCAGACTTTGCGCGGTTATTCCATCGATGTACTTGCCGTGCTGGTCGTTCTTTTCCTGCATCACGCCTACGATTATTGGCGGGAGAAGAAAGTTGAATGGAAGGAGCTCACGAGGAGGGTCCATGTCTAGAATCTTGAAAACATGTGCGACGGTTCTTATGGCTGCTGTGTGCCTGCCAGGCTTAGTTGCCGTGATGACCTTCGCTCAACAGACGCAAGCCCAGCAGCCGACCACTGACCAGCAGAAGAAGAAAACCACCGGCCCGTCGAAGTCCACAAATAAGAATGCACCTGCTAAGGCGGACGATGCCGACAAACTTACTCCCGATAGAATGTCGACGCGCGGCCTGCACCGCACCCAGAAGACTCAGCCGGATGATAAATCGACCAAGCCGGATCAGCACTCCACCACCAAACCAGCGCCGGACAAGTAATCCCGACCGGAAGCAGGGCGAATCAGCGAGTTCGCGATTGTGGCTGCAGCCGCATATGACCCAGGGTAATCTTGGGAACACCCCGCCGACAGTCGTCGCTCGGGTGGTTAGCTGACCAGAAGATGAACGTGTTCGGGCATCACCACGTAGCCAATGACCACCCACTGATAACGCTGCGGTACCTGCTGCAGCACCTTGAGGAATAAATCGCGACGACGGGCGCTGCCAAGTAGGGGCTGGCGATGATAGCAACGGAAGGTGAGGAAGTGCAGGTCGTGTCCGCCGTGCAAGCGTTCGAGGCCCCAAGTATGTCCGCAGAGTAAAGTAGCCATTGCGTACGTGCCGTGATTGCGAGCACACTGTGGGAGTGATGGACAATCGAAATCTCCAGGTCTCGAACCCCGCGAGACCTGGGGCCACCCGCCGCTCAGACGAAAAAAATACTTCCCGCCTCAGCGGGAAGTATCGTCAACCAAAGGTTCCGTTAACTCTTCCTTACTGTTTTTCGTCGATATAAGTCGAGACTCTTCCCGTTTGCTTATTGTCCACAACTTCTGTCATTTTCTTTCCGTCGGCCGAGACCCGAAAGCCGTAGCGCAACCA
>CAWFUE010000031.1:0-40678 GCA_963818905.1 uncultured Acidobacteriaceae bacterium
TCTCAAATACGCCGCGTGAATGTACCCTTACTTATAGCCTGATTAATAACGACCCACAGCAGCCCGGAACGTGTCAACGACTTTGAGACAGCCGGCGTTTGAATTTAAGCTTGGATTTTCAGCCTTTGGGTTGGCGGGTTGATCCAGGCGGCGGTTGGTTTGAGTGGCGGTTCTGGCGGCTTTCTGACGAAGCGTTCTGGGTTTGATTGAAAGGCCACGTCGAGAATTTTCTGGCGGGCTGCGTAGACCTCGTCGGCCTGACCGTAGTGGACCTGGTCTGGCGTCATCAGGCCGATGCCAGCATGGTGGTGATCCTGATTATACCAATCGAAGAAGCTGCGGCAGAAGGTCTTCGCATCCTCGATGCAGCCGAACCGTTGAGGAAACTGGGGTTGATATTTTAAGGTCTTGAAGTGGCTTTCCGAGAAAGGGTTGTCGTTCGAAGTGTAGGGCCTGCTATGCGATTTTGTGACGCCGAGGTCGGCGAGCAACAAGGCAGTGGCTTTGGCCTTCATCGGGCCGCCGCGGTCGGCATGCAGGGTGAGTTGGCCGGGGGCGACATTATGCTTGACGATGGCGTCGTCGAACAAGGGTTTGAACAGCGTAGCGCTTTCAGTATCGGCGATGCACCAGGCGACGATCCTGCGGCTGAAAATATCGATGATGACATAGAGATAGAAATAGCTCCATTTCGCGGGCCCCATCAACTTCGTTATGTCCCAGGACCAAACCTGATTTGGGCCTTCGGCGAGAAGTTCAGGCTTCTGATAGACGGGACGCCGCAATTGTCGACGCCGTTCGCGGACTTCGTCATGCTCGGCGAGAACGCGATACATGGTGCGGATCGAGCACAGATAGACGCCCTGGTCGAGCAGGCTGGCGTAGACTTCGGCGGGAGCCAAATCAACAAATCGCGGCTCCCTCAACAGGTCGAGTACGACTTGGCGCTCTTTCGCGACAAGCGCCCGCATTGGCGTTGGCCGCGGGCGCACAGCCGCAAGCGGCTGTCTCCGGAAGGCCTGGCGGCGATGAAGGCTAGCGCGCGACAGCCCAAGCGCTGTGCAGGCGGCGGCGATCAAGCCGCTGCCCGGCGCCAGAGCCGCCACGGCGTTCATCAAGACCCGCCGTCGCTCTCCGCTGGGGGGCCCAGCAACGCCGCAACTTTCCTAAGAAACGGCCTGCTCGGCGGCCGGCATCTCTGCTGCTTGGAGAATAAATCCGAAGGCCTTGGCACGCCGATGTAGATTTTTGACAACCCGCTCCCGATAGCGGGTCTCGTAATATGATGCCCCCGGATCGACGTAATCCATACCGTGACGCAGCGCATTGTAGAACAGCGTGGCAATCTTGCGGGCTTTCAGCCCGGACGGCAAGTCCCTGGCCACCGCCGACGCCGACGGCACCGTAAGACTATGGAACCCGGCCACGGACCGAGCCGTCGGCACCCCCCTGGCCGCCCATCTCGGATACGCCGTGAACGGGGTGGCGTTCAGCCCCGACGGCAGCTTGCCCGGAAGATGCGCGTGACGATCCAGATCAGCGGCAGCACCGCGAAGGCCGGCAAGCGCCGGCCACCAACTGATGGCAAGAATGACGGCGGCCATGATCGTGAGCATGAAAAAGTCATTAATAATCGCCAGCACGCCGTCAGTGAACATGTCGTTGACCGCGTCGACATGCCGTACGGCGTCCGTGACCAGCCGTCCCACGGGGTTCACGTCGAAAAAGCCGATGTGCATGCGCTGCATGTGCCGAAAAATGTCGCGGCGCAGATCGAACATGATCTTCTGGCCGATCCACTGCATCAGGTAAACCTGGACGAACTGGAGGAGGTACGCCGAAACCAGCATCACAAAGTAAATGGCGGCAAGGCGCGGTCAATGCCTTGCACGGAGCCGGCAGGAAGCAGGCGGGCGAGGTTCTTCCAGAAATGGAGAAGGCAGTGGCGCTGATGTCACATACGTTTTCCGGTAGCGAGAGCGTGGACCAGCTGTTTCTTCCACCGCCGCTGGCGCCTGAGGCGGGATACCAAGTGTTCGTGCCCGACGCCTTCACCAATCCTGATTATCTGAAGTTTGCGATCCGTGGAAGCCTGGCCACGATGCTGGCTTACGTGACCTACCAGTCCATTGCCTGGCCGGGCCTGAGCACGGCGATTGCGACCTGCATTATCACGGCGCTGACGACCATCGGTTCCTCGCGGCAGAAGCAATTTCTCCGCCTGGGCGGAGTGTTGCTCGGCGGCGTCCTCTTCGGCATCGGCGCGCAGTGCTTTCTGCTTACCGGTTTTGATTCGATCACAGGATTCACCATCCTGTTTGCGGTGGTCACGGCCATTTGTGCGTGGATTGCCATCTCGTCGACCAGGCTTTCGTACCTCGGAGTGCAAGCGGCGCTAGCCTTCTACCTGATCAACCTGCAGGAATTCACCATCCAGTCTTCCCTGGCAGTGGCGCGTGACCGCCTGGTGGGAGTCACCCTCGGCGTAATGTGCATGTGGCTGGTCTTCGATCACCTGTGGGTGAGAAACGCTTTGCAGGAGATGCAAGACTCATTTGCGCACAGCCTGCGGTGTCTGGCAGACCTGATTGAACTGGCCACCGTCCAGGTCCGCGAAGACCAACGCGTCGCACTGGCGAGACGAGCTCTCCAGCTACGCGATCAGATCACCGAGTCGTTCAACACCGTATCAGCCCAGGCCGATGCAGTGGTCTTCGAGTTCGGCACGTCACGCCGGCGGAAGCTCGCGATTCGTGACGACTTCCGGCGCTGGCAGCCGGTCCTGCGCACGCTCATGCAGGTGCAGATCACCGGCTTGCAATATCTTCTCGAGAAGCGATATCCCGAGCTCACACCGGAAATCGCAGCGGCGTTGGATACTTTCGAAGAAGACATGGCCACCACCGCACGGGCTATGTCCGACAAGATTAGCGGCAAGATTTTTAGTACAGCACCTGATGTGCAGGAGTCTGCCAACCGACTGCGGGAGGAGATTCAGAAGCATTATGCGGCAATCGGCCAGCCAGTTCCGCCGTCGCTGGTCGACATGATCACCATCAGCCAGAATCTGGCATTAATCGCAGCTCCGCTGTATGCGGATATCCACGCGACGTTTGCCGACCCGGAGTTGGCGGTGGTGCATCATCCGCAATTGAGACTGGGTGAGGCTTGAACTCGGCCAGACGATTTTTCAGGAGAAACGCAGATTCCTTGCTGGCTGGTGATGACAATCTCCTGATTCGTAACGGCACTGCACAACCAACCGTTCTGGTGCAATTAGGGCGCTACTTCGCCAAGACTTTTTGCGTACCTGAGTTAACGCGGTGATAGACTGGCTTGCACTTTCAGCACTCTTTAACCGGTTTTATGGTTTCCTTCGCGGTCTTCTTTTTTTTATCGGGACTCTGCAGCATCGTCTACGAGCTGGTGTGGCTACGTCTGGCAATGGCGAAATTCGGCGTGACGACGGCACTGGTGTCGATCGTACTGTCGGTTTTTATGGCAGGTCTGGGCGCGGGGTCGTGGATTGCAGGATGGGCAACTCGGCGCTATGGCGACAAGATCAAGTTTCCAGCGCTTCGACTCTACGGCTTCATCGAGCTGCTGATCGGCATCTCGGCATTAATCGTGCCGCTGGAACTAGCTTGGGGAAGCAAGCTCCTGGAAGGAATTGCCGACCGCATTTCCATCTCGTCGGGATCGTACTATCTGCTATCGGGCGGCTGGCTCGCGCTGACTCTCATTCCATGGTGCGCTTGCATGGGCGCAACGATACCAGTGGCGATGCTCGCCATCGGACGCGACTCGCAGGGCGAATCGCGGCGTTCGTTCAGCTTTCTTTATCTGGCGAATGTAATGGGCGCAGTTGGCGGAGCTATGCTCGCCCCGATACTCATCGAACTCTACGGATTTCATGGCACGCTGCGCACGGGCTCGATACTGAACGTGCTCATCTTTGTATCGGCGATGGTTTTCAGCCTTCGCACAACCAGGCAGTCAACAGGAGCCGCAGCACCGGCTGCAAATCCCGCAATTCATCTTGGAAGAGACAAATCAGCTCTTGTTCTGCTATTCACCACCGGCCTTGTCACTATGGGCATGGAGGTGATCTGGATTCGGCTGTACACCTTCTTCATCGGACCACTGGTGTATTCATTCGCTCAGATTCTGGCGACCTATCTCGCGGCAACGTTCCTCGGCTCGAAGTTATATCGCGTGTGGAGCAGGCGGCCGCGCGAACAGGAACCGCGGCTGCTGTGGGTCTCGCTCGCCTTGCTTGGTTTGCTGCCGTTGCTGACCGCCGACGTCCGCTATCACATGGCTCCGCTGCTGCGAGTCATCCTGGGCATCGCGCCATTTTCGGGGGTGATCGGATTCCTCAGTCCAATGCTGGTGGATCGCTGGTCCGACGGCGATCCTGATCGCGCTGGACGGGCTTATGCAGTGAACGTGGTCGGCTGCATCATAGGGCCGTTGGTCGCCGGTTTCCTGCTGCTGCCGTTGTTTGGCGAACACATCTCGATGCTGCTTCTGGTATTGCCCTGGTTCGCCATGTCACTGTTCGGATGGAGGCCACAAGAGCGGATAGCCTGGCAGATGGCTGCCACTGCCGCGTTACTGATCGCGGCGCTGAGTGTGTTTCAGTTCAGCCAGGATTACGAAGTTCTATATAGCGACCGCATCACCTTGCGCGACAGCACGGCCACGGTGGTTGCCTCGGGCAACGGGATGCACAAACGGCTTTTGGTCAATGGCATTGGCATGACGTTCTTGACGCCCGTCACCAAGATGATGGCGCACTTCACGCTTTCGCACCTGCCGCAGCCGCCACGCAATGTGCTCATCATTTGCTTCGGGATGGGCACTACCTTTCGCTCGGCGATGTCGTGGGGAATTCCCGTCACTGCGGTGGAGCTTGTTCCCAGCGTGCCCAAGCTGTTCACTTACTATCATCCGGATGGCGCGCCGTTGCTGACGTCGCCACGCGCGCACGTGGTTGTTGACGATGGCCGGCGTTTCCTTGACCGGTCGCCGGAGAAGTTCGATGCAGTCATTATCGATCCGCCTCCGCCTCTTGACGCAGCCGGATCGAGCCTGCTGTATTCGCGCGAGTTTTATCTTCAGATTCGCGACCACCTCAATCCTTGCGGCATTCTGCAACAGTGGCTGTTTGAAGGAGACGATGCCGACAAGGCCTCAGTAACGCGCGCCCTAACCGACGTCTTTCCCTATGTTCAGGTTTATGGCCCGGTAAACAACGTCACGGGACTGCATTATCTGGCGAGCATGAGCCCGATCCCGGATCTCAAGGCAGGCGAACTGGTGGCGCGAATGCCTCCGGCTGCCGTTGAGGACATGATGGAATGGGGCCCTGGGGGATCGCCCATAGAACAGTTCAATTTCATGCTGGCCAAGAGGAGGTCGCCGGAGGAGTTGCTCGTGCTTGCCCCAGGCACACCGGCGCTGGCCGACGATCGGCCGATCAATGAATATGACTGGCTGCGTGAGACGTTCCCGCGGCGAATGACGAGCGGCGCGGCTCCGTAGCCATTATCGGAAATCGCCCTGTTTCATTGACAATCGCGGTCGGAATCGTCTATTCTTAGGTCTTTCGCAGTCCTGCGTTTGCCCGCCTGAAGGTCTCTGCGCGTCCAGCGCCTGAACCGAGCGGCTCTTTCGCGGTTTTCAATTACTGGGAGAGTTTAGAGATGTCTACGTATTTCCCCAAAGGGGAAATCGCGCGCAAGTGGTTTGTCATTGATGCCGACGGGCAGACGCTCGGACGGCTGGCCAGTCGTGTGGCGCGCATCCTCTCTGGCAAAGACAGCCCGAAGTACACGCCCTTCCTCGACACCGGCGACCACGTGATCGTGATCAACGCCGCTAAGGTTCGCATCACGGGACTGAAGGCTGACAGCAAGGTCTACCATCAGTACTCGGGATATCCAGGCGGCATGAAGTCCGAGGAATACAAGAAGCGGCTGGAGCGCCGGCCCGAGCAGATTGTCGAAGAAGCGATTACGGGCATGCTGCCGCATACCAAGCTGGGACGAGCGATGGCCGGCAAGCTTAAAGTTTATCGCGGCGACAAGCATCCGCATGCCGCGCAAAAGCCGGAGGCGATCGAAGCCGTGGCCAAGCGCGCATAGGTTTTGCAGAGTTCTCCGGCCCGAAGCAATGTTTAGTTTTCGGCAGGATGTGCAGAGAGCTATTGACCGAGCGCCGTTAGGCGCAGAATCAGTTCAGCCCAGCACTCGGCGCTAAGGCGCCCTCGCTCGGGATGACAAGATTGAGGAAAACGGATTAACGATGGCAGATCAGGTTCAGTATTACGGCACAGGCCGGCGCAAGTCGAGCGTAGCCCGCGTGTTTCTTCGTCCCGGCAGCGGTGAGTTCACTGTCAACGGCAAGCCCTTCGATCAGCACTTTGTAACCGAAGCGCAGCGCATTATGGCAAAGTCGCCATTTGTGCTGACGGAAACGGCAGCCACATTCAATATGACCTGCACCGTCAGCGGTGGCGGGGTGAACGGCCAGGCTGGCGCGGTGCGCATGGGCGTTGCGCGTGCATTGCAGGAATTCAGTCCGGAGTTGCGTCCTAAGCTGAAGGCTGAGGGCTTTCTGCGTCGCGATGCTCGCGGCAAGGAGCGCAAGAAGTACGGACAGAAGGGCGCCAGGAAGCGGTTCCAGTTCTCGAAGCGTTAATGATCGTGGATCGTTCGTACGAATGGGCAGCGAATTAACGATCCACGATTCACTCGCCTTTTGGTTCCGGGGGCGAGTCGACAGTAACATCAACCGGAACGAAATCTTCCCGTCATCGCAGTCGCGGCGGGTTGACGGGAAAAGCAATCCTTCGCTTGACGAAGGATGCAAGCCAACCGAGGAGGTAGCTTGGCAAACATTACGATGAAGGAGTTGCTCGAAGCCGGCGTTCACTTCGGGCATCAGACGAAACGCTGGAACCCGAAGATGAAGGAGTACATCTTCGGCGAGCGCAATGGCATTTACATCATCGACCTGCAGAAGACGCTGAAGATGTTCAAAGAGGCGTCGAAGTTTGTTACCGATCAGACTGCCACAGGCAAGCTGGTGCTGTTTGTCGGCACCAAGCGCCAGGCGCAGGACGCCATCGCCGAAGAAGCCACGCGCTGCGGCATGTTCTACGTGAACTCGCGCTGGTTGGGCGGGCTGCTGACCAACTGGGTGACGGTGCAGAAGTCGGTGAAACGGCTGAAGGAACTCGATGAGATGGCCACCGATGGCCGCTACGAGTTGCTGCCCAAGAAAGAAGTCATAAAGCTGGAGCGCGAGCGCAAGCATCTGCAGGCCAACCTGGCGGGCATCAAGAACCTGAATCGGCTGCCCGATGTGCTGTTCGTGATCGACTCGAACAAAGAGCAGATCGCGGTGAAGGAAGCCCGTAAGCTGGGCATCCCAGTGGTCGCGGTGGTCGACACCAACTGCGATCCCAGCGAAGTGGATTATGTGATTCCCGGCAACGATGACGCGCTGCGTGCGATTCGCCTGTTCGCCTCCAAGATCGCAGACTCGGTGGTCGAAGGTTCGCAGGCGGTGACCGACAAGCAGATGGCTGACATCTCCGCTGGCGTGCAATACAGCGAGGCAGCAGAGGCTGCGGCGGCTAGTCCGGAGGGTGAAGAAGGCGCTGTGGCGCCGGAGTCGACGATCGACGATTCGGACGATGTCAGCATGGAAGAGGTTTTGGGCCGTGGTGGCCGGCGCGCCGAAAATACCAGCGCGTAATTGCAATTTGGATTGACGAGTGGTTCTATTGCCCGCGCGTTGATCGCAGCGCGGGCGGTTTTTTGAAGGACGCTTTTCGCTCTTCGCCGGAGAAGCTGATCGTCGGTCGATGCAAAGGGAAACAGAAGGGCACGGCGCCGAAGGCACGGCATAACTTAGCCCAGCATGAGCGCCTTCTGTTGGCGCGGAATGCTGGGTAGGCGTTGTAATTGACTCCGAGTCCCGTTAGGGACGGCACAAGAATTCATTCATAGCGCAGGCTGTTGATCGTTCTGGCGAAAAGCGAAGGGCGAATTGCGAACAGCGAAATCGAGGACCACTGAAAGATGGGTACAAGCACCGTGAACATTTCTGCCGCACAAGTAAAAGAACTGCGCGACAAGACCAACGCTCCCATGATGGACTGCAAGAACGCCTTGACGGAGTCCAAGGGCGACGTCGAAGGCGCGATTGTGATTCTTCGCAAGAAAGGTATTGCTATGGCTGCCAAGAAGGCGACGCGCGCGACCAGCGAAGGTTCGGTCGCCAGCTACATCCACGCCGGCGGCAAGATCGGCGTTCTGGTCGAGGTCAATTGCGAGAGTGACTTCGTTGCCCGCACCGACGATTTCAAAACGCTGGTGCACGACATCGCCATGCACATCGCGGCGACCGATCCCCGCTTCATCCGCAAGGAAGATGTCACCGCCGATGCTTTCGAGAAGGAAAAAGAGATCTACCGCGCGCAGGCGGCGCAGACCGGCAAGCCGGCGCCCGTGATCGAGAAGATCGTCGAAGGCAAGATGGCCAAGTTCTACGAAGAGGTGTGCCTCTACGAGCAGCCATTCGTGAAGGACCAAACCATGACGGTGCATCAGCTCATCGCCAGCGTTGTGGGCAAGCTGGGCGAGAACATCTCGGTTCGCCGCTTCGCGCGCTTCAAGGTCGGCGATGTCGGCGAGACGATTGCTATTAGCAAGGCCGGCGACCAGCCCGGCGAGTAACGATCTTCTTTAGATACCGAACCCAGGGCGGGAAGACTCCCGCCCTGCTTTTTTCCGCCAATCTTTCCTGCCAAACAAAACTCAACTCACTGTTGCGGACGCTGCAGGATGATCCTGGTGATCCGGATTGAGTTATTCGTGTCCATTTCATATTCAACGGATACGGGCTGGTTGGCGTAGGCCTTCACTGAAGCCGGATTGCTGATGTTATAAGTAGTGTTACTGCAGGTTAATGTCTTGCCATCAGCACTGATTGTTCCGGACAACGTTTGAGCTTGAGAGTTCACTCCATTGCCGCTGTTTCCGGCGGCCTGGTCTGGCTGCGTCGGTGCCGGCTCGCTGGCTTCCGGTTGCGCGTTCTGGTCAGGCGGCTGCGCCATACCAGGATTGGCTTGAGTAGGCGGCTGCGTGGTTGTGCTCTGAGCGAGCAGCAGGGTTGGAACCGCTAGCGCGAGTGCCAGCAAGATAAACATCGATGTCCTTGTCATAGAGTGCCCCTTCGATAATTGAGTTCTCCGCTTCGGAGCGTTAAATCTGTGACGGCAGTTTGACAATTGGGGGTTTGCTCAAATCCGAAGACGGCAAGGTCAATTTCGACAATCCTGCGGGGCAACTGCTACGCGATTGGACAACCGCTGATGGCTTGTGCTCTTCTGCAACCTGTTACGTTCCCGCAGCCTGCGAGGCGGCGGGATGGAAGCCCACCAGCTTCATCGCCTTGCGCGCCTCGCGTCCCTTCATGAAGTACTCCCAGATGAAGCCGGTGCGGTAATTCTCCACCATCAGCATGGTGATGCCCTGGTCGATTCCGATAACATCAACGTCGGTCCACGTCGACAAAGGATTGAAGGCATCGACAAAGCCGTAATGCTTCCAGGACCGCAGGCCGTAGTTGCTGTAGAAGTTGGCCAGCACCGCAATCGTTTCCTTCGGCAAGAAGGGCACTGAACCTCCAGCGGCGCAGGGCACAACCGTACCGTCGATGTATCCGATCTCAGGCGGACCGCCCCAGGCCTGGTAACCGAGACGCGAGTCGGATGCGGTGATGCCCCATGTATTGTCGTTGTAATCGGGATAGCGCCAGCGCAGCGAAAGGCAAAATAGCTTGTGAACGTAGGTCGCAATAGCCGAGTTCTCGAAATAGTTCGCATACTGATCGCGCACGTTTCGGAAGTCAAACCAGGCATGCGAGTACTGATGCACAAACAGCGGATCGGCGGCGCTGATATAGGAATAGCCTTCGAACTCCATGGTCGGCCGTGAGAAGTCATTCCAGGACGATGGCGGAATGTTGTTCACTGGAGCGCCAATGGCCAGTAGATACATCATCATCAGTTCGCAATACACATCCCAGCGAGCGCCGATGAATTTGTACTCCGGCGTCCAGCCCATCGCAAAAGTTGTGCCACCGTTCAGCATCCAGGGCCAGTTAATGCGCCGGTAAATCGCGTTCGCCAGCTGGGTGATTTGCGCGTCGTCAAAGTATTCGCGCGCCATGAGTACGCCGCATAAGAGGATGCTGGTGTCGATAGGTGAGACTTCCGACATTCGTGCCCGCTTGCCAGTCTCAATGTCAAGGAAGTGATAGAAGAATCCATTGACCTGCTCGACGTGGTAGAGCAGAGCTCGCAGCGTTTTGACGACGCGGGTTCCAATCTGGTGAGGTGGGAGATAGCCGCGCTTGTGTCCAATGCAAAGAGCGCCCAAACCGAACCCAGTGGCGGCGATGCTGGCCACGCGCCGCGGGTCAGGACCGCCGTCGGCCAGAGCGCGGTCGCGCACCAGGCCAGTATGCGGACTGGCTTCGTTCCAGAAGAAGAGAAACGCGCGGCTGACGATCTCCTCCAGGAGTTCGTCGTCGGTAAGGCGCCAATCCGGGGGAATAGCCTGGGATTGGGAAAGCTGCGGCTCGGCAACGGCCGCATAGATCTGGCCGTTCGCGAACGGCAGAGCGAGCGCTCCTTTGGCCAATAGCGAGAGCACTTCGCGACGAGTAAGGCTGGATTCAAAGCCACCCACCGGTGGTGCCGCAAAGCAGTCCTTTGATGTGCCTCCTGCGATGATCAATTTATCTGGCGTGTGGATTGGCAAGATCAAAGGAGCGAGATTCAGAAGGTAATGTACATTGTAATGCCTCCGGCGGAGTTCACAGTAAGCCACCGATGTTCCAGTGGCCGGAGCCGTGAGGGTTCCCAAGGCTGCCCATATCACAAATCAAAACCGGCGCAGCGCCTACACTTCAGTGGCATCTTGCTTCATTCCGCATATGTCACTTTGGAGGAAGGAGCTGAGGAAAACCTTGGGAACACTACTGCAAGCAGTTGCACTCGGTTGTCCGGAATTAGCTTTCTTATCACCGTTTTACTGCGGAAGCAGGATTGCAAGTAACGATGATGAGTAAGTCTATCCCCGAGAGGATTTCCTTGGGGAGAACTATTGGCAAGAAGCAGGTATTGAGCTCATCCGCTTCTTGCTGGAAGTTAGGGCCCTGTCGAAACACCTCGAGATGTTTCAGCGGAAAGCGGAGGAGGAGTCCTTGAACAAGAAATTTGGATGGTCGCTTTGTCTACTGGCCCTCGCGCTGTGCGTAAGCCTGCCGGCGATGGCTCAAACAACATTCTTCTCAGATCTCGGAGCTGGGAACGCCTACAACGGAGACACTGGCTGGACGGTCGCGGGTAGCGGGGCCCTTGGCGAGTACTTCACTGCCGCCAATGAGTTCACCGCAACGGCGACTGGCTCGGTTAGCCAGATCGATCTCGCAGTCAGCACTGCAGGCGGCGCGAACTCGTTCTTTGCCGCTCTTTACACCGCCAGCGGCAGCCTTCCGGGAACAGAGATCATGCAGTGGAACAACCTGACCGCCACCGAGACGTTTGGAAACTGCTGCGGTTTGGTTTCAATTACTGGGATCAGCGGGCTGGATCTGACTTCGGGCACGTCGTACTTCATAGTCATTGGTCCGATGAGTCTAACCGGCACCACCTTTGACGTGTTCAACTGGAACAGCCAAGGCGTTAACGGGCAAGACTACTATGCCACCAGCGGTTGCCAGAACGGCAGCGGCAATGGTTGCAGCTGGAACAACAACGGAACCGGCAATCCGCTGGGCGCGTTCGATGTGATCGGGAGCAGCGGTTCGACCGTTCCCGAGCCGTCCTCCTTGCTGTTGCTGGGAACCGGTTTGGTTGGAGCATTCGGCAGCATCCGCCGGAAGCATACTCGCTAATCGTCTCTCAGTTTGATTCAAGCCGGGGTTCGCCCCGGCTTTTTTGTTGTTGGCAGGCAGCTCGACCGCAAGCTTCACTTAGGAATGCTTTGGCAATCATGCTGCAGAACGCGGCATGTGAGAGAACTAGTCATGCCTTTATTCTTAATGAATTAGAGGGGAAATCGAATTCCCAGGACTCTGTGGGGGATTCGGGCTCTGCCGGATGCCGCTCCAGGCGCGAGAAGGCGGCAGGAACAGGCTGGATCCCAGCTCTTCCTGCTGGCTAGTCGGCCCCGAACTTTGGCTTGGTAGGCGCATTTGGCTGCATTCGCCGAAAGCTTACGCGCTAATCGTCTCTCAGTTTTGACTCAAGCCGGAGTTCGCCCCGGCTTTTTTCGTCGCGATCCGCTGCGGCACGAGCTCCCCGCCTAGGAACATTTTGGCAATAATGCTGCAACGCGCTGCACGTGAGAATTAGTCCTGCCTTTTATTCTTAACAGCTTAGAGCGGAGATCGAATTGCATGAGTTCTCTGGGGATTGGTGCTTTCCACCGGATCCCTTGCCAGACGCGAGTAAGGAGCGGGAACAAGCTGGAACCGCAGCTTTTCCTGCTAGCTAGTGGGCCCCGAACTTTCAAGCTGCTTGTTGGTGACGGAGGAAACCCCTTAATGAAGAAGCTTGCGTGGTCGCTTTGTCTCTTGGCCCTCGCTTTCTGCGTGAGTAGTCTACCGGCGATGGCTCAAACCACATTCTATTCAAATCTCGGACCTACAGGGAACGTATACGACTGCTGCGAAGGTTGGACGATGGGCGGAACTGGAACTCTCGGCACCTATTACTACGACGGTGGAAACTTCACCGCAGGGTCGACGGGAGCGGTTACGCAGATTGACATCGGCGTCGGCTACGTTACCGGTACGAATTCGATGTTCGCCGCCCTGTACACCTCGAGCAACAACCTGCCAGGCACCCTGCTCGGACAGTGGAACAACCTGACCGTCAGCCAGACCTTTGGCGGTTGCTGCGGTCTCCTGAGCATCACCGGGATCACCGGCATCGATCTCACCGCCGGACAGTCGTACTTCCTGGTAATGGGACCCATGACCACAGGTTCTACCCTGTGGGATGCGTGGAACTTGAACACCACGGGCGCTACCGATACGCTTCTGCAGGCCAGCAGCGGCTGTGCAGAAGGTAGTGCATCGGGCTGCAACTGGAGCAGCTTTGCTGGTTCGACCGCGGGTGCTTTCGACGTTATTGGCACCAGTGGCTCGACCGTTCCAGAGCCCTCGTCCTTCCTGTTGATGGGAACCGGATTGGTAGCAACCTTCGGTGCCATTCGCCGGAAGCTGCGTCGCTAACCGTTTTCAGTCCCTTCCTAAGCCGGAGCTTTTAGCTCCGGCTTTTTTGCCCTCAAAAGTGTGTCTCCTAATCAGACACACAAACGGCCGGAGCTTCGAGTTCCGGCCTTTGGGTAGCGAGGTTGGCAGCAGAGCTACCGATGCGGTTCCGTGTTCTCCTGTGGAGGCGCGCCTGGAGTCGTGCTCGGCGGCTGCGGATTGGGCTGCGCTTCCGGCGTTGCCATCCCAGGATTCTGAGACGCGGCACTGGGCGGAGTGGCCAGAATGTTCTGAACATTCGCTGGCACCACACCCGGTACTGCCGGCGTGTGCTTCACTTTGCCCGACTCGGCGTCTTTCATATCGATGCCGAGTTTGCTGAGAGTTTCGGCCGTGTAATAGTCCAGCAACACTTTGGATTTCTCATAATTCGCGGCCGAGTTGAGGACGTTGGATTCCGCCTGCGTTAGATTGCTGGAGGCCTGCAGCACCAGCGTAGGAGTTGACGCTCCGTAACTGAACTTCTTCTGCTCCGCGTCCAGATTTTCCTTCGCGTAATCGCGAGCCGCAATCGCCGCCTGGAGCGCAGCATAGTTGTTCTGCAATCCGAATTGCGCCTGTCTCACCTGCAGCGTGATGGTGTTTTCCATCTGCTGCAAGGCGACCTGTTGCTGGCGATATTCCAGCTCGGAGCGGACCTGGTTCGCCTGCGCAGCGCGGTTCCGCAGCGGGATGTTCAGGTTCACTCCGATCCCTTTATCGGGCGCGGAGCTGTTGAACATGTTGGAAAATGCCGTCCCATATGTTGTTGGCACCAGCCCAGGTTGATAGCATTCGCCAAAGATATTCGTGACCGGGCAGGTGGGAATCGCCGGGTTCTGCGGTCCGGCCAGACCCGAAGCGCCATAGAAAGCGAAAACATCCAGAGTCGGCAGCAGCGCATTTCTCAGAGACTTGCGTGAGATCTCGTAATTGGTCAGCTGGATGCGAGCCGAAGCGATCTCAGGACGCGCCTGCAATGCCTCCTGAATGAGCTCTTCCACCGGCCGCACTTCGTATTGTTCGCTGGGTCGCAATGTGTCCGTGGGAATCACGGGCGCTGCCGCCAGCATTGGGTCTTCCGTGTTCTTGGTGATGGCGTTCTTCATCAGCAATTGTTCCAGCTGAAGATTAGTTTGCGCCATAATCAGGTTTTGCTTGGCAGTTTCCACACCGCTCTGCGCCTGGACCAACGTGATTGGCGCCAGGGTTCCGATCTTCACCTGTTCCTGATCGTCCGAAAGCGTTTTGTTGGCCAGCTGCAATTGCCGCTCGTTTACCTTGACTGCTTCATAGGCCGTGACCAGGTCCCAGTAGATATTTTCCACCTGTGAAACCGTGGTCATAATCTGCTGCCGGAAGACGACGTCGGCGATTTCGCGATTATTGCGCGCAATGCGGATCCAGCGCAGGTTGGGATCGAAGCCGAAGCCTTGCAGCAGGTGCTGGCGCAACTGGAAGCGGAAGCTGGGAGTGAGCGTCGGGTTCACCAAATTGAAGACGTTGTTGCTGGTGTAATAGCTGTTATCGAAGGTCACACTCATCAGCGTGCCGGTGGAAAAACCCTGGGTATAACCGAAGTTGTAGGTATTGGTGTTTTGCGTCAGGGTGGGCACGCCGACAAATGCCGTGCTGGTCTGAGGAATCGCGGCGCGCTCGCCTTGCAGCGTCCCGCTTATGACTGGATCAAAGTTGTCGATCGGCGGGCCTGCGCCAAGCGTCGAAACCACGATGCCCGCCGCTCCAGCGCCCGCGCCGCCTGTTCCAACCTGTGTGCCTCCAGCTCCGGTCCCCGTCGCTCCGGTAGTGGAACTGCCCGTGCCTCCGGCCGACGTCGCTCCCAGCGCACCACCCTGCGTGCCTTGCACCACGCTAGTAGCTACGCCGCGTGCCGAGTTGCCGGTACTGGTCAACAGCAGATCCGTGTCGGCAATGGAGAGGTTGTAACGCTGCAAGACTACGTCGAGGTTATTCTCCAGCGCCATCGCAACCGCATCGTTAATCGACAAGAATATCTCGCCATCGTGAAATAGCTTGTCGGTCATCGCGGAGTTGGTCAAGTTCGCCGGCGGTACATGACGCACGGTATACGGCGCGATGAAATTAGGAAATCCCGATAGCGGCTTGGAATAATTCTGGTTCGAGTACAAGGGCACGTTGTGCTGCGGCGCCGGCGCCTGCGGCAGCGGCGTCAACGGCGGCATGCTCGCATGCGTACCTTGCGATGCGCTCGAGCTTTGGGTCGTAGCCGGCTGCGCGCTTTGCGATGTGGAGTCCTGCGTACTTGGCGAATTGGTATCCTGCGCCCAACTTGCGATCGCCAGCAGACCTACGCATCCCAGCCAGAATGCCTTGCGAGCCGCCGACCTCACCAAATTACAAACGAACATTGTGTGTCTCCTGGAACTACACTTCAGTTCGGTTTCTCTGCTGCTGTTGGTTTTGTTTTCAGAGGGCCTTACTGTAATACGCACCAAGGTGCCCAAAGGTTCATGACCGCGTGGAGCCCGCTTGCAAGTGAATCTCTGATTTTAGCTGGTATCCCTCGCCAGCGGTGGAAAGCCGCGTGATTGGCGAGCAAGTTCGAACTGGCGGGGTCGAGTCACGCGAAGCGAGACGGAAGATGGCGGCAGATAATGAATTTCCGGCCGATTGAGCCCTACCGCACATCCGACGTACTTTTCGGCGGGTGCTTTACCGGCGGCACGGATTCAAGATTCTTGCTCACCACGTCGGCGACGATCGCATTTCCGCCCGGGCCGAGATGGATATCGCCGAAGAACCATTCCTTCAAATACCAGCAGCCCGGCTGCGACTTCGGACACTGTTCCTTGATCGCGAAGAATTCCGGAAACGCAGTGATGAAGCGCTTGCACTTGCCTTCGCACCAATCGCGCCAAATAGTGACTTCCCGCGACTCAACGTTGTCATAGATCAACTGCGCCGGCCAGGGATAGACCACCACGCTGATCGGTATGTTGCGCTTCGCCAGCTCCTGATAGAGCAGATCCATCTTGCGCTTTTCTTTGGCGATGCCGGCGTCCACTCCCAGCGGCGCGAATCCCAGTTCGAACGGCTTGTCCTCGGCGACTTTCCGGTATGTCCAGCCGGAGCGGTCGAGATCGAAGACGTTGCCGTTGAAGCCGTGATCGAGAAAGTAGTGACCGGAGCCGACCCACTGGCGCTCCACCAATTCCCAAATGTAATTGGTCAGTACCAGGTACTTCATAGCGAAGCGCCGTAGATTCGAGTACCAGTCCTGGTAATGGTACTGATACCTGGCCACGGCGACGGCGCCGGAATCGTCTTTGTCGTGGAATAAAGCGGCTTCGTCCTGCACGTCGGACATGTCGATGAAGACGATAGCCTCGTCGAAATCCAAACCGCTGTGCAGCGCTATGCGCGCGGTGTTGAGGTAGTTCGAAGGAGAGTATCCTCCCACACCGCCGTTGAGGACGTCATATTGGGGGAAGCGCGCCGCGATGCGGCCCACAAAGCTCTCGTCCCATGGTCCCATCGATTCGGTAAACGAGTCCCCCAGCATCAGAATACGCGGACGCGGATCGGTGTCGGGAACCACTCGGATCTCTTTATCGCGAAAGCCGCGACTGTCCACATTGAGCGTGTATCTCTCGCGGCCCCATGCCCGCGTGGTGGAGCAGTAAGGTTGGAACGAAAGGTTGCGCAAAGGATCGGGAGCTAAACATCCGAAGATTTCCGACGGCGGAGGCACCGATGATTTGCGGGATAAGAAACTGTACCCGGCATCGAGCAGGACAAATATCACGAGACAGAACAGAACAGAGATGACCAGCAACAAAAGCTTCTTGCCGAAGCTTAGCGTTTGCGCAGCCGGTGCAGCCTGTTTGGGATCGGTCGAGGTCGTATTCACTGGGGTCCCTTTTCCACGTTACCGGCTGCGCTGATGTGAATGTCGTCCCAATACACCGTGCCATCCCCGGGACTGCGCGTAAGGTAAATGCGAATCGCACCCTCACGTCCCACGGTAAAGGAACGCGACAGCCGCTGCCAAGCAGGAGTACAGCCGATCACCGCCGATGAAGCAGTGAGATTGTCGGTCGGATTGTAGATTATGAGCTGCGCACTGATCGCCGAGCCGGGCGAAGCCGACACCCAACCGGAAAGCGTATAGGTCGCGCCTGGCTGTAAGCCATTGATGTCCTGGTAGACCGCGCCCGCTCCGGTTTCGGCCAAACTGTACGACCCACCGTGCGCGGTTGCCGTGCTAACCGCGGCCTTTGCGCCGTTCGTAGACCACGGCGCAACCGTGCCGTCCTCGAAGCCCGGATTGGCAACCGCGTTTTCGACCCGCTCTTCGGCAGTCATCAGCACCGGACTCAATCCGAAATCTGTTTTTGCAGAGCAAAGGATGAAGTGATCGAGATCGTGGCATTTTCCTGGGCCCGTGGAACCTTGGGCGATGGCTGCGGCAATTTCCGGCGTGACAACATATGCCGAATCAGGCGAGAGCGGTTGCTGCGACACTTCGGCAAGGGCTTGCGAACAGTGATAATCCTGCGCCACTCCTGTGTAGCGCGCCGACTGGTAGCTATTGATCCGCATCTTCTGCTGGATGGCGAGAAATCCGAATATCCGATAACCTTCTGGGCCTCCTGGCGATGCGTTGTGTGCGCATTGCCACGCAGGCAGAACGATCAGGTTCTCGTGCTGCGCTCCCAGGTGCGACCAGATCGGCGACTTCAACGGCGAAGGATGCTCTTCGCTGATGGTGGTTCGCACCCATTCGCGCAGCGCACTGGTGTCGGCGAATTGCAGAACCAGCGCCGCCGCAATCAGCAGATTTGCCCAGGTTTTGCGAAACAGGAAAAAGGGTGCGGCGAGTATCGCGGCAAGAATCGCATAATACGGCGCCCAGAACAAACGCCCGCTTGCCCGCAGAGGCGCGAAATAAGGAGAATATTTCCCGGCAGGATCGAAATCGACAACTGTGCTTGCGCCCAACGTAACTTTGGTTGAAAGCGCCAGCAGCGTGAGCAGCAGGCAACAGCCGGCCAGCGGAACCAGCCATCGCTTGTCTGGCCTCTGCAATTTGCCGCGGAAGATAATCGCGGCCACCACGACAACTGCCGCAAGAATGAGAACGCCTGCGCCAAGGTAGCTGTAGCCTTCGTATTGGCCGGCGCTCGCTCCCGGCAACTGCGGAAAAATTATGGACGTCCAGCCGCGGGGATCGAACGGCGCCAGCAGATTCATCGACAGATCGCGATAGCCGCCGCTGGCATATCCTTTGCCTCCGCTAATCACCAGTCCCAGCGAATACGACACGACAAATCCGATTGCGACCAGCAGTCCGGCCACCGCGGCAGATCGCGCCAGGCTGATCCTCTTCTGCCACAGAAGACTTGCCGCCGTCGCGATCATCAGCATCAGAACTTCAAAGGCGAGATAAGGATTGGTGCCGACGGCGATTGCGGTCAGAACCGCAGCTGAGATCACAAATCGCCGGACCGCTCGCGGCGATTGCTGCTGCGCCTGCGCGAATACGAACAATCCTGCGACGAGCAGCCATTGATTGCTTAGCGAGTAATGCCCCCAGAAACGATAGTTCAGCGGAGGCGCCAGTAAGAAGAACGCACTGCACAACGTTACGCCGAGCAGGGTTGAGCTTGGTCTGCTTTGTGGATCAGCGAAGTCCCGAGCGGCAGGGGCGCCGATCAACAATCGAAATAGCCGAAACGCAAAGAAGAATTGCAGCGCGCAGACAAGAATCACCTCGATGCCGAAGTACTGCGCGGGCTCCGGCAGCAACGGCGACAGCGGCTTCAGCACCACCGCCATCAGCGGATTCAAATCCAGCAGCGCCACTGACTCGCCCTTCGGATAACCGAGCCTGTCCGTGTAAGTCAGAGGCCAGTGAACATGCGGGTCCTGTCGGTACAGCTCCCAGCCGATGTAGTGATACGCGGGATCGAAGGCGACCCAGTTCACGTTGCGTGGATTCAGCGGCCGCGGCCCCATGACGAGCAGCGCGTAAAAGAAGCCGGCAACCAGTGCGATCGCAACGTCGAACCGCACGGATTGATGCCATGCGGAAGAGCGGCGAACTGGTGCGGCAGATTGTACGCCGTCCGTTTCCGCTGAAGACCCGGCGAGTGGGGACATTTGGCTCTTCATAGAGAGCGCAGCGGCGGGGCCGAGGGCATGTTGATTTGAAAAAGAAGGCACTTCCGGCGGAACGAGGTTAACACAGAAGGCCATTGTTCGCTCTGCGCTTTCGGCAAGGCTCCTGGCCCTTAGCCGTTAGCTCTTAGCATGACAAAAGTCGTGACGTCGCCCTCAAACTGGACGATGGCAACACTAAAAGGTTTATCGGCACGGCTGAAGCGGCCCTCAAGCATTTCTGTCTGCATTGATGCTTTGTATCAGGGCATCACTTCTGTCGTGCCCGCAAGCGTCTTTTTGTGGGACAAGCGGGCTCTAGCCCGCGGCAGAACCACTGCGAAAATCCGGCGTGCGGGCCATAGGATTTCGACCTCGCAAACTTTTCTGTTCACTTCTGCATCTGTTCCCGCTATCTTGGAGCTAAATTCCGCAGCGGCTCCCATGAACTCATTTCGGTTGTATCCCATCCTCGCATTCGGCGCTACGGCGGCCATCGTGGGCTATGCTCTGCTGTCGCGCAAGGAGAAGAAGTCATCGGACGAGCTGGAGCGCGAACGCCGTAGAGACCTCACACTGGGCGGCCGCATCATCGACGGCAACGTCATTGACGTTCTGGAACTGGAGGATGACGCTACCGGGCAGCAGATGATTCTTCTGGTCTACACCTATGATGTGGCGGGCGTAACCTACGAAGCATCGCAGGACGTGACTCATCTCCGCCAGTTCATCGATCTGTATTCCTGCCGGCTGGGCCTGCCAGCTTCCGTCAAATACGATCCGCACAATCCCGGCGATTCCATCGTCATTTCCGAGACTTGGTCGGGTTTACGCAAGCCAAAGATTGTTTTTCCCCGGCGCGAGATCGCAAAGTCGCCTACCCTGGCGTAACTTTTCGCCGCTTTTCGCGTCTGTAGTGAAGGAGAGCGGGCGTGGCGAAAACAATTTCGTAACAGAAACACCGCCATCGCGTTGCTACAATAAGCCATGCACAACCTGCCGCTGCCCCTCGCTGCATTCCTGGCGGGCATCTTATCTTTTCTTTCCCCGTGCGTGCTGCCGCTGGTACCGGGCTACGTCTCGCTTATATCGGGAGCCAGCGTCGAGGATCTGCAAACGCCTGAGCGCCGCATGTTGCGCACCGTGATGCTGCACTCTATCACCTTTGTTCTGGGATTCAGCGTGGTGTTCATCGCGCTGGGAGCGGGTGCCACGGGCATTGGACAACTCGCTCAGGACTATCACAGGGAGCTGGCAAAGATTGGCGGCATCATCGTCATTGTTTTTGGCTTGCACCTGACCGGAGTTCTGAAAATTAAAGCGCTTTATGCCGATAAGCGGATGCACGACGTCAAAGGCAGTGCCAGTGTGGCGGGCTCGTTCGCCGTGGGGTTCGCCTTCGCATTTGGTTGGACACCCTGTATCGGCCCCATTCTAACGACCATCCTGATCTTGGCTGGCGCGCAAGGTACGGTGCTCAAAGGAGTTATTCTGCTGGCTGTATATTCTTTGGGGTTGGCGGTCCCGTTTCTGCTTACTTCACTGGGAGTCGATAGGTTTCTCACATTTTATGGACGCTTTCGCCGCCATCTGCACGCCGTGGAGGTCTGCAGCGGTATACTCTTAATCGCCATTGGCGTGTTGATCTTCGTGGGCAATCTCACATGGATTTCAGGCCACTTGTCCTTCCTGAACCGGTTTGCGGCGTTGTAGGGGTGGGTTTTGAAACGAAATGCAATTGTCTTCGTGGCGTTGTTTGTAGCGATTTTGGCGATGCTGGCCAGCGGCAAGTATTTGGATCGGTCTCGCAAGCATGGACCCATCAAACTGGTTGGCAATGTACAAGGCGTGCAGGCACCGGATTTCACTCTGCTCTCGCTGGATGGCAGCAAGGTGAAGCTATCGGATTATCGAGGCAAAGCTGTACTGCTGAACTTCTGGGCTACGTGGTGTCCACCTTGCAAGGTCGAGATGCCGTGGTTCGAAGACCTGCAGAAACAGTATCGCAAGGACGGCCTGGTGGTGCTGGGCGTGGCTATGGATGATTCCGAACCTGCGACCATAGCCAAGTTCGCGAACCAAATCGGAGTTAACTATCCGGTGCTGCTGGGCACGGACAAGGTGTCCGATGATTATGGCGACGTGGAGTATTTGCCGACTACGTTTTATATCGGACGCGACGGAACTATCGTGGACAAGATGACCGGGCTGCTCGATCGCAAGGACATTGAACAGGCAGTCAAGAAAACTTTGGATACGACGTACAAGCCGGCGAGCGCGCTACAGAATCAGATGGAAGCCGAAGGCAAGATAGCTGCGAAAGAGGCAGCAGCTAAGGATGCGGCGCAATGAGACGGGCAACTGTCGCGGTCGCCGTGCTCGTGTTGGCTGCCATTGCGCTGGCGCAAGATTTTAATGACAAACCGCCGGTAGAAATGGCACCGATTGGGAATGTGCAGGTGCGAGCCGGGGCCAGCAAAGATGTCAGTTTGGACTTCCGGATCGGTTCCGAATTCCATATCAATTCCCATACCCCTAAGTCTCCGCTACTGATCCCCACCGTGTTGAAGTTGACCGTGCCCAACCAGGTGACTCTGGCGGATGTGAAATATCCCGCTGGTCAGGATGTAAGTTTTGCCTTCTCGCCCGATGAGAAGTTGAGTGTCTACAGCGGCGACTTCAGCATCGATGCTGTTCTCAAGACGGCGCCTAACGTCTCGGCAGGAACTTATCCGGTGAAAGGCGAACTGCGCTTCCAGGCGTGCGACCACAGCGCCTGCTATCCCCCAAAATCCATTGCCGTGCAGTTTCAGGTGACGGTAGTCAAATAGCTCGGAACTCCCGGCCGCGGCTACCCATAATCTCCTTCCGGCAGGCGCCCGCCAAAGGGTAGCAATTTTTCAATTCGCACGACTTGGACAGATGTAAAATGTGCACGTTTTTGGCTCGCCAGAAACCACGTGTCCTCATCGCAGTTCGGCAGGATCATCATGAACGCTCGCATTCCAACATGCACTCTCCTCCTACTTACGGCCTTTGCAATCGCCAATGTAGCTCCTGCTGTCGCACAGGCGCTCTATGAAAACGGTCCTATCAACGGCAACACGGACGCCTGGACCATCAATTTTGGCTTCGTCGTCAGTGACAGCTTCACCATATCCGGCACCGGTCCTGGCACGCTCACTGGAGTGCAGTTCGGGGCTTGGCTGTCGCCAGGTACGACGCTCGATTCGGTTGACGTCTGGATGACCTCCGAATTGCAAGGTGGAACGACTTACTTCGATCAGCAGGTGAATGTCACCCAGTCCGGTTGCGCTCTGAACCAGTTTAACTACGACGTCTGTACCGAAACCGCCAGCTTCAATGGCCCAATCTTGAACGCTGGCACATATTGGCTGAACCTGCAGAACGCCGTGGATGACAGCGGCACTGCCGTTTACTGGGACGAGAACAGCGGCATCGGTTGCCATTCCGAAGGCTGCCCCTCGTTGGCCGGGCTTAGTCCTACCGGCTCCATCCCTTCGGAAGCGTTTACGATCCTCGGTAACGGTGGCAGCGGCTCGGTTCCTGAACCGGCCAGCTTGGCGCTATTTGCCTCCGGAGTCATCGGTTTCGCAGGAGTAGTGCGCCGCAAGCTCTTCTAGGCTTTGGCTTGTATCTGCAGACGTCCACGGAGTCTGAATTCCTCATTCCCGCCTTGCGTTCGGACCGGCACGTTGGTTAGGTGTACCTGTGACGCCCGCTGCGGACAGCTGTGACGAGCCCGGCGCTGTCATTGCCCACCGGTCGGTCCAGAGTTATAGTCAAGGGTTTGCTTACCTGTCCGGAGCTCCCTGTGCCGGACACCAGCCGACGCCAAATCCGCGGATTCTCCGCCTCCGGAGTCTTAATGAAACGAGCTGTGATCGTATTCGCTCTTCTCGTCTTCTTCATGGGCAACGCCATCTATGCCGACGAGGGCATGTGGCTGTTCAATGCATTCCCTAAAGACAAAGTACAAGCCAAATACGGCTTCGCGCCCGATCAGGCGTGGCTTGATCACGTGCGGCTCTCCTCGGCTCGCGCCCCGAACGGATCGTCATCCTTCGTCTCACCCGATGGATTGATCTTCACCAACCATCACATTGCACAAGAATGTATTCACGATCTTTCCACCAGCACCAAGGACTACATGAAGGAGGGTTTCTATGCGCCCACCCACGCCGATGAAGGCAAGTGTCCAGGGATGGAATTTGTGGTGCTGGAGAATATTGAAGACGTTACCGCGATGGTGAATGCCGCGGTGAAGCCGGGAATGTCGACTGCGGACGCGGGCAAAGCGCAGCGCGAAGAGATCGCCTCGCTCGAGAAGCAATGCTCCAAGGGCAACATTCGTTGTGATGTCGTCACTCTGTATTCGGGTGCGATGTACAACCTCTACAAATACAAAAAATACGATGACATCCGGCTGGTCTTCGCGCCTGAGTTCTCCATCGCCTTCTTCGGCGGCGATCCCGACAATTTCGAGTATCCCCGCTATGATCTCGACATCTCGTTCCTCCGCGCTTATGAAAATGGCCAGCCGGCGAAGATCGAAAATTATCTGAAGTGGTCGCCCAACGGCGCAAATCAAGGCGATCTGGTTTTCGTCTCCGGCAATCCCGGACGCACTTCCCGCCAGCTCACGATGGACCAGCTCGCGTTCCTGCGCGACTATCAATACCCCCTGGCGCTCAGCTCCCTCACCCGCCGCATCGACGTGCTGCAAAAGTTCAGCGCGCAATCGGCGGAGAACGAACGCGAGGCGCAGAGCGATGTGTTCGGGCTGCAGAATGGGTTCAAGGCCATCACGGGCTACGAAGATGGGCTGAAGGATGCCGAGCTGATGGCCAAGAAGGCTGCCGACGAAAAGAGCCTGCAGCAATTCGTAAACTCCAGTCCGGAGCGCAAACAGCAGTTCGATGACCCTTGGGCGCAGATCGCCACGGCGGTCGATGTCCAGAAGGAGATTTATAAGCCGCTAGCCTATGTCGATGGCATGGGCGGCTTCCGCGGCGATCTGCCGCGCTATGCGCGTTCCATCGTGCGGGCTGCATACCAAAGGCAGAAGCCGAACGATCAGCGTATTCGCGAGTATCAGGATTCGCGACTGCCGACTTTGGAGCAGCAATTGTTCTCCACAGCGCCTATCTACAAATCCCTGGAGCAGGTGTTGCTAAGCGAGAGCCTGGCCGAGATGCGGGACGAACTGGGCGCCGGCAATCCCGATGTGCAGAAGGCGCTGGCCGGCAAAACTCCTGACGAGCGTGCCAAGGAAGTCATTGAGGGTACCAAGCTCGAAGATGTTGCCGTGCGCAAACAGCTCTTTGAAGGCGGCGCGGCCGCGGTCAATGCTAGCACCGATCCGCTGATCGTTATGATGCGGGAAGTTGAGCCGGATGCCGAAGCCATTCACAACCGCGACGAAAATCAGGTACAGTCGGTCCTGCGCCAGGGCGGCGCTAACATCGGCAAAGCGCTCTTTGCGCAGAAGGGCTTGAGCATTCCGCCCGATGCGACCTTTACCTTAAGGCTGAGCTATGGCGCCGTCGAAGGCTACAAGCTCGACGGCAAAGACGTTTCCTGGTTCACCACCATGGGTGGCGCTTACCAGCATGCCGCTGAACACGACAGCAAGCCGCCGTATCAGCTTCCCGAAAGCTGGATCAAGTACAAGTCGGCTATCAACCTGCAAACGCCATTCGACACTGTTTCCACAGCCGACATCATCGGCGGCAACTCCGGCAGCCCGGTGATTAACAAAGCAGGTGAGGTGGTCGGGATCATCTTCGACGGCAACATCCAGATGCTGGCGGGGAACTTCGAGTACAGCGATAAAGTGTCGCGCGCGGTGGAAGTCGATTCGCGTTCGATCACCGAGGCGTTGCGTAACATCTACCACGCCGATGGACTGGTGAATGAGTTAATGCCGGGGATGTTGAAACCGAATCCGGTAACCAAGATCCGGAAGCCTACAAATCGGCAGCCGCAGCAATAGCCCTGGGGAATGTACAAAGAAATAAGGCGCGGCCACGGCCGCGCCTTGTCGTTGGAAGATCCGTCTTCCGTCCTACGCTGCCGTCGCTGACTTCTGCTCGTCTTCCCGCTGCTTCTGTAAGACGACGGGAGCTTGCGGCATTGACTGATGCATTTCGCGATAATGTTTGGGCGTCGCTCCCACCAGGCGGCGAAACACACTGGTGAAATGGCTCTGCGTCTCAAAGCCGACCTGAGTCGCGATCTCGGCCAGAGCCATTCGTGTCTCCCGCAAGTACTCCTGAGCGCGCTCAACTCTCTGCCGCATCACGTACTGATGAGGCGTAATCCCCGTGCTCATCTTGAACAGCTTCGAGAAGTAATACTGGCTCATGCCCACCACTTGGGCTAACTCAGTCACCGACAAATCGCGGGCAACGTTCTCCCGGATATGCGAGAACACGCGTTGCAAGCGGCGAGGCGGTAAACCGCCTACCACTTCGATGGGCGCCAGCGTGGCATTCAGATAAGCATCGATCACTTCCTGCGATCGAACCTCATCTAATGAGTGCAGCGCCAGCACCAAAACGTTCATACCTTCGACCTTGGCGCCCACATGAGCAGAATGTGGATCGCTGCAAAGCGCGGCGCGGACTCCGGGAACGCGATTGGCAGCAACGGATGCGCCAACCCCGCGGTTGCTGATGATGATGCCACGCTCAGTGTCGTGGCGTAGCACCGAAAGCGCTACTTGCTCGGCGTAGTCGGCACGGCTCTGATCCTGTACCGGCGGCGCAGCGTCGATCACCTCGTGACCGGCTGCAATCAGTTTGGCGGCAAGCCGCTGCTTGGCTTCGTGCCCGGCTTCATCGGAAGCGATTGCGATTTGCACTTACTTTTCCTCCTTCTCAAAACTACGTTGAGCGCCCGTCTCTGCCGCCTCGATGGCGGGATCGACACAGCAAGATGCGAGGACGGTTTTCTTGAGAATAGTTTCATACCGCGACCACGACCTTCGTGGACGCCATCCTGGTGTAATTAAGGCTTGATGGGTTAGCGCGTGGCGGGAAGATAACGAACGAATCGGATACAGGGATGAGCAGGCGGGTCTTGGCGAACTTTTCTTCAGCACGGAGCACTGGCGAGCCGAGATATTAACTTCATACGTCATAACTGGGAGCGACGATGCGGCGCACAAACAAACAAGGAATATTCAGTTTCCGGTCTCGCCCACCGGTTGCAGTTACGAATAAAGTTCCGTTGTGGCCTATTTACCCCACTCACGCATTACCGGTGCGGAACGCTTGCATTGCCACATTCCGGTTGTATTTCATGATATCAGATCGCAGAGTTCCGAAATCCTTTGGTTTCAGCGCCATTAAACGCCAAAGCAAGCAATCTCTGCCAATTCCTCAGCCCTTGCCGTCCGCGATACACTTCCAACGCGCGTCGAGCTTGCTAAAAGACTCTGCGGACAGTATCAAACAACTTGAGCAACTGGAGAGCAAAATTTTGTGAAGATTCGTTAACCGGTTGGCTTGAGCGAGCCTTCTCATAGAGAATAGACGCTCCGCTCACACGCAAGACTTCGATTGCGCTAAGCTTCTCAAATCCAAAGGCTATGCAAGGAGAACATTCATCTTGAAAGGAAAAAATCCGGCTCCAGGTGCTCCGGGCATTGAACCGCGTTGGACAGGCGGCGCCAAAGACGCGGTTGGCACTGCCTATTCGGTATCCAGCCGGCTCTGGTACACCTTGGCTAATGGCGTGAACACCGAAGTATACTATCCGAGCATAGATACTCCTCAGATTCGTGATCTTCAGTGTCTGGTCAGCGACGGGGAAACGTTCTTCCACGACGAACGCCGCAACACCATCAGCACGATCGAACTGCTCGATCCCGACGCCCTGGGTTTCAAGATCACCAACCGCGACCCAGCTGGCCGCTACGTGATTGAGAAGCAGATTATTGGCGATCCGCATCTTAATTGCCTCCTCATCCGAACTACGTTCAACGTGGTGCCGGAGTGGCGAGGACGGCTGCACCTATACATCATTTGCGCGCCGCATCTGCAGATTGGAGGATGGCATAACAATGGCGAAGTCGTTGAGGCGAAGGGTCGACGCTTCCTGCTAGCATACCGCGACAACGTGCACATGGCCCTGGGGACGCGAGCAGGCTTCCTCAAACTCTCCTGCGGATATGTGGGCGCCAGTGATGGCTGGACCGACCTGGCGCACAACTTGAAGATGGATTGGGAATATGACATTGCGCTCGATGGCAACATAGCGCTTACGGGAGAGGTTGACCTGTCGCGGGGTAATGAATTCACCCTCGGCCTCGCCTTCGGCCGTAGCCGCCACAGCGCCAGCGCCACTCTCTTCCAGTCCCTATGTATTCCCTTCCAAACCAACTTGAAAAGCTTCATTGACCAGTGGCACCGCACCCGCAAGCGGCTCGCGGTGGTCGACATGAATCACGATAAAGTGTCGAACACGGCCGCGTCTTTATTCGCCCGCAGCATCAACCTTCTGCTGGCGCATGAGGACAAGCTCTACCCCGGAGCGATGATCGCCAGCCTGAGCATTCCCTGGGGCGAAGATAAGAGCGACGACGAACTGGGTGGCTACCATCTGGTCTGGACCCGCGATATGGTTCACTGTGCCGGTGCGCTGATGGCCGCGGGCGACACCACAACTCCGTTGCGCGCCATGATCTACCTGGCGATCGCCCAGGGTGAGGATGGCGGCTTTTACCAGAACTTCTGGATTGATGGTCATCCCTACTGGACTGGTGTGCAACTGGACGAAGTCTCGTTCCCTATCATCCTGGCTTGGCGCTTGTGGAAAGCTGACGCACTCGGCGAATTCGATCCTCATACCACGGTTGTACGTGCATGTGCGTATCTGATTCGTAAAGGTCCGGCTACGCGCGAGGAGCGCTGGGAAGAAGCCGGAGGTTACTCGCCTTCCACCCTCGCGAGCAATATCGCGGCCCTGATCTGCGCTGCGGAGATGCTTGACGCTCGCGGCGACCATTCCTCCGCGGATTTCGTGCGCACCTACGCCGATTTTCTGGAATCTCATGTGGAGAAGTGGACCGTCACCAATCAAGGCACGTTGCTGCCAGAGATTAAGCGACACTACGTTCGCATCAATCCGGCCATCAGCCAGGATGGCTCCGTGGGCGATGAGGATCCGGATATGGGCGAGTTGACCCTGGCCAATCAGAAGCCGGGCGACCGGTATCAGTATCCCGCGAATCAGATAGTGGATCCGGGATTCCTGGAGCTGGTTCGCTTCGGCATCCGAAAACCCGGTGACCGGCTCATTGAGGACTCGCTGAAAGTCGTTGATGCCATTTTGAAAGTCGATACTCCCGCCGGACCGTGCTGGAAACGATACAACCACGACGGATACGGACAGCGTGCCGATGGAACTTCGTTTAAGTCCTGGGGAGTTGGACATGCGTGGCCGCTGCTGACGCTGGAGCGCGCCACATACGAACTCGCGGCGGGACGAAACATCGATGTCTACCTGAAAGCGGTGGAAGGGTTTGCGACCGGTGCCGGCCTGTTCCCTGAGCAGATCTGGGATGCTCCCGATATCCCGGAAGAGCACATGTTTTTCGGGAAGGCCACCGGAGCGGCCATTCCGCTGATGTGGGCACACGCCGAATATGTAAGATTGCTGCGCTCGATGGTCGACAACAAAGTCTTCGACCGAATCAATCCGGTTGCGGCACGCTATTGCAACGATAATCCGCGCCCGGTAATCGAAGTATGGAAGGTCAATCGCCAGGTGCGAAAGGTCCCGGCAGGAGCGTTGTTGCGCATTGTGGCCTCGTCGCCATTTGTGCTGCACTGGACCGATGACGAATGGCGCACGCCCCGCGATACCAGTTCTTCGCCAACGTCCCTGGGCATCGAGTATGTGGATATCCAGGTCGACACGGCGCAGAAGGCGCCGTTGCGATTCACCTTCCGCTGGCCGGTCGACAACCAGTGGCAGGGCAAAGATTATACGGTCGAAGTCGAGCATCCGGTCCGAGTCGAGCAGGGAAAAGCTCTGGAGAAAACTACGTCTGGATGAAGCTGCATAGCGCCGACTCAAGACGTGCCAAAACGAATATCAACGCGTATCGATGAGCAAGAGAAAGGCGGTAACCGGTGAGTAGTCAAGCTGATGTTTCTGTTCAAAAGAAGGAAGACGCCACGGCTGAACGACTGAAGGCCGGCACCGGCGTCGAGTCGAAGCGCAGTCCGGAGAATGTTTCCGATGACCAGCGGCATCTGGAAAATCTCTGCATTAATACTATTCGCACGCTGGCCATGGATGCGGTGCAGAAGGCCAATAGCGGACATCCAGGCGCTCCCATGGCATTGGCGCCACTGACCTTCTTGCTGTGGGACCGATACCTGAGATTCAATCCCCGCAATCCTCACTGGCCGGGCCGCGACCGCTTCATACTGTCCAATGGCCACGCCTCGATGCTGCTCTATGCGATGCTTCACCTTACCGGCTTCGATCTGTCACTCGACGACATCAAGCAGTTCCGTCAGTGGTCGTCGAAGACACCCGGCCATCCGGAGTACCGACTGACTGCCGGGGTGGAGACTACGACCGGCCCGCTGGGACAGGGCTGCGGAAACTCCGTGGGCTTCGCCATGGCGCAGCGTTGGCTGGCCGCGCAGTTCAACAAGGGTGGTCACGACGTTTTCGACTATCGTACCTACGTCATCTGCAGCGATGGCGACCTGATGGAGGGGATCAGCAACGAGGCGGCGTCGATCGCGGGACATCTCGGTCTGTCGAACCTGATCTGGTTTTACGACAATAATCACATCAGCCTTGAAGGCACCACTTCGCTTTCGTTTTCCGATGACGTCGCTACGCGCTTTCACGGGTGGCACTGGAATGTGCTGAATATCAGCGATGTAAACGACCTGGATCTGGTCGATGTCGCTATCCGCGCGGCGCAGAAAGAAGTGGCGCGTCCGACGCTCGTCATCGTGGATACGCATATCGGATGGGGCTCGCCAAATCGCCAGGACACCAAGGAAGCGCATGGTGAGGCGCTCGGTGAGGAAGAAGTACGCCTGACAAAGATGGCCTACGGCTGGCCGCCGGATGCGCACTTCCTGGTTCCCGACGAAGTTAAGGAGTACATGGGCAAGGCCGTTGATCGCGGCAAGAAATTGGAGAGTGACTGGAACGAACGTTATCAGGCGTGGTCGCGCGAGTTTCCCGATCTCGCGAGAACTTGGCAGCAGATGATGGATCGTGCCTTGCCCGACGGCTGGGACAAGGACATACCCACCTTTCCTGCCGATGCGAAGGGCATCGCTACCCGCGAGTCAAACTCCAAAGTCCTGAACGCAGTTGGGGCAAAGGTGCCGTGGCTGATCGGCGGCGCAGCCGATTTGTATCCCTCAACCAAGACAATCATCAAGGATGGTGGGGACTTCGAGCGCAATAGCTACGGTAACCGCAATTTCCACTTCGGCGTCCGCGAACATGCCATGGGCGCCATCGCCAACGGTATGTCGCTTTCAGGGGTTCGGCCCTACACCGCGACGTTCTTCATCTTCTCCGATTACATGAAGCCACCGATTCGTCTCGCCGCGATAATGGACATTCCGGTCATCTTTATCTACACCCACGATTCGATAGGTCTGGGCGAAGATGGGACGACGCATCAGCCGATCGAACAGCTGCTTTCATTACGCGGAGTGCCACGACTGCTGACCTTCCGTCCCGCAGACGCTAACGAAGTCGCCGAGATATGGCGTGTCATCATGCCGATGAAGAACCAGCCGGTTGCGCTCGTGCTTACTCGGCAGGTCGTCCCGACGTTCGATCGCAATAAATACGCTTCGGCTGAAGGCGTGGCCAAGGGCGCGTACATTCTCGCGGATTCCGGCCGCACGCCCGACATCATCCTGATGGGCACCGGATCTGAAGTTCAGCTTTGCCTTGGCGCGTATGAACAACTGGCGTCAGAAGGCGTGAACGCGCGCGTTGTCTCCATGCCTTGCTGGGAGCTGTTCGAACAGCAATCAGCTGACTACAAGAAGCAGGTGCTGCCACCCGAGGTGCGGGCGCGTGTGGCTGTCGAAGCGGGGACGACGTTGGGATGGAAGGAGTACGTGGGACCGGAGGGCGTAGTGGTAGGCCGCAACGACTTCGGTGCTTCAGCTCCGATCAAGGACCTACTGAAGCACTACGGCTTCACGGTCGACAATGTCGTCGCCCGGGCTCGTGAAGTGATAAAGAAAACAAAATCGTAACAATTCGGGCTTACAATAGAGGGGTTTCGCGGCGCCGGCACCGAGTGTCGGCGCTGTGTCATCTGTTGCGGCAACGCTAAGTTGCTGAGTGCGGCATTGAAGGGGCACGGCTTCAGCCGTGCCGTCAGGACTCTTAAGAAGGACAGGCCTTTAGGCCCTGAGGCCTTGTTTTCCTCAGCGGCTAATGCCGGAATTCTTCTCCTCCAGTTAATGGCACGCCTGAAGGCGTGCCCCTTCAAAGCTACGGCTAAGCACATCTCGTCGTCGCTGCGGCAGTGAAACACCGCGTAGGAGGTACTCATGGGCAGCGTTGCATTGTCAGGAGAACCGGACGGAACTGCGGGCCGACGTACGGCATCGCTGGGCAAATATGGGCCCGAATTCCGCAGCACGCTTGAGCGGATTGAGCGAGATCAATGCGTCGCACGCCTTTGGAAAAAAGACCCGACGCTCTGGAAGAGCGACCCTGAACATCAAGCTACCATTGCGAATTCCCTGGGCTGGATCCCTCTACCCGAAGGCATGCAAGCCCACATCGCGGAAATCGGCGCGCTTACGGAAAAAGCCAGGAGCGCAGGCTTCGAATTCGCCGTTTTGCTCGGTATGGGAGGCTCCAGTTTGTGTGCGCAAGTGCTGGCTAGCACCTTCGGCAAGCAGGAGGGATCGCCACAACTCTACGTTCTCGACTCGACCGTTCCTACTGCGATCCGGCATCTTGAGCAGAATATTAACGTCAGCAAGACGCTGTTCATCGTTGCCTCGAAATCCAGCATGACCACCGAGCCGCAGATGTTGCAGCGCTATTTCCGCGATCGCGTGAAGCGGATGAAAGGTGATACGACCGGAGAGAATTTCGTTGCCGTTACCGACCCTGGAAGTCAACTGGCCAAGGAGGCTGCGCACGGCCACTTTCGGCGCATCTTTCTTGATTTTCCAGACATTGGCGGACCCTATTCCGCGCTGTCGTATTTCGGTCTGGTACCTTTCGCGATCATGGGAGGGGACGTGAAGGAACTGCTCGAACGCGCCCGCAATGCGAGCAAAGCTTGCGCCGATTCGGTCCCGGTAAGCGACAATCCCGGCGCGCGGCTGGGCGCGACATTGGCTACGCTCGCCAGCGCGGGACGTAACAAGCTCACGCTACTAATACCTGCTCCTCTGACCTCACTTGGTCTGTGGATTGAACACCTGATTGCCGAAAGCACCGGTAAGGAAGGCAAAGGCATCGTGCCAGTTGTAGGAGAGCCAGTGGGCCCGCCCGACGTTTACGGCGATGATCGCGTGTTTGTTTATATCCAGATGCAATCAGCGAACAATAGCGATGCAGAGTCGAAGCTCGCGGCGCTGGAAGCGGCTGGGCATCCTGTGGTGCGCCACACATTGCGGGATCCGCTCGATCTCGGCGAAGAATTTTTCCTGTGGGAATTCGCCGCGGCCATTGCCGCTTCGCTGCTCGGAGTTGATCCTTTCGAGCAACCCGACATACAGGAATCCAAGAGCAACACGGCGCGGCTGCTGGCTGAACATGCGCAAAACGGGGCGTTGACACAACAGAAGCTGGTGGTCGCGGATACCACGCTGCGGGTTTTCGCTGACCCGGAGAACTGCGAGTTCTTGCGTCGCGGCGGTTCGTCGCTCCAGGCAATGCTGGCGGCGCATCTCGCGCGGCTTAGTCCTGGAGATTATTTCGCCATCACGCAATTCATCGAGGAGCTAAACAACTATGAGTCGCTCGTGCAGGAGATTCGTCTCGTCGTGCGCGATGAGAAAAAGGTCGCCACCACGACGGGCTACGGTCCGCGCTTCCTGCACTCCAGCGGGCAGTTGCATAAGGGCGGACCGGACAGTCCTGTCTTCTTGCAGCTTACCTCCGAGGACATCAACGATATCGACGTGCCCGGTGAGAAGTTCACTTTTGGAGTCTTGAAACAGGCGCTGGCGCTGGGTGATTTTGAAGCGTGGGCCAGCCATCATCGCCGCGCTATCCGTGTCGACCTTGGGCGCGATATTGAAAAAGGTCTGCGCCGCCTGCTGGCTTTGGTGAAGGAATCAGTTGCGCAGCCGGTCGCAGCAGCGGCAGCGGTCAACAAGTGAGAAAGCAGAACGTTATCGTCGGCGACAGGGTACGCATCATTAGCCTTCCTGCCAATCTCCCGATTGGAGACGACCGTCTTCTCAGGAGATCTACGTTTGAGAAATGTCTGGGACAAACATTTACCATCTCCGGTTTTAATGCGATCGGGTGAGCTGAACTGCCAATCGAAACCCTTAGGCGCAACGTCGGAGAAACAATTTGGGTAGAGCCCCAGTTCCTGAAATTGGCTTCTGAATAACAAACCCGGTCATATCCGAATCCTTTGCGCCAGACTCGCATCTTGAGACGAAGACAAGAAGCCCGGGAGCACATTCATGAGCACACTGGTTCAGCCTGCCCCGCGAAAACTCGAAGCACCGTCTTTGCCGAAGGGTGATTCCTGCCTGGTCGTCATCTTTGGAGCCACCGGCGATCTCACGCGACGCAAGCTGATCCCGGCTCTCTATGATCTGGCCTGCGTGGGTTGCACCACGCGCAACTTTCAGGTCCTCGGAATTGGCCGGACTAAGCTAACCGACGATGAGTTGCGCGAGCGTTTGCGCGAAGGCGCTGCCACATCCAAGGACACGCGCAATTTCAGCGACGAACGCTGGGAGGATTTTGCGGACAGGCTGCACTATCTGGTCGGCGATGCCAGTCGCCGCGATTTCTTTCCACACCTCAAAGCGAAGATCGAGGAGCTGCAAAAACAAGGCGCCAGCAAGAACATTTTGTTTTACATCTCGACTTCGGCGTCGTTGGCGCCTCCCATTGTGGAGGGCTTGGGCGAAGCGGGTCTGGCTCGCAATAGCGAAGGCTGGACGCGCATCATCCTGGAGAAGCCGTTTGGCCGCGACCTCAAGAGTGCGCAGGAGTTGAACGAAATCGTCTCCCACGTCTTTGACGAGAACTCCGTCTATCGCATCGATCACTATCTCGGCAAGGAGACGGTGCAGAACATCATGATGTTCCGCTTCGGCAACTCCATCTTCGAGCCGGTGTGGAACCGCAACTATGTCGAATACATCGAAATCACCGCAGCGGAAACCCTTGGTGTCGAAGGGCGCGGCGCGTTTTATGAAGAGACTGGGGCGCTGCGCGACATGGTCGCCAATCACATGCTCCAGTTGCTTATGCTGACGGCAATGGAGCCGCCGGTATCGTTCGATGAGGACTCGGTACGCGGGCAGAAGGTACAGGTGCTGCGCGCGATCCAGCCGATGTCAAAAGACGAAGTCGCAAAATACACGGTTCGTGGTCAATATGGCCCGGGCAAGATCGATGGAAAACCTGTGCCTGGCTACCGCCAGGAGCCGGGGGTGAATCCGAATTCGCTTACCGAGACCTACGCTGCGGTTGAGTTCCACGTCGATAACTGGCGCTGGGCGGGCGTGCCCTTCTATGTTCGCGCAGGAAAGCGCCTGGCAAAACCGCTGACGGAAGTCGCCGTCCACTTCAAGCGAACACCGCAGGCGTTATTCTCGCGCAATCCTTCCGACGTGCATCACAACGTCGTTAGCTTGCGCATTCAGCCCAATGAAGGCATCGCTCTTAGTTTTGGAGTGAAACAGCCGGGGCAGCAAATGCGCGCCACTCGTGTGGACATGGACTTCTCCTATCATGACGCGTTCGGTACTGATACGCCCGCAGCGTATGAGACGCTGCTGCTCGATGCCATGCGCGGTGATCCGACGCTGTTCACCCGCCGCGATGAAGTCGAAGCGGAGTGGCGAATCATCACACCCATCGAAGATGCCTGGGCGGAACTACCACCCCCGCCGTTCCCCAACTATTCAGCCGGAAGTGAAGGTCCGGAAGCTGCGAATAGCCTCATCAAATACGAGCATCTATGCTGGCGATCACTGGATCAGCAGGATGGGCATCACGGCTAAGGCTGCTGTCAACCCATTGATTTATATAGATTTCTCCGGAGCACACCCTTCGCCTATCCGAGCCGTCTAACTTTCGAGGCTAGTTGCTCTGTTCGTCACCCCCATTTACGATACCTTTGCGTGATGTCTCAGCCCCGGCAGATCTTTTTCGACCCAGAACGTAAACGCTGGCGCCGCTTGCGGATCATCATCGATTCCAGCGTCATACTGGTCACGCTGCTGGTTGTTCTCTTCGTTTTCTCCGTGCTCAAGGGATCACCGGTACCAGCCCCCGCGCTACCCCAAGTCAAGAGGCCTTATCATGCGCTCAAACCGGATCAGAAGCGCAAACCGCCCCGCCGTCTGAACACACATCGAAAGACCAAGCGGCCAGCCTCGGAAGTTGTTCTGAATTCCGACGAAGGCATTCGCGGCGCGTTCTACGTGCAATGGGACGCAGCCAGTTTCGCGTCGCTGAAAGAGTATTACCCGCAGATCGACTTGCTGTTTCCCGAGTGGATGCATGTGTTGACCGCCGATGGCCGGCTGCAGGCGGTGACCGAGCTCAACACCCTCTACGACGTCATGGATGACAAGGGCAAGCCGCGTCCCATTGACGAAAAGGTCATGTCGTTCCTCAAGGGTGAGAAGGCGCAGACCGAAGTTTTTCCTCTCGTCAATAACTTTAATCCCGTCGACAACCAATGGGATCCCGATCTCACTGCCAAGTTCCTCGCCGACCCGGCCGCGCGCCAGCGCTTCCGCAATGAGTTGGTGGCGTTCCTTGGCACCGATCAGTACAAAGGCCTCACTCTCGATATCGAGTCGTTCCCCGAAAACTCCCGTGACGACTTCCGCCAGCTTGTACAGGAGTTATATGGCGATCTTCACGCCAAAGGCCTGAAGCTGTACGTCGCAGTTCCGGTAAACGACAAGGATTTCGACTATGCAGGGATCGCTCAAGTCTCCGACGGTCTGATCCTGATGAACTACGACGAGCACTACCCCGGCGGCGACTCGGGCGCGGTGGCTAGCCAGGAATGGTTCGTAAAGAACCTGCAGGACGCGCTGAAGGTCATCCCCAAGGAGAAAATCATTTGCGCAGTCGCTAATTACGGATATGACTGGGCAATGAAGAAAGGCCAGAAGAAGGGCACGCCACCGGAGGACAACCATACCGTCACCGTGCAGGAAGCGTGGCTCGAGGCCTCTGATTCCGACACCGACATCAACTTCGATGACGATGCCATGAACCCGCACTTCGCCTACCTCGACGGCGACATCCGCCACGACGTCTGGTTCGTCGACGCGGTAACCGCGCTGAATCAGATGCGCGCGGCGCACTCTCTCGGCATAGACACCTTCGCACTCTGGCGGCTGGGATCGGAAGATCGATCGCTATGGGCGGTGTGGGACAAGCCATTCGAGGCAGGGGCTACCGAGAAGCTGAATATCGTGCCTCCTGGTCAGGATGTGGACGACGAGGGACAAGGCGAGATCCTGCGAATTCAGTCGCGACCCTCGGCGGGCGAGCGTCGGCTCACTGTCGATCCGAACACTCACCTGGTCACCGATGAGATCTTCCAAACGCTGCCTTCGCCGTATGTAGTCGACATGTACGGTGGCACGCAGGAAAAGAAAGTTGCCATCACTTTTGACGACGGCCCCGACCCGCAGTGGACGCCGAAGATCCTCGATGTTCTGAAGGCTCACGACGCGAAAGCCACATTTTTCCTGATCGGGGCTGAGGTGGAAAAATTCCCCGGCATCGCCAAGCGAATTTTCAAGGAAGGTCATGAGATCGGCAATCACACCTTCACCCATCCCGATATCAGCAACGTCTCCAGGCGTTACTTCGAGGTTGAGCTGAATCTGACGGAGCGGCTCTTTGAAAGCAAGCTGGGTGTCAAGCCGGTGCTGATGCGTCCGCCCTACGCGATCGATGAAGCGCCCGACACAGCCGACCAGGTGCGGCCGCTGGAGTGGTCACAGGATCTCGGCTACATCACCGTGGGCGAAAAGATCGATCCTAACGACTGGCGCGACAATCCCCGGCCTACCGTTCAAGAGATCGTAGACAACGTCATGAAAAACCTGCCGCCGTGCACGCCTAACAACCAGGTGCGCTGCGGCAATGTAATCTTGTTTCACGATGGGGGAGGCGATCGCAGTCACACGGTAAAGGCGCTGGGTATGATTCTCGACGGCCTGCAACAGCGCGGCTATCAGGTCGTGCCGGTTTCGGAGCTGATGGGAAAGACGCGCGCCGAGGTGATGCCGGCGATAACTACCAATGAGCGTTGGGCGGCGTGGATCGACAGTCTCAACTTCTCGCTCTTCGGATTGATTCAATCCCTGATTATTTTCGTCTTCTTTGTCGGCGATGTGCTCATGAGCGGACGCCTGATTCTGGTTGGCGTGCTCGCTATCTATGACCGCTGCCACGATCGCGATGCCAGCTTCGATCCGGATTATCGTCCGGCGGTCGCAGTTCTCATCCCAGCTTATAACGAAGAGAAAGTGATCGAGCGCACGGTTCGCTCCGTGCTCGAGTCCGATTACTCTCAACTGAGAGTCATCGTGATTGACGATGGCTCGAAGGATGCGACGCTGGAAGTGACCCGCGCCGCCTTTCAAAACGAGATCCGGGAAGGCCTCGTCACCGTGCTCACGAAGACAAACTCAGGCAAAGCCGACGCTTTGGATTACGGACTGGAGCAGGTCACGGAAGAAGTGTTCATCGGCATCGATGCCGATACCATCATCGCGCCGGATGCCATCGCGAAGCTGGTGCCGCACTTCAGCAATCCCAAGGTTGCCGCCATGGCGGGCAACGCGAAGGTCGGCAACCGCGTAAATCTGTGGACGCGCTGGCAGGCTTTGGAATACATCACCAGCCAGAATTTCGAGCGCCGTGCTCTGAACACACTGAATGCTGTGAGCGTGGTTCCTGGCGCGATTGGCGCGTGGCGCACTTCGGCGGTTCGCGAGGCTGGTGGCTATCAGCGTGACACCGTCGCCGAAGACGCGGATCTTACGATGGCACTTCTTCAGGCCGGCTACTGCGTGAATTACGAGGACCGTGCGCTCGCCTATACCGAAGCACCTACCACGGCGAATGCGCTGATGCGGCAACGCTTCCGCTGGTCGTTCGGAATCATGCAGGCAGTGTGGAAGCATCGCGCGGCGGTGAAACAAAAAGGCGCGCTGGGCTGGGTCGCCATACCCAACATGCTGATTTTCCAGATCCTGCTGCCGCTGGTTTCGCCCTTTATCGACATCATGTTTGCTGTCGGCGCGATCACGTATTTCATCGACAAGTATCGTCATCCCGAGTCCGCAAATCCGGCCGATTTCCACAAGCTGGTGCTGTACTTCGCCCTCTTCATGGTGATCGACTTTATCGCCTCGACCATTGCCTTCACGCTGGAACGCCAGCAACCCGGCGTAGAAGCTCTGCTCATTGCCGGCGACAGCGACTGCTCGCAAGCGTATTCGACCTCATGTCGAGTTGGACGATACCGCGCTGATCGGATCACCGCGTCGACCAGCCGGACCTGCACGGCGATGCCGGGGCGCCAGATTGCCGGCGAAAGCGAGCGCCAGCCGCTCCTCGTCCCGCTCGTCACCATGATCTCGAAAGTAAATGAGCGTCGCTGCTGCGTTCACGCAACGTCGTGCCGTTGAGCGCGTAGCCGGCGGCGCTGAGCAGGGCCAGCGCTTGGCGCAGGCTTTCGCGGTCGCGGCCCGAGCCGTCGGCGCCCGGCAGCGACCAGGTGCCGTCGAGCACGTCGGCGCGCACCGCATCGGGAAACGCCGCCAGCAGCGCGCGCTCGCGGCGTCGGCCGGCCGCCGATAGGCGGAGAGCTCCGAGCCGGCAAAGAAGCTCGCGCTGCGCCCAGCACCCGAAAGAAATTGTCGTCCCATCGAGCATCGAACAAGAGCGAAATCGCCTGCCGCACGCGAATGTCGGAGAAGATTGGCCGCTGCGTGTCGAAAAGCAACCGGCGGAGGTGGGCTTGGGCAGACCGTTGGCAAACGCTTCCTTGACGATGCGGCCGTCGCGCACCGCCGGAAAGTTATAGCCGGTCTGCCAGCGGCTCGGATCGGTCTCGCTACGCACGTCAAGCAGAGTTCGGTCTTGAAGGCTTCGAAATGTAAGTTGGCGTTGCGGCGAGAGCAATCGAGGCAGTTCGTCGAATTCGACAGCCCGCGATTCGATAGGAAGCGCCCGGCCCCAGTAATTGGGATCGCGCTTGAGCGCGACGCTGCGGCCCGGATCGTCATCGGCGACGACGTAAGGGCCGCTGCCGACCGGTTTGGCCAATGTCGTTTCCTCGAAGGTCGCAACGTCGATCGCGTTTCGGCAGCACCGGCATCAGCCCGAGGATGAGCGGCAATTCGACCATCGTTGTGCCGCCACCGAGAGATCGAAGTTGCATGGTGGCGCGCGCGTCGAAGGCTCTCGGCTTGACGACCTCGGCATAGTAAGTGCGGTGGTTGGGCCGGCCGTGATCGCGCAGCAGCTGCCAGGAGAAGATGACGTCTTCGGCCGTCACCGGAACGCCGTCGGAGAAGCGCGCCGCCCGGATCGAGCCTGAAGGTGACGTAGCTCCGCGCGTCGTCGGTCTCGACCGTGCGCGCCAGCAGACCGTAGAGCGTGAACTGCTTGGTCCAGCCACGCGCCATCAGGCTTTCGACCACGTAGCCGCGGATCGCTTGCACGGCGAGGCCCTTGACGATGAGGGGATTGAGGCTGGTCAGGTTGCAACGCCCTGCACCAGCCGGCCGCCCTTCGGCGACATCGGGGATTGGCATAGGGCAGAACGGTAAAGCCGTCCGGCATTGCCGGTGCGCCGTGCATGGCGATGGCATGAGCCGCTTCCGCCGCCGCCGCGGCGGGGCCCGTAACCCGCGAACGCTCCACACAAAACGGCGCAGGCTCCCAGGGCGACACGGGCGTTGCG
>CAWFUE010000032.1:0-78354 GCA_963818905.1 uncultured Acidobacteriaceae bacterium
TGATGCGCACGGCCATTTCCCCCAACGGATTTGCGACGCACTGCGTCGCAAATCCGCCTCGCCCCGCTCCCATTACGGAAACGGAATTGGTGGTCGAAGTGTAACGCGAGCGGCAAGTCATCGAGATGGAACGCCGCCCGCGGGAAGGGGCCACCGATGAGTAAATCGTGGCCGCTGGTACCGCTGGGGGAACTGCTCGTTCAGGATCGAGAGTACGTAACAACCCTTGAACCGCGCGAGTACCCAAAACTCTCCGTAAAGCTTTACGGCAAGGGCGTCACACTCGACTCCCCGGCAGATGCCTCACAACTGAAAATGCAACGGCACCAATTTGCCAAGGCCGGTCAAGTCATACTGTCGGAGATTTGGGGCAGGAAAGGGGCGATTGGTTTTGTGCCGTCTGAAGGTCAGGGTGCCTTATGCACCAGCCACTTTTTCCTCTTCGACTTGCTTCGAGAAAAGGTAGATCCCGGCTGGCTCTCCGCCATCTTTCGCGCCAACTACCTCGCGGAACAACTGGGGGCGAGTGCTTTTGGAACCACTGGCTATGCGGCGGTTCGTCCGAAGGACTTGCTTGCGTGCCAAATCCCGCTTCCCCCGCTTTCCGAACAGCGGCGAATCGTGGCGAGGGTTGAAGAACTGGCGGCGAAGATCGAGGAGGCGAGGCAGTTGTGGCTTCGTTCCCAAGCCGACCTCGCCGCGTACTTGACAAGCCTGCATCTGGCCCTATCAAACGGACGATCTGTTCTCGTCCAGGACTTTTTACGCCTTGAGGAGCATCGTGAGCCTGTTGTATTTGGACGGCAATACCCTCAAGTTGGTGTAAAGGGGTTTGGTGGAGGGCTGTTTGCAAAAGAGGCTGTTGACGCCACCGAAACAACCTACAAGTGTTTCAACAGGCTCTACCAAGGAGCATTGATACTGAGCCAAGTCAAAGGGTGGGAGGGGGCTATTGCGGTTTGCCCCGAAGATTTGGCCGGTAGGTATGCTTCGCCGGAGTACCGCACCTTCAGATGCGTGGACGGAGCGGCTATCCCCGAGTATTTGGCGTCTCTTGTGGTATCGCCTTGGTTCCTTGGGTTTCTGAGGACGCTGACTCGCGGCGTCGAAGCCCGCCGCGAGCGCATTCGGCCCGAGATGTTTCTGAACCTCCGAGTCCCAATGCCGGCGATTGAGCGACAAAAGCAAGCAATCAAGACTCTGGAAAACCTTCAGCAAATCAGCATTTTGCCGCGCCCAGACCCAGTCCGAACTCGACGCCCTGCTGCCGTCGATCCTGGACAAGGCGTTCAAGGGGGAACTTTAGGCACACCATGAGATTCTTCCGCTACCGCCGTCCGTCGTTGAACACGCTCCTGGGCATCACCAAGGCCAAGAAACGGATCAAGAAGGAACTCGGCATCACCGACGCCCTGAAGCCGTTCCGGGCTTGGACCAATGCCAAACGCCGGTTCAAGCGGAAGATCGGCTACGAGTCAGAGACCGGGCGATTGATTCGGAAGGGACTTCCCAGGCCGGGCGGGTGCTTGGTCGTGGTGTTGGTGCTGGGGGCCGTGGTGGGAACAGCCGTCTTCTTCTTGGTGGCATGATGTTCAAGCAGACCGAAATCCGGAAAGCACGCCGCCATCTCCGGGCAGGAGATCCCGTGATGAAGACGGCCATCGACGCCGTCGGGCCATTCACCCTGCATCTCGAGCGCAACCGTTTCGGCAGGTACTGAAGCGGGCCGCCTGAGTTAAGGTTTCGCACCTTTCTTATAATCTCTTCGTCAGTGGCATGCGATCCCTCCTGGCGAAGCTGTATTTCGGAAATGTCCTGAAAGCAAGTTCCGAGGGCGGACACCAACGCGACACACAACAAACGGGGTAGCCTCCGCAACGTGATCTCTTCGCTTGCCGCACCAATGATCTCGCGATCCGTGGTGACGCGATTGAAATTGAGGAGATTAGAAACGTCCACAGAGGCAGCCAGGCGATGATCCCACTTCGGGTCACCCGTTCCCTCAAACCCGCCAAGAGAGAAAAGGACAAAGTGAAGATGGTATTTGCCTGGTCAAGATGGTCCATCGCCTCGCTGATGCGAATGTCTCTGTCGTGATGCGTGCCAGTAGCCGTGATTCCTCTTACTTTCTACTCGGGGACGATGACACGTTCTCTTCACGCATTATCGATGAAATCCCGGCCCACCGTTCGGGCTTCATGGTTTCGGATCGGGATACTCCTGCGGTGCCGCCAGGGCGCAAAGGTGCAGAACCAACCACCAGATGTAGATCGCTGTCTCCCCGAAAAAGGCGCCGTATTCAAGCATGCCGTGGGCGAGCTGGTTGCGGAAGTTCGCAGCCGCCTGTTCCACGAGAAGCTCCCGGAGCGTGAAGATGATGTCCGCGCTGAACACTTCCGCCAGCCGGGGCTCGTGCAGCATCATGTTGATGTGGTGCTCCTTTTGGATGCCGTCTTTGTCCAGGCTTGACGTAATTATGCCCCGTTCTGTGAGCAGGCAACGGATTGAGTTCTCCAACTGCGGGACTAGGATGTGCAGCGCCCCGACGAAGTTGCCGTGAAGTCCCTCGTACAGGCCCTGGACGAAGAACGACACACGTTCGGGCGGAACCAAACGGTTATAGCCGACAAAGAGCAGGAAGTCGTCGTAGCGAACATGATGCTCGACCAGGATCTGCTGCCGCATCGGCTCCAGTTGTCCGATGACCGCGATCTGGTGATCCAATGAGGCATTGAAGAACATCTGGTGAAGCACCAGTGGCGCTTCCTTTTCCTCGTCGGACGTGTCTGGGCTTGCTGCGTGCTTGGCGACGACCTTGCCGCTCCCGCTCAGCTTTGTGAAAGGGAAGAGGGATGCCAGCGGATAGTCCCTGATCTGCTTTTCGGCATCGGCACGGAGCTTTGCCGTACTCGGGACCGGGACGGCAAGTGCCAACGTGCGAAGCGCCTCTGGCAAAGACTTGCCTCGGACCATGTCTCTTGCCCAGCAGGCGATGTCGGTAATGTCGATAGGCTCGGTGACAAGGGAAGGAATCTCACGGGGCACCCTGCTCTGGCATTCGAGAAGCGACCTATGCACTCTTTCACGATCGGCTTCGGTGTCGGGAACCCGCCGATAGGCTTGGATCGCATTTTCCAGAATCGCATCGCGACCAAGTGCGATGGTGGCGTGCGATTCAGTGCCGCTTCGGCATCAGCCTCGAAGGTCCTCGCCACCTCGAACCTGGCACGCTTGGCATCGTGCGACAATTTTGCACGGTCGTAGAACTTGGCAGCGAGTTCCCAGAATCGCCTCTGCCAAAGCGGATTGTTCCTGGACTCGTCGCCCGTCGCACGAGACTCCGCAACTCCGGCGAATATCTGCGGGTCACCGATGCCGAATTTGAGCAGTACGTCGAGACATCGGGCGAGGTTGTGGGGCTTCACGCTTGGGCTTGATGAGACACCCTCCAAAACTGCCGCCGTTTGCTCAAAGAGCGGCTGCTGCCTGCCCAGAGTCGCCGCGAGCTGCAACGGCGCGCTCGAACCGATCAAAAGCGCAAATGTCGTGCGGGCTTGCCAGTATCCGCTTCGCGGATTCCGTATAGGCAGCAATCGCCACTTCGGCAAGGCGATGATCCCGCTTGCGAATCCAGACGATGTCCGCAAGCTGTGCCGTAGTTCGGGATCCGCTACCGTGCCGGCAACCGTGGCTACTACTGCAATCTGTTCGTCCGACAGACTGTCAATTCCCCATGCGTCCGTATCGTGGGTGACAAAGCAGGACCCAAGCGGGCGGTCCCGGTCGTCCAGCTTCAGCCGGAAGAACGCGACCAGGCCGAGAAATCGAAAGGCATCCGCCCGCTCGTTCCTGCCCTCCGCATCCAGTGATTCAGCCCTGTTGCCGAACAAGACGACGTAATCGTCGCACTGCGGACACCGGGCGTTGGTGTGAACGTTCTCGGCAAGTGCCTCAGTCAGGGCAAATTCAGTTAAATGGATGTCGCGAACATTCACGTCATGCCTCCGTGGGGTATCTGTGTCTCGACTTTGCGCAAGGCAGTCCCCCTATGGTTCTTAGGACCGTCAATGGGCGTGCGTGGTTCGCAGCAAAATGCACGAGGAATGGGATTTTCTGCTGACTGGCATTATATGCCCGATGATGTCCCGGAGATAATCGTCGTAAAATTTCCGCGCGGGTGGCACGAGCAGCATGCTGCGCGCGTCTCGTAGGCGACCGTTCCAGTCCCTGAAGATCCGAAGTTGCCGGTCCCCTCCCGCCACGCGCTGGTACGAGGATCTGCCAATACCGAAAACCCAAAGCCTGCCGGTTGCAATCCCATGACTCGTAGCACTCCTCGACCATAACAGCACCGCGCACGGGCAGCAAGCTGCCCGTGGCACCCGTGCGCGAATCGGCAGCATGATGCCGTCTCGCGAGAGGCCCGACTATCGATCGCGATCTTCAGACACGGTTTGCCGTTATGTGTGGGGTCGTGCGGGTCCTTGAGGATCTCATTTTCGTAGTTCAGCCGGTGCGCCACGGGAGGATGTAAAGACGACCTCTGTGCAATCTTGGAGTGCGGTGGCTTGCCACCGCTTTGGCCGTGCCGAGCAGGCCGAACATCCCAGCGACCCGTTTTCGGAGGCTGCGGTTCTTGCGCAAACAAAGCGGTGGCAAGCCACCGCACTCCAAGATCGCTTTTCGGCTGGCCGGCATGTTCGCCCTGGTTTCAATCGTCGCTAAACGACGAACGTGCGGCGGGGAGCATGGCCCGTGGGTTGAAACCCACGGCTACCATCAAAGCGTCGCTATGCGACGGGGGAGAACTTGGGTTGGATAACGTATGCAGCGCGCCGGGACCACGGGCACCTTGCTGCCGGCGTTTCGTACGCGGAGGCTCCAGGCCGTGAAGGTCCGAAGTTGCCGGCCCTATGCCGCCACGCGCTGGTACGAGGATCTGACGCTGCCGAAAATCCAAAGGCTGCCGGTTACAATCCCATGATTTGTAGCAGTCATCGACCATAACAACACCGCGCACGGGCAGCAAGCTGCCCGTGGCACCCGTGCGTCCTGGGGAGTCCAAAGAGTGGCTGGCCCTGGTCCATATCGAGATTGAATCGCCGGACAAGGCCGCACCCTTGCGGCCGCGGATGTTCGATGCCTATGTCCAATTGCGACGCCGGCACCGCCTGCCCGTTTTGCCGATTGGTTTATACCTGCGGGTGGGGTTGGATGGAATCGGCATCGACGTTTACGAGGAGCACTTTTGGGAGCTACGTCCGGTTCATTTCGAGTACCTTTACGTGGGCTTGCCGGCCCTCGATGCGGTAGAATATGTTCAAGGGACGAATTGGCTCGGGGTGGCGCTGGCGGCCTTGATGAAGATTCCCAAGGACCGCGTGGCCTGGCTGGGGGCGGAGGCGTTGCGACGCATCCAGGCGGCGCCTCTGTCCGACCAAGAGCGGTTCTTGCTTGGTGAATGTGTCGAGGCCTATTTGCCGCTCGATGAAGTTCAAGAGCGCGAGTTCGAGCGGCTGCTGGCCACGGAAAGTTGTCAGGGAGTACAAGCGATGAATAAGACGTCGTACGAGAAAGGGGTCGAACAGGGGCGGCGAGAGTTGATGCGCGAATTGTTGGAGGAGCGCTTTGGGTCGCTCGACCCTGAGGTGCTGGCGCGACTGGAGCAGATGCCTGCCGAGCAGGTGCAGTTACTGCACCGGGCCGCTGTCACGGCCCAGTCTTTGCGCAACTGGGGCTGGAGCCGTAAGAGGGATTGGGGTTGATGGATTGGCATGCAAACGAGTTCGACGATCCATGCTCCATGCCACAATACATAACCTAACGGTGGATGTTCGTCAGCGAGAATCCGGCCTACACGAGGCGCGAACGGTTGCGTGCAGGCCAGTATGACCCGCGAGAGGCCACGTGCTCCCCGTTTTGGTGCTGCGACGTAGTCCCGTCCCGACGCGAAACGGACGGGGGCCAAAACTTGTTGTGCGGCGTCTTGACAGCCTCCCGGCGGCTGGCGCGCTGGACTCCTGTTTCCGCTTGATCCGCCAAGCCTTTTTCCCTCCGCAAGGCGGCTCTTATTAAGCCATAAAGGGTAAGGTAAATATTGGCAATCAGCACCACCGTAAAGAGGCTTGCGAGGTAGCCTCGCCAGTCGTCGGTGAGCATCTTGAAGCGGAACAGGCAAACGAACAAAGCCGCCACGTAGTGGCTGAAACAATAGGGACAGGTTGGCATGTACCCGAGTTTTCGCGTCCACACGCTGCGAGCGCGACGCTGGAAGGCGTCGAGCACCTGCCTGAACTCGCGAAAGACCTCCTCCTTGGTGACCGTCCAGACGACGCAAGCTACGGGGACGGCCAAGAGCAGGGCGTACATCAGTTGACTGCCGTAATCCACGCCGCTTCCCTCCAACGTCAAGTTCGATTGCGATGCAGCCCGCTCCAAGGGCCGCATCGCCTTGTTGTTCTGCACCCGCGGGGATGAACAATTCTACGCAGCCGTTGCGAATCTTCCATTCCTTTGGTGCATCGCGGCGGCGCAGTCTGTTCCGCCTGTGTTGCGTTTGCACATCCTCCGGCACGTTGTATGGTTGTCTAGCAAAACCCGTGTTGTGGAAAATCAACAAGCCTGATGGGCAAGACCATGAAGAAATGGACATTTGCGGCGGTAATCGCCTTGACCATGACCGCCACGGGCGGGTGTGGCCTTTGGCAGGGCATCGAGCAGTGGAAGTGCGATCACTTGGGCTGCTGCCATAACGGGATAACGCCCAGCAACCAGCCCCAGCCGCCGGTCGTCTGCCCGCCGGTCGCGGGCGGCTGCCCAACCTGCGCAACCCCCGGCCCTGCTCTCACCAGTCCCATGCCAATGGGTGCAGCGAACCCCGGCGTCCGGTGATCCTGAACTCGCAATAAAGGCGCGCACACAAGCGCCTTGCTGCCCGTATTTCGAGCAGCCAACCTGAACTCAGCGGCTTTCGGGGGGGACTTTCCGTATTGTCCCGCCAAGCGGAGGCCGCTACAATGCCCGCTCGCCCGGCCTTCGGCGGGTGGACGTTTTGTCCCCTGCTGCGCCGGTCGGTTGCCCGGCGGATCGAGTGGAGCGATTCGCGGCAGCGATTGGAACAGGACCGGCAGGGGGGTTTCTTCGGAAGTCGCCAAAGCAGGTATGGAATTCGCTATCTCGCGCGGAAGGGATGCCGCAGGTGCAGAATTCGCAAAACTCGATCTTAGCGCGGACGTTGACCGGGCTCGCAGGGTTGGTCATTCGCCACCCCTGGGTAACCGTGATGCTGAGCATTGTGGCCGCCGGAGACTTCGCTGGCCCTCAGCACGCGGATGACTTACCGCACGGGCCGCGGCGACGTCATCAATCTCAAAAGCGAATTCAATCAACGCTATCTCGAGTGCACTCGAGAGTTTGGGGACAAAGAAGACGTAGTCGTCGTGGTCCACGGCCGGACCCGCGAGGAGATCGTGCCCGCCATGGAGGAGGTCTCCCGGGCAGTCGCGCAACAGGACAAGCTCTTCGGCGCCGTTCTTCACGATCAGATCGACTTCTCCAAGCTTCGCGCGAAGGGGCTCCATTATCTACCTTTGCCCCAATTGGAGGAAATCGAACGCGGCCTGACGGAAATGACGCCGATCCTGGCCGGCGACGGCAACCTCGCCAGCGCCGGGAAATCTCCCGCGCGATGACGGCCGGCATGCAGGATCCCCGCCAAGCCCCGCAGCCGGAGGAACTGGCCGCGCTGCAAAGGAAGCTGGGGTTGATGTGCGACATCCTGAGCATGGCATTGCACTCCGGCGGCGAGTATCGTTCGCCCTGGCCGGACATGAGGACGATGATCGGCCCGTTGGCCGATCAGGGCCGATTTCGGGCAAAGGCCGCGTACGGATTCGTCTTGCTGCAACTGGTTCGCGAGGACAGCGAACATTTCGTCCAGAACAGCGAAGCGATCGATGCCCTCCGCGGCATCTTCGCCAAGGCGCACTACCCGCAGTTGGAGTTCGGTCTGACGGGATTGCCCGTCATGGAAAACGACGAGATGCGGTGCAGCGAATCGTCGATGACGCTGGCAACCATCCTGTCGCTCCTGGGAGTGCTCGTGGTGCTGATCGCCGGGTTCGGCGGCCTGCGGCACTCGATTTGGGCGATGGCCGCCCTCACTTTCGGAATGATCTGGTCCGTGGGTTATACGACGCTGGCCATCGGCCACTTGAACATCCTCAGCAGCGCACTTTGGATCGATCCTGGTCGGCCTGGGCATCAACTACAGCATTTACACGGTCGCCCGCTACCTGCAGCTCCGCGGCAGCCATCAATCGGTCAGCGACGCGCTGACCGGAACGCATGGGAGCGTAGCGCCGGGCATTACCATCGGCGCCACGACCACCGCCCTGTCGCTCCTCATGGCGGGGTTTACGGAATTCACCGGCGTCGCCGAGTTGGGACTGGTCGCCTGCGGAGGGATCGTACTCTGTTGGGTTGCGGCCATGGTCCTTTTGCCGGCCATCCTCCGCCTCTCGGACGCCGGGCGTCCCGAGCGGTCGCTGCCGGTTCCCCTGCACTTCCACCGCTGGATTGACCCGCTGGTGGCCCACCCCGGCCTGGTGCTGGTGCTCTCGGTGGCCGCGACCGTGGCCGTCGCCGGCGCGGTGCCGGACATTCAATTCGATTACAACCTCCTGAACATGGAGCCCGACGGTCTGGAGAGCGTCCAGTGGGAGCAGAAACTGCTCTCCGAGACTACCGAGAGCGTAAACTTCGCCCTCTCGGTCGCCGATTCTCCGCAAGACGCTTTGGCGCGAAAAGAACGCTTTCTGAAGTTGCCGTCCGTGGAGCGGGTGGACGAGATCGCTTCGCTTTACCCGGCCGACATCGAGCGGAAACGGGCGGTCGTCTGCCGGATTGCCGAACGGTTGTCGCATTTGCCCAAGACCAGCCGAGGTTGCCGATCCCCTAGCCGGCCGAACTCGCCCAGTTGTTGGCACAGGCCCGAGAAATGCTTGCGGCCGATCCGCGGGCCGCCTCTTCGTGGAGCAGTTCCAGCAGCTTGGCGAGATGCTGCCGCGGATTCCGGCGGCCGAGTGTGAGGCCCGGCTGGCCAGCTTCCAAAAGAGCCTCGTGCTCGACGTATGGAGCCGCCTGCAGGTGCTGCGCTCCGTGACCAATCCGCAGCCCCCGTCGCTGGCCGACCTGCCCAGGCTGGTCAAGCGTTTTGTGGGCAAGACCGGGAAACTGCTGCTGCGCGTCTACAGCAAAGGGAACGTCTGGGACAATGACGCGATGAAGCGTTTTATCGCCGACGTGCGATCGGTCGATTCCCGGGTGACGGGCAACCCGATCCAGATCTACGAAGCTTCCTGCCAGATGCGGTCGAGCTACGACCACGCGACGGCCTACGCCCTGATGGCCATCGTTCCGGTGGTGTTCTTAGCGTTCGGCAACGTGAAACATACCATTCTGTCGCTGCTGCCGTTGGCGGTGACCTTGATTCAGACGTTCGGCGCCATGGCCCTGCTGACGATCCCTTCAACCAGGCGAACATGATCTCGCTCTCCTTGATGCTCGGCATGGGCATGGACAACGGGGTCTACGTGGTCCAGGACTTCCGCAGCCAGGCGGGCCGCTACCGCATGAGCCACGCCACGTCGGTCGCCGTGGTGCTTTGCACCCTCACCACGATGATCGGTTTCGCCGCGCTGATGGTGGCCAATCACCGCGGCCTGCAAAGCCTGGGCCGCGTGCTCACGCTTGGCATGACCTGCTATCTGTTCACCGCGTGGGTGATGCTCCTCGCCTGCTGACCTGGATCACGCGCAACTGCCGCGATCCGGACGATACAGACCGCGGCGAGGATTCCGGCGACGGCTTCGATTCGGCATCGGCAAGGTCCCACTACCGTGCGCACGGGCGGACGCTCTCCAAAGAGATTTCTGAAGCGATTGCGGCTCAGGTGGGACAGGCCTGACCCGGATTCTTCCCGGTCCGGCAGAGCCTGCGGGGCGATGTTGTTCCGCGCAGCGGGCCTCAAATTCTCTCTTCTCCTCACATCTTTCCTCGCCGAGTTCCGCCGAAAAGTTCCGCTAGCGGCCTACACCCGCATCGGCCGATGAAAGAGGTGGGCCGGATTCATCTCCGCAAGGTTCCGTCCGATCAACCCTGCCCAACGATTGGGGCTGCCGTCGAAAGGATCCTGACAAAACGGGGACCGGCCTCCGGCGATCGTCAGAAAAAGGGACTCTTCCGGTTTTAGGTGCAAAACGTCGCAATCCGGCCACCCGGTGAATCTGTCATTCTGAGCGGAGCGAAGAATCTGGCCGACTTTACGGGCAACGGAGATCCTTCGCTGGCTCCAGGATGACAACTTCGCACCTAAAACCGGAAGAGCCGAAAAAAGGACGTGAATCGAGTTGTGTGAGGGCGTCTGTCCCCGTCTTGTTCTTCCTGGGGGAGGTCTCGCGTGGGCCTTTTGAGAATACTCGGCGACTTGGGCAGCCGGCGGCGGAGGAAGTCATTCCCCTTCGATCCGTTCCGTGACGGACGGACGGCGGATTTGCCGTTTCGAAGAAGTGGAATCTCGGCAGCTCCTCTCGGCCTCGCCGTCGCCGATCTATGTGGGAGTGATCCACTTCGGCAGCGGCGGCGGGGCCCATACGGCCGTGCCCGGCGGCCACGCTGACGCAGTGTCCGCAGCCGATTGCTCTCTCGGGCATGGTCTATGGGGACATCCGAGCCGTCCACACTAATTCCACCGCCGGTGATCACCAACCCGCCGCTTTTGGAAGCCGCCGCCGGCGGAGCTTCCATCGGCCAAGTGCCGATCGGCTTGAGCCCGTTTCCCTTGGATTGGGGCGGCGTAGGATTGTCCGAGGATTACACGTGGCACTTGAGCGTTATCGACGCGGGTCAGCCGCAGAGTGAGTTCGGGGGATTCAGGTGGCGGCCGATCCCCGCGAAACCTATTTCAGCAACGTCTCGTGGAACGAGCGGATCCATGAAGCATGGCGATCTTGGAACGTGGCTCGACGCCAACCTAACCGTGACCAACGCTTCGTTTTGGACCGGACGGCGGCACGCCGGTTAGTGGGTATCAAGCGGCGACGGCACGACTCAAGATCGGCGTGATCTCGACCGGGGTTCGGTTCCTCGACCTCAACGGCTATGGGACGGGACTAATCGGACCTCTGGTCGCAACTAGGCAAGGCCGGGGACCATCCCTATTGCGGGAGATGGACGGCGACGGCAAATCCGACATCGGCATTTTCGGGCCCGCCGTTCGGGGGACCAGCGGGCGGTGAAGCATGAGCCGGGACTGCCCGGCTGAGACGGATCCTACGGCGCTATGGCCGGCCGGCACAAGAACATCCGCCACTGGCAACAAGCGGCCGTTGGATGGCGGACGCTGGCAGCGGACGTCGTGGGCAAGGCCCGCAAGGATGTCATCGATCACGTCTTCCAATATGGAAAGGCGAAAGACATTCCCGTGGCCGGGGACTGGAACGGCGACGGAGTGACCACCGATCTGGCGTGTTCCGGGACGGCGAGTGGTTTCTCAACTCGGACGGCGACGGTAAGTGGAGCAAGGGAGACGTCCATGCCCATTTCGGCCAACCCGGCGATATTCCCGTGGTCGGCGACTGGACGGGAGACGGCGTGAAGAAGATCGGTGTCTACCGCCGGGAAGTCTGGTACCTGGATACCAATAACCACGTGCTCGACGCCCAGGACCAGGTATTACGCCTGGCGGCCCGGGGCGCATCCGGTTTGGGGCTATGGAAACGGCGATGGTGTGGACAAGATCGGCATTTACTGCGCCGGGCGTTCCAAGCCGGCTCCCAGCCACCGGCAGTTGCCAAGGATTCGGTCCCACCGAACCATACGGCGGCGCCTAAGATAGCTATCGCCACTCCGCGATTCGGCTCCCGCCTGCCAAGCGGTAGCCGTCGGTCGAGTGAAGTGCACCTGCGATGGACGAGGATCGTAGCGCGTCAGCTGAATGGCTGGTGAGCAGCTCTTTCAGTTCTGTGCGCTCCCCACTCGGGTATTATTTCGGCAGGACTCGAATCCTGCCTTTGCTCATACGGGCTACCCTTGAACGCATAGCGTTCAAGCAGATCAAGGTCGAACGCGACAGTTCTATCCGGCGTGATTATGAGGAGGTAGCGGTCGTGAACGACGGCAGCGTCTAACGCTTCGAGACGGAATTCTCGGACGGAGGTCGGCGTGCCCACGACCGGCTCGCCTGCGAGCAAACGCCTTGCTAGCGTGTCGAGGATGTAAATGCCCCTGCTTGTTAGAAGAAGTAAGTGTCCCCTTGCGCTGAAGAGACGATAGGCGACTCCGCGGATGTCATCAATCTTATCGTAACCGGCCTTCGATCCTGCAGGACATCTCGAAAGAACACGATAGTGCCGTCCTTGCTGAGTGCGCATGCAGCCGGCGCAAGCAACTGTGGGCCAGGAGCACAAACATCAACAACATCGAAACCTGGAAAAGTGACCCAGGACAACATTCCTTTCTGCAACGCGGGTCGGGAAACGACCATCGACGTAACGCCGCCACGTCGCGTCGCGAACACGAGCACTTCGGGGTGGCCGGTCGAAGCTAGAGGCTACGAGCACGATAATAGTAGAACTTGCGTCTCCGCTCTGGCTCATCGTTAAGCCTTGCGATGGTGCCTCGTCAGGCCTCACCCGCAGCACGCCCGTTTGACCAAGCGGAGCTATGAACAACCCGGACGTGGTTGCCACGACACGATGAGCGCCCTGTAGGACTGCTCGTTGGGCTGTTTGGATCACTCCGAGGCATGATGAACATGCTGACTTCGCTACGGGTGCTCACGGCCATGTGCCGCGCAATAAATGCGACACCGTTGATAGCCTCGCCGGACCTGCGACAATGGTGGTTCTTCGGACGACCTCAAGCGATTCCGCGTCGATCGTCGCCAACAACAGGCGACCGTCATCTGACCCGAAAGAGACCAGGTCAGGCAGGGTCCTTCTCGACCCAGGATACGTCAAAATCAGGGAACCGGATGTTGCTTGGTCTTGAAAACCCCATTATCACCGGCAGGGATTGAATTCATACGTGGTCCCCTTTGTACAAGCGTTTCCGCTCACGCTTTGTGATTACTCTTGCATGTTCCATCTTCTCAAAGACTTCTTTTGAGGGCCGCACCTCCTCCGCCGCCTGTTGGGCGGCGCTAGGTCGCTTACCGACCATATAGGGTATCCGTGCCACAGCCCACCGGTGGCCACGAATGGAAACTCGGCGACTTGTTGCTGCCATGCGCCCAGCTCCCCCAGCGTCCCATCGTGTGACCTGAGAACCCCATAAAGCCATTGTCGATCGTCGGAGAAATCGTGGTAGTCGTCGAGCACAAACTCATCCGCGCGATCAACTCGGAAGCCATCGCGCGTTATTGCTCTTTCCGCCTCCGTGATGCTTCCCTGTGAAGGTATAACAGAATCCGCTCTTTCGTGTGGGCTCCGCGTAAATCGGGTCCGTTGAATCAGGTGGCATGCCAGTCTCTTGGAAAGGCAGGTCTTTGCAGATCCGCTTCTGTCACTTCCAAGACGCGAGTATCAGCACTCAACGGAAAGCCTATCTTGTAAATGGTCTGACCTCGGCTCGAATCGGCCTCATTTACCTCCACCACTCTTCCAACTTCACGGTTCCGCCAGATTGCATTTGCACCTTATCGCCCACTTTATAGCGAGCACGAGGCTTATCCGTCATCTCAGTCTCCCCTGTTTCTCTTGAAAGCAACTAACTGCAGCCGTTGCCCGGTAACTTCAAATTACCCAGCATCACTTCAGTTTAGGACGATTAAGGTGCTAACGCAAGCGTCACTTCTTACATGAATTCAACTTTGGGAGCCAATACCACCACCAGTAGCGGGCGACGAACCGATTATGAATTTTGAGTATTATGCGCGCTGCTTGCGCGTATCCATTGCCGGTGCGCAGAATTCCCAACCTACGGAGTCACCGCAATCTGGTGACAGGCGGGCATCGCGACTGGAATCCTCGGCAGGTCCGAGATGGTTGACCAGTTCCAGAAGCACGTCGGGATCGAGCGGTTTGCGAAGTGAATACGTGGCCCCGTGGCGACGGATGATGTCGGAAGCTGCGTCCCCGAGAAATACATCACCGGAAGATATTCTCGCGACGAGCCTTTTCTTCGATCTTTTGACAGTTCGGTTCACTGCCATCCTGGAGGCTCATATCGCAGAGTATGATGTCCGGCCAATGGACTCGCTGAACGCCAGCGCACCTGGCGGAAGCACACGCATGGCACGCGTAACCCGCGCGGGTCAAGAGATCGGAAACGCTGCTTAGCACTTCGGGCGTATTGTCGATAAGCAGGACCAACGGCGGTTGCAGAGGTTGGCTCAAAGGAATCATGCTCCTCGAGGTTCACGACAGAACGGGGACAGTGCGCCTTGCCACAATGCGCGTTGTTTACTCTCTGTTTCGTCCACAAACTGGCCCGGCATAAGCAGGATTTCACTGCCTCCCGCAACCCGCTCCATCGGAACAACTGGAACTGCGCGGGAACACTTCTGGGCGGGTAATTTGACCTCCAAAGAAAGGTGCGCCGCAAGACTTGTACATTTTATCCAAAATATTTATTCGTCAGAGATTTCCTCCTACAATGCTTGCAATTCTCTTCGAGATTCATTAAACTGAGAAAACCGATTTCTATTCTTCTCCATAACGGGTTAGACGCAAAAAAGGAGAAGAAGCCTGACAATTGAGTTGCCGGCCAACGAGCGGCCCCTGATGGATTGCCTACCGCAGGCAGCCGGCTCCACCTTGAGTGGTTTTCGCACCGCGCCGTGCTTTATTTCCTTCGCCGGCCGGCACTTGCCTGTTTAGCCCGCCTAACCGTTAACCAGTTTTTTTCAACCCTTAACCGAGGAGAACTCATGACGAGCCTTGGATTAACTGCGCGATAGCCATGGTTGCCGCTGGTGAAACCTATGCGGAGGCCCAGAAGGCAGACTGCGAACACCGGTCGCCCGTTGGTGGTCATGGTGGGGGCGGATTGGTGCCCTGCCTGCCAAGTGATGAAGAATACGATATTGCCCGAGATGCGTAGCCGCTCGTCGCGGAGGCGGCGTTCGCGCTGGGTGAACTGGATCGCGAGCATGAACTGGGGGCCCAACTCACGGCGAACGGCCCTATTCCACAACTTCTCCTTTTCCGTCGCACGGCGGACGGCTGGCGGATGTGGCGGTGATCGGCGGCCAGGACGTGCAGACGGTGTCATCAACGAGGGTGTTGAGGCAAACGAAGCCGTTCGGATTGCCCAGAGCAAGTCCGGCGCCAAGCCGGCGGCGCCGGCCCGTGCGTCCAAGCCTTCCGCGTCCGTTCAGCCTGCGGTGGGCCAATGCCTGAAGTACTGGCCTGTAGACCATACGGCGGACAAGGGGGCTTCCGCCGGAAACGGATAAATGGCCCAAGGTCGCTTGGACTTCAGTTCGTGATAATCCTTAGCAAGGTGGCTATGAAGATCAAGTTCTACTACGTATTCAATCTCCGCTGATTTCAGCTTCGAGAAGTGTCTCCAGTGGTGACAGAACTCGGTATACACTACATCGAGTGCCGGGCGATCGACGGTGTGAGTTGGATCCATGGCCTGGGCTATCAACCCCACGTCGCCCTCTATGAAGACCCGCTGTTGCTCTGCTGCAAGATGGAAAGCTACGGGATGAACCTCCCAGGTCGACGCCGGCGATCCACTTTCCGGCAAGGACGGCCCGCTCCGCGGCGTCCCCTATGTGATGAAGTCGATCCAGTGGGCGGCACAAACCGGCTGCCCGCGGGTCGACACGACCGATGGGCCGGACCTCGCCGGAAAAGGGTTTCCGATCCCCAGGCCCTGGATCTCATGCGACGAAGCTACGAGCAGATCCTGGAAATCGCCGAGTCGCATCGGCATTACCGTCAACATCGAGCCGCACGGGTACTTCACCACCAAGCCGCACTTCATGGCGCAAATGCTGGCCTTCTCCGAGAGCCCCTATCTCCGCTTGAATATGGATACGGGCAAGACTGTTCCATCGCCGGGCAGGATCCGGTGGAGTTCCCTGACCAATTCGCCGATCGGACCAGCCACATCCACGTTAAGGATGTTTCCGATCGGCTGGCCGCCGCCATGCTGGTGCAGCAGACGGGCATCGCCGTCAGCCAGTGCGCTTTGGGCGACGGCGTCAATGCCGAGAACATCCGGAAGCGCCGTGCTTGTCCACAACCGCGACGGCGCGGCGGCGAGCATGGATGCGGCGAAGGCCAGGGCGGTCCGATGATCGAACGCTCGCTGGCTTGGCTCCGCAAGTCGGCTCGCCGAACGAGGAATTGCCGCGGAGTAGCGTCATGGGCTATCGCACACTGTGCCTGGCGTTGCCCAGTTGGAGGCCACCAAGCAATTGGTTCGGATCGATCAGCCGATCGATCCCGATTTGGAAGCGGCGGAGATCCAGCGCCGCGTGTTCCAGGCGGGCGGACCGGCCGTCTACTATGCCAGCGTCCAGGGTTGCCGGTTCCCCATGGTCAGCAACCTTTTCGGCACGATGGTGCGGGTCCGTTTCATCTTCCGCGTATTGCTCAGGTCCTTGGAACGGTTGGTTAAGCTGGCGGTCGATCGCCGAACACGCCGTCGCCCCCGCCTCTACTTCCAGACGCCTTGGCTGGCCTGGCGCTCGCGGCCCAAACTCGTCCGTTGCGGGCCGGTGCTCACCCACGAAACCACGGTCGATCAGTTGCCGCACTCCGGTTCGTGGTCCGCGGACGGAGGGGTGTACATCACGCTTCCCCAGGTTTACACGGAGGATCCCGACCAACCCGGTTTGGCGCATTTGAACTTGGGATGCCGCATCGATGTCCGGGGCCTGTACGAGACGAACCACCAGGTGGGGATCCATTATCAGATCCACCGCGGGATCGTAGCTACGACGCGGCCGCTATTCGGCGGCAGGAAAAGCTTCGCTTGAACGTTTTTGTGGGCGGTCCGCCCGCGATGACCGTGCCTGCTGTCATGCCACTCCCGGAAGGAATGAGCGAATTGGCTTTTGCCGGCGTGCTCGGCGGCCGCCGCGTGCCGATGATCGCTTCGCCCAACCACCTGCCGATCCACGCCGAGGCCCATTTCTGCCTTAGCGGATATATCGAGCCCATGAAGTCCATGCCCGAAGGACCCTTCGGCGACCATTTGGGTTATTACAGCCTGCCGGACCATTTCCCGTGATGCGCGTGGGCAACACCACCGCGATCGGCAGGATCTGGCCCTTCACGGTCGTCGGCCGGCCGCCGCAGGAAGACAACTTCGGCCAACTTATCCACGAGCTTACCGGGCCCGTTCTCCCCAAGGCAATTCCCGGGCTGCACGCCGTGCATGCCTGTGCACGCGGCCGGTGTCACCCTTTGCTCTTAGCGGCCGGGAGCGAGCGATACGCCCCCTATGAGCACTGCCGGCGACCCGCGGAACTGTTGACTTGGCCAACGCCATCCTCGGCAATGGCCAGTCCTCGTTGGCCAAGTATCTCTTCATCGTAGCGAAGGAGGACAATCCGGCACTGGATCTCCGCCAGGTGCCCGAGGTCTTCCGGCACGTCCTGGAGCGGATCGATCGGCGTTTCGATCTCTACTTCCAGACCTGCACCACGATCGATACGCTGGACTATACGGGCGACGGCCTGAACCAAGGCTCGAAGGTCGTGATCGCCGTTGCCGGCCCGCCAAAACGGGTCCTGCCGGTGACCGAATGGCCGGGATGCCTCCCCGAGGATCTGGGCTTCCTGATCTGCGGGTGTGCCTGCCGGGCATTCGCAGGTTAAGGGCCCTCGTGCCGGTCGGAGGAAAGCGGCCGCGAACAGATGAAGAAGTTCGCCGGCGCGTTCGAGCTAAGCGATCCGATCAACCTCTTCCCGCTGATTGTGGTTGTGGACGACAGCGACTTTTCGTCGCGAACGCTGAACAATTTCCCCGGACGACGTTCACGCGGAGCAACCCGGCGGCCGACATCTACGGAATCGAATCGTTCACGTCGCAGAAGCATTGGGGCTGCCGCGGCTCGCTGTTGATCGACGCCCTGCTCGAAACCGCACCATGCGCGGCCCCTGGTCGAAGACCCCGACGTGACCGCGCGGGTCAACGTGCTTGCTGCGCGGGGCAAGCCGCTGCACGGAATTATTTAAGATTCCGGCAGGGCCCGCTGTGCCTGACCCGCCCTAGGACGGCGTTTCAAAACAGAAGCGACTCCGACCTCGCGGACCAGCCGGCTGATCCCCAACTGGGCACTTGCCGCCGCTTCGCACCACTCGAACAACGCCGCTTCCGTCGCGGGCGGCAGGGTGGCCCCGGCGGAGTCCATCCGCGCGAGGGCCGTGCGGTAGTCGATCTCGAATCGCGAGCCCGACGGCATCCACGGCGACGTAGACGTGCCAGCCGGCCCCCAAGAGATCCAGCACCGTCTGCTGGACGCAGACGTGGGCTTCGATCCCCGAGACCAGGACCTTGTGAATTTCCGCGCCCCTCCAAGTCTTCAAACATCCCGGGCATCCACAACAACTGAAGCTAGTCTTCGAGGGACATCGCCACGGCTCCGCCAACTCCCGCACCGTGTGGCCCATCCTTTGGTACATGGTCGTCGCAACGACGGGAAGACCGAGGGAGTCTGGCCATCCACCAGCTGCTGTATATTCCACACGACCCGCTCGTGATCGGCAACCAAGGGTATGAGTTTTTCCTGGACGTCGACCACCAGAAGGGCCGTATCGCCGGCGGACATCAATTCGGGGCTGCGCGAAATAAGATTGTTCTGGCTCATAGTTCGTTATCTCAATCGTTGCGTCGGTCTTGACGATTGGTGTCATCCTAAGCCAAACGGCGGCAGCCGTCCAGCGTCTAGGGGAGTGCCGCTGGGAAACCCACCGTATCGAGCTGGGGTATGTTTCGGGCCCGGTTCAAGGCACGGCGACACGCACGCGAACGCGTCGCGTAGCGACGTTGTGACGGTAGCCGTGGGTCGGCTCTTTCCGGTTCTAGGTGCAAAACGTCGCTATCCAGCCGACCTGGCAAATCTGTCAATTCTGAGCGGAGCGAGAATCTGGCTCATTCACGGGCGACCAACCGCCGAGCCGTGCCACGGCGGAAGCAGGGCGCTCGCCCGCGACGCTCGCGACCGAGTACCACCTGGACCAAGGGCGCGCTCGGCGCATCGAAGCGTGGGAGATCTCGACAGCGGGTTGGCAGGGTTGGTCGAACGACGCCTGGGGCAGCCCCGGAGCCTGAGCGAACGTCGCCACCACCCGCCTCCTGGTGACTGGTCACCCAGAGCCGAGGAGGTGAACGGAACAGCACCGGTAATCGGCCGAGAAACAATGCCGAGATGGAGCTGCCCCAGCTCCAGACGTCGACCTCAGACCGCCGACCGAGGGACAGGGCGTTGCGGGACGCGGTCGATGACGCCCTGACTCGCCGACTGACATCCCCGCTGGAGCCCTGGGCCTGATATCTTTGGCATGCTTGCTGGTCGGGGCTTGCCCGCTCCGACGAGACAGTTCACGGTGGTCCTCAGACGGCATGAACTTCGTGGACTTCTGCTGGATCTCACAAGGTCGCCCTCGAGGTCGACGGTCTTCAGTGTCACGACGGCTGGAACGGTTCGTCTCTACGCCGACGGGCGAACCTGCTCACCGGGTCGGCCTGCAATCTCTCCGGACGACGCTCTCTGAGATACGCCGCGATCCGGAGCCGCTGTGCCGAGCTTCTCCACCGGGTCCTGGCCAAGGCTGGCTGTCGCTCGGGCCTTCTCGAGGACCTCAACCGCGTGACTGCCGCGCCCGTACCCCAAGCCGCAAGAGGCACCTATCACATGCAAGTAGCTGCCGCCATGCCGACACCTTCCGAGTCCGCGACCAACTCCGCGGCCCAGTCCGCGACCAGCCCAGGCTGTTCGACGCCGTGGTCAACCTGTGCAAGCGACGTGGTTTCGTCTTTCCTTCCGCCTGAGATCTATGGCGGCATCCTGCTCGACCCACCACGGCCCGCTTGGAGCTTCCACGCTCCGCAACGTCCGCGAGGCTTGGTGGCGAGCGATGATCCAGAGCGTGTCAGCGTCGTGCCGATCGACGCCGCGATCCTCACAAACCCCAAGGTCTGGGAGGCATCGGTCACCTGGTGACCTTGACCACGCACCCCCTGGTCGACTGCCGCAACGGCAAGACGGGTGGCGTGCCGACGAGATCGAGGACGAGTGCCCCAACTGCGGCTCCAAGGACCTGACCGAGGCACGGCCGTTCAACCTGATGTTCAAGACCCACGTCGGTCCGGAGAAAGGCGATCCTCCAACGGCTATCTCTGCCGAACTCCGCCCAGGGCATGTTCGCGACGTCCTCAACGACCCGACAACAACGAGGCGAAAACCAATCTTGTATTGCCCAGCTGCTGGGATCTACAACGTATTACTGTACTTTGTCTTCTCCGACATGAGAGTTCAGATGATGTACTGAGTCTTGTCCCACACCCGGACAGAGCCCCGTGTTGGGCACAGGTACCTGGTGCGAGACGTATGCTTGCCCGGTGCACACGTGGGCCACCACATTGCGGCTAGTGTAATATCTGGCCTCGGCTGCATCAGAAAGAAGGGCGAGCTTCTCCATGACTGGCTGGACCACGGACGTCGAGTTCATCTTCCCCTGGGGCTGGGGTGAACTCAAGGGAATCGCCAACAGGACGGACTTCGACTTGCAGACCCCCAGGACAGCTCGGGCACGTCCCTCGAGTACTTCGACCGAAGCGACGGGCGAGAGCTACCCCCCCACGTCGTGGAGCCAGCAGCCGGAGCGACCCAGCGATGATGGCGTTCCTGCTGGCCGCCTACGACGAGGACGAGATCGGTGGCGAACGGCGGGCAGTGCTTCGCCTGCACCCAAGGCTGGCTCCTAACCAAGTTGCTGCGCTCCCCCTCTCGAAGAAGGACACACTCGCTCCTCTCTCCGAGGACGTCCTGCACCGGTCGCAGTGCTACTTCATGTGCGAGTTCGACGTACTCTAGTCGATCGGTCGGCGCTACCGGCGCCAAGACGAGATCGGAACCCCCTACTGCGTGACCATCGACTTCGAGAGCCTTGAGGACCAGCAAGCGACGGTCGCTATCTACTCGACAGAGCAGACGAGACTCCCGATCGCGGACCTCGTTGCGCACCTTCTCGGGCGGCTCGACATCTGAGACCGCTCCGGGGCGCCGTGAGACCACGGAAGCAGAGCGGGCCTGGGGCCCCCCGTCAAACCCCGGCAGTACAGCGGGCCCGGGACCCCGACAGCAGAAACAGGCGGGTTCAGGTGCGCCAGCCAGGCGGCACGGCGGTTCGTTTTGGGTCGCCACCCGAGTCCTGTTTAGGCTCGCCATGCCGCGAACAATTTCGAGGAGGTCCTCATGGATGATGCGTACGAACTCCACCTACAACATCTTGTGCGCCCATGGGCTGGAAGATCTTCTAGGCGGAAAGGGTGCCAACCTGGCCGAGATGACCTCGGTGCTGGCCTGCCGGTGCCACACGGACCTTGGCCTCGGCATCCAGTTCGCGCAAGCTGAAGTAATCGGCAGCGAGTTCCGAGGTGAGCAGCAGTTGCACGTTGTACACGTCGGCGGCGCTGGCTTGCAGCTTCGCGTTCGATGCCTCCATATTGCGGCGGATGCGGCCAAACAAGTCCGGCTCCCAGTTCACATCGAACGGCACGGTGTAAGTGCTCTGGGTGAGCGGGTTGCCGATGGTCACAACTTCCGGCCGGTTTCCGGCATAACGATTGCGCGAGGCATTGGGATCGACCGACGCCTGGGGAAAGAATTCCGCCGAAGTGACTCGCGCCAGCGAACGCGCTTCCTGCAAACGCTGTTGTGCCGCCAGCAACGACTGATTGGCGGAGAGCAGTTGCTGCTCGTACGTATTCAGCTCGGGGTCGTTGAAGACCTCCCACCAGACGCCTTTCGGCAGCGCGTCTTTGGGAGCGGCCACGCGCCATGGAGCCTGCGTCTTGTAGGCGTCCGGTGCGGGCACAGGCGCCGACGGCCGATTGTAATTCGGACCTACAACACATCCGGCGAGCAGGCCGGCCGCGGCTATGCCAGCCAGTAGCTTGAACCGTTTCACGACTCGCCTCGGGCCGCGGGCGCGACGTTGACCGTCTGCCCGTCTTCGATCGCATCCGATGGATTAACGATCACACGATCGTTAACATCGACGCCGCTGACGATCTCCAGCGTAGTGCCGTAATCCTTGCCGATCGTGATGTGCCGCAACTGGACCTTGCCATCATTTCCCACTACCGCGACTTGAGCGCCCTGCCGCCGAAACAGCATGGCGTTGACCGGGATGGTGACTTTGTTCACGTCGATCCTGGGCTGGAAGTGCACCTCGCCAAACGAGCCGGGCAGCAGCTTGCCGTCTTTGTTGGGAACATCGACTTCGGTGAGCAGCGTCCGTGTCGTGGGATCGATGGCATCGGCAGTACGCGCGACCCTGGCAGCGAACTTTTCGCCGGGAAACTCCTGCAGCGTAATCACCGCTTCCACCCCGGCATGGATCGCCGGCGAGTAAGCCTGCGGAACGGGAATGAAGACGCGCAATGGATCGGTGCGCGCGATATCGAATAATTCTCGCGGACCACCCGTGCCGGAGCTGCCGGCGTTGATCAAGGCACCGGGATCGACATTGCGGCGCGTGATCACTCCATCGAACGGCGCGTAGACATGCTTAAAGCCCTCGAGGTCCTGCAGCCGCTTGACGTTGGCATCGGCAGCGGCGAGGTTCGCCTGTGCCTGCTCGTATCCGCTGCTCTGGGTGTCGGCTTCCTCTTGCGAAACCGAGTCGGTCTTGCGCAGCGCCTGATAACGGGCAGCGTTGATCTTGGCAAGATCCAGCGCAGCCACCACTTGTTGGCGCGCAGCTCGCGCCTGCATCAGTTCCTGGTCTACCTCCGGGGTATCGATGTCGGCGAGCAACTCTCCCTCGTGCACATGGCTGCCGATGTCCTTATACCAACGCAAAAGATAGCCATTGGTGCGGGCGTAGATGGGTGACTCGATGTAAGCCTGCAGCGTGCCGGGCAGCACCAGTTCTTCATCCGGCTTCTCCGCTAGGGGATGGACCACGGCAACCGTTGGGGTGGCGTTTTGCGCAGTCTCATCCGCCAGCACGTGGTCGTCGTGCATGCGCATCAGCATGGCGATGGCGCCTGCGGCCAGGAGCACAAACACTACAACGCCAATGAACAGCAGCGCCCGGCGCGGAGGAGCGGGCGCCAGCTTCGGCGGAGGCGTAATCTGCGGCGCGGCGCGTCCTTCTTCGACACCCTGCCCGTGAGCACGCGCGCCGGCTTCGGAATGATCGCCGTTGCGATGCTCAGTGGCCGCGAGCTGCTGCCGGTCTTCTGTCTGCGCCGGCTTGTTTTCCTTTTCCATTTGTGTGGTATCCAATTATCTTATGACTCCTGCCGGGCCGCGTGGGCTTCCCGTCGTCCGTGAATAATTGCGAAAACGGTGGGCACGAAGAACAAGGTAGCCACCGTAGCGAATAACAGCCCGCCGATAACCGCTCGTCCCAAAGGCGCATTCTGTTCGCCGCCCTCGCCCAATCCCAGCGACATGGGCAGCATTCCGATGATCATGGCCAGCGCGGTCATCAATACCGGGCGAATACGGGTGTAGCCGGCTTCCAGAGCGGCCTGCGCCGAGAGCACGCCGGCACGCATGCGGTCGCGCGCGAAGGAGATCATCAGGATCGAGTTGGCGGTCGCGACTCCCATGCACATCACCGCGCCGGTCAGCGACGGCACGTTGAGTGTGGTGTGGGTCAGGAGCAACATCCAGCAGATTCCTGCCAGAGCGCCCGGCAGCGCGGTAATGATGATGAACGGATCGAGCCACGACTGGAAGTTGACGACAATCAGGAAATAAACCAGGGCGATGGCCGCCAGCAGCCCAACTCCCAGGCCGATGAAGGACGATTCCATCGTCTGCACCTGGCCGCGAATCATGATCTGGGTTCCGCGCGGAAGCTGGTGACGATACGGTTGCAGCGCCTTATTGACGTCTCGCATCACGCCGCCGAGATCGCGATCCTGGGTGCTGGCGTAGACATCAATGACCGGCTGCACGTTGTAATGCGAGACCACCGCGGGCCTGACGACCGGCGTCAACTGCACCAGATTGCTCAGCACCTGCGGGCTCGGCGCATTGGGGTCCGTTACCGGCGTGTTCATCAGATCCTGCAGCGATGTCATGCGATATTGCGGCGATTGTACTGCGACCTGATAGCTGACACCGTTATTAGTATTCAGCCAGAAATTCGGCGCCGTCTGGAAGCTGCCGCTCAGGGAAACCAGCACGCTCTGCGCCACGTCGCGCGCATTCATCCCCACCTGGGTCACACGGTCGCGCTCGATGTTCAGATGCAGCGTCGGAAGGTCAAGCATCTGCTGCACGTGTACATCAGCCGTGCCGGGAATCCGCCGCAGGCGATTGGAAATCTCCTGCGCGATCATGTAGTTGCCGGCCATGTCGGGACCGACCAGTTGGATATCAATCGGCGCCGGCAGACCGAAGTTGAGAATCTGGGTGACGATGTCGGCAGGCTGGAAGAAGAATTCGACTCCGGGAAATTCGCGCGGCAAGCCGGCGCGCAATTTACGCACGTAATCGGCGGTGGGATGATGGTGCTCCTGGTTGAGACCGACGAGGATTTCCGCGTCGCTGGTGCCGATCACGCCGGAGTTGCTGTAGGAGAGATTGATACCGGAGTTCGGCAGCCCGATGTTGTCCAGGATCGTGACCAGTTCGTCTTTCGGAATCTGCTGCCGCAGGTAGCTCTCGACTTCGTCGCAAAGCCGCGCCGTTTCTTCCACTCGCATGCCGGCGCGCCCGCGAACGTGCAGTCGCATCAATCCGGCATCGACACTGGGGAAGAAATCTTCTCCCAGAAAAAATACCAGCCCCATAGACAGCGCACAGAACGCGAGGAAACAGATCACGAAGACCTTGCGGTGTTGGAACGTGGTTTCCAGCAGCTGATAGTAGCCGTTGCGGAATCGGTCGAAGCCGCGCTCAAAGCCCCGCTGATAACGGCCGAAAATCGTCTTCGGTCCGGCGGCGCGATGCTCGTGGCCGCGCATGATGTACATGACCAGCGTCGGAATCAAGGTTCGCGACAGGAAATAGGACGCCAGCATGGCGAAGCACACCGCTTCGGCCAGCGGCACGAACAGGAAGCGCGCTACGCCGGTGAGGAAAAACATCGGCACGAACACAATGCAGATCGACAGCGTGGAGACGAATGCCGGAACCGCGATCTGCGCCGCGCCGTCGAGAATCGCCTGCTTCATTTCCTTGCCCTGGGCAAGGTTGCGCTCGATGTTCTCGATCTCCACCGTCGCGTCATCCACCAGAATTCCGACCGCCAGCGCCAGACCTCCCAGGGTCATGATGTTGATGGTCTCGCCCAGCGCGCTGAGCAGCAGCACGGAGACGAAGATGGAAAGCGGAATGGAAATCGAGATGACGATGGTCGGCCGCCAGTCGCCCAGGAAGATCAGGATCATGCAAGCGGTCAGCGCCGCGGCAATCAGACCTTCGCGCAACACTCCTTCAATGGAGGCGCGCACAAACAACGACTGATCGAACAGCGCCTTGACCGTGATTCCCGGCGGCAGCGACTGCAGCGCGATCGGGACCACTGCTTTGACTGCCTTAACGATCGTAAGAGTCGAACCTTTGCCGATCTTGTACATCGACATCAGCACGCCGTGTACGCCGTCCTGACGAACGATGTTGGTCTGCGGGGAGAAACCGTCGCGTACGTGCGCCACGTCACGCATGTAAATGGTCGCGCCATTCACCGTCGTGATGGGAATGTCATTCAGATCGGCAATGGTGCGCGGCGCGCTGTTCATCTCCACCTGATATTCCAGTAAGCCGATCTTGGTGGTGCCCGATGGGGTGATGACATTCTGCGTGTTGATGGCGTTGACAATGTCATTCGGCGAGAGGTGATTGGCCTCCAGCCGCGCCATATCGAGATCGACCTGCACCTGGCGGATTTTGCCGCCGTAGGGATAGGGCGTTGCCGCGCCCTGGACGGTTGCTAACTGATTGCGCAGAAAATTTTGGCCGAGGTCGAAGAGCACCTGGTCAGGCAGCGTCTTGCTGCTGAGTCCCAGCTGCACGATAGGCGTGGTTGACGCGGTGTATTGGATGACCAGCGGCGGCGTTGTGCCCGGCGGCAGCGACCGCACCGTGGTCTGCACGATCGCCGTTACCTGCGCCAGCGCGGTCTGGATATTCGCGTCGGGCTGGAAGAACACCTTGATCACGCCGACGCCGTTGACCGACTGCGACTCGATGTGCTCGATGTTGTTGACCGTCACCGTCATGCCGCGCTCAGAGTTGGTGATGATGCGGTTGGCCATGTCCTCTGGCGCGAAGCCGGCGTAGTTCCACACGACGCTGATGACGGGAATATTAATGTCGGGAAAAATGTCGATCGGAGTGCGGATGATGACCAGCGGCATCAGGAGAATGATCACCAGAGCCATCACCACAAACGTATAAGGGCGCCGCAGCGCTAAAGCAACTATCCACATTGGCCCGGTATCACTCCCGTCAGGCTAGAAACGTGTAATGAATTCTGGATGAGACGATAATTCCCAAAGAACCTATGATACGATACGTTACGTATTGGATTCAATAATTCCCCGAACGTAAGCGCTAAACGGAATGAAATTTTCGCCATCCGACACACTCACCGGACCCAACGGCAACAAACGGCCTCCAGGGCGGCCGCGCAGCGAACATTCGCGGCAAGCGATTTTGCGAAGCACGCTCAAGCTGCTGCGCAAGGTCGGCTTCACCGATCTTGGTATCGAAGCAATCGCCGCCGATGCCGGCGTGGGGAAAGCGACCGTCTATCGCTGGTGGCCGAACAAAGGCGCATTGGTGGTGGACGCGTTTGCCTCCAGCACCGAAAAAGAATTGCAGTTCCCCGACAGCGGTTCGGTCTATCGCGACATGAGCCTGCAGATGAATCAGTTTTTGGCAGTGCTGCGTTCGCCGCGCGGGCGCATCGTGAAAGCGGTGATCGGCGCGGGACAATCGGATGCTAAGTTGCTGGAATCCTTTCGCGACCGGCTGCTGCGGCCGCGGCGCCAGGGAGCTTACCAGACGCTGCGCCGCGGCATCGAGCGCGGCGAACTCCCGCGCAACCTCGATCTGGATCTCGTGCTCGACATTCTCTACGGCGCGGTGTACATGCGCTTTCTCATCCGCCACAGTGAACTCAGCGAAGACTACGTCAACAACGTGTGCCGCCTGGTGCTGGATGGAACCGCATCCGTGGCTCGTAACGGCGCCAGGCAGCGGCGCAATGACAACGGATCGAAGCCGCATCCGGTGCTGAAGAACTGAAGTATCCCATCCTTTTCATCCTGAATCGACCGCAGCGACTCGAAGAGCTCGTCCAAGGATCTCTGGTTGTTCGTCTGACAACCGACAACTGTTTTTCCGCATGATAAAGTGGGCACGGTTATTGGAGGACCGCCCATGTCCATGGGAAGCAACATCGACTTCATGTCAGTTGGAATCAAGGTTGAGTGTCCCAAGTGCCATGCCGACCGAACCTTGCTGGATACCAGCTTCGGCGTTCCGGGATACGTAGCACCCTGTTCCCAGAAAGAGGTTGGGGCAAGCATCAACGCCATTTGCGCCGTCCCGGTGCGCCTGGTTCTGTGCCCGCGTTGCCACTACCTGGAGATGTACCACGATGTGGGACTAAACAAGCCGACATTCTAGCCCCTTTTGGTTAGGGTGGGCATTCTTGGTCGAACGACACAAATCCCCCACCCAAGCAGAATCAGCTTGGACGGGCCCCTCGTCCGAACTCACGCCTTTTCTGACAATCGACAACTGGCCACGCTTTCTCTCCCGAAACGGGCGACACTTTCCCACCATTCGACTTCTAAGCTGAGGTACGCATCGTCCAGCAATGCTTTCATTCAGGAAAAAAAAATGAAGAAGCAGCTCAGAGTTGTTGCCGTGATGCTCGGAATCGGCTTAGTTCCCTTGTATCTGTCGCCCGTGCTGCTGCACGCGCAGCAGAGCGAGGACCAGCAGGCTTATCAAGCCGGATACCAGAACGGGGTTAACGCCGCGCGCAGCAATCGCCCAATGGACATGAACACCAATGACTGGCATGGCGATCGCTTGAACGATTATCAGAAGGGTTACCAGGAAGGCTATCGCAGCATCGCGGGGCACGGAGCCTACGCCGAACATGACCAGTATGCCAACGGCGGCGAGATTCCGGAGCGCTGGAATCACGATCCCGAGAGCCAGAAGGCTTATCATGCTGGATTCGCCAATGGCGTCACCGATGCACAGAACCGGCGCGCCATGCGCCCCAACAGTTCCGACTGGCACGGCGAACGCCTGACCGCCTATCAGGATGGTTATGACAAGGGGTACCACAGCGTCAGACACTAGAAAATAGTCCGCGTATGCCCACATTGTGGGACACTGCGAAGGACCCGAGGTGCGGGCGCCCCAACTCTCGCGCTGTCCGAGACTTGGAACTTCCATTGACATCGCCCGTCTCGTACGGGTGCCCCATCCTAGCCATCTTTTGGCTAGGGTGGGGATTTTCGTTATTCGGGACGAACTATCCCGCCCTGCCGGCTGCCGGGTGCCCCGCCCTTTCGCCCGCCTTTGGCGAAGGGTGGGACAGGGGATTTTCGTTATTCGGGACGGAACTATCCCCGCCCTGCCGGGTGCTGGCGCTTTCAGCGCCTCGCCCTCGCACTCCTATTCAATTTGTCATCCTGAGCGGAGCGGCCGCATGGGTTCTCCGACTCGCATGTTTTGGGAGTCGAGCGGACGCGGAGTCGAAGGACCTGCGGTTCGATGGATCGGGAAGGAAGTCGGGTGCCCACACATTCGCGCTTTTCGAATGTGTGGGAGACGTCGCTCAACTCCCACTCATTCCAGACGAAGGAATGAGTGGGGCACCCGGCTAACTCCTTCGACCATTTTTCTTCTTCGTCGATTTCTCCCGTGAATGGGTCGGTCAAGAAGGAAAGCGCGTCATAGGTCGCCCGGTCTCCTCGGCGTAACTGGTTTTGTAGAACACTCGAGAGCCTGAAATTGAGCGTCGGCCGTAATTTACGGAGAACAGACATGAAGCGAGTCAATACGTAGTTTCTAGCTGCGGGATCGTCCGACTCCAGTCGAGAGGTTAAAGCGTTCACGAGTTGGTCCTTTAATACGGAATGTTCGGCAATGTTCATTGCCCAGGTTCCCAAAGAACCCTTTTTACACGTATCCGAACCGATATCGCGTTCACCTTCCTTGACGGATTCGATGAGCCGGTGCTCTGTCCGAATTCGCGCAATCTCACTGAGGCGGAGCCAGCTCTTTTCTGCGATCTGTACGGCTGACTATACTCGGCATCAGCGTATGCCGTCTCTAAAGCATCGGAAACAGCCTGCCAAAAGATGTCCTGCTCTTCGGGGCTTAGCGTCTTCAATGTTGCGTGGACAAACAACGCAGTGCACTTCCAGCTTCCCTCAGTCCTTCCTTGGAAGACCTGCATAAGCACGTCGAGTCGCTTCCGTTGCGGTATCCTATCCACTAACAGATCCGCGTATTTTTCATTTGGGGCGAAGTGTCGATCGAAAACTCGATCGACGAGTTGTCCCGTATCGAACGGCGACCGTGACTTGTCGATGGATTTCACCAGATAGTCAATGAACGTGATCAACACGTCGGCCGTTTCCGCGTTGTCGGAGCGCTTCTCGTGACTTCGCGGGTTCCGGATTGCCGTATACACTCCCCGAAGAAGGAACTCTACGCCCTTCTGTTCGTCTCGCTCCGACTCGGTTTGCAACGAATTGACCTTAATAATTGGATTTTGGCCGCCAAAGGCGGCGCCGACTAAGCTGTGTCCGTCTGAGTCGAGTCCGCTCTTATTGCGTATTAAGTCGCTCAGGAAGTGAACGCCATCAAGAATTGCAGCTGTATAATTTCCGGCCTCATAGGTCGCCTGAACGGCCGCCCATAAGCGTGAGTCAATGCTGGTTTGCAGGTTCATTGATTTGATCCGCCAGTTTAATGAAGAAGGGGCACGGCGTGCCGTGCCCCCCTCACAGTACGTCTAACTTGGGCCCAAGAAATTCTTGTTACTACAACAAACCGCAGATCCTTCGGCTGCGCGTCCGCCCGACTCGCAAAATGCGCGAGTCGGAAAGGCCTTGCGGACGCTCCGCTCAGGATGACAAATCGTAGTTCGTGGCCCGCTGATCGTGAATCGAAGCCGAACGATCGACTATCCACGATCCACTTCGCTACGAGCACCCACTCGTGCTGCCGCACTCATTGCACCTGTAGCAACTGCCGTTCCTGGTCATGATGGCGCCGCAGACGGTGCAGACGGGGGCGTCGCCCATGTCAATCAGCTCTTTCAGGGCGTTGGACGCGTGGACAAAGCCCTTCCCGCTCGCGCCAACCGCAGGTCCCTCGACTCCGCTGCGCTCCGCTCGGGATGACAAGTTAGAAGAAGGCTCCGCTCGGGATGACAAATCAGATCGAGATGACAAGCTTGAAGGTTCCGGCGGCGTAAAATCGCCGAACGACTTCTGGCCGTAGCCATTCTCATCCGGCGTGCCCGGCGGCGGAGCGTTGACGTACTTGGGACGCAGGCCGTCGAACAGCGCCTGCTGCTGGCCGGTGAGGAAGCGCAGCTGCAGCCAGCGGAAGATGTAATCCATGATCGACTTGGCGAAGCCGATATCGGGATTGCCGCTCCAGCCCGAGGGCTCGAAGCGGGTATGGGCGAACTTCTCGCACAACAGCTTCAGCGGCACGCCGTGCTGCAGGCCGATGGAGACGGCGCAGGCGAAGCTGTCCATCAGGCCGCTGACAGTCGAGCCTTCCTTCGCCATGGTGATGAAGATCTCGCCCGGCGCTCCCTCTTTGTAGAGGCCGACGGTGAGATAGCCTTCGTGTCCGCCCACGTTGAACTTGTGGGTGATGGAGAGACGCTCGTTGGGCAGACGATGACGCACGGCGCGCGGCGGCGCGGCCGATTCATCGATTGGCTCGCCCATCCTGTCACCAGAAGAAGGCGACAAGGATGGGGCACCCGTCCCGGACTTCGCCGTAGCTGAGCCCATCGAACTCAGCGGCTGTGCCTTCTTCGAGCCATCGCGATAAATGGCGACCGCCTTCAGCCCCAGCTTCCACGCCTGGATATAAGCCTCGGCAATCTCTTCCACCGTCGCGTTCTCCGGCATGTTGATGGTCTTGGAAATGGCGCCGGAGATGAACGGCTGCGCCGCCGACATCATGCGCAGGTGTCCCATGTAGTGGATGGTGCGCGTGCCCTTCGAGGGCTTGAAGGAGCAGTCGAAGACGGGCAGGTGTTCGTCTTTGATCGCGGGCGCGCCTTCGATGGTGCCGGTCGCGTCGATGTAGCTGACGATCGCGTTGGTCTGATCGGCGGTGTAGCCCAGCTTGAAGAGCGCGGTTGGCACGGTGTTGTTCACGATCTTGATCATGCCGCCGCCGACGAGCTTCTTGTATTTCACCAGCGCGAGGTCGGGCTCGATGCCGGTGGTATCGCAGTCCATCATGAAGCCGATGGTGCCCGTCGGCGCCAGCACCGTCACCTGCGAGTTGCGATAGCCGAATTTCTCGCCATGCTTCAGCGCTTCGTCCCAGCAATCCTTGCTGGCTTCGTAGAGAGCGGCGGGAACGTTAGTGCGGTTGATGTTGTTCACCGACGCGCGGTGCATGCGGATGACATCGAGGAACGGCTCGCGATTGACGTACCAGCCGGGGCAAGCCGCACCGCGGGTAGAGCGACCCTTCATCGCGTCAAAGCGTTCACCGGTAGAGCGACCCTTCAGGGTCGCGTCAAGGCCTTCCCCTTCCATATCGCCGGGCTGAAGCCCGGCTCCTGATTCAGAAAAATCGGCCTGGACGCCGGCCTGAAGGCCAGCTCTACCCGAGCCTTCTGTACCTGAGCCTTCGCCCAGCTCGCGAATGCACAGCTCCGTCGCCGGCGCCAGCGGCTGGCACAACTCGGCAATCTTCGACGATTGCAGATAGGCTTCGCCGCACATGATCGCCGTCACGCAAGCTGCATAGTCGCGGCCGGCATCGGAGTCATAGGGCAGGCCTGCGGCCATCAGCAGCGCGCCCAGGTTGGCATAGCCGAGTCCGAGCGGACGATAGTCGTGCGAGTTCTTGCCGATCGCCTCCGTCGGATAGCCACTGTTGTCGACCAGAATTTCCTGTGCGGTGATCATGACGGCGCAAGCGTGGCGATAGGCCTCGACATCGAACGTGCCGTTCGGCGCAAACTTCATCAGGTTCAGGCTGGCGAGGTTGCACGCCGAGTCGTCCAGGAACATGTACTCGCTGCACGGATTCGAGGCGTTAATGCGCGCCGTGTTCTTCGAGGTGTGCCAGCGGTTCACCGTAGTGTCGTACTGCATGCCGGGATCGCCGCAATGCCAGGTCGCGTCGGAGATCTTGCGCAGCATCTCGCGCGCCTTGAAGGTCGCGACCGGACGGCCGTCTTTCACCGCGCGCGTCGAGAAATCGCTGTCACGCAGCACCGCGTACATGAAGTCGTCAGTGACGCGCACCGAGTTGTTGGCATTCTGGAAGAAGATGGACGAATAGGCGTCGCTATCGGGACCGCTGCCATCGTAGCCATGCTCCACCAGCGCCCAAGCCTTGGCTTCTTCCTTCTGCTTGCACTCGATGAAGTCGACGATGTCGGGATGGTCGATGTTGAGGATAACCATCTTGGCGGCGCGCCGCGTCTTGCCGCCGCTCTTGATGACGCCGGCGAAGGCGTCGAAGCCTTTCATGAAGCTGAGCGGGCCGGACGCAGTTCCGCCGCCCGAGAGCGATTCGGTCGACGAGCGCAGCGGCGACAAATTCGTCCCCGTGCCCGATCCCCACTTGAACAGCATGCCTTCGGTCTTGGCCAGCGTCAGGATGGAGTCGAGCGAGTCCTTCACCGAGTTGATGAAGCAGGCCGAACACTGCGGCTTCCGGTAGCCGACGGAACTATATTCGACACGCTGCGTCTCGGAATTCCAGTGCCAGTTCTGCGCGTCGGAGTTGGGCTCGATGCGATCGCAGCCCACGTTGAACCACACTGGCGAGTTGAATGCCGCTTTCTGTTGCAGGAGCAGGTGGGCAAGCTCGTCGTGGAAGATGGCCGCGTCTTCCGCGGTCTTGAAGTAGCCGCCGGCAATGCCCCAATCGCGAATCGTCTCAGCCACGCGAGTGACCAGCGCGCGCACTCCGCTCTCGCGCTCCGGCGTGCCAAGCTGGCCGTGCAGATATTTGCTGGCGACGATGTTGGTCGCGGTCATCGACCAGTCCTTCGGCACCTCGACATCTTTTTGCTCGAAGATGATGCCGCCTTGCGAGTCGGTGATCTGAGCGGTGCGCAGCTCCCACTCCAGCTCGTCGTATGGCGAGACGCCGGCCTTGGTGAAGAAGCGCTTAAACGTGAGGCCGGGATTGGTCTTAGAGCGCTGGGTTAGTTGGCCGGGCGCCTGGTTCTTGGTCGTGGAGACGGTGGCGCTCGTCGTAGTTGTAGTCGTTATGTCGGCCATTGTTCTTGCTCCTGTCGATTCGATATGGCTGCCCTAATAATTCTTGCGAGAGTAAACTCCCGCGTCTGAAGGGACGTGCCTTCACAGGCACGCCGCAATTACCTTCTTGCACTTGTCATGCCGAGCGAAGCGTCCGCAATTCTTGTCCCACCCGCGTCTCCCGTCTGACTTGTCGGCGTTTGCAACGTCGACGCACCACTACAAACTCTCATCAATGGCACACCAGATCACGCAACCTTGAAAAAAGGAACTCGCGCTGCATCGGCTCACTCAATCCGCACAGATAGATTACGTCCTTGTTGCTGAGCGCAAGCGTCCAGCGCCAGCGCGGTTCTTCCGAGCGAATCTCCCAGCGATACGGCAAGTCATAGCCAAAATACCTGTGCCTGACTTCGTATCCCGGCCCCAGCACCGTCGGGCTCAATTCCTGAAGCCAGCCGGTGAATTGCGCGATCTGTTCGTGTGTAGAGCTCGCCATTATCGTTGTGCCGCATTGAAGGGACGCACCTTCGGGCCTGCCCTGAGCGCCGAAGGGTGAGGTGCTTGCTCATTTCCTGTTTGTCATCCCGAGCGCAGCGTCCGCAATTTGGGACCAACTCCCCCTCGTTTTGTGCCGTCCCGAAGAAGCTCTGAATTTACATCCGCGTCCCACAAGATTGTGGGGGCCTCTTCTCTCGCTTGCGTACCGCAGCAGAGAAGAAGCCCCCCGGATTACCACCCGAACTGCTGTCACCGCAGAATATGCCGCCAGCGACCTGCGCCTTCAGCCCCAACGAGCGCAAAAGCCAGCGTTTGTTGAGGACCCCGAATGCACCGCGACGGGCTAAATCGGACTTGGAAAGGAACACCGCAGATGTCATCGTCTAGGCGATGACTTCGTCGGTCGCTTGTTGCAACCACCTCATGCCACGGTGGCACGCGATGGGATTGGGCCTGAAACGCTCTCGCAAACCTCGGAGGATTACCCTTGGGCTCGAAACTAACTTCACTTGACTCCTGCCGAACCACCGGAAAAACCGTCTTGCCTGGTTCTCACTACTGGTCGATGCGGTCACCTCTGCCCGCATTGGCGTCTCTGGAGGAGAAACTCTAACTTTCCTCACGGCCAAACTGATGACGAACAATAATGCCGATATGTTGTGGATGTCAAGCGCTTAATACAACATATTGTTATTTTATCATCAGCATGGCGAACCTTTCTAGTAAATACCCTCCTTTGAACCCAGCATTTCCGCTGATCCAGACGGCCTGACGGCCTGGCGAAAAGCACCATCATCGGTGCAACCGTTTGATCTCCCAATGCCAGCTTGTTGCGACTCTAGTCCCGCCTTCGGCCGCATTCAACGCCCATTCATAGTGCAGCGAAGTGGATTTGTGTGGATTGTGAGGAAAAACGGGGCGACAGTCCTATTTCATCCCTGACCCAGCTTTGCGGGCCATCTGGTTAAGCAGACGCTGCGAAGCTAATGAGGTGCTCTTACCCGGTGCCCCACTCATTCGGTCTTTTCGAATGAGTGGGCCTGCCGAAACGCTTCCACCCGCTCCCTTACGCTCATCACATGCCGCGGCAGCGCGAGCTGCGATCCCTCCTCGAGGATGGGGATCAGCTTGTCGAACTCCGGCCCCGAATGCGATCCGGTCAGCACGATGCGCACGGGATGGAACAGGTCCTTCCCTTTTGCGCCCGTCTCCGCCTTCACCTCGTTCATGATGGCTTTGAAGCGTTCGGGAGTCATCGGCGGGGGATTGACTTCAACTTGCTGCGCAAAGCTGGCGATCACCTCAGCGGTCTTCGGCGCAGCCAGCACCTCCGCGTTCTCCGGCGAACTCACGGCTTCAGCGGCGTCGTAATGAAAGATCAACGCCGCTCGCTCCGGCAACTGCTCCAGCTTGTCAACCGAGGGCGCGAGCAACGCCACAACTTTGCCAAACCAAGCGCGCGTGCGCTCGTCCGGATTCTCCGGCAACAATCCCGAGTCAATGAAATACGGCTCGGCCAGCCGCTCGATGCGCTCCGGCGGGCTTTGCCTGATGTAATGCCGGTTCAGCCAGTAGAGCTTCTCCATGTCAAAGACCGCGGCCGACGGCGTGACCCGCTCCAGGGAGAACTCTTTCTTCAGCTCTTGCGGCGTGAAGATTTCGCGTGTGCCACCGCTCGGCGCCCAACCCAGGAGCGCGAGATAGTTCATCAGCGCTTCCGGCAGGACACCCATCTCGCGAAAGTTCGCGATCGAAGTTGCGCCGTGACGCTTCGAGAGCCGCTCGCGATCGCTGCCTAGAATAGTCGACAAGTGCGCGAATTCCGGCACCGGCCAGCCCAGCGCCTCGTAGAGCGCCACCTGCTTGGGCGTGTTGGAGAGATGATCGTCGCCGCGGATGACATGCGTGATCTTCATCAGCGCGTCGTCGACAACCACAACATAGTTGTAAACCGGAATGCCGCTCGATCGCAGAATGATGGGATCGCTGACCACCTCATTCGAAAACTCGACCGCGCCATGCACAATGTCGTGGAAGCGGATCGGGTGCTCGGGAATGCGCAGCCGGATGGCCGCGGCCTCGCCACTGGCGCGACGACGCTGCGCTTCAGCAGGATCAAGCGCGCGGCACTTGCCGGAGTAGATCGGCGGCTGTTGGTTCTTCAGCTTCTCGTTGCGATCGCGCTCCAGTTCCTCCTGCGAGCAGAAGCACAGATACGCCTTGCCCTCGCTCACCAGCCGCTCCGCGTGCTCGCGGTAGATCGCTAGCCGGTCGCTCTGACGATAGGGCGCGTACGGACCGCCGACGTCGGGACCCTCGTCCCAATCGACTCCCATCCACTTCAGGTCGTCGAGTAACTGCGTCTCGAAGTGCGCTTCACTGCGCTCAATATCTGTATCCTCGATGCGCAAGACCATGACGCCGCCGGCCTGCCGCGCGAATAGCCAGTTGAACAGCGCGGTGCGGGCGTTGCCGACGTGCAGTTGCCCGGTGGGTGAAGGCGCGAAGCGAACCCGAACCAACGAAGAAGTGCTCACTCTTTGATGTTAACAAGAGCCGACGAATATCCACCGTAGAATGAAGCCATCCAGGAGGTCCGTTATGTCTTCGCCCAAGTTTGTAGGGATAGAGCTGTACTTTGACGATCTCAATCGAGCTCGCCGCTTCTACACCGGCGTTCTTGGTCTCAGCATCAGCGACGAGCAGCCCGGCCATCACGCGAGATTCGACAGCGCCGGCGGCTTCATCTGCCTGGAACGCAAGGGCGCCGAGTCCTACCCTTCCCACGACAAGGCGGTTCTGTTCTTCGAAGTCGATAACGTTTCCGAAGCAGTGACCGTCTTCGGAAGCGAGCGGTTCGTGCAGGTCGAGCCGACCTGGGCGGTGATGCACGATCCCGAAGGCCATAACGTGCTTCTGGTCGAGAAAGCCGGCTGATCCGTTACGCGCGGCGAACGGCCCGTGTCCGGCACGCCACCAGCTCTTTCAGCTCCAGCGCATTTCGCGCAGCATAGCCGCTGTCATCATTATCGAAATAAACGTAAACCGCTTTCAGCTCGCGACGCCACTCCGCGATGCGATCCGCCCATTCGCGCAGTTTGGTTTCCGGATAGCAGCCCTGATATTTGCCTGCGGGCCCGTGCAATCGCACATAACTGAAATCTGCCGTCACCATGATCGGTGAATGGAAGCCCGCCAGCTCATGAATGCAATACGCGGCATTGTGCCGGCGCAACGTGTCATAGATGGCATCGGTGTTCCAGCTCGGCTCGCGGAATTCAAAGGCGTAGCGATGCTGCGCCGGCAGCGCCTGCAAAAACTCCTCCAGCCGTTCACGGTTCACCTTCCACTTAGGCGGAAGCTGGAAGAGAATAGGCCCAAGCTTGTGGCCGAGGACCTCCGCTCGCGGCAGCAGATTGCGCAGCGCCTGTTCCGGTTCCTTGAGCTTCTTATTGTGGGTGAGGAAGCGGCTGCCCTTGACCGCAAAGCAAAAATTCTCCGGAGCGGCATCGCGCCACGCGGCGAAGGCTTCCGGCGTAGGGAGACGATAAAAGCTGTTGTTCAGTTCGACCGTGTCAAAAAACCGCCGGTAGAACTCGAACATTCTCGATGCGGGCAGATCGGCCGGATAGAACCGGCCAAGCCAGTGCCGGTAATGCCACCCCGACGTTCCGATATGCACACTCGCCGGCATCGATCGAAACCTCCTCCCTGACAGATGCGCTCGGCGGGAGAATTGAGGTGAGCTCTCTTCCACAAGTGGCGTATAGTTACGTTGGCCTTGTAGGCAGTGGGAAAGTTCTGATTGGGGTGAGAATCGGAAACCGCAGGCATCGGTTTTCGGAATCGCTGCATCTGTTATTAACACCGAAATTTCTTGGGATAATCCGTGTGGGGCTGATAACTCTATGCAGACTGTTCCCCGTCAAACGAAAATGCTGGGATCCTGGAAGGAAATAGCGGCGTACCTTGGCAAAGGTGTCCGCACCGTGCAGCGCTGGGAGCGCCAATTTGGCTTGCCCGTGCGGCGGCCAAATTCCACGGCGCGAGGGGTAGTTTGTGCCTTCCCGGCGGAATTGGATGAGTGGTTCACGGTGCATTGGGGCCAACGAAACGCCACGCCTGCCAATGGCTCCGGGAATGGCCGTGGCGGCGACGATGGCAACGAATTCCATGCCCGCCTTCAGGTGACCCATCAACTGCGCGACCAGAACCAGCAGCTTTTGGCCGATGTGATGCAGTCGGCTCGCAATGTGGCGGCCGAATGTCGGGCACTGGCTGTCCAGTCGGGTTGGCATGCCGCGCCAACAGATCATGATTCCAAGCCTAAGAATGGCGGCTAAGACGCTTCGCCTTAACCCTCACTCGATCAAGCGCTAAGTCTGCGCGGCTGCCATTCTCTCGGACTCAAATGAGTCGAGTTCGGAAGATCGCCCTCCGGCTGCCTAGCTCTTCTCCTCATCAAAACTTAACTGGGCGCAGCAAGAGCGTGGCCAGGCTGGACATCGCCTGCCTTTCTGGGGTAGAAGCGGGATATGGATGTTGTGAGGAAGGTCGCTGGCCTTACGCTGGTCATCGTCGCAGTTTGTGCCCTGGCGTTCGCGGCCGATTTGGAATGGAACTGGCGCAACCAGGAAACCCTTGGTCGCAACGATCCCAGTGTCGGCAATACCTCCAAACTGACCGAGCCCGAGCGCGCCGAGTTGATACAGGCTATCGTGGCGCGTCTCGAAAAGCCGATGAGCGATCAGGGGTATGACGACGATCGCATCCACGAGATTGCCTCCACTTCGCGGGTGCGCTTCGTCGACCTTGGCGGGGATAGCAAGCCCTTGCTGCTGACAGCATCAATTGGCCTGGAAGGCGGATGTGATGCGATGGGGAATTGTCCATTTTGGATATTTCGTCACACCGAGGATGGCTACGTTTCCCTGCTCGACACCGTTGCCAGGAGCTATACGGTTCAGCCGACCAGCAGCAATGGATTCTCCGATCTGGTGCTCACGCGCCGCACCTCAGCCGACGAGAGCCGGCTGACCGTGTATCACTACGCCGATGGTAAGTACACCGACGCGGGCTGCTACACCGCAACCTCGCCCACATCCAAAGACGGCGAATCACAGGATCCTGTGATCAGCGCTTGCAAGGATTGAGCCTGAGCACCCGTTTGGAGCTGAGCAACCTCGACCGGACTACCACGTCACTGCTCAGGCGGCGCGGGCGCGGCTGAGAACGACATAGCGTTCCGAGGCTAACAAGATTCCGTGCGCATCCTCGGAGTGGCAGCAATCGACTGCACCCATCGCCAGAGCGTCGCTCCACATGCGGTCGTCTGCCAGACGATGAATGCTCACGAAGGCCGTGGCGGGAAATTCCTGACACAACGTTTTCAGTTCTGCAGGAGGGATGAGTTCCAAATCGACCACCGCGAAGGGAGCACGGAAGCGTGCTACGGCGGAGCGGACTTCACCAGCAGAGCCTGCCAGTACCAGGTTGCGAAATTCCTTTCGCAGCGATGCAGCCAGCCGCTCGGCCGATACTGCGTCATGGTGAGCGAGAACAACATTCATAGGCCGCATTGGTAAAACCTCTTTCCGAATAGCGGGAGGATGGCTGCAAGCCATCACGTGATTCAATTGTGGTTTAGGGCACCACTCACAACCGCCCAAAAGCGACGGCGCAAGAAGGATCAGGCAGCTGAGGTTTTACTTCGCGGCCTCACTGCTCTGGCTCGCGGACTCAAAGGGCTCCGGCTGAAGCTTGCCATTGCGCTTCAGCAAGATTTCGACCTTGCCTTCGGCTTCTTCCAGTTCCTTCCGGCAGGAACCGGAAAGCTTCGTGCCTTCATCAAAGAGCTCTAGCGCGCGATCGAGCGAGACATCGCCTTTTTCCAATTCCCCTACGATCTTCTCCAGCCGATCCAGACACTCTTCGAACTTCGGCAAGTACGAACCTCTGGGAGAATTGTAGTCCAAATGCGATGCGCTGGAGATGAATTTTTGTCTGTCATTCTGCGCCAGCCGACGGCCCGTCCCAGAATTCCGGGCCCTTGGCAGGCTGCTAAAAATTCACTCCGCCGGTGACGACCCGCGTGCGGCCTTCGTAGGTGTCATGGGCGTCGTATTCCCACAGCTGGCTGGTGCCGAAATAGACGCCTTTGTACGGCGTCGAGACATTTACCGTGAATCCGACGGCCTGGATCGTGTATTTCAGTCCCTGGTTGTCAGGACGCTGGTTAATGGTGGTTTGCCACTGTCCGTAGCCGGCCGGGCCCGCCAGCAGCGACCACTTCTCTTCTTTACCTAACACGAAAGTATGCGAAACCGAATAATCAATCGATTCGTTCTGTCCCGGCGTGACGGGGCCACCGTCCCGGGGTGGCTTGGCGGGTGGGCGGCGGGCCTCCTGCGTGTTCCACGCATAATAGTCATAGACGCTCACCTGGTTGGATTTGCTTCTGGTCAGATAGATCGTCGCCCCAACCTGCGGACCGAAGGTCCAGCAACCGGAACTGAGATTGTCGGACGCAAGCGGTGTGTATCGTCCGCTGAAGGCGTAGATGCTCGCGCCAAGCTGCAAATCCAGGCGCTTGAAACTCCAGCCGAGATCGAACGGAACGAAATTGATATTGGTGAAGCCAACGGCGCTCACCGCGTATGGCTGCTGCTCTAAGGTGGCAAAGCCGGTACTTGTAATAACCTGACTGGAATCGATGGCGGCGAAGCTGCCCTTTGAAATTGCCACGTCTACCATGAGTTCCAGCTTCGCGCCCCACAATTTGGATTTGGGAACCAGAATAAAGGTGTTGTTATCGATGAGGGCGAAGATATTGTTCTGATCCGGACGAGGTTTGCCGTCGGGAGTGTACCAACGGTCAGCGGTGTTGTACCAAAACTGATTGGAATAAGAAAAACCGGGATCGGGAACACCTCCCGCGCCGCTAAGGTTCGAGCCCGGCGAGTATACGCCGCGAATCTGCGCTCCTGCGGTTATAGCCGACGTCGCGTACGCGGCCGCGAAAAGCAAACAGATTCGCCCAATTCTGTTGAATTGTCTCATCGCCCTCAGGCGGCGCATTTCGCCTGACCACTCCGAATGGGCTGGAATTGTAACAGGGGAGAAACAATATGCGGCAAAAAATTCGAAAGCCGCCGAATGTGTAGAACACCCGGCTACGGAGTCTGGAGCCTAAGAGCGAGTCGCTAATTGCTACTTCACACCGCTGCGCGCTTGCTTGTTCCCAAAGCTTCCAGCACATCTACCGCGCAGGAATAGCGTCCGAAGGGAGCACTGATTTGCGCACCCTGCACCATGTCCTTCACTGCGGCCAGCATGTCACGCGCGATGGCAACCCCTTCTGCGCGAGCGGCGTCCGCCGTTGTAGCTTTAGCCATGCGAGCGAAGATCTCATCAGGAATCGAAACTCGCAGCTCGTTCTTCATGAACTCGGCATTGCGGGTCGACGTCAGGGGCCAAATGCCCGCAACCACCGGAACGCGGCAGTGCTCGATTCGGCGCAGAAACTCCTCCAGCAGGCGGACATCGAACACCGGCTGCGTGACCGCCAACTCCGCCCCCGCCTCCACCTTGTACTCGAAGCGGCGAATCTCTTCATCGATATTCGGGCTGCCGGGATTGGCGCCAACCGCAATGACAAAAGCGGTTGAATTTCCCGTGGGATTGCCGCCGATATCGAGACCGCGATTCAGATTGCGAACGATGTTGACCAGTCCGATCGCATCGACATCGAAGACCGCGGTAGCATCCGGATAATCGCCCATCTTCGGCGGGTCGCCGGTGATGCAGATCAGATTGCGAATGCCGATGGCGCTCGCTCCCAGCAGATCCGACTGGATGCCCAGCACGTTGCGATCGCGACAGGTGTAATGCAGAATCGGCTCGATGCCGACCTGTTGCTTCACCAACAGGCAAAGCGCCTGATTGCTCAAGCGGGCCGAAGCGCGAGGACTGTCGGGGATGTTGACCGCATCCACGCCGACCGACTTCAGAAACTTTGCGCCTTCCAGTTCGCGCTTGGCGTCGATGCCGCGCGGCGGCACGATCTCCACCATGGTGATGAACTCGCCGTTGGCGACCTTTCGCCCAATCGAAGATCGTTCGTGCAGTGGCGGCGGTTCCACCGGCTTGGCTTCGGTCGTCTTGGCGACCTTGTACGATGAAGCTCGCGCTGCCCCCACCTTCAGGAACAGCTTCATAGTATGGATGTGCTCCGGTGTGGTGCCGCAGCATCCTCCAATCAGGCGCACGCCAGCGTTAACGAACGGCTCCATGTAGTTCGCCATGTATTCGGGCGAGCACAGATAGATGTTGCGGCCTTCGACGGAGCGAGGAATGCCGGCATTAGGTTGCGCGGAAAGCGGCGCGGTCGTCACCGCTCGAACTCGCTCCAGCGCGTCCAGCATGGCAACCGGTCCCACGCTGCAATTGCAACCCACAACTTCAGCTCCCCAGGCTTCCAGCTGCGGCCCATAATGCTCCGGACTCGATCCATCCAGGCAGTTGCCATCTTCGTCAATCGTGACTTGCGCCACCACTGGCAACGCCGGATTCACATCGCGGGCGGCCAGTATCGCCTGATGCAGCTCTTCCAGATAGCCAAAGGTTTCCAGGATCAGCAGATCGACGCCTTCTTCATTCAATGCCGCAATCTGCTGGCGAAAGGCATCGCGAGCTTCTTCCAGAGCGACCTTGCCGAGCGGCTCGATGCGCACGCCCAGCGGCCCGACGGCTCCGGCTACCAGCGCATCGAAGCTCTTCGTCGCCTCCCGGGCAAGCCGCGCACCTTGCCGGTTGATGTCCACGATTTTGTCGACGCAGCCGTGCCTGGACAAGCGAAACGAATTCGCGCCGAAGGTGTTTGTTTCTATAACCTCGGCTCCGGCTTTGAGGTAGTCCTGGTGAATGCCGCGAATCAGATCGGGCGCCGATAGGTTCAGCTCGTCATAACAACGGTTGATGAAAATGCCTTTGGCGTAGAGCAGCGTACCCATGGCGCCATCGCATAAAACAGCGCCTTTCTGCAACCGGGAGAGGAATGCTGTTGACATGGTATTTCCAGATGATGGAGCGAGAAACTTGCTTGAACTTTATCGCAAATCAAGCGAAAGCGCCATCCGTAGCGCACTCAGGTTGGGAGCGCGCTCTGTTATAATCCAACCGTCCCTAGCAACTCATGACCAAGCATAATCTGTTATTCCGCAAGCCTTTGCAGCGGGTTGCCACTCTCCTTGCCGTATCCGTGGCTGTGTCTATGGCGGCCTGCGGCGGCAGCTCAACCGCCGCTCCCAGTGGCGTACAGAACCGGGCTTTCATCAGCAATACCTATTCTGGCGATCTGCAGATCGTCGACACTCAGAACGACACTACCGAGCTCACTGCCCAGACCACGAACTCGGCTGGACAAATCGTCCAGGGAGAGCCTGTTTCGGTTAGCGTGGCCACCACGGTGACCTTTGAGGTGCTGAGCCCGAATAGGGCAGATACGCTCGTCTACGATCCCGCTTCGGCTTCGCTCTACATAATTGACAATTCTTCCGAAACCAGTACGGGCAGCCTGCCGCTGGCTTTCTCCGCGGGGATGGCAGTCTTCTCCCCTGACAGCAGTACGGTCTACGTTCCGGAGCCCAATGCGCCGGTGACCGGCGGCCCAGCCGGCCTGGTGCAGCAATGGAATGTTTCAAGCGCCACCAATACCGCCAATCTCACAGTACCGGCGGCGCGCTACGTTGCCATGAGCCCTAATGGAACTTACCTGCTGGTGTTCGCCGGAAACTCCGATTCCCTCACCGTGATCAACGTCGCCGCCAGTCCGATAACGTACACCACCATTCCCGGTTTCGCGCGGCCGATCAACGCCTTCTTCAGCAGCGACGGCAATACCGCTTATGTTCTGAATTGCGGCCCGGAGTGTGGTTCCAGCAATCCGGCCTCAGTAGCCGAGTTGAATATTCCTTCCGCGACGATTCAGGCTACCGTGCCGGTGGGCGGAGCCAGTGTTGGCCTGCTGAATGGCAGCACGCTCTACGTGGCCGGAAGTCCGGTGCCTCCGGGAACGACTTCGACCTTCGATGCCGTCAACACCAGCAACATGACTCGCATAACCACAACCTCTGTTCCTATCAGCGACGGCTTTCACACCACGATGGCGCTGGCGCAGAACAACAAGCTCTACATCGGCGCGAGCACTTGCACCAACACCACTACTGGCTGCCTCTCGGTTGTGAACACCAGCAACTACACCGCCGATGCCCCGTTGCCTCCGCGGGGTGCGATCACCGGCCTGCTGGCAATCGCTAATCGCGACGTGGTTTACGCGGTCGAAGGCGGCTATCTCGTCGTCTACGATACCGACACCGACGCCCCTATGGCGACCCAGATTCCCATTTTTACCGGAGCCCTCTACGGCATCGTGCAGGTGGATCAGTAGTCCTGGATCGTGGTTCGTTGATCGCGGACTGTAACGGTGAACAGGATCGGATCTGCAATGCAATTGGGTGGTCAGAAAGAACGCCATCCACGATTCACGATCCACGATCCACGTTTCCTACCGTTCCAGCCGCAGATGATGTACTCCCGCCTGCTGCACCGCCTCTTGCGAAAACGGCAGCGTGGCGGTTCGTCCGTGGTAATAGGGATCCCACTGATCGTTGTAGTGGGGGTCAAAGATATCTCCCGACTGTCCGTTCACAATGTTGAGGGTGGTGGCATCAAGATCCGAAAAATCCACCGTCAGGCGCTCCGAGGGTCCAAAGTGCGGCGCAACCTGGTCAATGGTTTCGGTGTCGCCCGCCAATGGCTGGCTGCCGGTTCCGGCAGAGTTCTTGAGAATCGGAAAGTGACTCCAGAAAGGATGTGTGATATCTACACGGTGCACGCGTCCCCACTTCCACAGCGCGAGCGACCCAGTCGCGCTGGCATCGTTCACCGCAGAGTCGACTGCGGCAGCCAGCAGTTCGTCGTAGCTGGAATAACCTTGGGGCAGCCACGCCGGCGGCTGATGGGTTAGCACGTTCTCCAGCCAGACCGAGCCCATGAACCATTTGTATTCCTTCCACTCGTCCCCCAGTCGCGGCTTCAGCAGCAGTTCCTGCAGCTTGTCACGCGAGAAGGCTGCAATCGTCGCCGCAGCCGAATCGATGCTCATGGTGCCGTCCCAGTTGCGCATCAGCTCAGCGGCGGTTTTCGCGCGCGCCGATGCGTTCTCCGCGTGATCGACCGCGTAGACGAAGCGCTCCGCACAAAATCGATCGAAGGGCGAGACCACGTCCGTCTGGATCGCCAGCAGGTCGGCAGGAGTGAACTTCTTGGGCTCCTTGAGCAGCTTGTAGATTCGCTGCGTGCGATAGGGCGACATCCATTCCAGGCTCAGCTCGTAGGGATAGCCATCGGGCGTGACCCGGCCATTCGCCGTAGCCAGAATGCCCGAGGCCGGATTGTAGACGCTCGGCAGTTGGTCGTAGGGAACATAGCCAGTCCACTCGTGCGCGTCGTCGTCGCCAGGAACTGGAACGGAGTTGTCGCCGTTGGCGCGAATCGGAATTAATCCCGTCGCCTGGTAGCCGATGTTGCCATCCACATCTGCGTAGACAACATTCTGACCCGGCGCGCCAAACTGCGAAAACGCCGCCTCGAACTCCTGCCAGTTTCTCGCCGCGTTCACGGCGAAGAACGGAATTCGGGTAGCCTGCGGATCGTACACCGTCCACTTCAGCGCGAGCTTGCGCGTCTCGCCGGGAATCAGATCGCTGATGATCGGCCCGTGCCGCGTCTTCACGACATCCAGCGTGACCTCGGGCTCGCCTTTTACCCGGATGATCTCCTGACGATGCTCGGGTTTCACCCAGCCTTGCGGCGTGAGGTATTCGCCCTGATCGTTGAATTTCTCGATGTACAGGTCTTCGACATTCGGGCCGAGGTTGGTAAATCCCCACGCGATGTGTTGATTGTGTCCGACGATCACATAGGGGACGCCCGGCAGCGTCACACCAGCCACATCAAAGTCGCCCGCCGTAAGATGCGCCTCGTACCAGACGTTGGGGATTTCGAGATCGAGATGCATATCGTTCGACAGCAGCGGCTTGCCCGAAGCGGTATGCGCGCCGGAGAGCACCCAATTGTTGGAGCCGGGACGGAGCTGCCGTTCCAACCGGGAATGAAGATCCTTGGTTGCCCCATTCTGGCCTTCTTTAGACCAGGGTGGGGCAAGCTGAATGGCTGCACCGCCCGCGCTCACCTGCTTGTCATCCCGAGCGGAGCCGGCTGAACTTGGCCGCCGGAGCCGGAGGATCTGCGGTTCGACTCCTTCGGCAAAATCTCGTTTCACGCGGGAGGGTATCCCCCCGCCATGAAGTCTCGCCTGCGGAGCCGATTGCTCCTCTTCGTCCGGCGTCGTGTCTTGCGGAATATCGTTCTCGATGTCGCTGCTGTCGGCCCCGGGGGGATGATCTCGCCACGAAGTATTGACGAACAAGTCGGCAGTCAGCTCCGGCCCGAGCTTCGCCAGAATCTTTTCTTTCTCCAGCTTGTCTTTGTAGAGACCGTGATTCAGAAACTCCGTCATCGACAGCCCGACGAGCAGCGAGTCTTCCACCGTCCAGACGTGCGGCGCATAGCCCAGGAAGCGAAACTCCATTGGCAGCGTCTTGCGGTGTTGCTCGATGTAAGCATTCACCCCCGCGGCGTAGGCTTCGAAGTGCGCACGATCGCGCGGGTCCATCGCAGCCGCGGCGCGCTGGGCAACTTGTTGCAATCCCAGGATGCGTTGCTCGCGATCGTACTTCAGATATTTCGGCCCGAGGATCACCGCAAGATCGCCGGAGGCGAAGCGCCGCGTCATGTCCATCTGCCACAGGCGGTCCTGCGCGGTGATGTATCCCTGCGCGAAAAACAGATCTGGCAAATTGGCTGCGGAGATGTTCGGCACGCCCAAGTTGTCATAGGTAACGATGACGGGAGCAGCCAGTCCTGCGAGGTGAATCGTGCCATCCCTCTGCGGCAGCGAAGCCCGCACAGCCCGATAGAACCACCAGTCGAACGCGAGAAACGCGATCAGCAGCAGGACAAGGACCGCAATTACCGTGCGAAAAGCGAACTTGGATTTTGGCGGGCGAACAGAAGCAACGGTAGCCGGCATGAATCCTCGATTATAGAAGTATCGCGAAACGGAAATTGTGAATGCCTGAAGATCGTCACCGTTTCGCGAACAGTAGTGCCGGCGGCGAACTGGGATTACAGTAGTTAGGGCAGTTTCGTTTATTGGTATCTCGGGTAAGTGCGGGCCTTCAGAGATTATGTCGTGACCACAACGTGGTTACGTGGTGGCATAAACAGCTCGAAACTTCCCGACACCAGCCGCTGCGCGGCGGAATGAAGATAGACGGGGCCGCGAGGCCCCGGTCAAGTGGGAAAATAACGCGAGACGCTGCGCGGCGACATGGGTTTCGTAACAGTCGCTAAGGCGCCGCACTACCCGAAACGCAAAAGCAAAGCCGTACTGGGAGACTTATGGCTACATTCGGACTGATTGAATATGCGGATGCCAGCCCCGAAGTTCGGGCCGTCTACGACGACATCATGGCTACGCGCAAGACCGACGCGGTCAATAATTTCTGGAAGGCGCTGGCGCACGATCCAGCCCTGCTGAAGCGCACCTGGCAGGACATCAAGCAGATCATGGCGCCGGGCGCGCTCGATGCGCTGACGAAAGAGATGGTCTACGTTGCCGTCAGCGTGACCAATGGCTGCCCCTACTGCATCGCCACCCATACGACTTCGGCGCGTAAGAAGGGCATGACGCCGGAGATGTTCGCCGAACTGATGTCGGTGGTCGGCATGGCGAATGAGAGCAACCGCCTGGCTAACGGCTATCAGATCGAGATTGACGAGCAGTTTAAGAATCAGTAGCCAGCCGCCGCCGGCCACTAGCCACTGCCTTATAATGTTTCTTCCCATGAAAGCCTACGTTTACGTTTCGCTCAAGAAAAGTGTGCTCGATCCGCAGGGCAAAACCATTCACGGCGCGCTGAAGAAGATGGGCTATCGCGGCATTGATGATCTGCGCCAGGGCAAGTACTTCGAGATCGCCCTCGACAACAGCGTGAGCCGCGAGGACGCGCAGGCGGAAATCGACCGTATCGCGCGCGAGGTGCTCACCAACCCGGTGATTGAGGAATACAGCTTCAGGTTGGAAGGCTAAGCCCGATCCAGCTTGTGATAGGGCGACGTTACGCCAATGTCACCCAAGCCTCCTGCAGAAGCCCTTGCAATAATCCGGTTTGAACTTGGTGATGGCAAGGCGGCTGAATCGATGCGAGTATCCGTCTGCGTGCTTAAAATCCTGTAGCGATTTTCCGCAACATACAGTCGCAGCGCTTTAGACTACTTTTGCCATGAGGAATTAAGATGAAAGCCTTTTCCCATGAAGTAAGGAGTCTACTCACCGTTATTCCATTCGCCCTTTGCCTGTTGATCACAAATCCGCTGTATGCGGCAGACGCCAAGGGGTGCAAAGATTCGCCGTACCTCAGCCGCTTTCCCGGCGCCGTAATCGACGGCTGCTTTCACAGTGACGACGACTCCTACAGTTTCACCGTGGAAGGAGGAAAGACCAGAAAGGTCCTTGAAGGCAAGAAGTATGAGCTTATCTACGATATGCCGCCAAATGTTGGCTGGGCGCCGCTCATCCGCAACATCAACACCGCAATGGCTCAGGCCAACTGGACCAACGATTACAAAAGCGGCGACGAGGGCGATAGTACGTGGCACAAGAACGGCGTATACCTCGCCATTTCCATGGGTGGAGGCCGGTACCATGTTATTACGGTCACTCCGATCAACCTGACGCAGAGCATGGTGGCAACCGCCGCCGACCTCTCCCAGGGCATTGACGCTGCTGGTCACGCCGTTGTTCCCGGCATTCTCTTCGACACGGCCAAGGCCGACGTGAAGCCTGAATCCACGGCTGCCCTGGATCAGGTTGCCAAGCTGCTTAGCGACAATCCCAAACTCAAGCTCTAGGTCGTCGGGCACACCGACAGCGTGGGTTCGGTCGCGTCAAATGTCGATCTCTCCAAGCGCCGCGCCGCCGCGGTGATTGCTGTTCTGGTTTCGAAGTATCACATCGAGGCCGCGCGACTCGGCTCCTTCGGCTGCGGTCCCTATGCGCCGGTCGCCTCCAATGACACAGAAGAAGGCCGCACCCAGAACCGGCGGGTTGAGATCGTCAAGGAATAAAGCCTACTCAGAGCAGGCTGCCGTCCGCGTACCCTCCCACGTCTCGAAAGAACGAGACGTGGGGCACCCGGCGTGAGCCGCGAGGACGCGCAGGCGGAAATCGACCGTATCGCCCGCGAGGTGCTCACCAACCCGGTCATCGAGGAATACAGCTTCAGGCTGGAAGGATAAGACGACCCGGGATGGTCAGTATCACCTGCGCAAAATCCTGGGGAGTCCTCCGCCATCCGCCTTCGCGCTAACGTCTTGCGAGGCGATGTCGCATAGTCTGTTTGAAAAGTTTCCTATCATAGTGGTCTAGTTCTTTCATGAAGTGACTCAATACCAGCTCAGGAGCTGCCGAAGCCGATAGCACCGACTGAAGACTGGAAACGATATGGTTAGCACAAAGCAGTTCCAGTTGCTGATGGCTCACACGTGCTGAATAGAGGAATTTGCGGTGGGCGGACGTGCGATTCAGAAGACCTTTCTGGTGCAGACGATTGAGCGTCGTCATGACGGTTGTGTATTCTCGTTTTTGCGGCAATTGTTTGACAACGTCCCGCACACTACATGCATTGGAACGCCACAGGATCGGCATGATCTGCCACTCCAGCGGCCCCAGGATAAATCCTCTAGGTTTGTCTCCGTCGTTTGATAGAAACATGCGTCCGTTCGTCTCGAGGCACGAATCGATGAAACCGGTTTCGGATGCTTTGCCTGGTCGAGTAGGAAGCTGGCCTTCGGCCGGTTAGAAGACGGAGTCGAATAGATGGGAGCGACGCAGCGACTCACGAGGCCGTAGTGTTCCAAAACAGTAGCTGCATTTTTGTAAGAAGTCAAGCTTGGCAGAATGAGGCGCCGGGTGCCTGCTGATTCCTAGTGTTTGAAATCGGTCGGAGACGATTCCTATTCTTGGCTGTTCTTCTCCGTAGCGATTTCTCTCTCACACATTCGAAAGTATCGGAATGCGTCGGGCCCCGGCGACCGGCGCTGTTCGTTAATCAAATAAGCATCACCGATTTGCGACCCGATTAGAGATTTTCCTGAATAAAGCGAGGACTTAGGTGGACGTCGAGCTGTACCAGCTGCGAATCGCCGAGCGCCTTGAAACTATGGATTTCCCCCGCCTTGATGACGAAGATGTCTCCCGGTCCGCCCTCGAAGTTCTGGCCGTTCACCGTCCACACCCCCCGGCCCTCCCGGATGAACTGGATCTCGTCATAGGGATGGCGATGCGGACCCGGTCCTGAACCAGGTTTCCCACGATAGAGAAATACCGAGACTCCGGTATCGCCCTGCTCAGCACCAACAAACTGGTGCGAACTACCAACGAAAGGCAAGTTCTCTTGCCGGACGTGATGCATCTCGCCCTCCCGCTACGATTGGATGAATGTGTGTCAGCTACGGCTGCCGGGAATGTACGAAGCGAATACCTGGGGAGACGGCTGAAGCCCCGCGACGCGAAGCTGGCTAACTCCGCATCAGGAACTCCCTCTATAACATCCAATAGCTAAAGTTTACAATTCAAGAGGATTCTTCTCTCGAGCGTTTCCGTCTGATGTGATGCGGATTCAAGGGGGCTGAGTTATGTGCGGCATTGTTGGTTATGTAGGGCAAAAACGAGTGGTCCCGGTCATCCTTGACGGGCTGCGGCGGCTCGAGTATCGCGGCTATGATTCCGCCGGTATTGCGGTCGCCGGCAACGGCGATGGCCTGCAGGTTCGACGCGCCGAAGGCAAGCTGCGCAATCTGGAGGAAGTCATCCGACTGAAGCCGCTCGACGGTACCTACGGCATCGGCCACACGCGCTGGGCCACGCATGGCCGTCCTACGGAAGAGAACGCTCATCCCCATCGCGACTGCACCGGCAAGGTCGTGGTTGTCCATAACGGCATCGTGGAAAACTATCTCAGCCTCAAGAAGAAGCTGATCGACGAAGGCCACAAGTTCCGCACGGAAACCGACACCGAAGTGATCGCGCACCTGGTCGAGAAGAATCTGAATCCCGGCGGCAACGGTCATCCCAATTCGCTGGAGGAAGCGGTTCGCAAGACGGTGCAGGTGCTCACCGGCGTGTTCGCCATCGCGGTCATCTCATCGGACGAGCCCAACAAGATCGTGGCCGCGCGCAACGGGCCGCCCGCCGTCATCGGCCTGGGCAAGAACGAATACTTCGTCGCCAGCGACGTCCCGGCAATTCTCTATCACACGCGCGACCTGTTTTTCCTTGCCGACGGCGATCTTGCGGTCATCACCCCGAGCGGCGTGCTGCTCAGCGACTTCGAAGGACGGCCCATCACTCGCGAGGTGCAGCACATCACCTGGGACCCGATCATGGCGGAAAAGGGCGGCTTCAAGCACTTCATGCTGAAGGAAATTTACGAGCAGCCGCGCGCCGTGCGCGACACCACGCTGGGCCGCGTCTCGCTCGATTCCGGCAAGGTCTTTCTCGATGAGATGGATATTACGGAGGACGATTTCCGCAAGCTCGACAAGGTTTACATCGCAGCCTGCGGCACCAGCTGGCACGCCGGTTTGGCCGGCAAGTTCATGATCGAGCGGCTGGCCAAGCTGCCGGTGGAAGTCGATTACGCCAGTGAGTTTCGTTATCGCGATCCGCTCACCGGGCCGGGCGATCTCTGCATTTTGATCACGCAGTCGGGAGAAACCGCGGACACCATCGCTGCGATGCGCGAGTCGCGGGCCCGGGGCGCGAAGACGCTGGGCATCTGCAACGTTGTCGGATCGATGATCGCGCGCGAATCGAACGGCACGATCTACACCCACGCCGGTCCGGAAATCGGCGTCGCGTCGACCAAAGCGTTCACCGCCCAATTGACTGCCTTGTTTCTGTTCGCAGTTTATTTGGGACAGGTGCGCGGCACCATCGACGCCGAGCATTCCAAGAAGCTGCTGGAGGAACTCACGAGGATTCCGGGCAAGCTCGAAGCGCTGCTCACGCGCGACGAAGAGACCGAAGATCTGGCCAAGGAATATCACCGCGCCCATGATTTCTTGTTTCTCGGACGCGGCGTGCATTATCCCATTGCGCTGGAAGGCGCGCTGAAGCTGAAGGAAATTTCCTACATCCACGCCGAAGGCTATCCTGCGGGCGAGATGAAGCATGGCCCGAACGCGCTCATCGACGAAGACCTGCCGGTGGTGATCATGGCCACGCGCGATCAGAACGATCCCGGCTCGGTGCTGCGCTATGAAAAGACGCTGTCAAATTTGAAGGAAGTGAAAGCGCGCTCGGGCACGGTGATCGCGATAGCCACGGAGGGTGATGAAGAGATTCGCGAAGCTGCGGATCACGTGCTCTACGTTCCCGACGCGCCGGAGTTGCTGGCGCCGATTCTCGAAGTCGTGCCCTGCCAGCTGCTGGCCTACCACATTGCGGTACGTCGCGGCTGCGATGTCGACCAACCGCGCAATCTGGCAAAGTCGGTCACGGTGGAGTAGCGCTCAACGGAGACTGCGATTCTGCTCGCGTGCTGTGCCATCGGCTTTGCCCGGGCGCAGCAAGTCAAGAGCGAGCGCCGCCGACGGTGCAGGACGCCTATCGTCTCTTTCTTGCGCGTTGCGCGAGCCATTCTCTCAATGGGCCTTCTTTGATTTCGCCAGCAGCCGCCCGTAATAGCATCGCGGTTTCTTCCGCCTCGCTGCAGGTAAGCTCCCATCCATTCAGCTCCAGGAAAACGAGTAGCGAAGCCAGGGCTATTCGCTTGTTACCGTCTACGAAGGGATGGTTCCGCAGAAGCCCCCAAGCGTAGGCTGCGGCAAGCTCGGGAACGCTCAGGCGTGGGTGATAAGAGAGCAGATGCTTTGGACGGGCAAGGGCCGACTCCAACATCTCAGGTGCTCGCATGCCCGGCATGCCTCCGTAGCGGATGATAAGTTCGTCATGGATAGCGACCACGGCCGCAACCGTCAGCCACTGCCGCCGCTTCACTTCGCCAGTTCTCGATAAGAGTTGCGATGACGCGTCTCCGTCCGGCGAAACGCTTCTACCTGAGCGGAGAAATCGGCGTCGAACGAAGACAGCTCGATGCCCGACGCGGTTTCGGATATCGTAAGCGTGCTGCCTTCTTCCGCCCGCAGGCGAGCGATGGCCTCCTTGGGAAGCAGGACACCGAGACCGTTGCCGATCTTGCGGAGTTTAGTCTTCATGAAGCGATTATAACCGAAGTTATAACGAGGAATGCGCGAGGCTGGCGCGCGCACCATTCGCTTGGCTTAGCCGCGAATCGAGACCTTCACCATCCGCTTGCCGGCGCGCAAAGTGAAGGGCGACTCCAGCCTCATCGCGATCACCAGGTCGGTCTTGAGCTCGCCATCCAACTTAACTGCGTTCTGCTTGATTTTTCGCAGACCATCAGTCACTGACGTCGCCAGCCCGGTGCGCGCCAGTAGCTTGTCGAGCTTCACCTGAACATTGCCGTCAACATTCGCCGCATTGGGCGCCGCGACCTCAGCAAACGGTATCGTCACCAGCGGCAAGTCTTCCGGCACTTCGTCCTTCTGGAACATGCGCGACCAATCCTGCGCTGCCTGCTCGGCAGCATCGCGCGAATGAAAGTCCGCGACGATGCGCTTTCCCAGTTCCTGCTTGAGCTTCATGGGATGGGCCGCGCCGTCGGCGACATCGCGCTGCATACGCTCGATCTCGGTCATGCTCACATCGGTGACCAGCTCGTAGTAGCGCCACATCAGCTCGTCGGAGATTGACATCACTTTGCCGAACATCTCCTGCGGCGACTCGGTGATGCCGATGTAATTGCCATACGACTTCGACATCTTCTGCACGCCATCGGTGCCTTCCAGCAGCGGCGTGGTCAGCACGATCTGCGGCGGCTGCCCGTAATGACGTTGCAGCTCGCGACCCATCAGCAGATTGAATTTCTGATCGGTGCCACCGAGCTCAACATCGGCTTGGAGCGCGACCGAATCGTAGCCCTGCGCGATGGGATAGAGCAGCTCGTGCATGGCGATCGGCTTCTCTTCCATGAAGCGCTTGTGAAAGTCCTCGCGTTCCAGCATCTGAGAGACGGTGAACTTCGCCGCCAGGCGGATGAATCCTTCGTAGCCTAATTTGTCGAGCCACTCGCTGTTGAAACGTACTTCGGTCTTGTCGCGATCGAGAATCCTGAAGACCTGTGCCTTGTAAGTCTCGGCGTTCTGGTCGATCTGCTCGCGCGACAGCGGTGGCCGCGTTGCCGACCGGCCCGATGGATCGCCGATCAGTCCGGTGAAATCGCCGATCAGAAAGATGACCGTGTGCCCCATGTCCTGAAAGTGCTTCAGCTTGCGCATCAGGACGGTGTGCCCGAGATGCAGGTCGGGCGCAGTCGGATCGAAGCCCGCCTTCACGCGCATTGGTATGCCGGAGGAGCGCGACTTTTCCAGCCGCTCGCGCAGATCGCTCTCGCGTATGATCTCCGCCGCGCCCTTGCGCAAGTACGCGAGCTGCTCATCTACCTCGGGGAATGAGGGCATAAGTTTCGATTATAGGAGGTTAAGCGCGGTTTCGAGTTTCAAGTCTCGAGTTTCAAGCGCGCGCGGCCGGATGGGCCGCACGCTTGATCCATGATCACAAAGCCGATTTCTCGACGGCCTCTTGCTACTCCCGTCGGCCTCACCCATAATTCCAATCCAGAGTTCTTCCATGCAAGTGATGAAACTCCTACTCCCCGCTTCGATCTTCGTTCTCATGGTTTCGATCGGCATGAGCCTGCACTTGCGGGAGCTCATCGCGAACTGGCGGCGGCTGACCTGGAGTCAATGGCTCCGCCTTCTCCTGGCCACCTTCATCTTGCCGGCAGCGGCCGCCTTGGTGCTGGCCCGCATATTCCCTCTAACGCTTCCAGAGACGGCCGCTCTCTTCATGGTGGGAGCCACGCCGGGCGCGCCGCTGCTCACTCGCAATCTTGCCCGCCGGGGTTTCGACATGCAGCTGGCCGCCAGCTATCAGGTCTGGAGCGGTGTGCTGACGCCGTTCATGATTCCGCCAATGTTCTGGGCGGCTGCCCAGCTCTACAATCGCACGGTTTGGATTCCGCCGCGAATTCTGCTGGCGCAGATTGTGGAGAGGGAGTTCCTACCGCTTGCGGTCGGCCTGGCATTGATGCACCTCGCCCCATCGTTTTCGAAGAATGTACAGCGGGGACTGAACATCGTCGGCAATCTGGTTCTGATACTGGTCTTTGTTCTTCTGCTGTGGAAAATGGGGCCGGACTTGAAAACGGTCACGCCCTGGATTGTGTTGGCGACATTTCTGCTGTTGGTGTGCTCGGTCGCTGCGATGCACCTGTTGCTGCGCGCTGACCCAGTCACGGTTCGCACCTTCGCGGTCAGCAATGCCAATCGGCATGTAGGTCTGGCGTTGCTACTTATGGGACGGTTCAAACGCTCCCATGACGCGATCCCGGTGATCGCCTGCTACGCCATACTGGTGGCAGTGCTGCTAGTGCTCTCGCCAAGACTTTTTCACTCGCGCGAATTGGCATCGCGAGCGGCGGCGTAAGAACAGCGGCTCGTGGTCAGATGCTTGTAACAGTTCCATGGCTGACAACCGGCTGCCAATAGCCGGTGCCCAGTTGTGAGTCGCTAGTTGTCAGTGTCGGTTAACAGCTATCTATCTCGTCTTCGGGGTTCGCTGGGCGGAAATTAATTTGGCGGTTGAGCGACGGCACGGCGAAATCCGATCTCATCGCACATAAAAATAGAAGACGCCGGCAAGCGCAGCGATGACCGCGCCTGCGATCATGAAGCCAATGCGAATTCTGCGACCGGAGCGGGAGCTAGCCGCCGCAGAAGAGGCTGCCAGTCGCGCCAGCACGCGATCCGCAATGGCACGCTCTATCGCTGAGGACGGCGACTCCATCACCTTCGGCGACGGCGCCGGGACCGTTCTGGATTCCACGGGAGCGATGAAGCGGTAACCGTGGAGCCGAACCGTCTCAATATAAACCGGTTGGGCGGCATTGTCGGCGAGGGCGTCGCGGACCTGCTTGATGCACTGGTTCATCCGCCGCTCAAAGTCAATTTCAGTCTCGTCCCCCCAAAACTGCTGCTTGATTTCTTCGCGGGTGACGAGTTGGCCGGTCCGCTGGGCCAGCAAGACGAGAAGACGGAAGGGTTGCGGCGGCAACTTGATCGGCGCTCCCGATTTGCGAAGCTCTTCGGTAGCGAGATTCAGTTCAAAAACACCAAAACGAAGTAGCTGCTGCGTAGGAGGCGCCGTGTCCATGTGAGACGCGGGTTGCATTTGGGCTGGGCAGATTATACCTGTTGTCCTCAATAGGCACGTACCACGCGTTTACATTTGCTGCTAAGCCTCAATTCTTCAGCTTGTTGCCCGATCATCTCCTGATCAGCCACAAATCAGCCGCCCCGTCCTTGAAGCCGGAGGCAAAGCGGCGCATTGTCCCTCACGAGAGCGGGAAGTTGAGCACAGCTTGACGGCCTGCTTTCCAAGGGGACGCTGCCGGAAGCGGGGCAACAATCCCGTTTCCGGTCAGCGAAAGATCCTGGCGCAGCGGCGCCGCAACTGGCGGCCGCCCGCCAGGGAGGGGGTGGCAAATGAAAAAGCGAATCGTTTACACGAGTGCACCAACGCTCGGTCCCTTCCTGACGCTGATTCTCCTGGGAGGCAAGAGGAAGGCTAAGGCGGCAGGCAGCACCAGCGAAGTTGCTGATGTCTCGACCTCCGCAACGGCATGGGAAGAGACGCTCGAGCTGGCCGCCTACGAGGACAGCATCGGCGATGGGCCGGGGCGAACCGAATCACGTCTCGTTCCCGCGAAGCGTGTTGTCTTAGGACCGTTTCTGACGCTGATCCTGATGTCGCGCTGTCAGCGCCCGGCGGGCGAGCGCGCGTGGGCGAGATGTTCGTTGAGATCGACGCTGTCGCGCAGCGGGATGAGAACAACGTCCTCAATGGCACCTGGCGCAAGCGAAATGACAGCGCCGGAGCGCAGAGCCTCGGCGTGCGACGCAAGGCGCTAGTCGTCGGAAGTTTGGGAGTGGCGTGTGGCTCTGGCCGAGAATGCCCGCCCTCCCGTTGAGGAGCAGCTTACGCGGTGAAGCTGCTCCTCCCGAATAGGACTCAAAGCCGCCACTAACTATGACCGAAGGAGGTCGCCATGAAGAATCCAATGCTATCTCTGATTGCTGCTGTCGCATTTGCTCTTAGCTTCGTCTCCGCTGGTGCTGCTCAAGACTGCGCCTCCCGAGGCGGGATCGTTCTGCATCCCAGCCAAGGAGTGGAGTTCTCCCAGGTCTCGTACTCGTTCGCCGAGGTGGTCGCGAACATAGGGCTGCTGCCTTCGTCCACCGCGGAAGTCGACATCGACGTGGAACAACTGCAAGCGCAGATTAACGGCGGTTTTCTCAACATCGTTACTCCAGCTGGATGGGTTGGCCAGAACATTCCAATTCTGCCGGCTAACAACGACTCCTATTACCTTTCCACCACGGTGACCCTGAATGTCGCAGCAGGCATTCCGGTGTCCAGCCTGAACGCAACGGTGTGCTACAGCGCCGCGCCTCTGGCGCAAATCTCCAGCACGAACTTCGATAGCTACCCGGTAGGAGCGACGCAGTACAACGGCGAAGGCTTCGGCGAGGAGGCGATGAACATCATTCCTGCTGCACCGCCCATTGCCGGGCTGAGCTTCAACGGCAACGGAGCAAGCTACTTCTACATCCAGGGGCTCCATAACTGGAACACCACCGACGTGCAGACGGCGAACAATCAGTGTGCTCCAGCCTCCGTCGCCAATAGCTATGCGTGGCTGAACCTCCGCTGGAATGTCCCCATTCCCAACCAGAATATCCCGGGGTTGCGCAATCAGGTGCAGAATTCGCTGGTCGGCGCCATGGACCTGGATATGAATAGTTGTAACAACGCACCGTTCGGACGCTGGGCCTTTGATCGCGCCTGGGGCAATGCAGTGCCAGCCTTGTCGCAGCTTCAGGGATCAATGCAGTATCTGAGCAACAATAACATTTTGAATCTCACGTTGAAGCACCAAGGGTTGTGGAATGTCGGGTGCGACAACTTCAACGGCGGCCAGAACTATCCCTACCTGGGACTGCAATCTCAGGGACAGGGTCAAAGGGTCGATCCTAACTTCATCTACAACGAAGTATCCCGCGACAGCGCGGTTGAGTACGACGCCGTCTGGTACAACCAGGCGGGTCAGGTAGCTGGCGGACACGCCATGGACATTATTGCCTCGGGTAGTTTCCTGGGCCTGCCATGGATCTACTACGTCTCCGACCACGTGCAGACCATGTGTACCCAGCGCATTAACAAGGTCTGCCAGAATTTCCAGGGCGATGACAAAGGCACCACCTACACGATGAATGGCAATACGAAGATGCTGGTGGATTTTAGCTTCCTCATCCCCACTGCCGGTCAGCCGCAGCTGGTGTACGGACAGATGAATGGAGCGTACGCAGTAGCCGTACTGACCCAGCATCCGTAGTTCGACCCTGGCGTGACCGCTAACACCAGCCACAGCGGTCCGGGTGCCCGACCCAAGGTGAGTTTGCTTGGGTGGGAGCTGCGAGGAGCAGCTCAGCGGTGAAGCTGCTCCTCTGGAAGAAGACTTATCAGCCGCCAAAGCCATTGACCGAAGGAGGTCACTATGAAAAGCGCAAGAATTAATTTCGCTATGAGGTATGCAAAGAGTGTTGTGATCGCCGTGGCTCTGTTGGGCTGGCTGTTCACAGGGGCACCACAGGCATCGGCGCAGATGCCAGGAGCTAGCGGTTGGGCTGTGGGCGAAAACGGAACAATCCTCTTCACGACGAACAATGGGCAGGAGTGGAACGAGCAACAGTCGAATACCGCAGCCGACCTGAAGTCTGTGGCCGCGCTGAAAAACGGAACTGCTGCCTGGGCAGTGGGAGACGCATCGGGAGGTTCCGGCACCATTCTGCGCGGTACCAAAGCCGGCAATAACTTCAACTGGGCGCTGGTCAATGGAATACCAAACCAAAACCTCAAGAGCGTTTCCTTTCTGGATCGCTCAAACGGTTGGGCCGTCGGCGATAACGGAACTGTCCTCTTCACCTCAAACGGTGGAGCACAGTGGAATGCGCAACGCGTCGGGACCACCGCAAACTTGTACGGCGTCAGCTTCGTGCTGCTGAGCTACGGTCGAGTCATAGGCTGGGCGGTCGGAGCCAACGGTACGGCAATCCAATTCACCGGCAGGTATGGAAGAAATGGGACGGTCACCGGTAATTGGTCAGCTCCGGTAACTCTCGGTAGCGGTACGTTTCGCGCCATCTCGGGAGTGAATAGCTATGGCACGGCTTACTTTTATGCCGTCGGCGACATAAGAACGGGAATCTGGATGTGGTCCAACGCGCTGTTCCGCCCGAGATGGACCCACGTGCCACCCAGATTGCCCGGCCCGGATCCGGATCTGAGAGCAGTGAAAATGATTTCAGCAGCCAACATTTGGTTCGGACAGGCCAGAACCGAAATGGACGCTTTCAATTTGCAAATCAGATCGGGCCTCAGTGACATTCCGTACCGGATTTGGACAGCTCGCGATGTTGACGGAGATCCACCGTTCAAATATGTCCGTGGAATCGCGTCTTCCATAGGAAGAACTTCCCCACAGGTTTGGGTCGTGGGCAGATCTGGCCACATTGGCTATTGGGACGGCGCAAGCTGGGCGCGTCAGGATACTGGAGCGAATGACCTGAACGGCATCGTAATGTTTCCGACGCCCAGTCAGCCTGTGCAACTGGCCAGTCTGACTTCACCAGAGACGGGAGCGGCAGAGTCGACTTATCTGACAGTAACTGGCTCTGGGTTCCCTCGGCGCGACATTACCCCTGCGAATGTTTCGATTGAGCTGGCTATGGATTGTCAGGGAGCGGCCCTGGCGTCCACCCAGGCACTTAACATCGTTAGCGGATCGCGCGACAGCCAGCTGATATCCTTCCAACTGCCCGGTGGCCTAGAGCCCGGTCGGTACTATGTGAGCATCAGCGATTCCGCAGAAGGCGACGCCAATTTTGAGAGCAGCAACTGCTCTGCGGTCAATGTAGTCCAGTGACTAGCTTCGCCCACTCTTTGCATTGGCAAAGGGTGGGCTTTTCTCTTGCATGGCGTAAGAATAATCAGCTGCGGTTTGCGCTGCTCGGTTCCAGATCAAACCGCTGCGCCATCATCTCCACAATCTCTTTCCCGATTTCCAGCGAAGCTGTGGCCGCCGGTGAAGGCACATTGCATACATGAATCATCTTCGCGCTATGCAGAAAGTAGAAGTCATCCAGAAGATTGCCGTTAGCATCGACCGCTTGCGCCCGCACGCCCGAACCTCCTTGCGCCAGGTCTGACTCCTGTAATTCCGGCACCATTTTCTGCAATGCTTTCACAAACGCCGCTTTCACCCATGAGCGATATTGTTCGGCCAATCCCATGCGCCAATATTTTTTGGCCATCTTCCAGAAGCCGCCGAACCTTAGAGTCTCCATCGCTTCGCTCAGCTCCGGCGACGCTCCGGTATAACCTTCGCGGCGAAAGGCAAGCAACGCGTTTGGTCCGGCTTCGACGCTGCCATTGACGCGCCTGGTGAAATGAACTCCCAGGAACGGAAATCGCGGATCAGGAACCGGATAGATGAGATTCCTTACGAGCTGCCGGCGTTCCGGTCTTACTTCGTAATACTCGCCGCGAAAGGGAATGATTTCCAGGTTCGTCTTCAAACCGGCCATGCGTGTGATGGTGTCGCTATAAAGTCCGGCGCAGTTGATGACGTAGCGCGCGCGGAAAGATCCGGCCACTGTCTCAACAACGCTGGCATCACCGTTTTCACGGAGGCCGATGACCTTTGCACCAAACACAATTTCGCCGCCGGCTCGCTTGATCAGCTCGGCATACTTTTGCGCAACCACGGAGTAGTCAACGATTCCGGTGGAAGGTACCTGTAATGCACGCAAGCCTTCGCAGTGTGGCTCTATTTCGCGGAATTGCTCACGCTCCAGCATTCGCAATCCCGGCACGCCGTTGGCATTTCCGCGCTCATGCAACTGCTCCAGTCGCGGAACTTCTTCCGCAGTTGTCGCCACCACCAGCTTGCCGCATTCTTCAAAGGGAATCGTCTGCTCCTGGCAGAAGCGCTTCATGGAAGCCGCGCCGGCCACGCAGTTGCGCGCTTTCAGCGAGCCGGTGCGGTAGTAAATTCCGGAGTGGATCACGCCGCTGTTGTGTCCGGTTTGATGTGCGGCGACGCGGCCTTCCTTTTCCACGACGACGATCCGCATCTCCGGAAATCGCCGGGTTACCTCCAACGCGGTCGCCAATCCCACAATTCCGGCGCCGATAACGAGCAGCTCCGCTTCACGATCAGTCATGATTCATATCTCAACAAAACGGGCGATTATACGGCCCATCCATCGCACCACGCCATGATGCACGTCACACCGATTGCGCTCCAGCCTGCCATTCATTAGTCTAAGTGCTTTGTGCGAACGGCGTTCTATTGCCTGGATGGATCGATCCCAAGTTCGCTAGCGGTTGACGAGATTCGACTATGCGCATGTTGGTAACCGGCGGCGCCGGATTTGTTGGCTCGCATTTGTGCGACGCGTTGATCGCGTCGGGTCACGTCGTCCTTTGTGCCGACAATCTGCTCACCGGGCGCACCGAGAACATCGAGCACCTCCGGCGGGAGCCGCGATTCGAATTTCGTGAGCAGGATGTCTGTCGCCCTTTTGACTTCGGCAAGGTCGATTACATTTTTCATCTCGCCTCGCCGGCCAGTCCGGTCGACTATCTGGAACATGCGATCGAGACGCTGCAGGTTGGTTCTATCGGAACTATGAACTGCCTGGAGTTGGCGAAGAAGTATGACGCGAAGTTTCTGCTGGCCTCAACTTCGGAATGTTACGGCGATCCGCTGGAGCATCCTCAGAAAGAAAGCTACTGGGGACACGTGAATCCGATTGGACCGCGGTCGGTCTATGACGAGTCAAAGCGCTTCGCCGAGGCAGTAACCATGGCGTATCACCGCTACCATCAACTGGACACGCGAATCGTGCGCATCTTCAACACCTATGGCCCACGTCTGCAGCTCAACGACGGCCGCGTCATTTCCAACTTCATGAAGCAGGCGCTGCTCGGCGAAGATCTCACGGTTTATGGAGACGGTTCGCAGACGCGTAGCTTCTGCTATGTCAGCGATGAAGTTGCCGGAATTCTCGCCCTCGCCAATTCCAACGAGCATGACCCGACGAACATAGGTAACCCGGGTGAATTCACCATCCTCGAGTGCGCGCATGTCGTGCTCGAAGTCACCCGATCCGGCAGCAAAATTCGCTTTGAGACGCTTCCGCAGGACGACCCCAAGCAGCGTCGGCCCGATATCAGCAAGTCGAAACGGTTGCTGGGATGGGAGCCGAAGATCGACCTGCGAACCGGGCTGCAGATGTCGCTGGATTACTTCCGTTCGGCGGTACGGTCAATTGACTCCGGCACCTGATTTCGGGCGCCCGTTACAATAGTCGTAGAGCTCCATGGAAACGCAACTTGAGTTCGAGGCGTTGCGGCAGGAAAGATCTTCGTGGTGGCATATTGCGCGCCGCAAGCTTCTGCGCGAGAGCGTCACCCAGGCGATGCATGGCAAGCGCGAAACCCGCGTTCTCGATGTTGGCGGCGCCGCTGAGCTGGAGTTCGTCGACACATCTCAGCTTCGCACTCTGAACGCTCACCACTCGCTACCCCTTCTGGCCTTTCAACAAATTCAAGGTTGTCGCGATCTGGTGTGCACCCGCCTGGACGAGCTTAGCTTCTGCTCGAATTCTTTCGACGTGGTTGTGGCTGGCGATATTCTGCAGACGCTTCCTGATGATTTGTCTGCCCTGCGCGAGCTGCGCCGCGTGCTTAAGGACGGCGCTATGCTGTGCCTCACGGTGCCAGCATACCCGGCGTTATGGGGCGAAGAGGACGAGGCGCGAGGACATCATCGCCGCTACACCGCGACCGAACTACGCCGCAAGCTGAATAACGCCGGCTTCGAAGTCACGCGCGTTTCTTATGTGGTCGCCTGCGGCTTCTTACCGGCGATCGTGGAACGCATCGCGAAAAACATCTTCACTAAGTCAATCGATCGCTATCGCCGCTCCGCTCGTTCATCCCGCTGGAGCAGTTCGGCAATGGTTCTGCTGCTCGATTGCGAGCGCCATCTGATCCGCTACATTAATCTTCCGTTCGGCACGCGGGTTGTGTGCTGGGCGCGCAAGCCCGTACTCGTGGCTGAGCGAGTTACGGTTTCCGCCTGGGATCGGCAGTGGGCGGGCCGTCCCTTGCCGCAGGGCAGCTGATTCGCTCGTGCGAGTACAGCACGCCCAAGCGATTCGGTCGGAAAAGAAGACACGCTTATGAGCAGAAATCTTGTACTGTTCGCCGTGATGGTCACTTTCATTTCGCTGCTGGCCGGCGCGCAAACCGGGCAGCATCCGATCTCGACCACGATTGCCTGCCGTGCTTTAGATACCTACTCCGATCCGGAGTTGAGGATTTCTTTCATTGTCTTTCATCAGCGGGACGAGGCGCAGCGCTCTGAGCTTGCTGTGCTGCTGCGCAACCACTCCGGGCAGATGGTCGAGATCCAAGGCGCCGACGGCAATTGGCGCAGCGCTCGCGTGATTCGGCTGAAGAGCTGCTTTGGTCGCGGTCTGCTATTGCTCCCTTCGCCTTCGCCGATTTCGGAGCATTCGCAGTTTCTGGTACGAGTTCCTGGCGGTGCGGCAGCGCCTCCGGCACAGCAGTGAGCCACGGATTGGCGTTACCGCCCGAGCGATTTGTTGTCCGGTCTATAATGCTGCGCATTACCCCCATCCGAATCCTGATTGCCTGAGGTGCCGAATGGCCGAGCACATGGTTAGGGTCAAGCTTCCAAGGCAGGTGGAGGTCCTCAGTAAAGATTTAGAAGTACAGGTCACCAGCGACGGAAACAACATGGGCACGCTGAAAATCAGCAAAGGCTCGCTGGACTGGCGAGACGCGAATGATCAGCTATCGTGTGTGCTGACGTGGGAGAAATTTGTAAAACTTGCCATGGAGCGTGGGGTGAAAAGACGCCGCAAGTAATGGAGCCGAGATCTCCCGTGCAGCACGTTAGAATATTCGTGTGCCGCTCTTCCGCAGTATTGGAACCACACTGGAGATGATCAAGTGGGAGCACTCCGTGCTCACGCTTCCCTTTGGCCTGACGGGCGCGGTGCTGGCCGCGCGCGGCCTTCCCAATCTGCACACCTCGATCTGGATCGTCGTTGCTTTGGTGGCGGCGCGCTCCGCAGCCATGGCGTTCAACCGGCTGGCCGACGCGACTATTGACGCGACGAATCCACGCACCAAAATTCGCGCTCTCCCGGCCGGCAAGCTGAGCAAGTCCTTCGTCGCATGGTTCGTGGTCGTCACCTCGATCATCTTCATCTTCGCTGCCTGGGAGCTGAATCCGTTGGCCTTCGATCTTTCGCCCGTGGCGCTGGGCATCGTTTTCCTCTATTCCTTTACCAAGCGATTTACGCGCTGGTCGCATGTGGCGCTCGGGCTGGCGATGGGTATCGCGCCGGCTGCTGCCTGGATCGCGGTGCGCGGCTCGCTCGATTCGCGAATCCTGATCCTGAGCGGTGCGGTCGTCTTCTGGGGCGCCGGCTTCGACATTCTTTATGCCTGCCAGGATTACGATCACGATCGCACGTGCGAGGTTTATTCCGTACCAAAGGCATTCGGCATTGGCACGGCACTCGTCATCGCGCGGCTCTTCCACGTTGTTACCGTGCTCTTGTTGACATGGATGGTCCTGGCGTTTGGATTGGGAAAAGTTGCCGTGGCAGGTGTGATTTTTGTGGCGCTGCTGCTGATCTATGAACATTCGCTGGTGAAGCACGACGACCTCAGCCGAGTGAATGCCGCCTTCTTTACGATGAACGGCTTGGTCTCGATGGCATTTCTATTTTTTATCGCTGGCGATCTGCTGCTGGCAACATAAGTCATCCGTACGACAACGGGTAGAGCAGGCCTTTAAGGCCTGCGTCCAGCGCACGAGAAGAAAACCCGCTTCCAAGATTGTCGATCACGACGCGGGCCTGAAGGCCCGCGCTACCCGGAGATAGCTGTGAGTCCTCGGCCTTCCTGCGATATCATTGTTTCAATGCCTGATTTGCCGTTGAGCTCCAAGAAACGACATCCCTTCCAGACCGACGATCCGCGTCTGCGGCCGATTCACGACAAGGTCATGGAGCGGGAGCGATTGTCGGCGGATGAGGCGCTGACGCTGTATCGCTGCGGCGACATTCTGGCAATCGGCTGGCTCGCCAATCACGTGCGCGAGCGCATGCATGGCGACATCGCCTACTTCAACGTCAATCGGCATATCAATTACACAAATGTCTGCGTGGCGGCCTGCCGTCTTTGCGCCTTCGGCCGCAAGAAGGACACGCCCGGCGCGTACACCATGGCGCTGGAAGAGGTCTGGAACACCGCCGCCTCCGGCTATACGGAAGCGATCACGGAGTTTCACATCGTCGGCGGTCTTCATGCCGATCTGCCATTCCAGTACTACGTCGATCTCATCGCCGGGTTGAAAGAACGCTTCCCGCAGGTGCACCTGAAGGCGTTCACCATGGTGGAGATCGCGTTCTTCTCCAAGATCGGCAAGATGACGCCGCGCGAGGTGCTGATCAAGTTCAAAGATGCGGGACTGGATTCCATGCCGGGCGGCGGGGCGGAAATTTTTTCCGATCGCATCCGCCATATCATTTGCGATCACAAGATCGATGGCGATCAGTGGTTGGAGATCGCGCGCACGGCCCATGAAGTTGGCCTGAAGTCCAACGCAACGATGCTTTATGGCCATGTCGAAAACGATGAAGACCGCGTTGATCACCTGATGAAGTTGCGCGAGCTACAGGACGATACCCACGGCTTCCAGACCTTCATCCCGCTGGCGTTTCATCCGGCCAACACGCCACTCGAGCACTTACCCACCACTACGGGCATGCTGGATCTGAAGCAGATCGCGGTGTCGCGGCTGGTACTCGACAACTTCCCGCACATCAAATCGTATTGGCAGATGGTGACGCCGAAGATGGCGCAGATCACGCTGCGCTTCGGCGCCGACGATATCGATGGAACTGTGGTGGAAGAGAAGATCTATCATGACGCGGGCGCGACCACTCCACAAGGTCTGCGCCGCCAAGACTTGATTCGCCTCATCACCGAAGCCGGCCGCGTTCCCTTCGAGCGCGACACCCTCTACCGGCCAGTGACCAGGACGGAAACGACTGTGACTGTTGCGGTGTAGAACTCTGCGACGGGTGCCCCACACATTCGCGATTTTCGGATGTGTGGGATACAAGAACTCGATTTCCGTAAGACTCCGCATTGACATGTCGAATCCCACTCATTCCAAAACCAGGAATGAGTGGGGCACCCGGCACCCGGCTTTTGTAGCGCACCGCGAAACAGCAGATCCCTCGTGCCAAATGCTGGCGCTCGTGATGACAAATCTCACGGGCACCGAGCGCGCACCCTACTTCTTTTGTTCCGGCGCGAGGTGGTGTCTGTCGGGCATAGGCGGCCAGCCGATCGACTGTCCCTGGAACAACGCGACTGCAGTTTCATATCGTTGCGTTCCATCGTGAACGGCAAAGCGCCGCAAGTGATTGGGCGGGCCGCTCCACATGCAAACGCCCGCAAACACGCCATCTTTGCGCAGAATGTAATAGCTCATGTCGACGTACTGCAGCTTCTTCATGTCGCCGTTGAAGAGGTGCACGATGCGCTTCAGTGTGTCCATCCCTGCTTCCTGCGGAGACATTCCGCGACGCATATTTTCGACGATCGAGTGAGCGCCGCAGACCATAATGTTTTCTTCGCCATTGCCGGTTGCGCCCGCTGATCCTACGTCCTGGTCGGTGTAGCACCCGGCGCCGATGATCGGCGAATCGCCCGCGCGTCCGGAAATCTTCCACGCCAGCCCGCTCGTGGTGGTTGCACCGGACATCTCGCCCTTGGCATTGATCGCGGAGCAATGAATCGTTCCGTGCGGCGGATGCAAAACCCGCTCGACGGCCGCGGCGCGGAACTCCGGCTCGATGCCAAGCTTGCCCGCGAGTTCCTGCAGCTTCTGACTGTGTTCCTCGTAGAGTTCAGAGTGGTTCGTGTTCTCGTCGGGCAGCTTGTAGTTCGGGCTCAACAGTCCCGGCCCCCACCAGTCCTTATTCGACATCGTTTCTTTCCACAGCAGCCAGACTTTGCGCGAACGATCAGTGAGCAGGTTTTCGCGCGGGAAGCCCATGTCGAAGCCGAACTTCTGCGCGCCGGCTCCGACCAGCATCACGTGTCCGGTGTGCTCCATCACAGCTTTCGAGAGCAAGGAAACGTTCTTGATCTCTTCCACTGCTGCCACTGCGCCCGCCATGCGCGTGGGGCCGTGCATGCAGCAGGCGTCAAGTTGCACCACACCATCTTCGTTCGGCAGCCCGCCGAGTCCCACGCTGTCGTCATTAGGATCGTTTTCCGGCCCGGTGATTACTTCCATAACTGCGGCCAGCGTGTCGCCGCCTCCGCTCAGCACGGCGTAGCCACGATCCAGGTAGTTGTAGCCGTTCGCGGCGCAGATGATGACCGGCTTCCTGGGAGGATTACCGGACGGAGCGGCGCTAGTATCAGGTTTATTTTGTCCGTGTAGATCCAGCGCAAGCGATGCAGAGCCAATAGCAGTAGTGGAGATAAAATCGCGGCGTGAAAGCTTCATCGCAATCCCTCAGCAATAAGTCAACGGCCATGAAGGATAGCACGAAGAACGGAAGTCCGCGGTAACGACGCCTGAACAACAAAGGCACAGCGTGTAGCTGTGCCCTTGCCGTCGATAGAATCACGCGAGGCTAGCTGGCCGCTTTCTCGGCCGTGTTCTGGTCGGCCCGGAACCGCAGCAGAGCGGCGATGCGACCGATGTGATCGAACTCCTCGTCATCGGGAATATAGACGAGTTCCACGCCGGTGCGGATAGCGTGGCCCACGATGGCATCGCCAATGTCCTCCAGTTCGGTATTCTCCTTGCCGCAGACCGCGCAGTTCGGCGCGACGTGCATGTCGATGTGTCCGCAGTTGTAGCATTTCACGCCCGGGGCATGGAAGTTGGAACCCAGCAGCAGGGTCAGGACTTCTCCGATTTCCAGCGAACGCAGCACTCGGCGCAATCCAACCGCGCCGCGGCCATTACCTTTCGCCTCACCAATGACTTCGCGCACCAGAGCCTGCTTCACGCTGGCACGGTGCTCCGCCAGCTTTTCGCGCGCCATCATCTTCACCTGCTCCGGCGTAGCAATTTTAGGATCGATGCGAAAACGTCCCACCAGATGCTGTCGCGCCAAAGATTGCAGCTGCGGTTCGATCTCCGACCACACATCGTCGCGGCAACCGATAACTAACTGTTCGCAACCTCCGCGCTCAAAATACTGCTCGATGCGGTCGGCGACCAGCTTGAAATGTTGCGCCGCTTCATTCATCACTTTGCGCTCAGCATGTCCCGCGTCGTAGCCTCCCCAGCCATCGCTCTTGCCGCGCCGGGTCAGCTCGTTAACAAAATCCTCCTTCTCCGTGACGGCGTCGTTTTGCAGCTCGAAAACCCTGGCCTTAGTGCGATCCGCCAGCAAAATGCAGGCACGCTGCTCTCCGTCCAGCACCGCAGCCAGGGGTTTCAGGTGGAAACGCTGGCTGACCGCGACTTTGGGCGTCAGCACTTGCGCGGGAACATCGAACTCGCGCCAGAAACCCTGCTTGCCGCAGGCAAAAATGGCTTTTGCTTTGCCGCTTCCGTGCAGCGGGTCCACCATGCTGTTGATTTTTTCCAGATCGCTGCGGGTGGAACCGTTCTTGCCATGCTTCTCCGCCTCGCGCAGCGCATTGCGAATCATGTCTTTCACCAGGATGGCTTCTTCCCGGTGCGATTTGTTGGGTGGCGTCGAGGGCTGATAGTAGAACGTGACAGCACAACCTTCCGGCGACCTGAAGTTAGCGAGTTCACGGATGTCATCGCGTGTGATCATTCCGGCTCTCCTATCGTGATTATTATTTGATTTGATGAAGACGCGGGGACCGCAGCGCAGCCCCCGAAATCAGGCGCTCTTGGAATACTCCAGGAGCTTGTCTTTGAGCGGGTCTTTGATAGGCAAGGCGCGTTGCAGGTGATCGCTGGCCCGGCGAATCGCTGCGCGCACCTCCTCCACGGTGTGATTGCCGATTTCGGCAATCTCCTCCAGCGTGAAGCCCTCGATGGTAAAGAGAATGAAGGCTTCCTGCTCATCCCGTCCGGCGCCACGCAACGTTGTCTCCACCAGATTGATCAACTCGCGGCGAGCGACCAGTTCCTCCGGCGTGTTGGCGGTGGGGTCGGCAATGACGTTTTCCTCCACCAGATTCTCGTCCGGCTGGTGAAATTGCAGGACGGCTTCATCGCTGCCCTGAACGTTCTGCTGTCCATGCGAGCGTTCCAACGGCACCTGACCCTGATCGCTGCCATCCATAGCAAGGGTGTCGATTGCCTGCTTCGCCAGGCGATGTACCCAAGCCTCGAGTTTGATCCGCTCGGGCTTGTCGTTCTGGTCGCTGAGCGCGTCGGCGATCGTCTCGTCGACGACCTCTTCCATCCTGATCTGGCCGGGAGATAACTGCCCCTGATCTTCGCGGTACTGCAATTCGCGTTGAATGAACCGCTGCAATCTCGGCAAGTTTATGTTCACATAACCCGCAATATCGCTGAATGAGATCTGATCCGGCTTGACTGCGGCCATCGTTTGCTCAAACGGGACGGTGCCTACGGTTGCGCGACCCGGACCTCTGCGTCGCGGCCATTTGTGCTGATTGCGCAGCAGCTCCTTGTGCCGCTTCACCTGCTCGGTAATGTCGTCAAAGGCAGCTTTGATGGCGGCGATTGCAGTGGGACTACTCTCCTGCGATGCCATCTGGCCCGAGGGTAAGCGGAGGTTGAGCGACACCACGGTCCCTTGGCGCGCAGAATTTTCCTCGACGATGCCCTTCAGGTGCACCAATTCCGGACGAAACACTTGCAAGTATCGCCCCAGCTTTTCGGCTTGTTGATTGATTAGTTTTTCGAGGTCGGAAGTCTTGGAAACTTTGTAGCTGATATGAACGTTCATGACAAACCTCTCCGGGCGAAATGACTTCCACCCGCAGCTACAATCCTTTGTCTGACTAAATTTTACTCCTCCTAATAGAGAAGCAAGCAGAAAATGACAAGTTGCTCGTATAGAAAAAGAGCGGCGAGGGTTCGAAAATTGAGGCCCTTGCCGCTCCGTCAGATGCGCCCCCCGGCCTGCCCGTGTCCAGAGTGGAGCATCTGGTAGGTTCTTAACGTTCTGGAATTCTGACCTTCACATCTGGCCGGCGATCGAGGTGAATGGTCTCAATGAACCGCACCTTGCCCTTGCTGAGCTTCATGACCAGCGAGGTTGTGCGGACGCCATCGCCAAAGAATCGCACTCCCTTAAGCAGCGTGCCTTCGGTCACGCCCGTCGCGGCAAAGATGATGTTCTTGCCGGGCGCCAGATCATCGGCGGTGTAAATCCGGTGGGGATCGGTGATGCCCATGTCCTTCATGCGCTCGCCCTGTTCCGGCGTGTAGCCCACCAGACGACCGACCATGTAGCCGTTGAGGCAGCGCACCGCCGCAGCCGTGATCACGCCCTCAGGAGCTCCGCCGGTGCCCATGACGGCATGAACGCCGGAGCCCAGCATGGAGGCGGCCACGCCGGGAGAAAGATCGCCGTCCGTGATCAGCCGGATACGCGCGCCTGCTTTGCGGATTTCGTTGATCAGCTTCTCGTGCCGCGGGCGATCCAGAATGATGATGACCAGATCCTCCACGTCACGATCCAGAACCTTTGCGATGACGTGCAGGTTATGCGACACGGGCGCTTCCAGATCGACCACGCCCTTGCAGGATGGACCGACAACAATCTTCTCCATGTAGCAGTCAGGGGCGTGCAGCAAGCCGCCCTTCTCGGAAGCTGCCAGGACAGTGATAGCGCCGGGAGAGCCTGTGGCGCAGAGATTGGTGCCTTCCAGCGGATCGACGGCGATGTCGACGGCGGGATAAGCATCGCCATCCTGCTTGCCGACCTTCTCGCCGATGTAGAGCATTGGCGCCTCGTCGCGCTCACCCTCACCAATCACGATGGTGCCGTCCATCGGAACCGAATCCATGACCCGACGCATGGCTTCGGTGGCGACCTCGTCAGCGTGCTTGCGGTCGCCCTGTCCCATGGTTTTGGCCGCAGCAATGGCGGCTTCCTCGACCACCCGCAAAAATTCCATTGCGAGGTCGGTTTCGAAATTGGCCGTCGGAGAGTGATGAATCAGAGGGTCTTCAGTCTGAACTTTCGTTGCCATTTAGCCTCCCATGCGGCTTGCAGTCGAAAACTATGAGCTACCATTGAGGATTAGCAAGCCTCAACGCTGTGACTTGGATGCGTGGACGTGCCCAGAATGCCGGGCAGCCATCGCACAAACGCAAAGGATACACCTCTCGCGGTCAGTGTTCGAGGAATTTCCTCGCCGGCGTCCCGCTATGGAACTATGGCCAAGGGACACGGTGGAGAGCTGATCTCGCGCAATGTCGCCGCAATACCGGCATAAAGTACGGCTGAATTCAGCCCGGAGCACTATTCGATTTCGCGGGCAATTGTCGCCGCGGAATGGCTGCGCAGAATCCCGGTGCCGATCACGACCGCGCAAAACAGTAACAGCACCCGCAATACATTGGCGTGGAGCACCGGATCGCCGAGCAGAATTCTCACCAGCCCGAAGGCGGCGCTGGCCGCGCAGAAGGCGAAGTAGAGTTTCTCTTTCGCGCAGCGCGAGAAGCGCAGCAGCACGAGCAGGACAGCGGTGACAATCACATAGATCGCCAGCAGAATAACGCCGGCCGTGACTTTCTCGCCGCGAACGGAGAACGGCGCAGCGTGCGAAATCGTCAGCTGCACCGCCGCGACGCCCAGAAAGAAGATGGAATGAATCAGCGCGATAATGGCGCGCTTGCGGTTGTTGATGATGGCGAAACGATCCATATTGAGCCGTTTTGCAGGGTGAGCGAAGCGGGAGCCTGCAGGCGAAACCCCGAGCCCACCGAAGGACCCATGGTTAGTCTGCCGTATCGACAAACACCTGGCTGTGACGAAAATCACAAAGCGGCTGTTCAGAAAATCCTAATCGGGAGTATAGCCAAGAAAGTCCTGATGTCCCTCGAACACCGAAGCCAATTTCGTTATGCGAAACAGCTCCTGCAAGCGCGGGCTCAGATTGATGAGCTTCAGCGCACAATGCTGCCTCTTGGCGGATATGTACAGACCCACGATCGCGCCCAGGCCGGAACTGTCCATGTAGGTCACGTTGGTTAAGTCTAGGACGATCGATTTAGTCTCCGCCATCAGACTGCGCACCGTCACCTGCATTTGTGCAGAGGTACTCGATGTAATCCTGCCTGTGCAGCGGACAGTAACTTCTTCGGGAGTTTTTACGGTTTCAAGTTCTAATTCCTGAGTGGGGGCAGGATCTGCCATAACAGGACCTCCTCGGCAGGCTGGGTGCCGGAGCATCTGCGTCGAGCTTGGGCCGACTGCAGGGTGGGAAGTTTAACAGACCCTACGGCAATCCGCCATCCAGCAAGACCGGTAGTGGTCCTCAGCTGGTTGGGCCGAAAATCGTCAGAAAGACGAAATGCGACAGGATGCCGGCCAAGCACGACGGAGAGATTCAGCTTGCCACGGCCAGCGACGGCGCCGGTTCCATTGGCCTTGATACTGGCGCCGGCTGATAGCGTACCTCACGATAACGAAGACCGAACAGGATGCCTATGATCACCAAGGTAATCGGGACGAAGATGCTGGCTTCCGGCCCAACGCTTCCGCCGGTCAGCCAAATCGGTCCGGAGAATTGGGAGTTGAAAAGATTGTGGTAGGGCGCCATACCGCTATCGTGCACGCCGTAGAAGAACGTCTGTCCCCAATCAAATCCTGCGTGGAAGCCCACGGCAAGCCAGATATTGCCGGTGCGCCGAACGAACAGGCAGAACAATAACCCGAATACCACGACCGAGAGCAAACCCGGAATCGTCTCGCCGGCATTGAATCCATGCAGCGCGCCAAAGATGGCGGACAGCAGAATCGCCGCCGGCCAGAAACCCATACCCGTGGTCAGGGTAAATTGCGGATAGCCACGGAAGAGCGATTCCTCACACAATCCGATGATCAGGCACGCGCCGCTCCAGGCTAGTGTCGACGTCAGGATCGCCGTTCCATGAATCGCCAGCCCAGTGATGCGAAAGCCGTGCAGCGCAAAGATGGCAAGCAGTGCGCCGCTAATCGCCAGAAAACCAAGAAGCGCTCCCAGCCAGAAGTTCTTTCGCAGAGCAAATCTCAGCGGCAAGCCGTAGTCGCTGAATTTGCGATGTTCGAGGCGCGCCATGACGCAGCCGGCGATGCAGATGAACAGGAACGCGAGTCCTTCGCCAATGGCGACGTCCCCCGGCATCAGGACCGTCCTCGCCGTCGCCGGTGGATGCAGAAAGCGCACCAGAATGGTTCGCGTCGTCGCGATGAGAGCAACCAGGATCGCCAGGAAAAGCAGCAGGCGCCATCCGGCACGCAGGCCGTTCGGGCCAATAAAAATCGGTTTCAATCGGGATCCCGAACGCGATGGAGATAACTCTGTCGATGCCAGTAACAGTTCCTGCGAATTCATCTGTGATTCTCCTTCCCGGCTGATACGGCTCAGCGTGCGAAAAGGATTCACGGAGCGGCGCAAGCGAATGGGCGGCGTCAGCGGAAACGGAGATTACCTGAAGCTGATTGCTGACGTCTGATTGTTGGAGGCGCGGAGCGGAATCGAACTTGAGCCGCTTTGCGGGCGTTTGAGCCCGCAGGCGAAATTCCGAGCACAGCGAGGGACCTCGCAGGAACTTATGAGCGGAAAAGTCTGGAGGCGCGGGGCGGAATCGAACTTGAGCCGCTTTGCGGGCGTTTGAGCACGCTGGCGAAATCCCGAGCACAGCGAGGGACCTCGCAGGAACTTATGAGCGAAAAAATCTGGAGGCGCGGGGCGGAATCGAACTTGAGCCGCTTTGCGGGCGTTTGAGCCCGCAGGCGAAATCCCGAGCACAGCGCGGGACCTCGTAGGAGTTTATGAGCGAAAAAGTCTGGAGGCGCGGGGCGGAATCGAACCGCCGATAGAGGTTTTGCAGACCTCGGCCTTACCACTTGGCGACCGCGCCTTACGGGATCAGCTATGCGAAAAACCCTCGCAGCAAAGCGAGGGCAGCATATCTGGAGCGGGAGACGGGATTTGAACCCGCGACTTCGACCTTGGCAAGTCTGTACTCACCAGCCCCATCAACAACTTACACGGCACGGGTCGTCGAGTCAAGTCGTTGAAAACACAGCTAGCGCACAATAAGGCGTCGCCTTTTGTGCGCGAACTGTGCGTGGAATGTCGCGGGCCGGCCTCTACGCCGACGAAAGTCATTACCCCGCACTCTCGTTCAGTTGAACCGAGGCTTCTAATCCTCCATGGTCTTGCCTTCTGCTTTTCTCCACGAGCGCCGGGAGCACTGACCTAATGGAATGGACCCATCCCGATGAAACAATGAGCGCAGCAGCAGAGATTTAGCTGCATCGCTCACATCGGGAGGAGAAACATCCATGCAGGTCGCCATCGTCGGACTGGACATCGCCAAACACGTTTTTCAGCTTCACGGCACTGATGCTGCGGGTAAGAAGGTTATGAGCCGGAAGCTTCGTCGCCAGGAAGTCGTTCCGTTTTTCGCCAATCTGCCAGATTGCGTCGTCGGGCTGGAGGCGTGTGGCGGCGCGCACTATTGGGCGCGGAGGCTGACCGCTGCTGGCCACAGGGTGCGGCTAATGGCGCCGCAGTTCGTCAAACCTTTCGTGAAGTCTAACAAGAACGACGCCAATGATGCCGAGGCGATCTGCGAAGCCGTCACTCGCCCGAGTATGCGCTTTGTGCCAGCGAAGTCGGTCGAGCAGCAGGACATCCAGTTACTTCATCGGGTGCGCAGCCGTCTGGTAGGTTGCCGGACGCAGCTCGCCAACCAAGTACGCGGTCTGCTGATGGAATACGGGATCGTGCTGCCTCAGCATATGGCCCAGCTCCGTGGTGGTCTGCCCAACGTTCTGGAAGATGAGAGCAACGAACTGACAGTATTAGGCCGGCGATTACTAGCCTCCTTGCATAGCGAGTTAAGCGAACTTGACGAGAAGATTGAGCGAATCGAGAAAGAGCTGCAGGCGGTGTATGGGGCCAGCGAAGCCTGCCAGCGAATAGCCGCCGTGGAAGGTATCGGGCTGTTGACCGCTACCGCCGCAGTTGCCGCGATGAGTGACGGCAAGGTGTTCGATAGTGGCCGCCAGTTTGCCGCATGGCTTGGACTTGTACCTCGCCAGCACTCAAGCGGTGGCAAAACTCGTCTGTTGGGGATCAGCAAGCGTGGAGACACTTATCTACGCACGCTGTTCATCCATGGAGCACGATCGGTCGTCTATCGGGCCTGTCGGAAGACAGATCCTCGCAGCCTGTGGATTGCAGACAAGAAACGAAGGTTAGGAACGACTCGGGCCTGTGTCGCGGTCGCGAACAAGAATGCTCGCATTGTTTGGTCGTTAATCGCACGCGGCGAGTACTATCGCCGACCTGGTGAGTTGGGCACGACACCTTGAAGAACACTGGGCGCTGGGAAAGACGCTGGCTTCGCCAGCTTGCAAAACGCTGCGCGTTTCGCACTTTTCCACCGCCCCGACTACTACTACGATTTTCTTGAGATGCTTGAGCAACCAGAGATGGCGTAAGTGGCTGAGACCAGCTTCTTCAGAACCTGATGGGGGGAGGGCCGCAGTTCGAGGCCGTTGACCTGATTAGGAGAAGAAGCGCAGATTCCATCGGGGCCCGAGGAGCTTCCCACTCCTCTAATACGAGGCCGGATATATGTACGCGTCTCCTCTCCACCGCCGCTGTCGAAGAACGCTCTTGCATTCGGGATGGGTCCATATATGCCCCCCATCTTTAGTCCAAGGATAATGAGACTTTCTCCGCGTTTTCTTCGCCCCGCAGCCGTGGCATAGCGGGGATGGGGGCGTGGGGCAAGGGGCCGGCGTTTGAGGTCCCTTGCCCCACACCAGTTGTTTCGAAGAGCACTGCGGACTGTGCTGCGAACTCCACCGGCGTGCGGTACTGCAAGCTGCTGTGTGGTCTAGCTTCGTTGTAGTCTTGCCTCCACTGCTCGATCTTCTCGCGGGCATCAGCCAGACTGCTAAACCAGTTCTCGTTCAGACATTCATCGCGGAAGTGGCCGTTGAAACTCTCCACATAGCTGTTCTCCATCGGTCGTCCAGGTTGAATCGTGTGCCACGCGAGACGCTGCTCGTAGGCCCACTGGTCGACAGCACGGCTCACGAACTCAGGTCCGTTGTCGCTACGGATCTGCCATGCAGTCCGCGTCGCTGCTTCAGTTCTTCCAGTACGCGCACCACGCGCATTCCTCCCAGCGAGGTATCCACCTCGATCGCCAGGCACTCCCGCGTGTAGTCATCCACGATGTTCAAGGTGCGAAACCTCCGTCCCGAGCTGAGCGTATCGCTCATAAAATCGACCGACCACACCTGGTTGGCGGCTACGGCTGCAGGCAGCGGCTGGCGCACCGTGCCGCGCTTTCGCCCGCGCTTGCGCCGCAGCGACAGCTTCTCTTCCACGTACAGCCGATAAACTCGCTTATGGTTCACTCGCCAGCCTTCGCGCTCCAGCAGAACCTGCAGACGACGGTAGCCGAACCGCCGCCTCGCCTCCGCCAACTCGCGCAATCGCACGCGCAGCCTTTCATCTTCGCCCCTACGCTTTCGATAGCGACACGTCGCACGATACAGTCCCATCAGCCCGCAGGCGCGTCGCTGGCTCAGCTCTACTTCCACCTGCATCACCAGCACGGCCTCTCGCCGCATCTGCGGGCTTACCACTTTTTTGCGACCTCCGCCTTCAACGCTCGGATGTCCACTGCTTGTTCGGCCACAATGTGCTTCAACTGCCGGTTCTCCTCCTCCAGTTGCCGCAGTCGCCTCGCCTCGCTCAGTTCCAACCCACCATACTTGCTCTTCCAGCGGTAAAAACACGCCTTCGCGATCCCGTGCCGACGGCACAGTTCTCCCGTCTCCACCCCGCCTTCGGACTCCTTCAGGATGGCTATGATCTGCTCTTCGCTGAATCGACTCTTTCTCACGACTCCTCCTCTGGCCCTGGCGGGCCATCGTAAATGGAGAAGTCACATTTTCAATGGACTAATTCCTGGGGGGCATATATGGACCCATCCCGAATGCAAGAGCGTTCTTCGACAGCGGCGGTGGAGAGGAGACGCGTACATATATCCGGCCTCGTATTAGAGGAGTGGGAAGCTCCTCGGGCCCCGATGGAATCTGCGCTTCTTCTCCTAATCAGGTCAACGGCCTCGAACTGCGGCCCTCCCCCCATCAGGTTCTGAAGAAGCTGGTCTCAGCCACTTACGCCATCTCTGGTTGCTCAAGCATCTCAAGAAAATCGTAGTAGTAGTCGGGGCGGTGGAAAAGTGCGAAACGCGCAGCGTTTTGCAAGCTGGCGAAGCCAGCGTCTTTCCCAGCGCCCAGTGTTCTTCAAGGTGTCGTGCCCAACTCACCAGGTCGGCGATAGTACTCGCCGCGTGCGATTAACGACCAAACAATGCGAGCATTCTTGTTCGCGACCGCGACACAGGCCCGAGTCGTTCCTAACCTTCGTTTCTTGTCTGCAATCCACAGGCTGCGAGGATCTGTCTTCCGACAGGCCCGATAGACGACCGATCGTGCTCCATGGATGAACAGCGTG
>CAWFUE010000033.1:0-97030 GCA_963818905.1 uncultured Acidobacteriaceae bacterium
CACAATAGGTCGCATTGGGAATGCGAAGCGGATTAATCTTTTTCACCGGCTTGCCGGCGATGTGTGTCACGGCAACGATGCCTTCCATGGCTCCCGCGTGTGCCAATTGTGGGAAACCGGCCACGATGTCGCCGATGGCGTAAATCCCCGGCTCGGTGGTTCGCATATATTCGTCGACCTTGACGAATCCGCGCTCCAGTTGAATCTTTGTCTTCTCGATGCCGACGTTCTCCGTGACGGGTGCACGGCCCACTGCTACCAGCACCTTCTCGGCTTCCAGCTTCTGCTGTTTACCGTCCACGGTAAATGTCACCGCGACGCCGCTCTTGGTCTTGTCGATCTTCTCGACCTTCGCGCTGACGAAGCCGTTGATGCCGCGCTTGCGGAACACGCGCATCAGTTCCTTGGAAACTTCTTCGTCTTCAACGGGAACATAGCGCGGCAGCATCTCCAGGATCGTCACATCGGCGCCGAACGACTTGTAGATACTGGCGAACTCAACGCCCACCGCGCCCGAGCCGATCACGATCAGCGACTTGGGAATGTCGCCCAGGCTCAGCACCTCGATGTTGGTCAGGATTTGCGAGTCCGCCTGCAATCCCGGCAACATGCGCGCGACCGATCCAGCCGCAAGAATCACGTTCTTCGCTTTGATCTCCTTCTGCTCCGCGCCTTCGATGGCAACCGTATGAAACCCGTTCTTCGCCGGCCCAGTCAGCTTGCCACAGCCGCGCACGACATCGACCTTATTCTTGCGCGCCAGGAAGTTCAGTCCTTTGGTGTGCTTGTCGACGATGCCCTGCTTGCGCTTCTGGATGGCGCTCCAGTTCAGCGACACGCCAGCCGTGTTTTCCAGGCCCAGCTCCGCGCCTTCCTTTACGTGGTCGTAGACCTCGGCATTAAACAGCAGCGCCTTGGTCGGAATGCAGCCGACGTGCAGGCAAGTTCCGCCCAGCTTCTCGTGCTTTTCGATCATGGCGGTCTTCAGGCCTAATTGGCCGGCGCGAAAGGCCGCCGTGTATCCGGCAGGTCCGCTGCCAATGATGGCTACGTCGTAAATTGTGTCGGGCAAGTTCGTGCTCCAGTTCTGTCGATGATGATTGCAATGATTGTTCCCAGTCCTAGTTCAAAGGCACCCCTGCGGCGATCCCCTGCGCGCTTCGTGTAAGTGAATTGGGAAGGGACTGACAAATAGATGATTGTAAATCAGGAAAGAAGCAGAGCGAACGTTCGGACGGAGGCCAAGACGGAGACGTCAGATTACGAGTGACGAGATTCGATACTCCCCGCAGGGCCGTATTTTCAGTGCTATCCTGACCGTAGTCTATCCATGAAGCGTGTTGTCGAAGACCCTCCAGTTACCGCCGATGCCGCCGCCGGATCCCGTGGCATTGCGGTCAAGCTCGTTGGTAACGCATTTTTTGTTCTGCTGATTGTGATCGCCGCAATCGCAGGCGCGGTGTGCGGATTCGTACTCGTCTATTCCACGGATTTGCCCCAAGTTACGGAGCTGGAGCATTATCGGCCCGCCACCATCACTCAGCTCTACGACGACCAGAACCGCGTCATCGGGCAGTTCGCGCTGCAGCGGCGCGTCATCGACAGCTATAACGATTTTCCCAAGGTGCTGCGCGACGCGCTGATCTCCACCGAAGACAAAGACTTCGAGAAGCATTGGGGCGTGGATGTGTGGCGCGTATTCGGCGCGGCCTGGCGCGACGTCATGCTGGAAAGCCGAGCCCAGGGCGCTTCCACACTCACCATGCAGCTAGCCCGCAATCTGTTTCTGTCTCCGGATCGCAACTTTCGCCGCAAAATGCAGGAGGTGATGCTCTCCATCCAGATCGAGCGCCGTTTTACGAAAGCGCAGATCTTCACGCTCTACGCCAACCAGATCTACCTCGGCCACGGTGTCTACGGCTTCGAAGCGGGCGCGAATTACTACTTCAGCAAGAAGGCCAAAGACCTGACGCTCGACGAAGCTGCCGTGCTGGCCGGCCTGCCCAAAGCGCCAAACTATTATTCGCCGATTAACAGTCCGGAGCGCGCCATTCGCCGTCGCAATCTCGTCATCAACAATATGCTGGAGGATGGCAAGATCACTGCCGCGGAAGCGGACCGCGCCAAGAGCGCACCGCTGGTGCTCAAGCTGCAGGCTGAACCGAACGATATCGCTCCATATTTCGTGGAGGAGATTCGTCAGGATCTGGAGAAGAAGTACGGCACGGAAGAAGTTCACGAGGCCGGTTTGCGTGTCTACACCGGATTGAACCTGGAGATGCAGCACGCAGCGCAGCAGGCTTTGCGCGATGGCCTGGCGGCCTACGAACGGCGTCATGGATGGAAGGGGAACCTGCTCAACGTAATCGCCAATGGCGATTCGCCGGCTACCTACCACCATGTGGATTGGGATGGAGATATCGAGCCCGGCAGCTACGTTCACGCACTGGTTACCGACGTCGAACCAATGGCCGCGACGGTGAAGTTCGGCAACTGCGAGGCCCGTCTCGGCCCGGAAGAGATCAAGTGGACGCGTCATAAATCTCCGGAAGAGTTCCTGACTCGGGGCGATGTCGTTTACGTCAAAGTCGTGGACCTGAACGGTACCGCCAGTCATGTCTCGCTGGAGCAGGAATCAGGGGTTCAGGGAGCGCTGATGGCGCTCGACAATTCGACTGGCGACATAAAGGCGATGGTCGGTGGGCGCGACTTCGAGGAGTCGAAGTTCGACCGTGCCACGCAGGCGCTGCGGCAGGTCGGCTCGTCCTTCAAACCGTACATCTACACGGCTGCGATCGATCAGGGACTCACGCCGGATGACACCGTGCTTGACGCGCCAATCAGCTTCCCCAGTCCGACGGGTGTTTGGACGCCGCACAACTATGACGGCAAGTTCGAAGGCGTCATTACCTTCCGCCACGCGCTGGCCGAGTCGCGCAACATTCCCGCGGTCAAAGTCACCGAGCGCATCGGCGGGATCAAGACAGTGATCGACTACGCGCGCAGGTTCGGGATCACCTCACCGTTACCGCCTTACTTACCGGTGGCGCTGGGCGCGGCGGATATCACGCTGGCGGAGCAGACCGCGGCGTTTACTACCTTTCCCAATGATGGAGTCCGCGTGGTACCGCGCTACATTCGCAAGGTCACCGATTATGATGGCCGCGTGCTGGAGGAAAACTATCCCGAGGTGCGTGATGTTGTGAGCGCGCGCACGGCACGCATCATGGTCAGCATGTTGCGCGAGGTAGTGCTGCACGGCACCGGTTATCAAGCCAGCAAACTCAATCATCCGCTCGGCGGCAAGACGGGAACTACGAATGACTTTACGGACGCATGGTTCGTCGGATTTTCACCCTCGCTGACCTGCGGCGTTTGGGTAGGCTTCGACGAGAAGAAAACTTTGGGCGACAAGGAAACCGGTGCGCGGGCGGCCTTGCCTATCTGGATGGATTTCATGCGGGTCGCGCTCCAAGGTCGCGAGTCGGAGGATTTTGCCGCGCCGCCTCCGGAGGCGCGCAGTGCGGTCGCGCAGAAGGTAGACACACCGGACGGCGGCGCCGGCGACAGCGAGGCGCACTGATGCGGCATTTCTTTAGCCTTCTGGTGCGCGGGCTGGTGCTGTTCGTAATTTTTGTGGCGTCCTTCCTGATGGCGATGCGCTTTGCCATCCACGGTCGCCAGACAACCGTCCCTAAAGTTGTCGGCCTGAGTCAGACGCAGGCAGAGCGGCTGCTGGCCGATCACGGATTGATTCTGGACGAAGGCGATCGATACTTCAGCTCGGATGTTCCGCCCGGACGGGTGATGTCGCAAGTGCCACTGCCGGGAATTCAGGTGCGGCGCGGCTGGCATGTGCGGGTGGCCGCAAGCATGGGGCCGCAGCGCGTCGTCATTCCTGACCTCATCGGCAACAGCGAACGGGCAGCGGAGATCAACATCCGTCGCCGCGGACTGGAGCTGGGCAGCATCGCGATAGCAACTATTCCCGGAGCTCCCGCCGATCAGATTGTGGCGCAGAGCCCACCGGCCAATGCGGTGAATGTTTCCGAGCCGAAGATCAGTTTGCTGATGGCCGCGAGCGAAGACCGGCAGTCGTTTGTGATGCCCGAGCTCGTCGGCCGCAGCGAAGATGACGTGGTCAATGAGCTTGTCAATGCTGGCCTGCGCGTGAGCAATATCAGCAGTCAAGCCGCTCCCGTAGGCGTCGTGAATACACCTCAAGCGGTATCGGCCGGGACCCGCATGGTCGTGAAAACCACCCCCGCAGCGGGGCAGAGAGTCTATCAAGGACAGGGAATTGCGCTGGAGGTCACGCAGTAGCTGCTGCGTCCTGTTGGCGTCGTCACTGTTCTGAGACAAGACCTACGACTGTCTTCCATTGCTCTGACGAACCAGCTTCGGCCGAAATTTTCTTGCACGTTCAGCCGCGGAATCCCCTGATCGCGGCCGCGTGCATTCGCAATTGTGGTCTATCATGCTACACTGCGAATTTTTTGGCGCGCAGAGGGTAAGAGGATCGTACGCTTGCGAACAACGTGACACCGACAGTTCTGATTAAACAATGCCATGAAGGACAATATGAGCAACAGCGCGGAAGAGAAAAGGTTGCAGGAGACGCGCACAGCGAAAGCAGCGTGGAAGAAGTGGGGACCATATCTCAGCGAACGGCAGTGGGGAACGGTCCGCGAAGACTACAGCAATGATGGCAATGCATGGGACTATTTCAGCCATGATCAGGCGCGTTCGCGAGCCTATCACTGGGGCGAAGATGGGCTGGCCGGTTTCAGCGATGACAAACAGTTGTTGTGTTTCAGTCTGGCATTGTGGAACGGCAAAGACCCAATCCTGAAAGAACGCCTCTTCGGACTTACCAACAGTGAAGGCAATCACGGCGAAGATGTTAAGGAATATTACTTCTACCTCGACAGCACGCCGACGCACTCTTACATGAAATATCTGTACAAGTATCCGCAAGCTGCTTATCCCTATGACGAACTGGTTAAGACAAACAAGCAGCGCACCCGCGCCGACATGGAATACGAACTGCTTGACAGCGGGGTTTTTGACGACAATCGATATTGGGATGTGTTCGTGGAGTTTGCCAAGGAGACTCCCGAGGACACGCTGATCCACATCACCGTCTGCAATCGCGGTCCGCAAGCGGCCAGCCTGCACGTGCTGCCCACGCTGCTGTTTCGCAACACCTGGAGGTGGTGGGAAGGGACGCCGAAGCCGCTGATGAAGCGCGGCGCCGGCAAGAAGGGAAGCGCGGTAATTGCCGCCTCGCAGCAGACTCTGGGCGATCGCTATCTCTACTGCGACGGCGCGGTTCCTCTGCTGTTCACAGAAAATGAAACTAACAATCAGCGAATCTTCGGAACGCCAAACGCCACTCCTTACGTCAAAGACGCCTTCCACAATTACGTGATGTTCGGCAAGCAGGATGCCGTCAATCCTAAACAAACTGGCACCAAGGGCGCAGCACTGTATGAGGTAACCGTCGAGGCGGGCCAACAAAAGACGATCCGATTGCGGTTGAGCGACGTGGCTCCGGCGAGGATGGGCGATCCGTTTGACACATTCGCCAAGACGATGGAGACGCGCAAGGCAGAAGCCGACGAGTTCTACCGCTCCGTCACGCCGGAGCGCCTGAGCGAAGACCAGGCGCGGGTGATGCGCCAGGCGCTGGCTGGAATGTTGTGGACCAAGCAGTACTTCGGGCTCGATGTCGACAAATGGCTTGAGGAACACGGGGTGAATCCGCTGGCAGGAGATAACCAGAAAGTCCGCAATCGCGAATGGTTCCACATGGTGAACGAGCACGTCATTTCCATGCCGGACAAGTGGGAGTATCCCTGGTACGCAGCCTGGGATCTGGCGTTTCACACCATCGCCTTCAGCACGGTGGATATTGATTTCGCCAAGCAACAATTGGACCTGATGCTGCAGGAATTTTTTCTGCACCCCACAGGACAAATTCCCGCCTACGAATGGAATTTCAGCGATGTGAATCCGCCCGTCCATGCCTGGGCTACCATTTTTATCTACCGCATGGAGCAGGCCTTGCGAGGCCAAGGTGACGTCGAGTTCCTCAAGCGTTCGTTCGCCAAGCTGATGCTGAACTTCAGCTGGTGGGTGAACCGCAAAGACCGATTCGGCAAGAATGTCTTTGAAGGCGGATTTCTTGGACTGGACAATATCGGCGTCTTCGACCGCAGTGCTCCGCTGCCTACAGGCGGATGTCTGGAGCAGGCCGACGGCACAGCGTGGGTCGCGTTATTCGGTCAGAACATGGCCGAAATCGCCATGGAGCTGGCAGCGCAAGATCCGTTTTACGAGGACATGGCGGTCAAGTTCGGCGAACATCTGCTGTGGATCGCCCATGCCATGAACAAGACTGGCCCGGATGGAATGTGGGACGAGGAAGACGGCTTTTACTACGACGTACTGCGGTTTCCGGACGGAACGGCGGAACGGCTGAAAGTCCGCTCCATGGTTGGACTATTGCCGATCTGCGCTACCAGCGTCATCGAACCATGGCAGCGGGAACGGGTACCACGAACGGTCAAAATGCTGCAAGACCGTTTACTGCGCATGCCGGAACTGAGGAGTAGCATTCATCCCACCGGACCGGGCCATCTTGGCTATGGCGAACGCGGCATCGCCGCTCTGGTCAATCCGCAACGTTTGCGCCGCATCCTGACCCGTATGCTCGACGAAGCGGAGTTCCTCAGTCCTCACGGGATTCGCGCTCTTTCGCGCTATCACGACAAGAATCCCTATGTCGTCGACGTTGGCGGCCGCCAGTATCGCGTCAATTACCTTCCCGCAGAATCTGATTCTGCCATGTTCGGCGGCAATTCCAATTGGCGAGGTCCGATCTGGATGCCGGTGAACGTGCTGATCATTCGTGCCCTGATGACCTTCTATCTGTATTACGGAGAAAACTTCAAGATCGAGTGTCCTACCGGGTCGGGGCGGCTGATGAATCTTTTTCAGGTGAGCAGAGAAATTGCCGATCGCCTGGCACGAATCTTTACGCGCGATGAATCCGGACGCCGGCCGGTTTACGGTGGAACAGAGAAATTCCAGACCGATCCCCACTGGAAGGATCACATCCTGTTCTACGAATATTTCCATGGTGACAACGGTGCTGGATTGGGTGCCAGCCATCAGACCGGCTGGACGGGACTTATCGCTAAGCTACTGGAGATCTTTGGAACCCTCGACGAGAAGCAGTACCTTGAATTAGGCAAACACAGCAGCACTCTAGTGCGCGCAGCAGCCAAGTAGAGCTTCTGGGGGAGAATAATAGAACGAAAGGGGAGTGCGTGCGGTGGCATCTTTGGGCAGAGACACTCCAGCCAGGCCTTCCTATCACCAGTTGCAGGGCGAATCCGCTCCGATTACGACGAATGCCTTAGTGAAGCGAAGTATTACGCTCTTACCCTTAGTTTTCTCTTGACGCACAAACATTTTTTGTCCTAAAGTTTGTGACAATTTAATCAAAGCAGATCAAATCACAAGCGGAAGGCTGCAAAGCTTTCGGTTGTGCCATACATCGTCAGCGGATGGCTGGGCAATGTTGGGGACTAGTGTGCGCCACGACTGTTTCGCTCCAGTAGCAAGTAATTAGGGCCCCTCGGATGAAGGGCGCACGCTTACATTTTTGCCGCCATCAGGAATCTGGATCGGACTTAGTGGAGAATGGCGCCGCTTGCGGAGACGCCAGTCTCAATTGAACCGTGAGGTGCGGGGAGGCAGTCGTCTATGACGTTGCGTCTGAACTCTTACCGGTTTTTCCTGCGATTGTCCTGTTATTTGTTGCCCCTGATGGCGTTTGCCGTGGCTGCGTATGTAAGACTTTTTCCACTCCGATCGGTCCTTGCGCAGAAAGAGTACGATCCCCACTTCTATTTTGTTGTCCTGTTTGTAACCACGCTGGTGTGGGTGATTGCGGCGGAGAGCTATGGCCTGTGTGACATTGAAGAGTTGTTCCGCGAATACACCGGGCTAAAGAAATCCGTAACCGCTTGCGTCACTACCTACGTTGTCCTTTCCTGCATTCTTTTCTTCTACCGTCAGCAGAACTTTTCCCGTGTGTTTTTTGCGGTCAGCGCGGTTGCGCTGCTCGGCGGCACACTTCTCAGCCGCGCCATGTTCAGACTGGCATTGCGAGGACGTCCTCATCAACGGCGTCCGCTACGAATTCTGGTAGTTGGCGCTGATGCCTACGCGCGGCGAGTTGCCGCCAGACTGGGAAGAATGCCCTTTGCGGCTTCGAAGGTTGTGGCCCACATTCGTGTTCCCGATGATGAACAAGTTGCTGTCGTCGATGTGCCGGTGTTTGAGCTGGGTGACCTCAAGCGCGGTCTTGGCATCCGCTTTGATGATGTAGTGATTGCCTTGCCGGCGCAGCGACTGTCCTCACTTTCGGCTCTCTTCCGCGCCCTCGAACCGCTGGGCACGCCAATCCGGGCGATCATTGACATCGGCGATATACCAGTTTTGCGCGAAAGGTTGTTTCAGTTCGGAGATCTGCAGATGCTGGACCTGGCGAATTCGCCAGCCGAATCGCCGATGTATTTTGTGCTGAAGCGCGTCTTCGACACAGTTTTTTCCATGCTGGTTGTCCTCTTCGCCGGTCCGTTGATGTTGATGATCGCCGCTGTAATCAAAGCTACATCCAAGGGGCCGGTGCTTTTCCGCCAGGAGCGGGTTGGGCTGAATGGACAGCACTTCAATATGTATAAGTTCCGCACCATGAAGATCCAGTCGTCGGCGGAGAGCGCGACCCGCTGGACGACAGCCAACGATCCTCGCTGCACTGCAGTCGGCAAGTTTCTGCGCAAGACGAGCCTGGATGAACTACCGCAATTCTTCAATGTTCTGAAAGGCGAGATGAGTGTGGTGGGCCCACGTCCCGAGCGTCCATACTTTGTTAAGAAGTTTCTGGAAGAAATTTCACATTACGATACGCGGCATCGCCTCAAGGTCGGCATCACGGGCTGGGCGCAAGTAAACGGCTTTCGTGGCGACACCTCGATAGTGAAGCGATTCGAATACGACCTCCACTATTTGCAGAACTGGAGCTTCTGGCTTGACCTGCGAATCGTTTGGCGTACCGCGTGGTCCGGCCTGTTCGGAAAGAACGCCTATTAAGGATTGTGCGTCGCTCCTCTTCGGCGTTGCGGGCAGAAGTTCGGCTGTCCGGAACAGAGAATCCTAAACCCCAGTCTCTATCCTGTAGTGTCGCCGAGGCGTTGCTACTTGCGCCGACAGCTAATTGAGTTGCTTGCTAATTGCTAATTGCTAATTGCTTCTTCATCCCTTCCACGCTCCCAGCGTTTTCCTTAGCAGGACGAGTTGTCCGATGTGGTAAGCACCATGATCGGCGATCAATAGCGCCTCGCGCAGCAGTGTTTGTCCAGAGCCGTGCGGAAGCGGCGCGAACAGGTCGTGCTTGGCATCGCTGATGAGCTCGCGCATCTCCTTCAGGTGCTCGTGTACGGCCTTGACGCTCTTCTCCCAGGCAGCGTCGTCAGGCGGAGCCGGTTTCTTCGGCCAGTAGCCTTCCGGCCACTCGGGCGATTTATGGCGAGCATCGCGGCTGAACTCCAGCATGTCCCACAATGCGATACGTATGTGTTCCAGCAGTTGCCAGGCGGAATGAGGAAATCCCTGCGGCACGCGGCCGCGCAATTCGGCAGGAAAATCGGAAACCGCAGCCGAGAAATCAGGATGCGCTTCGTTCCAGTCCATAACTTTCGCGAGCTGTTGACGTAGCTGTTTATCGTGATCCATCAGGCCCTCGTGTAGATGAGATGACAGGTATGTGATGTGACTGAGGCTGGTGTGGATGTAACTTGTCAGGTCGCGAGAAGGAATTTGAGGATGGAAAGCTGGTTCCCGCCGCCGATTGCGATGTCAGCCGCTGCCATTGCGCCGGCGACGTTGCCACTGCAGAACCGCCATGGCGCCGGGATTCACCAGCACGGTAAAGCCATTCTTGAAGCGGCTGGACTCGGGATCTACCAGGATGGCGCGCTCTCCCTCGATGCATCCGCCCAGTACCCGGCCCAGGCTCAACAGCGAACGGCTGCCGCATACTTCACAAGTTTCGCCGCCACTATTGCTAATGACCTCGCAATCGGCGCAGAGCACGGCTTCTACCAGGGCCACCGAGCTTAGAGTCGGCTCCAACTTACGGGCTTCGTCCATAATATGACTCTTTGATACGCTAACGAGGTTTGCGCCCTTGGAATAGTGCTTAGTTGTGAACGGAAGCGAAAAAGTAACGGGTACGGGCTTAGGGCTTAAAACGGGGGCTAATTCCGTGGCTACAGTGTGGTACTCGTTAGTGGGAGGCGTCGGCGCCCGCTTCCGGCGGGAGCAGACGATGATTCAGCGCGAACAGGGCCAGTTCGAGCCGGTTTCCCACGCCGATTTTGTTGAAGATATTGGTCAGGTGGCGCTTGACGGTTTCCTCGCTGATGCCGAAGGTCTCGGCAATGTGTTTGTTGGTCGAGCCCTCGGTGATCAGCGTGACAACTTCCAACTCACGCGCCGTCAGGCCGAAGGTCTTGCGCGGAGGCGGCGTGGTTTGCGCGGTCAAGTCACGCAACACCTGCACCAGATTTTGTACGGGACGGCCCTCCAGCCAATATTGTCCTTGCATCACGGCGCGAATACAGGCTGAAAGGTGAGCCACCACCGCATCTTTCAGAACAACCCCGCGGGCGCCAAGTTGCAGCGCTTCCAGAATCTGGCGCTTATCGGCCTGTCCGGTGAGAACGATGGTGCGAGTCCCGCCATTGTCTCCGGTCAATTCGCGCAAAGCGTCCATCCCCGGCATTTTGGGCATGGCCAGATCGAGCAGAAGAATGTCGGGACGCAAGGTGCGAACCATATGCAGCGCCTCGACGCCGTCCTTAGCTTCGGCAACAATCTTCATCTGCGGATCGGACATCAGCATGTTGCGCAGTCCGATGCGAACCACAGGATGATCGTCAGCAATCAGTATGCGAATTGGAGTCACTGCCATCTTGTTTCCTCGCTCGAGGGATGGTCTTTTCGTCATCCGTTTATGCAGCTGATCCATCAGCCGGAATGGCCATTGGACCAATTTCCCTGACCAATTCCTCTTCCACAGCTTGCAGGGCAGCGATGGCCTGATCGAGCGCGAATTCCGCGCCGCTGAGATCTGAATCGCGTCCCATTCCTTCCAAAGTTGCGCAACACTGCGTGAGTTGGTGGGCGCCAATCATCATGCTGCTGCCCTTCAAATAATGGGCACGTTCGCGCATTTCCGGCGCGTCTCCCGTAGAGAGCGCCTGTCGAAGCTTGACAATTGTGGAGCGCGCTTCTGTGACATATTCCCGGCAGAGTTCGGAAAGGGTTTCGCGATCACCTGCGGTTGCCTGCTGCAGACGACCAAAGATTTCCGAAGATATAACGGCGTCTCTCACAAGAATTTTGTTGCTACCCCGATGCAGCGTGTAATCCAATAGTACCCTCCTATGCGCTGCCGTCAAGGAGGAATGCAGCCAATCCTTACCAGGCCGGGTGATAGTTTACTATCCTCGAAATCTGCCGTTGCAATCCTGCGATTAGAAGCGCGAAAAGTCGGGTTTACGCTTTTCCAGAAACGCGCTCAGCGCTTCCTGAGTTTCCGGCGAATCCAGGCGCTGAGAGATTACGGCAACCTCCTCGGTCAAAGCGCGCTCCACTTCTGCCTGATAGGCGCGCTTCATCAGTTCTTTGCAGGAGAGCACAGCGCCGGCCGGTTTCGCGGCCAATTGTTGGGTCGCTGCCGAGGCCATACTCAGCAGCTCATCGCGAGCGACAACCGCATTAACCAATCCAAGCTCGTAGGCGCGTTGCGCCGTAAGCGGTGTTCCGAGCAAGAACAATTCCGTGGCCCGCTGTCGGCCAATGAGCAGGGGCAGCAGCACTGTGGACGCAGCCTCCGGAACGATACCCAGGTTGATGAAGGGCATCATGAACTTTGCATCCTCGGAAGCGTACACCAGATCGCAGTGCAGAAGAATCGTAGTGCCAACCCCTACGACTAGCCCATGAACAGCAGCGATGACAGGCTTACGGGCGCCGGCTACGGCACGTATAAAACGTACCGCCGGCGGAGTCGCCTGTCCCTTCCAGGGTCGCTTCATGAAATCTTCCAGATCATTTCCCGCAGTGAACGAGTCACCCCGGGCGTGGAGCAGCATTAGGCGAATGGCTGCATCGCTCTCGGCCTGCTCGATAGCATCCGAGAGACTGTCATACATTTCCGCTGTGAGCGCATTCTTCTTCTCGGGACGATTGAGGGCGATGCGCAGCACGGCGCCGCCGCGTTCCACTTCGATCTGCGACATGGGTCTAGCCTCGCTTGAAGTTGAATCTGTTGACTGATCAAGTTAGAACAGCGCGCGCCCCGACAGCAAGGACACCAGGAATCCTTCGAACGAGGCACAATTCAATGGAGGCGAGGCCGGCGGGACGGCAGTTCAGCAAATAGCGTAACGGCCGAGATTCCAATGGAAGATTGCAGCGCTTACAATGCTTGCGGAATCCAATTTCCGGTTGTTGTTTTCAGGTGCAGAAGTCAACGAAGGAGATCGTCATGGCGGCAAAGATCCCTGAGAAATATCTTGACCTGTTTCACAAGAAGGCTTTTGGCAGTTTGAGTACGTTGATGCCCGATGGCAGCCCGCAAACCAACCCGGTATGGGTCGATTACCAGAACGGCGAGGTGTGGGTGAACTCCGCGGTGGGACGGCTGAAGGACCGCAATATCAAACGCGATCCGCGGGTGTCGGTCGCGGTGATCGATCCCGAGAATCCATATCGTTACCTGGAAGTACGCGGCAAGGTTCGCGAGGTCACAGAGAGCGGCGCGACGGAGCACATCGACAGGATGGCCAAGAAGTATCTGGGCAAGGACAAATATCCCTTTGCCCAGCCGGGCGAGCAGCGTGTGCTATATAAGATCACGCCCGAGCATGTGCACGCGTCGGGATAGGACGTTCCGGGCATCGCCAGCAGCGCACGGAGGGCGGGACAACGTAGCCGCGTCTTTTTCTTGAAAATTCCCGCGCGACTTGCCATACTTCCACGACGGCTGCTTCCCGTTTCCGCCGGGCTGTTCAGGATCGCCAGTTCCAGAAGTCACCGATAGTTCCGAAACGGGAGCGCAGGGCAAAGAAGTTGCCGGAAGACCTCTGCGCGAGCACCGCTGAATCTTAGAATGATCAGTGCCGCATTCAGCAAAGGAAGCCAAGACCATGCCTTCGTCTAGCCCTTCGTATAGCAAGAGGTGTTCAACATTCGTAGCTTTGTGTCTGCTGTTGTGCTTTTGTGGTGAGTATGCAGCAGCCCAGGTCACCATTCAGCCCAAGTATGAGGTATTCGGTGGCTACTCCTGGTTAGGCATCAGCGGTCATGCCGACGACGGGGTCAAGGTGCAGGACATCAACACCGGTTTCGACGCGTCGTTCACGTATTACTTTCCGTTCGCGCATAACCTGGGGGTGGTCTTCGACGGCAGCGGTCACTACGCTACCGGCAATCCCAGCTACACCGGTGTAGGCTTTGCCTTCGCGGGATTGCAGTACAAATACCACACCAACTCGTTCTCCCCGTTCGTTCACGTGATGGGAGGGGCGGCGAATCTGTCGCCGGCCTATCCTCCGACGCCGCCGGGTCAGAACAATGAGTGGCAAGCCGCCTTCGCGGTTGGCGGCGGTATCGATTACGTCATTCATAACCGGTTGTCGGTACGAGTTGCGCAGGCCGAGTACATCTACACCAACTACAATCTCTACTGCTCAGCGATCGTGGACTTCACCTGCGTCCGAACCAACGCGACTTCGCAGTGGAACAACGTTCGTCTGTCTGCCGGCCTGGTATGGGCCTTGGGCAACTACTATACGCCGACTCCAACCGCGGCTTGCACGGCGCAGCCGAGCGAAGTGACCGAAGGCGAGCCGGTAACGGTGACGGCAACAGGGAGCAACTTCAATCCCAAGCACACCGTGACGTATGCCTGGACGACGAACGGGGGCAAGCTGGATACGGCCAACGCGCAGTCGGCGCATGTCGATACGACGGGGGTAGCGGCGGGCAGCTACACAGCGAATGCGACCATTACCGATGCCAAGCAGAAGAAGGGCGGATCGGCGACTTGTACCGCGAACTTCACGGTCAAGGCGAAGCCGATGAATCCGCCGCAGGTGAGCTGCTCGGCCAATCCGAGCACGGTGCAGTCGGGTAGCGCCTCGACCATTACCACGACGGCGACTAGCCCGGACAACTCGCAGATCACCAGCTATTCCTACACTTCGAGTGCGGGCAAGATCAGCGGCACGGGCAACACGGCGCAGTTGGATACGGCCGGCTTAGGTGCTGGACCGGTGACGGTAACGGCGACAGCGACCGACGCTCGCAACCTGAGCGGCAACGGCACGTGCACGGTGAATGTAGAAGTACCGCCGCCACCGCCGACGTGTAGCAAGATCAACTCCATCCAGTTCCCGGATCTGCGGAGACCGTGGCGGGTGGACAACACGGCGAAGGCGATTCTGGACGACGTGGCCGGCCGGTTGAAAGCTGATCCGAACGCGAAGATCGTCATCGTCGGTTACGCGGATGGCGAGAAGGCGCCAATGGAAGGCAAGGGCAAGAAGCGCCATCCGATGAATCTGGCGGCGCAGCGTGCGGTGAACGCCAAGGCGTATCTGGTGCAGCAGCAGGGCATCGACCCGAGCCGGGTTGAGGTCCGCCAGGGCACCGGACAGCAGAAGGTGGCCGACATCATCTGGGTACCGCAAGGAGCGGATGAGAATGCGTGTGCCGATCTGCAGAACACGACGCCGGTGGATGAGAGTGTGGTGAAGCCGAGCGAGAACGCCTATCCGAAACCGAAGGCGGCGGCTCCGGTTCACCATCACAAGAAGGCTGCAGCGACGGCACCCGCCGCCGGTGCACCGCAACAATAGGGACTTTGTTTCGCGTATGTCCGGGTAGAGCGGGCCTTTTAGGCCCGCTTCTCGGCATCGTATCCCGCAGTTCGGGCGCTGAGCTCAGCGAGTTCAGCGCCCGAACTATCTTTTCGCGGCTGCGGGACGCAGGCCTGAAGGCCTGCTCTACCCGGGTAGAGCGGCGATTCATCGCCGCGTTGGCTGGAACAAAAAAGATCGCCGGAGTCGTGGTGGTCATAGGCATGACCACGACGACTCTTTTTCGATGGCCGACGTTGACGCCGGCCTGAAGGCCGGCTCTACCCGAACCACACTAACACTGAAATTGGTCTACCGATGATCAGCGGCTGGCAGATCATCCCGCACAAAGCCGTAGGGGCAATGCCGGCATCCCGACCCGCAGCAATAGCCTCGCTGCCTCAAATATGCGGCAGTGAAAACCATAAATCCGTTTTCCATGTAGTAATGAATTCCCTCGACCAGATCGTCCTTTGAGGGTGCAGGCTTCGGAGGCTCGTGTTCCGGGGTCACTGGCCCACGGCCTCGCGTAAGACCGGAGGACGTTCAGTGTCTTCGACGACAACGCCGTCGCGGAGGCTCACATACTTCCCGGAAATTGCAGGCACGCGCTCGCCGGGAACGATGAAGCCGACGAGGTTCAGCGGGTCGGCAGCGGAGATGGTCACCGTCTCACCGCTGGCGGGGAAGTTGCGCATGGCGCGCACGGATTCGACGGCTTCCGGCAAGGCAAATTGCTCGCCCAGGAATCCGCTGACGAAGCGTCCGCCGCGCACCTCGCCGCGATCTTCAAGGCGGCGAAAGGCAATCAGCAGCTCGCGCCATTTGGGCAGGTTTGACTCGCGCGCCAGCAGCTCGCGGAAGACTACGCCGTAGCGCCGCAGCAACATCCAGCAGGTCGCCTCGGCAATCCGAGTGCGATCGGCATTCTCCGCTCCATAGAGAAGCGACCAGCGGCCGGGCGTATGCCGAGGCCGAGCCGCTTTGCCCGAGCCTTGTCCCAGGCGGCGCTTGGGATTGATCAGTGAACGGAGATTATCGAAGCCGTCGGCGGTGACCATGCCGGCGGCGACCAGTTCCCAGAGAGCGGTTTCGATTTCAGCCTTCAGCTTGCCGGTGCCGCGCACGATGTCGGCGAAAAACGACGCGCCACGACGACGCAGGAATTCCAGCACCGCGTGCGCACCGGGGCTGAGCACGCGCTCATAGCTTTGCTCATCCCCGCTGAGACGTGGCTGCATCCATTCCGATTCCTCGCGAACGAAGAAGGTAATAGGCGCGACACTGGTTGGGATGACCCGACGGCGACCTTCGGTGGAATCCTCCAACGTCGCCGGATGCGGCGATAGCCGGCCCCACCCGACGGCCCCGGTCAGGCAAAGCTGATCGAGTGCGGCAGGATCGTATTCATTCACGCGACGCGCGAGAACCTGCTTCTCCCAGGCGTTCGCGGGAATTTCGAAACCTTGCAACTGACGAACGACCTGCAAGAGACCGCGCTCGCCGCTGAGCTGCGACTGCGGCGCGATGTGCTGCCAACGCAACAGCCAGCGCATGAACTGCGCTGCCGTGACCGGCTCGACCTGCTTGCGCAGCGTCGCAACAGTGAGGTGATGAATGCGCGCCAGCAGACGGCGCTCGCACCACTCGATGTTCCCCAATTCTGATTGCGGGTGCCCCGTCCAAGCCGGGTTTGCTTGGGCGGGAATGTTCGTCTGAAGTCCAGTGAAGTTTCCTCTCAGGATCGTTCCTGCGGCTTCCAGACGCAGCAGGGCCTTCTCGACGTCCGACACGCTAAGCCCCAACCAGTACGCCAGCGCAGCCGCGGTGATCGGGCCGGTGTGCATCATCCAGCCGGTAATCGTGGCAAGCAAGGCATCGTCGCGCGAAGCCGTGGTGGCAGGAAGATCGGGAGGCGCGGTTTCAAATTGCGCGTCGGGGAAGATCAGCGCGAAGTCCTTGCAGCGCTCGGAAGCGACGAGGTAGCGGCGAGTGTCACCCTTACGATTGTCATCCTGAGCGAAGCTCTCGCCATACCTTTTGCAATTCGCTGTGATTGCGAGTTGCGGCGAGCGCGAAGTCGAAGGATCTGAGGTTTGCTCGCGGTAGCTTGCCTCTTCCGGCGAACCGCAGATCCCTCCACTCGGGCTGATGCCCTCGGTCGGGATGACAATCGAATTTGATTGCTCACTCGACGCGGAGCTAAAGGTCCGTTCTTTCACCGGAGCGTTCGCACGCACCACCCTCCAGCTTTCCAATAGCTCGCTCGCCAGCGGCATCCAGCTCGTGATCGCCTGCTGCCAATCCTCATCGCCGATCTCGAGAGGAAGCGCCACCAGCGTTTGCAAGGTGTCGTGCAGCTCATCGGCGTCGCGAATATCGGGCAGCGCCTCTTCACGCACCCGCGCAATTGCCTGCTGATCGAGCTTGCCGACCTCATTCAGCACCGCCTCGGGCAACATGCGGCGCATTTCTACGGCGCGCGCCCGGCGCTCTTCCAGTGGAGCGTCGTCGAGGTACGCGTAGGGATTAGCATTCAGGATCTCGTGCGAGAACTGCGACGGAACCGGCGTATCGACCGCGAGACAGCGGATCGCGCCGCTGCGGATGCCTTCGATCACGCGCCGCAGCCCGTCAATGTCCATCGCCTCGGTGAGGACGTCTTTCATCACCTCGTGCACGAGCGGATGATCGGGAATCTGGATATCGCCGACGAGGTTCTCCTGGCAGGCAGCAACGTCGGGAAAGACGGAGGCAAGAAGATCGTCGCTGCGGATGCGCTGAATTTGGGGCGGAACTTTCTTGCCGCCCTGGAAGCGAAGCAGTGCGAGGGAGCGGTTGGCGTCCCAGCGCCAGCGCGTGGCGAAGATCGGCGATGCCAGCGCGGCCTGCTCGAGGATTTCCTGCACGGTTTCGGTCTGCAGATAATGGAAAACATCGCTCAGCGGAAAGCTGTGCTGCTCGGCGAGAGCGATGTTCAGGCCGTTGTCGGTGGCGGCGGCTTGCAATTCGAAATTGAAGGAACGGCAAAAACGCTTGCGCAGCGCCAGTCCCCAGGCCTTGTTGATGCGTCCGCCGAAAGGCGCGTGAATGATGAGTTGCATCCCGCCGCCTTCGTCGAAGAAACGCTCGGCGATGATGGTCTGCTGCGTAGGAACCTCGCCCAGAACAGCGCGGCCAGTAATGATGTATTCGATAGCCTGCTCTGCCGCGGAGTCGTCGAGGCCACATTCGTTCTGCAACCACGCGATGGCGTTCTGCACTTCAGGACTGGATTCGAGACCTCGTAGACGGATGCGGGGACGGGCTGCTCCGTCCAATTCCAACAATGCGTTATCCTGAGCGGAGCGGCCGCCTTGCTTTTCCGACTCGCTTCCTTTGCGAATCGGGCCGGGTGCGGAGTCGAACGATCTGCTGTTCCTGCTGGTGGAACGTCGCTCGGGGTCACCAGCAGGTCCCTCCACGCGGGATGACAGTTCCATGGGGCGGGACGAAGAATCTGTGCGGAACGTGGGCTGCTCCTCCGGATTTGCCGGAACCGGCAGCGGCGCCGTGTTTGGCAAGAGCGCGCTAATCTGCTGGCGCAGGTCGGCAACGTGCAGCGACAGCTCGTCGGTTCGCGCCGGAGCTTCGCCGCGCCAGAAGGGAATCGTCGGAGCAGCTCCGTGGGCATCTTCCACAAGCACGCGCCCGGTAGTGGAGGAGACGCGGTGAATGCGCCATGAGGTGTTGCCCAGCAGCATGATGTCGCCGGCATTGCTCTCGACGGCGAAGTCCTCGTCGAGCGTGCCGACAACGATTTCTTCCGGCTGCGCGACGACGGTAAACAGCGCGGTGTCCGGAATTGCGCCGCCGCTGGTAATGGCAGCGAGCCGCGCTCCGCGACGTGCACGCAGACGCCGGTTCACCATGTCGCGGAAGAGGTACGCGCCATAACGGCCTCGCTTCGCGGCGATGCCCTGCGACAGCATCTCGATGATGCGGTCGTACTCGTTGCGCTCAAGATCGCGATAGGGATAGGCGCGACGCACGCATTCGAACAGCGCGTCCTCGTCCCAATCCTCGCAGGCGCACATGGCGACGATTTGCTGCGCCAGAATGTCGAGCGGCGACGGCGGAATCTGCAAACGATCGAGATCGCCCTGCCGGATGGCGCGAACGGTCGCAGCGCATTCCAGCAAATCGTCGCGCGTGGTGGCGAAGAGACGTCCCTTGGGAACAGCTCCACGCCAGTGGCCGGCGCGGCCGACGCGCTGCAAGGCAACCGCGATCGAGCGCGGCGAGTTGATCTGGCAAACCAGATCGACGGTACCGATGTCGATGCCGAGCTCGAGCGAGGCAGTCGCGACCAGCAGACGAATCTCGCCGTTCTTCAGCTTGCGCTCGGCATTGAGCCGCAGCTTGCGCGCCAGGCTGCCGTGATGCGCCGCAACCATGTCCTCGCCAATGCGCTCGCCCAGGTGCAGCGCCACGCGCTCGGCCAGCCGCCGCGTGTTGACAAAGACCAGCGTCGAGCGATGTTGCAGCGCCAGCTCGGCGAGACGGTCGTAGATCTCGCCCCACATTTCGTTGCTGGCGATGGGACCGAGTTCGGAGCGCGGCACCTCGACTGCGAGATCGAGCTTGCGGCGATGGCCGATGTTGACGATGGCGGCCATGGTGTCGCCGGCTGAAGCCGGCTCTTCGGAAAAAAGAGCCGCGGTGGACGCAGCCCTAAAGGGCTGCTCTACCCGACCTTGATCGGACGCGGAACTGAAGCTTCGCGCCACCCGATCGGCGCCGGTGAGGAAGTGCGCAACTTCCTCGATCGGCTTCTGCGTAGCCGAGAGGCCAATGCGCGTCGGATGATTCGCCAGCAGATCGAGACGTTCGAGCGACAAGGTGAGATGCGCGCCGCGCTTGTCGTCGGCGACGGCGTGAATCTCGTCGACGATGACGGTTTTGACATGGCTGAGAATGGCGCGACTGCTGTTGGCGGTCAGCAGAATGTACAGCGACTCGGGCGTGGTGACCAGGATGTGCGGCGGCCGCTTCAGCATCTCGCGGCGCTCTTTCATCAGCGTGTCGCCGGTGCGGACGGCGGTGCGAATCTCCGGCATCAGAAGCCCGCGTTCACCGGCGAGCGCGAGAATCTCGCCCAGCGGGATTTCGAGGTTCTTCTGAATGTCGTTGCCGAGCGCCTTCAGCGGCGAGACGTACAGAACTTCGGTCGCGTCGCGCAGCTCGCCGGCGAGCGCCTTGCGGACAAGGCGATCGATGCAGATGAGGAAGGCCGCCAGTGTTTTTCCTGATCCAGTGGGAGCGGAAATCAGCGTGGTGCGACCGGCAAGGATCTCCGGCCAGCCTTGCTCCTGCGGCTCGGTGGGCGTGCCGAAGCGCGAGACAAACCACTCGGCCACGAGCGGGTGCGCCCAGGACAAAGAGGCTGGAATCGTGCCGGGAGGCATCTCCATATTATAGCAGATTTTCGCTAATTGTTCGCCATTTTATTTCACCACATAGACACCGAGACACAGAGAGCCGCGGTTCCACGGAAGCGGAACTCCTGGCGCAACGATGTGGGCCGCCAGATTACAATTTCGATCGTGAACTTATCGATACGCGGGCCATTTCTGTTCGTCTTGTTCCTGATGCTGCCCGGCATTGCGGTGGGGCAAAGCAACGAAACCACCGGTCAACCAGCCGAGGGAAGCAGTCCAAAACGGTACCTCAAGATAGGCAAAGGTATGGTTCCGCCAAAGGTCGTTTTCGACCCTAAGCCGTTGGATCCCATTTCCTGCAAAATTAAGCATGAAGCCGTCGCGGTTCTGTGGGTCGCTGTCGGGGAACAGGGAACGGTCGACGCAGTAAAGGTCGAGCGCTCGGCAGGCCACGATCTCGATCAGAAAGCTATTGACGCCGTTAAGCAATGGAAGTTCGAACCGGCGACCAAGGACGGAACGCCCGTGCCGGTGCATGTGGACGTTCAAGTTAGTTTCCATCTCTGCTGATCACCCCTGCGACCTTACTGCTACACTTTCTCCATGCCTGACGAGCGCGCGAAGAAGATCAAGCTGATGCTGTTCGACGTTGACGGGGTGATGACCGACGGCACGATTTACTTCTTTCCCGCGCCCGGCGGCGGAGCCGGTCACGGCACACGCGAGCATCGCGAGCGGATGGCCGATGCGGGCGGATTCGGCATTTCCAGCCAAGAGGTCATCGAGGCCAAGGGGTTCAACGCGCACGACGGCACCGGCTTTTCGCTGGCGCGGCTGGGCGGGCTGAAGACCGGAATCATCACCAAGCGCATCTCGGAGACGGTTGCACTGCGCGCGCGCGATCTCAAGCTCGAGCACATCTATCAGGGCCAGCAGGACAAGGCCGCGGCATTCTACGAGATTCTGGAAAAAACGGGTTTGCGCCCGGAAGAAGTTTGTTACGTCGGCGACGACGTCATCGATCTGCCGGTGATGCGGCTTTGCGGGCTGGCCATTGCCGTGAAGAACTCGCGCGAGGAAGTGATTCGCGAGGCGCATTACGTGACGCCGCATGAAGGCGGCAAGGGCGCAGTCCGCGATGCCATCGAGTACGTTCTGCGCGAGCAGGGAAGTTTGGAGCGGGTGATCGAGGAGTACATCCGATCGCGCAGCCCGAGCCCAGTGAAGTAACAGCTCGCACTGCCCGCCCTAGCCAAAGTCAAGCTATAAAGGGGCACCCCGGGCCAGGTCTGCGAAACAGGCTCACAGGCCTGTGATATGTCGCACTATGGTAATCGGCACGAAAGGACAATACCTGGCTATTGTACTTTCGTAACTTGACGAAATCTCGAAGCGCGGTACGCTGGCAGGTTGGGCACAACTGTGTCCAGTCGCACCGGTGCCGGGTTAAGGCCACGACGGCGCAAGATGTTCTTTGACATATTGAGACCATCGGCGAGGAGTGGAGCTTGTCTTCTCTTGCCGGCAGCGAACCCGTCGCGAAATACGCCAACATGGCCGCTATCTTCTTTCTGCGGAATATCTTGCCGATTACTCCTTTGCTTTCTATATTTTGGAGCGACGTGTGCAAGCTGTTGAAAACAAGCAGCTTGCTTTCGTAGCTAAAGCCAATATCTTGAATACTTTAGGTGTAAACTATTGAAAACGAAGATTTTAAAAAAAATAAAAAAAGCGTGGGTGGGGTTGGATAGGGTTTTTATTAGCCGGATATGTGAAAGCAGCGGCGGAAAGAGTATCTAACACGAGCAGACGTGGAACCGGATTTTAGCTCGCCTTGCCTTGGACCCAATGACTAGACGTCTGAGCAGTATTGCCAAAAAAAGAGCCCCTCCGATGCACAGGGGCGAGTTGCGCATCGGAGGGTAGCCGTTGTTACACGACCATTCTCAGGGTTGTTAGTGAGATGAACCCATGCTGATGTCTGAAGTTTCGCTGGCAGAAAAAGAGGTTGCTGAATGCGACAAGCGCGGTTTGTGACGAGTTCGGCAAGTCTGAGGCTGTGGGATTCCGCCCGATTCAAATCGGGCGAAGTCCCAATCTTGTTCAACGGGACCAGGGAACCATCTTTGCTACGCCCAAACTGCAGGACATTTGTGGTAAGTAGTAATGGGACAACAGTTCAGGCAGGCTGGGGCAATTTCACAAGCTCAGCTCGCAACTCGGCATCGGCGGAAGGCATCCGTTCTGCCGGGTTTGATAATTGCTTCAATTGATGACAGTTTCGGGTTGAATTTAAAATGCGAAGTCCCCTACTATGAATGAGCCGATCAAAGCGGCGCGGTGTAGCGAATCAAGCCGGGGGAGCAAGCAGCCTGCTGGCAAATCAGACTGTTCAGCTCAGGGATTTCGTGGGGTATTCATGTTAAAGCGCTCCCCGTTTGCGGCGATTTTTTTGATGGCCGTGTTTGCCTGCCTTGGCGCCTCGGCAGCTACCATCACCACTCACTCGACTGTCACCCACAAAACCCACAAGTCTGCGAAGCACGTAACCGAATCGGCGGCGGCCCAACATAAGATGGCGCGCATGCGGCACAGCAGCGCGACTGCGGCTCGGCTGAATCGGTCCAGCCATGTCGTCCTGACGCACGCCACAGTGTCGCGGACGCATCATTATTACGGCGAGCGCTTCTATGCCAGTTCGTTCGCGAACGACCAGGTAGAGGGCGACATCACTGCCGGTGAAGATCCGATCGTCCGAGCTGCAGCGGTTGAGGCGCTGGGCAATATGAACGGCACGATTGTCGCCGTTGACCCCGACAGCGGCCGCATCCTGGCGATGGTCAATCAGAAGCTGGCACTGTCGGCTGGCGCGCAGCCTTGCTCGACGATCAAGGTCGCGGTAGCGCTGGCAGCGTTGAGCGAGAACGTCATCACCAAGGACACCGAGGTTCCGCTGACGAAGTACTGGCACATAAATCTTACGACCGCGCTGGCGCACTCCAATAACGCGTACTTCGAAGCGGTGGGGCGCAAGCTCGGATTCGAGAAGGTCAGCTATTACGCGCACCAGTTTGGGCTGGGCGAACTCGCGGGATGGAACATTCCCAACGAGCAGCTGGGAACATTTCCTTCCACCGAGCTCGACGAAAAACTCGGCGGAGTGGGGAAGATGTGCTCATTTGGCGAGAGCATCTCGCTGACACCCCTGCAGCTGGCGGCGCTGATGGGAGCGATCGCGAACGGCGGCACGCTCTATTACCTGCAACATCCGACCACGCCGGAAGAGGTTGCGGATTTTACTCCCAAGATGAAGCGCAAGCTGGACATCGGTCCGCTGATTCCGGAGATCTCGGAAGGCATGTCGGGCGCGGTGGAGTACGGCACTGCACGATTGTTGCGGACTAACTTTATCGAAGAGCCGATTCTGGGCAAGACCGGAACTTGCTCCAAAGACGGAACCCGCTTTGGGTGGTTTGGATCATTCGCCAACACGCAGTACGGGCGAATCGTTACCGTCATATTCCTGGAAGGCGGGCGCCCGACCTTCGGTCCCAAAGCGGCAGAACTGGCGGGAATTATGTACCGCAATCTTTACCAGCATGATTTCTTCGCGGTGAAGACACCGGCTACGGCGGCGCAGGGAAGTGCTACTCCGGCCTTGGTCGGGGCGCCGCAGTAGGACACCCTTCGAACCTCTTCTCTATTTCGCGACGGCAACGTGTCATTTCGCGAACGGCGATGCCGATTGCGATTGCAACTGCTCGAGCGCGTTCTGCAATCGCGCCTTAGCGGCTTTGTCCTGCGTGGTATTGATCTGCTCGTTCAGCCACTTCAACATGGCCGCGCGCGAAGGATGAGGATAGGTGTTCTCGGCATCGGCAATTCGCCACTCAGTGTTTTCGGAACTGACTAGGAAGTCGACCTGCTGATTTGTACCTTCTGGCTCGCGAACATAACCGTTGACCAAATCGTAGGTGCCGAGCAATCGGTAATGCACCGGCACTTCATACTTGTTGTCCTTCGCCTCGGGCGGAACATCGACGCTGTAACGCGCAATCACATCGATTTGCGTGTAATCGGGATTCGACTTCCACCAGACCAGCGGCTGGAACTTCGCCCATGATTGCGGGTCGAGCCGTGCGCCTTCGTAATCCAAGCGACAGTATTTCGAGACCAGTTCGCGCATTTGCGCCGGCTCGGTGCTCTCCTCCACATGAGTACTCGGCACAGGAAATTGGGCAAAGAGAAAACCCGGCGCAATTAGGAACGTCATGGTCGCCAGCAAAATAGTGCGAATCGGAAACACGATCATCCGTCTCCTTATATTTAAGGTCACAGCCTGACTTGAAGATACGCCAGCCGCGCAGCAGGGGGAAAGCGCCGCGAGCAAAATCCGCAGCTTGCCCGATGTTATACTTTCGTCAGCTGCGGTGGGTGTAGTTCAGTGGTAGAACTCCGGACTGTGGCTCCGGCTGTCGTGGGTTCGAATCCCACCACCCACCCCAATATTCAGTAATCGTTGACCTGCCTCTATGTCTTCTACCGCAGCTAGATGTGGTTAGCGATCTCTTCCTTGAACCCAGTACACGGAATCGTCTTGCCGATATCTCAGCCGCAATTTGACTGATAATGCTCGGGCAAGGTCGGCAGGGCCAAAAGTAAGTACGCCTAAGCAAGTCAATTCGCAATGGCGCCGGCCAGGAGAGATTCTGGCCGGTTTTTTCTTCAGGCACGAATACTTTGTTCCCGCAACTTCTCGAAGACGTCTGCATTCTGCCGATCATCCTGCACGACGACTCCTGTTCCTGATCCGACTCAGATCCTTCGATGGCTGGCCGACTATATCCATGTGGATGGCTGATAATCCAGAAAACGCGACGGCCGACCCCAATGTCTGCAGTCAGCAAGTTTTACTGAATGCCTTTGGCAAGAAATAAGGTGGAAAAGATCCGCTGCACGATGAACACGGCGTGTGCGCCGTCGGGTGTGATTATGGGATGGCGCAAGGCGAGCATCGCAGTTTTGTCTGGGGGTGAGAAGCGCGTCCAGAGTTTGCGCTGGCCAGTCGCAAGGTTCAAGTCATAAATCTCAACTGTGTCCACGCTGGTGGAGTGCTCGACGAAGATATTTTGCGAGTCGTTATGCCACTGTAGAGGCTTATCACCTTCCGATAATGTCTTGATCTCGCTGGCCTCGCCTCCATCCAGCGGCTGTAACCAGTAATGGCTTTCACCGTCGGTAACGATCGAGTATTTCGCGTCCGGAGAAACGCTCATGAGCGCGTCATCGATATTCGTGGCGTACCTGCCTTCGCTGGTAATTTGGCGCGCACTGCCGGTATCGACGTCCTGCAGATAGGTTGCCGGCGCATGTCCTGGGGCAACCGCCACGATCAGCAGGCGTTTGTCGTCCGGCATCATCGTCGCGCCGATGTAAGTGTGTCCCGCTGGCGCCGTCAGTGTGCGAGCCTCACCTATGCCCGTAGGTATGACTCTCAGCCGGTCCACATGCAGGGGATCCAATGCGAGAGCCCATTTGCCATCGAAGGAAAGGGCAACTCCCGCACCCTGTCCGATCATGGCAGGAGCCGAGCCGTCGGTCCGTTGCGTGTAGAGGTTGTAGTCGGAATTTGCGCCGGTCTCATAGGTGTCAAACAGCAGCATCTTCCCGTCGCGCGAAACCGCCTCCGTGATCTGGAAGGGAAAAGAGCTCACATCCTGCACCTTACCCGTTGCCGTATCCACCAGCAGCTGCTGATCGCGATAGTCTTCCACGGTCAACAGGACCTCTCGGTCCTTGGAGATGTCTTGTAAGTGCAGGACAGCCGGTGCGGCAAGCAGGACTTGCTGATTGCCGCTCAGATCAACCGCACGAAGAGCGCGAGGCTCAGTGGTCACTCCGCCCGTGAACCAAACCTCCTTGCCGTCAGGCGACCACCCCACTCCCTGAATCGAGCTGTACTCCGGGGTCAACAGCTTGCGGTTTCCCTGGCGGTCGATCACGTTGATGTGGCCGCGATCGTCGCCCAGAATCGAATGATCCACAAAAGCGATCTTGTCCCCTGCCGGCGAAAATCGCACATCACTGATGTAGCCTTCGTTTTGGTACAACACTTTGCCGAGCGGAAACTCGAGTTGGAAGTGGTGCGCAACCCTGCGGCTGACCGCCAGCGCCGATCCGTCGGGCGCCCAATCGGCATCCGTTACGCCCTCCAGCAATTCACGCGTGGAACCACCCCCCAGCGGCACCCGCGCCAGGCGTCCCGTAGGCGTGAACTTCGGATCGAACACGGTATCCAGCGTGACCGCTAATTCTCCGGTCGACGAAATGCTCAGGATACTTGCCGGTATGCCAAGCGATTGGGCCTCGAAGGTATCGGTGCGGGTGGAGAACAACGCCGTCGGTTTGCCATCCGTGGTTGTATCGTAGACCACCGTGCGTCCATCGGGAGCGAAGCGCGCATGGCGAATGTAGGCAGAACGGAAGCTCAACTGCGTGAACTCAGGATGGCTTGCCGCCGGATGATGCAGTGCCAAGGTCGCAACCACCCCAATCGCCAACGCCGCCAGCAGCCCCACCGGCAGCAGAATTCTCGACCGTATTTTCCTCTCATCCTTGATTGGTCGTAATCCGCCGGTGGAAGTGCCGGCGCTGCTGCCCAGTGCATCCAGCGCAAACGCCAGGTCGCTGGCCGATTGAAAGCGCGCCTCCGGTTTTTTCTCCAGGCAGCGTTGCACAATCCTTTGCAACCCAACCGAGACGTGCAGGCCGCTCTCTCCAAGCTCCGGCGGTTCCTGCTTCAGAATCGCAGTCATGACCTCGACACTGGAGTCGCCGCGAAAAGCGCGTTGCCCCGCGATCATCTCGTAGAGAATGGCCCCGAAGCTGAAGATGTCGGAGCGATGATCGACGACTTCGCCGCGCACCTGCTCCGGCGACATGTATCCCGCCGTGCCCAGTACCGTGCCCGCCGAGGTTTGGTCCGGGCGCGTCATGGTTTGGTCAGCGGCCGCCGCGCGCGCCGTCTGCTTCGCCAATCCGAAGTCGAGGATCTTCACGCGATCGTCGCGCAGGACAAATATGTTGTCCGGTTTCAGGTCGCGATGAACAATGCCTTTCTCGTGCGCTGCCGCCAATCCTTTGGCGATTTGCAGTCCGTACTCAATTACGCGTCGTTGCGGCAGCGGGCCCGCCGTCAACCGATCGCGTAAGCTCTGACCGTCGAGAAACTCGGAGACCAGGAAGTGAAGGCTACCCTGTTCGCCTACATCGTAGACCGCCATTAGATTGGGATGATTCAGCGCGCTGAGAACGCGGGCTTCCTGCTGGAATCGCTCCAGGCGTTCGCGATCCGAAGCAAACGACTCCGGCAGTATCTTGATTGCGACCGTCCGTTCCAGGCGAGTGTCGCGAGCGCGGTACACCTCACCCATCCCGCCTGCCCCGATGGGCGCGATAATTTCGTAGGGACCTAATCGAGTTTCCGGAGTCAGGGGCATGAGTGTCGCACAATTCTACAGTGCGGAACCATTCTAAGGGGCTACGGAGATGGGATGCTGAACTCTCTACCTGCAAGAGCTTCCGAAGTACACGCGACTGTATTCACCGCTTTCTACTCTACAATCCAAGCTCACTCAGTCCTGGATGATCGTCCGGGCGGCGGCCAAGCGGCCAAAGATACTTTCGTTCCGATTCTCTAATAGGAAGATCATTAATGGATGCCAGTCGGTGACGCATAAGACCGTCCGGGTTGAATTCCCAATTCTCATTGCCGTACGACCGATACCAGTTTCCCGAGTCGTCGTGCCACTCGTAGGCAAAGCGCACGGCAATACGATCCTCTGTAAACGCCCAGAGTTCTTTGATCAGCCGGTAGTCCAGTTCCTTGCTCCATTTGCGTGTCAGAAAAGCGACAATCTCCTGTCTTCCATTGACAAACTCCGCACGGTTTCTCCAACGCGAATCGAGCGCGTATGCCAGTGACACTTTTTCCGGGTCGCGAGAATTCCAGGCATCTTCAGCCAGACGCACCTTCTCAATCGCACTCACGCGGGTAAAAGGCGGTACCGGAGGACGTGCGGCCATAATTTCTCCTTGTCGGAAGATTATCTTCGAGACGCCTCAAGTCGCTCAAGTGCGAAACCGCGCCGCTAAATTCGAGTTGCTGGTTGCGGCCATGCGGCTATCCAATGGCTGCCAGGGTTCGTATCCGGGTTGGGGAGGACAACTGCCCGCAATCCTTCTCGTCATATCCCATTATTTGCGTTGCCTCAGCATTCTGTGGAAAGATGTCCTTCGCATCTGTGTCCTGCTTGCAGTGCCAGCGCAAATCTATGGGAGTAAAGCCCAGCAATAATATGGGACCGTTTCCGCGCCGCCATGGCTTCGGCGTCGTCTGGGAGATCACACGGTACAACTTAGAATCAGACCATCCTGGCGCCTGGGAATGTTATCCAATTCGGACAGAGAACGTGTGGCAGGAGGGTAGCCATGTCTCTGAGCAAGCTGTGCGTTTTTGCAATGCTGGTCGTGGTTGTTGCCTTCGCGACGGTGCGGAGGCTCGACGCTCAGACGAACGAGGTTGATGTGCCGACTCCGAATGCGCGCCCCTACCATCCAGCGGTTGCTCCCGATGCATCGCTCTGGTACACGGGCCACGCGTCGAACGACATAGTTCGATCAAACGCGGTCCTCCAGGCGACAACGGGAAAGTCCTCGACCATTTTCCTTCCGGTGCAATCAAAGAGCCCCAAGGATCTGGGTGCTGGAAAGTTGCTGGTGGCGAGCCGTGACTTGGCCGATCCGAATTTCGCTGAAACCGTGATCCTGCTGGTCCACTGCGATACCGACGGAGTAATCGGACTGATTCTTAACCGGCGCACGAATATTCCGCTTTCACAAGTACTGGAGCAGCTTGATGCGGCCAAAGATCGTTCCGATCCGGTTTATCTCGGTGGTCCCGTCGAAACTGCGGCGGTGTTTGCCTTACTCCGATCAACGGCCAAGCTCGACGGGACGGAGCAGGTTCTTAGCGGGGTCTACTGGATCTCTACCAAGAGTCCCTTCGAGAAAGCCATCGCCGCTCGACCTGCCCCTGACACTTTTCACGTTTACTTAGGCTATGCCGGCTGGAGTAACGATCAACTAAGTGAGGAGTTAGAACTAGGTTCGTGGTTCATTTTTCAAGGAGATGCGCGAACGGTGTTCGATTCGGATCCCCGTTCCTTGTGGCGGCAAATGATTCAACAAACGGAGCTAACGTTAACCGAGGTCGAGCGTGCGAATGCTCAATGATGTACGACCACCGGCCATGCTCAACCCATGAAGCTCGCTAGGACGCGCTGGTAAATGTATGAGGGAGCGGAGGCAGCGACGGCGCTTCGGCTATGACTTCTGATTGAGTTTGTGCAAATGCGAACTGACTGTCGGTAGGTGGTTTAAAAGACTGGAGCCGACGATCGGACTTGAACCGATGACCTGTCGATTACGAATTGGTCGTTGGAATTCCGGATTTCATATTGATAACAAACAACTTAACTATGAAAACGCGGCCAGCGTGGCGGAAATTACGATCCAGTGTTTTATTGAGGTTAGCGGCTGATGTTGGTGGCTGTTGGACCAACTTTGGGCCAAGTTCTTAAGCGCAATCGTAAGACAGCCGAGCATTGAGTCTTGGTCCTGCCGATGCTCCTGTCAGTGCTACCGGACTGCGCCTTCCCTGACCAGAACCCTGGGTCGAGAGACGGGTCCGACTCCAAATAACTCCAAAAGATCATCTAATGTTATGACCCCTTCCAACTTGTTGACTTCAGCACGGCTAACTACGGGCAGAAGTTCAAGCCCACTCGTGCCCATGAGGTCAAGTGCTAGATCAAGCGCCTGGTCGCGGTGAACGTGCGGAAATCCGTGCGCGTCCACAAGGTCACCTAACGGCTTGGCAGCGGCGCCCAGGAAGCACTCTTGCTCGAGCATTGCAAGGCTGACCACGCCTATAACACCTCGGTGATCGGTTACCGGCCATGCCCGGGATGTGGTTAAGCTGACCCGTTCCAAAGCCTCGCCGACCGTCATGTCTGCGGCCAGAACTTCTGTTGCAGCGCGCATCGCCTGGATGACCTGATGCTGAACATGCCGCCGGCGCGTCTCCATTGTGGGCAGGTGAATACCATCCTGAAATGCCAGGGCAGTGTAGATAGGCTGCCGCTGCAGGCGAGACGAAATGAAAAAGCTCAAGAGGTTCGAGATCATCAGAGGGACAATAACTGTATAGTCCCGGGTCGTCTCAAAGATCATTACTACCGAGGTCATGGGAGCACGCACAATACCGGCAAAGACCGCACCCGTGCCGACTAGAGCATAGGCGCCGGGCGTCGCGGTATAAGTGGGCAACAATGGCGCCCAAGTTCGCGCGGTCTTCCCCCTGAGGCCGAACCCATTTTTGAAACACGCTCTAAGGATTGATTAAGATCGGTTAGTTCCGAAACGGGAATGGCAAGAAATGCAGAGCAAGGAATGACCCATTATTAACACCCCACGGAGCTAGCGCTAGCTACAATTTTAGTAGGGTAAGTTCCCCAACGGTTCAGCCTTGGCATCTTTACACCGCTCTTGGAACCGACCAACCGGGATTCGTTTGTGGGGTTGGTTATGGCGAATTGAGCGACTAGAAGGAGTCTGACCATGGTAGCCAAGTGTGCAAACCCCACATGCAATCGTCAGTTCCAAGAGCTGAGTAAGGGCCGACTGTTTGTACTCCCGCCGCTCAATGACTACGTTGTACGACTGTCCGATTACTGCTATTGGCTTTGCCCGGAGTGCGCCGCAAAATACACGATAATGCGAGACGGGTCGGAAGTGTTTGCCACTGCACAAGAGCCTGGCATTCCAAACCCCGCATCCGCCTCACGTCGAAGCGATCGATGTGAGGCGGCCCAAGGTGGGATCAGATGCAAGAAATGGCATGGCGTCTCGGGGCGTGGCTATGGTTGCGGAGTCGTCTGCGAGATCACGGCGTAACTGGAATCTGTGAACCAACTGGCGTGGCTCTAAGCTGCTGTCGTCTCTCATTCTCCGGTGATGTGAGTCACTGAAACGGACGGAAGGGGAAATTTATACTATCGGCGATAGTAGTCGGAGGACATTGATCATGCCTCGAAAGCTCGCGACACTCTCCCTGTGCATCCTATTCGTTGGCCTGATTGTGGCGTCTACGTGTGCCGTAGCGCAAACCGCCACGCAGACCGTCACCGGTTGTCTTCAGAAGGGCCTTGAGTCCGGGGGGTTTTATCTCACAACCTCCGACAATCATCATTGGGAACTCTATCAAAACGGCGAAGTCTCCCTTTCCGATCACGTCGGCCAGACCGTTACCGTGACGGGCATCGTCCCGCATCGCTCGGCTGCACAAGAGGAAGTGAGCCAGCCTTACGAAAAGAAGGAAATGGGGACCATGAAGCACGGCGATTTTCAGATCTCCAACCTTAAGGTAGTCAGCGACACCTGCGGCAAGTAAGAATTCGACGGCCCGATCACAGCGTTTGAGAATACGGCGACATTCTTCGTATAGCGATCCGCTTGTTGCCCTGTGCTGACCCAGCATTCGCGCATACTGTCCTTTCACGGGCGGCTTGGCACGCACTGCGTGAGAACAGCTGGAAGCGGCCCATTCGCGAAATCCAGCTCATCACAAATCGACGGATCTTCGATTGCTGCCGGGATATTGATAATCCAGAAATCTGCGAGAATTGTGGCTATGCTACTCTTTTTGTCTTCTGAGTCACCTCAGCTTCCGCTAGGAGCCAGTCGTCGAGGTCACTCTGATTTCCACAGGGCATCCATCTCTGCATATAGGTTAGTTCTTTGCTGATCAATAGAGATCAGCCTCTCTCGAAACTGACCACGAGCGCTTGCAACAGGTTCTCGCGACATCTGGTAGACCAGATCCTTAGCTTGAGCGCAGAGTCGGTCATAGGTCTGTTCGAGTCTCAGAAGAGCCTCTTTGCGTTCTTCGTTTGTCATGTTGATAGGCCTATTCTTCCGGAGCTTCTGTGTTGTGGCGCTTTCGCGCTCGTGTTCATGCCGCGGCCAGCAGCAATAGCCCGACCCCAACTCTGGTCGGCACTAACGACGTTCAAGCTGTCCCGCGTCATTGCATTGCCTTCGTAGATCAGAGATCGCGCTGCACAATGAGCACCGGGCACGGTACTGCAGCAACAATTCGAGGAGCGTTGTGGCCGAAGTGCAAGGTCCACGGCGCAGTCGGATGAACGCTGAGCACCAGCAGATCGATCGACTCACGATTCGCAACGCTCACGATGCCCTTAACAGGATCATCATGGAACTCAACCCATACCTCGGCCCTGCAGCCGCCACCATGATGCCAGCCGGAGACCAGCCCTCGCAGCCGCGATGAATAGTACGGTCTAATGACGAACTCTGAGTCTTCTGGGTCCGTCATCCCTACACGCGGAGTCACATGCAGCAAGAACAGTCGGGCATTGTGTTCCTCGGCCAGCCCAGTCGCATAAGCGATACTCCTCGATTCGTCACACTGGAGATCGGTCGCCAGCAGGATTCGCTTCGGCTCCCATGTTCCTTCTCCTTCACGAACGGATGGCCCAAGAACTAATACGGGGCACCGTACATTCCGGAAAATATGTTCGGCGTCTGACCTCATGAGCATGCGCAGTTTGCGAAACTGCTTCCTGCCATGAATTCCCAGGACGATGAGGTCGGCGCCGTCGATTGCCAGGAATTGTTCGACAACTGCCGTGGCCGTACCGGCCAGCAGATGCCGCTCGCACTCCAGGTCGCCACACTTCTCGGCTTCCTTAAGCAATCTCCACTCGGCCTCGGCGAGCCGATTCGTTGCATCAGGCTCGGCGTGCTCCGCTGATTGCGCTCGTGGAAGCGCTTCCACAGCGTGCACCAGGATGAGCTTGGAGCCGTAATGTGTCGCGATGGCGATCGCCCGATCCAGCGCCGCTCTGGACGCAGGCGTCAGATCGGTCGCCACGACAATCTTCTTGAGTGAAATCTTTGGCTTAGTACTCAGCGCCAGCATTCTCCACCTCCGAATCACCAAACCGGTTTTCCGTTTGCATCGCGAAACACAAACGTCTCTTCTCCGCGAGTGATTTCCCTCGCCAATAGCGCGTCTCGTCCTTCGAAGATCACTCTCGAACCGAGCACCTCGATGGTGTTACCCCTGTCAAGAATCAACTGGTTTTCATTGACGAACTTGCTGGGCCCCAGGTGAACTTCGATGGTTCCATCCTGGGTCTTCAAGAGAAGATGCGATCCCAATCCGCCGCTGATCGGGCAGGGATGATCTTTGGCGTCCAGAACAATCCCTCTAATCCGGACCTCGGTTTTCAAGTCGTAGTTGGGTATGGCGGTGGAACCCGGCGGTCTGTTTTGGCTGGTAAGCGTTGCAGCAACCACCACGCTTCCCACGAGGAGGAGCCGCACTTTCGATAATGCGCGCATCCCAAGCCTCAGAAAGAGAAACCACGTCCAGAGGGAATTTGTCTCTCCGAATCAGGAACGCTTTTCTATGCAAACTATAACTCGAAATGTCACCTATGTCTGTGATCCGGGGGCGCCATGATTCCCCAATCTTTGGTTGTCAACGCCTCGATGGTTGGGCTGAGCTGCCGCCTGTCGCCGTCACAGACTTCGTTTGAAGTTTCTGCTAGGAATGAAATTGAGGGAGGGTGGGAAGCGGGCCGGAGCAGCGATAAGCCCCCGCACCCCGCAGGTCGATGAGGCCTCGATGACCGGGACCATCATAGACGTTCTCGGCTTCTTCCGGCGATAGAACCCTGAGAACAACCAGACGGTCACAGGTGGCGTACATGGCACGCTGCATCCCGCCGTCATCTTGATTTGCACATCGCCGTTTTCGTCGTACGCGTCATGGCCTGGTCGGGACATGGGGTAGAGCCTCAAACCGAGCGCTTCTGCCGCGATGACTTCTCCTATTGAGCCGACGAGGTGCCCGTCGGGAGTGAATCTTCTTGAAGGATACAGTGCCTCAAGCGCCGCTGTCGCTCGATAAATATCCGCAGACCGGCGCCGGAAGAGGAATTCGCTTGCTCATACTGTCTCCCTTCCGCCAGTTGAACTCGAACCGTTCATCTCTGACCAGAAAGACGTAATTGCGCTGGCTCTTCGAGGATGTCCAATAGCGCCTTCGCACAGTACACGCGGTCACGCTTCGCAGTGCCAACCTGGTTGACGATCCCTGCACGTTCCAATCGTTCGATTGCGCGCTGGGCAGTCGTGAAAGCAATCCCGAGGTTTTCGGCAATGTTGTTTGTGGTCACGAACGGATTTGAACCAAGCAGCTCTACGACACGCAGCGGATTGTTCGTGGACTCGCCCGATACCTGTCGCTGCCATTTTGTAAGGAGTTCATTGATACGGATGGCGCGGCTCAAGACATCCTCAGACATCCGTGCCACCCCGAGTAAAAAGTATTCGAGCCAATCGTTCCAGGCGCCACGCTCGCTTACCCCCCGAAGAGTCTCGTAATAGTCGTTTCGCGATGCCTCAAAAAATGCCGACAAATAAAGCAAAGGCGTCGGGAGGATCTGCCGTTCGATCAAGAACAAGGTGATCAGAAGGCGGCCGACGCGACCATTGCCATCAAGAAATGGGTGAATGGCCTCAAACTGATAATGCGCCAAACCGATCGTAACTAGCGGCGGCACCTTCGATTCATGCAGAAATTTCTCCCAAGAGGCGAGACAGCGCTCGATTTCGCCGGGGGGGGGAGGGACGTACGACGCAGCCTCGATAGTACTACCGGGCTTGCCGATCCAGTTTTGCACCGTGCGAAAACGCCCCGGAGTGGCATGCCCGCCTCTCACACCAGTCATGAGCTTCTGGTGCAGTTCACGAGTGAGTCTTACGGATAATGGGAGCTTCTTCAGACGGGCAATTCCATATTCAAGTGCAACAACATAGTTGCCGACTTCGCGAAGGTCCTCAGGGCTGCGATCTACGGCCGCGCCCACTTCGGCGGCCAGCAGCTCGCCTAATGTGGCTTGCGTCCCTTCGATCTTGCTCGAAAGAACTGCTTCGCGTCGCAGAAAGGGCCGGATCAAAATATGTGGATTCGGTAATCTCCCACCCTCGCCCGCCAGCCTCCCGATCAGGCGATCCGCATCAGACAAGGAACCGATAAGCCTCGATGTCCAGTCAATGGAAGGTGGCAAAGGCGAAGGGACAAAGGCGGAGTACTCGCCTTGGAGAATTTTCTTGCCGGGAATGTTGGTAGCCTTCGGCATCGGTATTTTCGACCTTGAAAATAGGCCTCGCCCTTATTTTCACAATTGAGGATAATCGAAAACAAGACAAATCGCTATTTTCACTCGTGAAGTTGGAAGTGCTCACTGATCGGTGTTACCTTCGCCATCGGGTGTAAGCTCCTTTCCAGGAATGGCTTCTGCTTGCTAGGCAAAGCCAACTTACACCCTCTCGCTTTTTACACAAGGGAACTTACATCACCCAGTAGCCTGTATGCACAGATTCTGATTGACTCTGCCCCGATAGAGTAGTAGCGTCGCGCTCAAAGCCAACACAGGTTCTTGCCCGAGCGGATAGCGGAGCGAGGGACAGGCGCCGCTATCGCGGGCACTGGAGGCTGAGTGCGCCGCTACTTCCGTTTGCCATTGCGCCTGATCATGGCAGTGATCGGCGTCCTTGCGATCCCGGCTCTTTCGTCAACGCTGCTCGCTGAGACTGACTTTGTCGTATCGCCTGGGCGTGCGGCCTATCCGCAGGTCATAACAGTCGGTCCCGACCACAACCTGTGGTTCACCGAAAACGGGGGCCTGAAGATCGGCACCATCACTCCGCAAGGTGTAATCACCGAATATCCCATTGCGGGAGCGCAGGCGCTTTGCGGTATTACGGCCGGCCCGGACGGCAACCTTTGGTTCACCGACGAATTCGCAGGCACGATTGGGCACATAAGCGTCACTGGCAGCAATCTCGTCACCTACAGTCTGCCGGGCAGTCACCCGCAAGGCATTGTCACTGGACCGGATGGAAAACTGTGGTTCGTTGATAATTCTGTCGACCTTCAGCACCCGCAAAACGGCTTCCGGATTGGCCGCATCGATACCTCGGGCAACATAACTGAGTACCCCACGGGCATCAACCCCAATGTATTTGACCCGAGTGACTATGCTCCGGGTCAGATTACAGCAGGACCGGACGGAAACCTCTGGTTCACCAACCCTAATACAGCCGAAGTAGGAATATTTTTCGTGGGAAAGGTCACCACTGCGGGGGCAATGAGTATCTACGACACGGACGACCTGCCAAGTGGAATTACCACTGGTCCCGATGGCAACCTTTGGGCCATCGAATCTTCCAATGTCGCGAAAATTAGCACCTCGGGTGTTGAAACTGAATATGCGCTGACCCTGCAAGGATTCTACGGGATTACGACTGGCCCTGATGGCAATGTTTGGTTCACCGAGTATGGAGGGGTAGCGTACGTTACAACCGCTGGCGTAGTAAACGAGTTCGGACAAAGCCTACCCCAGGACGAAGTCTATCTGCCCAGCATCGTCTCCGGCCCGGATGGCGCCCTCTGGGTCGCAGTTGGGATTCTGGGCAGCGACATCCTCAGATTCACCACCAACGGGCAACTGACAAATACCTACGCATTGAACTTCGGTTCAACCCCCGGGTGGAGCACGCCTGGGCCTGACGGCGCGGTTTGGTTCACGCAACGTTTTGCGGATCGCATTGGGCGGATTGATACCAGTGGCGTCATCACTAGCTTCCCTACATCTCAAGGAGCTGCACCCCAGGGAATCGTTACCGGCCCTGATAGCAATTTGTGGTTTGTCGAGGGGGGTACGTACAACATCGCGAAAATGACGACCCAGGGAGCCATCACCGAGTACTCGGTAGGACAAACGTTTCCGGGATTGTGGGAAATCGCTGTGGGCCCTGACCAAAATCTGTGGTTCACGGAGTATTACCCCACCTACAACAATATTGTGCGCATTACCACCGACGGGGTCATGACCGCATTTCCCATACCCACGCCGAACGCATACGCGTTGTATCAGACGAGCGGACCCGATGGGAACGTCTGGTTTACCGAGGAGGCCGCGCAAAAGGTCGCGAAGATAAATCCTACTACCGGCCAAATTACGGAATATCCATATCCCGGCACCGACAGACCTCCCGAGTCGATCGTTACCGGACCCGATCAAAACCTGTGGATCATGGTAGGTTCGTACTACGGCGCGATTGCCAAGTTCTCTCCTAGTGGAAACCTCCTCGGCGAGTTCCCCGCACAGTTTCAAACTCTGGACGACATCAGGGTTGGATCGGACGGCGCACTGTGGTTTGATCAGTTTTATCCGAACGGGATCGGCCGCATTACGACCTCCGGAACAGTAAGCATAGTGCCCCTGACTGCGCCCAATGCGCAGGGTGGAACTCCGAGTTTTGGCGCTGACGGTAAGATTTGGATCGCCTTGGGCACGGCCGGCGCAATCGGCCGCCTGAGCGCCATCGGCGGCACCGGAGACTTCATCAATGCGTCGGCAGGCTTGCCCTTCGATGGCGCCGTCGCCAGCTTTGTCGACGGTACTCCGACCGCAACTCAAGCCGATTTCACATCCATGATCAATTGGGGCGATGGCACAGAGCCCACCGCCGGAACCGTCTCCGGACCGACAGGTGGACCCTTCACCGTCAGTGGCACGCATACGTATTCCGCCGCCGGTGCCTATGGGGTGAATGTGAGTCTCACTGACACGGTAGATAACTCCACCTACCAGGCAAGCCCCGGCTCGGCGCAAGTGTCCTCTGGCCAACTCAACTACGTGTTGACGGTATCGCTCAGCGGTAGCGGAAGCGTGACCAGCACGGACGGCGTTATCAACTGCCCCGGCACGTGCGGAAATTCTTACCCCAGCAATACGCCGGTCACTCTCAATGCCACGCCGGCGCCAGGTTGGAGCTTTGCCGGTTGGAGTGGAGCTTGCAGCGGAACCGGTTCCTGCAATGTCACCATGACCCAGGACCTATCGGTGACAGCTACGTTCACTCAGAGCCAGGGCTTCTTCAGCCTAACCGTATTCACCGATGGCAGCGGAACCGTGATCAGCACAGACGGGTTCATCAACTGTCCTGGAACATGCGTTCACACCTACGCCACCAACACGCCAGTGACCCTGAACGCCACTGCCACCCAGGGAAGCACGTTCGCCGGATGGAGCGGAGCCTGCAGCGGCACCGGTTCCTGCAACGTGACCATAACCCAGAATCTATCGGTGATAGCTACCTTCAGCGGCGGGGCCCAGCAGGACATGTCCTTACACAACTTCGGGAGCGGCAACGATGGGCAAAATCCGGTTGCGAATCTCATCTCCGATTCCGCCGGTAATCTTTACGGCACCACTTCTGCAGGCGGGACGAACAACAAGGGGACGGTCTTTGAGGTGTCGTCCACCGGCGCTGAGACGATACTGCACAGCTTCGGTAGCGGCAATGACGGGCAAACGCCGCTGGGAAATGTGATCTTCGATTCCGCCGGCAATCTTTACGGCACCACATCTGCGGGCGGGGTCTACAGTGCGGGCATCGTGTTTGAGCTGTCGCCCAACGGCACGGAGACGGTTCTGTACAACTTCGGCAATGGCACCGACGGGATGAACCCCAACGCCGGACTGGTCTTCGATAGTTCCGGCAACCTCTACGGCACGACGGTCAATGGCGGAATTTACGGCGGCGGGACGGCGTTTGAACTGTCGCCCAACGGCGGAGGAGGTTGGATCGAGACAGGGCTGTACAGCTTCGGCAGCTTCCTTGACGGAATGAATCCCTATGCCGGGCTGGTCTTGGATAGCTCCGGCAACCTCTATGGCACCACCGCAAATGGCGGAAGTTACGGCGCAGGAACGGCCTTTGAGCTATCGTCCAATAGTGCAACCCTTCGATGCTGCCGTGAAGTACTGGTGTATAACTTCACCGCCGGCACGGACGGTCAGACCCCTCGCGCCGGACTGGTCTTCGATGGTTCCGGCAACCTCTATGGCACGACGGTGAATGGCGGAACCTATGGTGGCGGGACGGCGTTTGAATGGTCGCCCAGCCAGGGAATTGAGTCGGTACTATACAGCTTCGGTAGCGGCTCTGATGGGAAGAATCCCTACGCCGGCCTCGTATTCGATAGCTCCGGGAACCTCTACGGCACGACGACGGGTGGTGGACTTTATTCTGGAGGGACGGTCTTCGAGCTGTCGCCCAGTAGCACAACCAATCACTGCTGCCGCGAAATACTGATGCACAACTTCGGCAATTCAAGCGACGGAAGCAATCCCCAAGGCGGGGTGATTTTCAATACTTCCGGCACTCTCTCTGGCACGACCGTGATGGGCGGAGTTTACGGTGGCGGCACGGTGTTTACTATTTCAGGGCCATCGCCGGCACAATTCGTGGCGGCGACGCCTTGCCGGCTGGTGGACACACGCAATACCGGCGGTCCAATTCAAGGCGGCATGTATAGGACCTTCCCGGTTCCGCAACTAGGAGGGTGCAATATTCCTGCAATCGCCACAGCCTATTCACTTAATGTGACGGTTGTGCCGGAGGGCCCGCTTGGCTACTTGACGATCTGGCCTGCAGGCGCAACTCAACCCTACGTGTCCACCATGAACTCGCCCGATGGACGCACCAAGGCCAATGCAGCAATTGTGCCGGCGGGAGCCAACGGCGCGGTCAACGTCTACGTCACCAATACCAGCAACGTCATCCTCGACATCGACGGCTACTTCGAGGCGCCCACTTCACAGACTTATCAGTTCTATACCTTGCCGCCTTGCCGGATCGTCGACACGCGTTCGGGCAATGGAGGCACGTTACAAGCTGGGCATGAGCGCGACTACACCATTCCGCCCAATTGCGGCGTGCCCAGGACTGCGACAGCTTATTCGTTCAATGTCACCGTCATTCCTGCCCCCGGAGGGTTGGATTACCTGACCGTGTGGCCTAAGGGCGAGAACAAGCCTTATGTCTCGACGCTCAACGACTACACCGGAACGGTGGTCGCCAATGCTGCCATCGTTCCTGCGGGCAGCGAGAATGCTACCGCCTTCTATCCCAACGACAACAACACCGAATTGATAGTGGATGTGAACGGCTACTTCGCGCCGGCGGGGGCGGGTGGCTTGTCACTTTACCCGGTCGCGCCCTGCCGCGTGCTCGACACGCGCACGGTCGGCAGCGGACAGCCGTTCCAGGGTGTGTACAATTCGCCGGGCGGCGTCGACGTGCTGACCAGTACCTGCGCGCCGCCTATCGCCTCAAAAGGATTTGTCTTCAATGCGACGGTGGTGCCCAGCGGGCAGATGCCTTACTTGACGCTGTGGCCGCATGGCTTGACTCAGCCGCTCGTCTCGACACTGAATGCCTACGATGGCTTTATCACGTCGAACATGGCGATCGTGCCGACCAACGATGGCTCAATCGACGCCTACGCGCAGGGGCTGACGCAACTGATCCTCGACATCTCCGGCTACTTCGCACCGTAGCGTTGACGAACTACAAGGGGTGCTTGAGTGCCCCAGGTCTCGCGGTTTCGAGACCTGGGAGATTCCGCTGCATTTACGAGCCACCTCGCCTAATCTAACTCCTGAGTGTGCCCCACACATTCGCGATTCCCGCAATGGGATTCGCTGAAGGGGGACACGCGAAATAACTTTTCCATCGAGCTGACCGCTGCTAATATTTTGCTGCCTCTCGCCACACGTAGGAGAGTAACGGCACAAGCCCAAATCCGCTCCCTTCGGCAGCCTCAGGTCCTTCAAAGCTCACGAGGAATGATCGCGATGAGTAATCCGCGTTTCTCCGCCAGTTCGCCCGCGCCAAATTCGACGAACGTTGGGTCATGGAAGAAAGCCTTCCTGGTATTTGTCTTTTGTGCAGCGATGGCGATTGCCTCGTCCGCACAAACTTTCAACACGTTACAACAACGCCCTCCGCAGGAAATGACATCGGGCCAGCGAAGTTTTGATTTCGCTGACACGCATGCCAGTCGCAGGTGTGAGTGTTAACACACGACAACGAGCCCGACCTCCCAGGGCAAGCTGCAAGAGATTGAGGAGTTCTTGATCGGTTAATGACGTTGGAGCGATATGACGAAGTGCAGGACTGCAACAAATGGAACTAGATATCAGGGTTTCCTCGGGCGGAAGAATCCGCGTATTAAGAATTGCTCCGATCGTGGTGTGTACCAAACATTACCCAAGGTATAGGCCCGTATCGTCCTGTTTTGGGCCATTGGGCGGCTGCCCTGGGCAATCAAACTGCGGGGTTCAGTTTTCGTGGTCATCGGCGTCATCGGTCCAGCGTCCCGGCCTGGGACCTTGTTCCGCAATCAGCTTTCTTCCAATTTGGGAATTTGCCACAAAAAAGAATGGTCGTTTCCTCTTTCTTGGTTGACCTTTTGTAGCCCGGCGCTAAAGTTCGTGATAGAAGGGCACGATTCCTCGTTAAGCATTCTGCGATGTCTCGTGTGCCTGGTGAGCGGGCAAAGCTACGGCAGGCAAGATCGATCTGCCGCCGGCTCACCGTCCCGGTTGTCGAGCCCCGCACGACTCCAACTTCAGCTCCTCTCGATCATTTTGGTAACGCAGGCCAATCGTGATCAGGCAATGCCGGTTGTAGGGCCCGGTCGTGTCAGGGGCTTTGGACGCGACCGCGAAGCCAACCCTCAAGGCGAACAACAACCCGCGGAGCAGTGGCGCAAGCCGCCCACCGCGACCGGAGAGAGGTTCCTATGAAAACGGAAGGAAAGCAGCAACAAGAAATGGCAAACGCCGCTTCCCGTGAGATCCGGGACCGCACGATGGAAAAGGGTGGCGGCATCGTCGCGCTGGTGATAGTGACGGCCCTTTGCCTCGCAGTGATCGTCATTGCAGTTTGGGCACAGACTACGGCGCCACCCACGGCGCGGGAGGCGGCGAAGATGCCGGAGTATGCGTCTCGCCTATCCCATCCGCAAGCAGGGCATAAATCGCTGCCGCCATTACTACAATCCGGACAGCCCGAACTCATATTCGTTACGCCGGCCAACGGCGATGTGTTGTCAGGCACCGATCTCCTGATCTACGTTGCCGACACTGTGCCCGGCGGGGTTCCAGGCAGACTGATTCTGTACCAATGGTCTACCGACGGGACGGTGTGGAATACGATTCCGCCGCAGGATTCTCCTGACTTTGGCCCCGGCTCCTATACCACAGCCGTCGATACAACCACGCTTCCATCGGGGCCTTTATATCTGCGCGCCTCGGCTTACCCACCCATATACGTGCAAGAGTCACCGGCTACGATTCAGGTGTCTGTGCAGCAACAACAGTCGCTGGTAGACGGTTTACAAAGATGGGTTGGGGAGCACTTCAGGCGGGTTTTTGGTCTTGGACCCGCGCAAGGCTACGGCACGATTTACAACAACGGTCCAACCAATGGGAACACCGACGCGTGGAATATTGGCTTTGGATATGTCGTCAGCGACAGCTTCACGGTGCTAAACAGCGGCAGCACCGTGACCGCTATGACTTTCGCAGCGTGGCTGTTACCGGGCGACACGCTTGGGTCGGCCACAATCGGCATCACCTCGGCTGAGAACGGCGGCACGGTGTACTTCAACGCGACTGAGTCCATCAGCCAAAGCGGTTGCGTGGCCAACTACCTGGGCTTTGTCGTCTGCAACGAGACCGCCAACTTCGCTGGCCCGACTCTCAACAGCGGCTCCTACTGGGTGAACCTACAGAATGGCCAAGCCACCAACGGGGACTCGGTTTATTGGGATGAGAACTCCGGTCCGTCTTCGGCTTCGATGACCTCCGTGGGAACGATTCCTTCGGAATCTTTCACCGTCCTAGGCGAGACGACCACAACTTGCCAGGTCGCCAATATGACCGTCAACGCCACCGGACCGGCGCCCAACATGGATCCCCGACCTCATTGGGCGGGCTGGAACGGCCTTCTCGGCTTGGACAATCAGTACATATCGGCGGACTTCACGGTGGTTACCAATCTGGTAGCCGGCAGTAATGCGAATTACTGTCGAGAGGGACAGAAAGCCGCTTCGACGTCCACATGGGATGACAGGCCGAAAGATACCAAGTGGGCTTGCGTGGGCAGCCAGCCACCCCTCAACTACTGCAGAATCGTTCCAGGGAAGCCCGACCCCTGCGCCGCATCCGGCGGAGTGTGCACGCCGTTCCCGTATCCTGGCAATGCCGGGCCCCCGAATCTAGGCGAGGATGATTACACCCGGGTAAAGAGAACGGCCCACGACGTGTGGACGAAGTCCCACAGCCCGACGCAGGTCGTATGGTTCGACTCTCCCGGATTTGCCATGACGCCGCAGGCTCTCGCACTCAACACGCCCGGTAATTACATATTTCAAGGTTTGGCAACCGTGTGGAATTCGGACGGCGGCATAGGCGCCCAGTGTGACTTCTGGATTCAAATCCAGTGGGCAAACGGCGTCTATCAGAACCCGAGCGCCTTCGTCGGATTAATTCCGACCAATTCCACGGGTAATTGCACTCTTAATAAGGGCCCCTAAATACCAGCCGAGTACCTGGCGCCTCGCGCTCGTGCTCCAGGTTCCCGTCCTTGCTTTTGAACGCTAACCCGGCGGTCAGGGGGCCGGTTTTGCTTGGGTGGGGTAGTCCGATGTTTGTGAGGCTATGGTGGCACCTCTGAGGAGGCTCACCGCGAAACGAAGGCTCCTTTGCTAAGTGGGCAAAGCTACGGCAGGAAAGATCGATCTGCCGCCGGCTCACCCGCCCCAGTTGTCGAGCCCCGTACGACTCCAACTCTTCACACCTCTCGATCCTCGCTCAAAGCAGGTCGCACCACGGAGGGTTTGCCATGACGCAACTACGAACTTGTGGGTTGTTTACTTTCGTGCCGGCGCCAAGCCGGAAGGGGGCCAGTTTAGCAAAACGTAGCCTTCCGACGGTGGTATGCATCGTCTTCTTGTTTTGTGCCGCAGCGGTGATTGCCGCGCCGGCACAGACCCTCACCACGCTGGCGAGTTTCATTGGGGGCAATGGTGCTGATCCCTATTCGTCTCTCATCCAGGGCACCGATGGGAACTTCTACGGGACGACCGCCAAGGGCGGAGCCAACAACGATGGCACGGTTTTCAAAATCACTCCCTCAGGCACGCTGACCATACTGCACAGCTTCAACAGCAGCGACGGCGCCAAGCCTTGGGCCCCGCTGGTGCAAGCCAGCGATGGGAACTTCTATGGGACAACCTCTGGGGGCGGGACTGACGGCGATGGCACGGTCTTCAAAATTACTCCTTCGGGCACGCTGACTACGCTGCTCAACTTTGACGGCACTGACGGCGCTTACCCTGAGGACGGGCTGGTGCAGGCCAGCGATGGGAACTTCTACGGGACAGCCTCTCAGGGCGGGGCCAACAACTATGGCACGGTCTTCGAAATCACTCCTAGTGGCACGCTGACCACGCTGCACAGCTTCGCGGGCGCTGACGGAGCTATTCCTACCGCCGGGCTGCTGCAGGCCAGCGACGGGAACTTCTATGGGACAACTCACTACGGCGGGACCGGCAGCAACTGCGGCAGCAACGCTTGTGGCACGGTTTTCAAAATCACCTCGGGCGGCACGCTGACCACACTGCACAGCTTCAACGGCGGCGACGGCGCTGAGCCTTGGGCCGGGCTGGTGCAAGCCAGCGATGGGAACTTCTATGGGACAACCGAAGCGGGCGGGCCTGACGGCTTTGGCAATGTCTTCAAAATCACTCCTGGGGGCACGCTGACAACGCTACTCAACCTCGACGGGACAGACGGGGAGTTGCCTTTCGCAGGGCTTATGCAAGCCACCGACGGAAACTTTTACGGGACAATCTTCTACGGGGGGACTTACAGCGATGGCACGGTGTTCAAAATCACTCCCTCGGGCACGCTGACCACGCTTTACAGCTTTTGTGCCCAAACTGGCTGCACCGACGGCGCTGAGCCTGTCGCCGGGCTGATGCAAGGCACTGATGGGAACTTCTACGGCACAACGTACGGTGGTGGGACTGGTGGCGTCGGCACGGTCTTCCGTCTGGCGATGGGGCTTAGCCCGTTCGTGGAAACGCAGTCCAACTCCGGCACCTTTGGCACGCCGGTCACGATTCTTGGAACCAACCTCACTGGGGCGACCGGCGTCACGTTCAATGGCACACCGGCGACGATCAATTCCAATACAGGTTCCGAGATCACGACCACCGTTCCCGCCGGTGCAACCACCGGTGTCGTCCAGGTGACTATCCCCGGGAACACGCTGATCAGCAACACCGACTTTCAGGTCACCGGGCCGTTGCAACTCGTTCCGGTAATACCCTGCCGTTTGGTCGACACGCGCAATGGCAATCCCATCCTCGGCGGAACGTCGCAGAGCTTCATCATTCCGCAACTGGGCAACTGCGGTATTCCCGCGACTGCAGCCGCCTATTCGCTGAACGTTACGGTAGTTCCGCACGGACCGCTCGGTTATCTCACGATTTGGCCTCAAGGAGAGATTCAGCCCTACGTCTCGACCATGAACTCGCCCGATGGCCGCACAAAAGCCAACGCCGCGATTGTTCCATCCGGCAATAATTCGGTCAGCGTCTATGCCAGCGATACCACCGACCTCATCCTCGACATTGATGGCTACTTCGCGACGCCGAACTCCAGCACGTATCAGTTCTATACCTTGCCGCCGTGCCGCATCGTCGACACGCGTTCCGGCAATGGCGGGACGCTGCAGGCTGGGCAAGAGCGGGACTACACCATCCCCGGGAATTGTGGCGTTCCCAGCACTGCGACTGCGTATTCGTTTAACGTCACTGTCCTTCCGGTCGCTGGTGGACTCGACTACCTGACCGTTTGGCCGAAAGGCGAGACCCAGCCCTACGTTTCTACTCTCAACGACTACACCGGGACGGTCGTCGCCAATGCGGCCATCGTTCCGGCAGGCAACGAGAACGCAACCGCCTTCTATCCGCACGACAACAACACCAATCTGCTAGTGGATGTGAACGGCTACTTCGCGCCGGCGGGTGGGCAAAACGCATTGTCGCTGTATCCGGTAGCTCCGTGTCGCGTGCTGGATACGCGCACAGTCGGCACCGGTCAGCCGTTCCAAGGTGTCTACAATTCGCCGAATGGCATCGATGTGTTAACTAGCCCGTGCGCGCCGCCGAGCACCTCGCAAGCGTTCGTCTTCAATGCGACTGTGGTGCCCAGCGGCGTGATGCCATTCTTAACTCTGTGGCCACATGGCTCAGGTCAGCCGCTGGTCTCGACGCTAAATGCTTACGACGGCTTCATTACCTCGAACATGGCGATTGTGCCGAGCAGCGATGGCTCCATCAACGCCTACGCGCAGGGGCTGACGCAACTGATCCTCGACATCTCCGGCTACTTCGCTCCATAGCTAGAAATGCGTCTGTAGGCCTCGAATGCCTCCAGATAATGCACTCGTGAACGCAAGACAGTTGTTGCACTTGTCGGCGAGTTCGTCGAGCGCGAGGACAGCACGAGTAACCATCCGGAAGTCCTCGATTCCTGCATCAGTGCTGACGCGGGCGCAGGGCAGCCTGGGGCTAATGTACATTGAGGAAAAAGGCGTACCACAGGACTACACCCAAGCCGCGTTTTGGGTTGGCAAGGCTGCAGAGCAGAGTGTCGTCCCGTCGCAATCCCTCCTCGGGTATTTGTATGGGAAGGGCTTGGGCGTGCCTCAAGATCACACGCAAGCCGTCGCGTGGTATCGCAAGGCGGCGGATCAAGGCTACGCAGAGGCGCAGTCTGCAACGGGTAGGGATTGCGCTTTTTTGGCAATAGAAAATGCCTTAAGCTCGGATCGCGGGCTAATTGCAGTTAGAGCTGTCAAGTCATTGAGCAGGGTATTGGGCGGCTTTCTCCCCGGACTGCGCAGTCCTGAGCCAGCGGAGATCGAGTGGCAAAACCGCGAACGATTTCAAGTGCTCGACATCCTCGATCGACGGCTGAGTGCGCCTGTCGATGAGTTTCTCGCACGTGAGATGAGAACGACACTGGAGCCCTTCCTGGATGCCGTTACCGTCGCGGGTCTATCGGAACGCGTACGCTCGATACTTCAACGCATTCCACGCGATGATGAGGATATTTTGGACGCTTTGTGCGTACCCAATTGGGATCGCTTCAATGCTGAGGAGAAGCGCGACATATCCGCGCCAATTTCCGTTCTCCGGCATAAGTTTCCTGAGCCGCTCGCCCAAATTGAAGAGTTGGTCCGCCTACTAGACGGTTTGAGCCAACACGGGCAGGGAGCCCAAAACATAGACGCATTCTTCTATGTTTGGTGCGAAGACGCTGCGTGCTGTGATGCCTTGGTGGAGCACATACTTTCATCCCCTCAATCGACGGTGTTGACACTGGCACTGCCACAGGGGTTGCGAAGGGTGAGAGAACGAAGCCTTGCGCAGTTTCTTGTACAGATGGAACGTACCATGTCTCATCAGAATTTGGCCATCATCCGTAGCGCGACGTGGCTAATGGTGAATCTCGATCTCCGTCATCCGTCGACCGAAGATATTTCGGTGCTGGAGCGAATGGCAGTTATTCCTGATTGGCAGGTAAGACATGCGTCCTTTCTAGCACTGCAGAGAATGGGTTCCAACTCCAACTACCGCTCACAGACGCTGGACTTATTGCTTCGAATCGATTTGAATGACGATCTCTCAGTAAAGGGCTTTTGCGAGCGCTTTTCTCCGTGGGGGATCAAGACAGAGGGGCTGGCTCCTAATGCTGTGGACCGTATTTTGGCCAAGCTCTTTCCAATAAAGCGACTCGATGCTCATGGTCTCGGTGACCTTTTGACGAACTTGGCCCACGAGCACCCAGATCGCGTGCTGCGATTCTTAATTGCGAGGATTGAAGAGGCCGGGCAACGTCGCGCCCGGAATGAGTGGGATTACTGGCCCATTCCGAGTGATATAAGAAAGCCAAGTCTTCGCAGTGTGTCAGATGAGAAGAGAAAAGGATTTCTCGATGACGTCGCAATGCTGTTGAAGTCCAGGTCCGAAGAAGACCTAACTCAGGGGGAGTACAGTGAAACCTTTTGGTTAGTTGGCTCATTCGACGGCGTAACAGTGTCTGTATTAGAGCAATTCTTGGTCGATGAAAGGGCTGCGTTGCAATCGTTGACGTCCGTACTGAGTCATGCTCCCCGTTCATTCGTGTTCTCACACCAGCAGTTCTGTGAGGTATTCCTGAACCTGTGCAGTAGTGTTGACCCTGATCTCTTGAAGCATGCGCGTGGCGTGTTGATCACGAATGCCCACCCGAGCAGTTGGTCGGGAAGTTTTGGGCAACCGTCCCCTGTCTGGACTTCTCTTAGAGACAAGGCTACGACAGAAGCGTCTAAGCATCCGCAAGGGTCGCAGATGTATACATTGTTCGTCAACATCGGGGAAAGTGCAGCAGAAATGCTCCGTAGGGAGGAGCTAGACTTTGCCGACTTTACCTCTGAATGAAACATTATCAGCACTCAGACAGTGAATTTCTCGGTTCTGAGATGTGAGCACGAGATGGAGTGACACCGCCCCTACTGCTTCTGTTTGGTATTACGTTCACCTTATCAGCATTACTACATTGGAAGCAGTTCAAACTTTGCCGGAGTTAGCGGATGCAACGAAATCTTAACCGCATCTCCAATGCGTGCCCGCCGGAACGCTGCGACAGTCTCAGCCAAGTTTAGAGTGTGGACAGCCGAGATGCTCAAGCAGTATGCGTCGGGCTCTTTCTTCTGCTGCAACTATGATAGTCAGTCAGTGAGGTTATAACATGACCATTGAACACAAACTTTTCTAGTTTAGAAGAAATCAAGCGGTAGGGAAGCGCAGAAAGGGAGGGAGGCGGCTATGATTCTCCCGCTGAACCTAAACCGAAGGCACAAGGTAACGCTGTTCCTCACTGTGGTGTTTGCTGGTATTGCCGCTCTGAACAGCGCGAAGATGATGCAAGTCATCGGAATCTTGCTGCTTGGTTTAGCCCTTGCCTGGGCCTTTGGCTCGGACAGCCGCGTTGTTCACTGGTTATTTCTGTCTCTGGGAGTCTTGCTGACCTGCTTGACACTAGGTGGCGCTGGGTACCTGTACCAAAGCGACACCAATCAGTACGCACAGAAAGTAGCGGCCTTTGAACAGAGAATCCCTGAGCTGGCAAAGGAGTACCCCCTCCACAAGGTCAGGCCCAGTGGCATGGATCAACCCAGCCGTGAGTGGGATGAACAGGGTAAACCTGTGCAGCCGAATGGTCAGATCATTTTGGATAAGGACTTAGAGCCTTACCTTGTCGAGAACCCCAAAGCGGGTGCCACTTACACTGTCCCCGAGGAATTACGCCCCGAACAGGGCACTGTATACGATCTCCCCAGATTGTTTCGAGTCACGATGCCTGATGGCCACGTCCGGTACTTTGCATATAAGCGCGACGCCGATTCATGCCAGGAGGAGTTTTTTGCTTGGGGAAAGACCCAGAAAATGTGGAATGAAGCGTGGGTGGCAGGCTTAGACCTATCAGAAGTTGATCTCTTCAAACTGCCGGGTGACCCCCAGAAACCCGCGTGGGAATACCATGACTGGTGGGTTTGTTTGTGTTTGGGCGTATTTCTCTTTGCTTTGGGCTTGGGTCTAATCCTAGGAATCCGCGCCAAACCGCTTCCCAGTTAACAACAGGCGATTGTCCCACATCTCACAAACCGGCCCATCGCCGCAACGGTAACCAGCGAGTCGCTGAAGCTCTTTGGAATCTTCTGTGTGCAAAGCATCAAGCTGGCACGTACAAATCAAATAATAAATGGGCTCAATCAGCGCAAACTCTCCCGAACAACCTTTGTCCACGTAAGAACTACTACAAGATAAATGGCGAGACCTACCGCAGCTGCCGTCCAATCCATGCTGTTAAATTGGGCGCACGGCTTAACGACCCAGAATGGATCAGTGGGGCTGCCCACAAACGAATTGTCGAACCAAGCACACGCGACTAACCCAGGAAAATAGGCTGCCACCAGGAAGAAGCCTGCATATTTCCTAAAGTAACGCTGGACGGGTCCAATCCACTTCAAAGCGACTCCTAAAATCAAGAAAGCGGCTAGGGCTCTCCTTGATGGCCTTTCCTGCCGGTCCCTCTGCTGCATCTCTTGATTAGAAGGGGCGTTAACCGCATCGAGGATTGCGTCCGACGCCGCATTGCCAGTATGAGCTGGACTTAAGCGTGGGTAGAAGTTCGCGAAAGACAATATAGCAGCGAAGAAAACGACGCCAACAGTGATAAATAAATCCCCTGATAAACTACCCTCTCGCAAGTAGATCCCGACGAAGATAGCAGCCATCAGCGCGCTCGGAACAGCTATCTCTCCGGTGACCGCACAAACGTTCGCGATGGTGGCGAGCTTGCCTGGCGTAAAGCCCTGCGGTATGAGGAATAGGGAGCTATGCGAGCCTAATACTCCGTACAGGCATCCAGCGAGAGCGCTTAATGCAAGGCCAGTGGGAAGCCACTTCGCCGCCAATCGAGCAAACCCTGGAGCGAACGTGTCGGTGTCAGCCATTTCGTACAACTCCACGTCGGCACAGCCGACGATGCTTCCCTATTTTTGTTCGGCACATTATGCATCCTTTGCGCTGAGGCAGCACCAGATTTTTGTTTTGAACCCATTTCGCCCTCACAGCGCGGGAGCCGCCCGCTTGGGGAACCGGAATTCGGTTGACTGCTCCTTCTCTGGCGCTGGCTCTGCCCTGGTGGTTGGCTTCTGAAGCTTCTAGCTTCATCAAGTGCACGCTTTCCAGTTTCCAACTACGGGCGAATTCTACACCTGCGCCTTTTGCCATTTTGTCCTGAGCAAAGCATCCCTCTTTTCGCGGCTGCGAACCTTGCCCAACCCCGCATTTTATGCACGGAAACTGTACAGTTCCTTGACCGGCTGGCCCGCAAGGAAGTTGTTAAGAAGTCCTGTTCGGGATTTCGTCGCCGGGGCATAGCGGTTTTAGCGAAAAATTGCCGGAGCCGCATGTGTACGCAGCAGGGCGGGGGGCCGTCTGCGGGGGGACTGGGGTCCGCCAAGAAGCTGCTGAGAGAAAGCAGCAGCAGCCTTTTCTTGTGCGCATATGTGCGTAAGATCCTCGCCGTCTTGTCCCTTCTTCCAGCTGCCAGCCGCGACCCATCGGCACTGAAAGCAATAGTATTAGGCTGATCTGATGCGCCACTTAGAGTCACCAGCTCCGTGCCGCTCGCGCCGCCCAAAAAGGACAACTGTTGCGCAATCCTTTCTTCCAATTTGGGAATCTGCCGGGAAAAAAGAATGGTCGTTTCCTCTTTCTTGGTTGACCTTTTGTAACCCGTCGCTAAAGTTCGTGATAGAAGGGCACGATTCCTCGTTAAGCATTCTGCGACGTCTCGTGTGCCTGGTGAGCAGGCAAAGCCACGGCAGGCAAGATCGATCTGCCGCCGGCTCACCGTCCCCAGTTGTCGAGTCCTGTACGACTCCAACTCTCCGCCCCTCTCGGTCCGAAGCCGCCCAATGGAGATCTGAAAAAGGGGATGCTCGGACAATAGAACCAACAGCCTTACCGGGGAAAACTTCCGAGCGCAACCCAGCGCAGCCCGAAAGCTCGGGGTTCCGGCATTCCACTGGACGTGGTATCGCAATCAAGGAAGGATATACATGGACATTCAAAGCATTGTGGCGCAACTCAAACAGGAAGCTAGTCGTATCGAGCACGCAATTGCAGCTCTTATGGGCCTAGGTTCGCAACCTGTCCGACGTGGTCGTTCACGCAAAATAAGCCAGACAAAGCCCAAGAGCGGGCCGGAAGCGTCGTCGTATGAGCGCGGCTGCTCGTGCCGGAATCGGCGCTGCCAAGAAGGCCTGGTGGGCGAAGCAGAAAGGCAAACCCGGGCCCAAGAAACGTGCCGCCGTCTCCAAGAAGACCAAGGGTCGTACGCCGATGAGTGCCGCTGCCAGGAAGAAGCTGTCGGCGTTGATGAAGGCGCGCTGGGCGGAGAGAAGCTCTGGGCCGACAATGGGCCCATCATCAAGAATCATGTAGCGCCAATTGCGGCTGCCGTCGACGGTGCGGTTGCGGGCTCGTTGACTCGCGTGGAGTGCGGAGCTTTCTCCAGACCGCGGAATGCGAAAGGCCCTCTCTCGACTGACTGACCTTCGCTGTATGGAGCGGCACCCAGGCAGAAAATTCTATCGCGCGGGCAGCCGCTGTGCTAACATCGTGCTTCCTAATGCAACTCCCTAGTTCAACCAACCGGTAGCCGAAGCCGGCCTCGGCCGCGCGCGCGAACGAAGCGGAAGTAACGCCATCTGGGCCGTCGCGACCGATCCCACGGGAAGATTCTTCGGAGGAAGCCATGGGTGCTGCGAGCCACACTCTACTAAGATGTAGTTTGGTCAGAACCGCATGCGTGGCAGCTTTGTTTTGTGTCGCGACAGCTATCGCTTCGCCTGCACAAAGTTTCACGACGATCTACAACTTTTGCAGCCAAGGGGGCGAATACTGCACTGACGGTTCCGACCCGTTTGCCGGGCTGGTGCAAGGCGCCGACGGGGACCTCTACGGGACGACGTACAGTGGGGGGACTAATGACTTCTTCAGAGGCACGGTCTTCAAAATCACGTCAGGCGGCACGCTGACCACGCTTTATACCTTTTGCTCTCAAGGGCTGCCATGCACTGACGGTTCCAACCCTTATGCCGGGTTGGTGCTGGCCTCCGACGGAAACTTCTACGGGACAACGTCCGGTGGCGGAGCAAACGACTACAACTACTCCGGCGGCACGGCCTTCAAGATCACGCCCAGCGGGACGCTGACTACGCTGTACAGCTTTTGTTCTCAAACCGGTTGCATTGATGGCTCCTATCCCGTCGCCGGAGTCGTGCAGGCTGCAGACGGGAACCTCTATGGCATGACACACTTCGGCGGCACGAGCAACAACTGTGCATACGGCTGCGGCACGGTCTTCAAAATGACCCCAAGCGGCACGCTGACCACGCTGCACAGCTTTGACGGCACCGATGGTGGAAATCCAGTCTCCGGACTGGTTCAAGGCGCCGACGGGAGCTTCTACGGGACAACGTCTGTTGGCGGGAACTGCCCGACCGATCTTGGCTGCGGCACGGTCTTCAAAATTACCGCAAGCGGTGTGCTTACAACGCTCTACGAGTTTTGCGAAGAATTCAACTGTAATACTGGCTCATACCCCACGGGCGGATTGGTGCAAGGCACCGATGGCAACCTGTACGGAACAACCGAGGCCGGGGGCAGTAGTCTGTCCGCCGGTGGCACCGTCTTCAAAATCAGCCCCAGCGGCACGCTAACCACGCTCTACAGCTTTTGCTCCCAACCGAACTGTACCGACGGCTGGGATCCTGAGGCGGGGTTGGTGCAAGCCTCCGATGGGAACTTCTACGGGACGACCTATGGAGGGGGAGGCGGCGGCGGCTGTTATCCCTTTGGCTGCGGCACGGTCTTTCAAGTCACTCCAGGCGGTGCTATGACCACTCTGCATCGCTTCGATCTCGCCGACGGCGCTTCGCCCGCGGCAGGGCTGGTGCAAGCCACTGACGGGAGCTTCTACGGGACAACGTACTCCGGCGGAGCCTATCACTACTGTGTCAATAACGAATACGGCTGCGGCACGGCCTTCAAGTTATCTGTTGGGCTGGGACCGTTCGTGGAAGCCCAGCCCACCTCCGGTCAGGTGGGAACGCAGGTCATTCTTTTTGGGACGAATCTGACGGGCGCGACCAGCGTCACCTTTAACGGCACGGCGGCTACTTTTCACGTTGTATCGGCTTCCGAAATCACGACCACCGTTCCCGCCGGTGCAACCACCGGTGTCGTCCAGGTGACCATCCCCGGCAACACGCTGATCAGCAACACAGACTTTCAGGTAACCGGTCCTCTGCAACTTGTTCCGGTAACGCCATGCCGTTTGGTCGACACACGCAATGGCAATCCCATCCTCGGCGGAACGTCGCAGAGCTTCATCATTCCGCAACTGGGCAACTGCGGTATTCCTGCGACTGCAGCCGCCTATTCGCTGAACGTTACGGTAGTTCCGCGCGGACCGCTCGGTTATCTCACGATTTGGCCTCAAGGAGAGATTCAGCCCTACGTCTCGACCATGAACTCGCCCGATGGCCGCACAAAAGCCAACGCCGCGATTGTTCCATCCGGCAATAATTCGGTCAGCGTCTATGCCAGCGATACCACCGACCTCATCCTCGACATTGATGGCTACTTCGCGACGCCGAACTCCAGCACGTATCAGTTCTATACCTTGCCGCCGTGCCGCATCGTCGACACGCGTTCCGGCAATGGCGGGACGCTGCAGGCTGGGCAAGAGCGTGACTACACTATCCCCGGGAATTGCGGCGTTCCCAGCACTGCCACGGCGTATTCGTTTAACGTCACTGTCCTTCCGGTCGCTGGTGGACTCGATTACCTAACCGTTTGGCCGAAAGGCGAGACCCAGCCCTACGTTTCTACTCTCAACGACTACACCGGGACGGTTGTCGCCAACGCTGCCATCGTTCCGGCAGGCAACGAGAACGCAACCGCCTTCTATCCGCATGACAACAACACGAATCTGTTGGTGGATGTGAACGGCTACTTCGCGCCGGCGGGTGGGCAAAACGCATTGTCGCTGTATCCGGTAGCTCCGTGTCGCGTCCTGGATACGCGCACAGTCGGCACCGGTCAGCCGTTCCAAGGGGTCTACAATTCGCCGAATGGCATCGATGTGTTAACTAGCCCGTGCGCGCCGCCGAGCACCTCGCAAGCGTTCGTCTTCAATGCGACTGTGGTGCCCAGTGGCGTGATGCCCTTCTTAACTCTGTGGCCGCATGGCTCTGGCCAGCCGCTGGTCTCGACGCTAAACGCTTACGACGGCTTCATTACCTCGAACATGGCGATTGTGCCGAGCAGCGATGGCTCCATCAACGCCTACGCGCAGGGGCTGACGCAACTGATCCTGGATATCTCAGGCTACTTCGCGCCGTAGCGTTGATTGCGACAGCAGAAAAACCGCGCCGCAGTTATCAGGTTGTGCGCCCGTCAATCATGAAAACCTTAATTCGACCGACCACATCGGACGGGCTGCGCCACTCGCCGCTTGACACTGCCAAGGTAGGTTCGGCTGTCAGGCCTTCCCATATCGGGACCGAGAAGCTAAGCATTTTCGCATCTTCTTGGTCCACTCCCGCTGCAGGAGAGCACACTGTTGCCATCCATAGCGCATTTTTGAAATTGGCTTTTAAGTAAGGGCCCCTTTGATGATGTAGGACTGATTAATCTGGCCTTATGAGCATTGTTTGTTTTTCCTGGATGAAGGGAATCGAAAGGAGAACCAGTGCTAAAGCCATTGTCGAATTCACAACGCATTTCAAGTCTCTTTTTGTTTCTTTTGTTTCTTCTTGTAGCAGCATTCCACTTACCCGCTTTGTATGCCGGCACTGCGTGTAACGGTGGCAGATGGGTTGGAACGAATTCGGCACAGCCGGTGCCATACAACGCACTACAGGGCGGACAGGAAGATGGTCAACCTCTTTACGTCTGCCGCGCCTCGTATATGGGAGGCATGCTTCCCGGGAAGGTCGTTGCTGGAAATTGCAATATCGCTGACCGCGGGAAAGAGTGGGAGATCCCGGATTACGAGGTGCTCGTAGATGCGGCTGGCTCCTGGAGAGGTGTTAATCGAGGCTACGACTCAGCCCTGAATGCTGGCTGGGAGAACGGTCAGGACCTGTTTCTTTGCCGTTCACACCATAAGGGCGGCGTGCATCCGGGAAAGGTGGTGAACGGTACTTGTCACATCAGTTATGGCGGACAGGAAATTCGTGTGTGGCGATTTGACATGTTCTATCCGAGCGGTGCGGGCCGAATCAACGGCGGCAGTGACAACTCTGCCAGCACAGCGCTTGGAATTTTGGGAAGTATACTTTCCGCTGCCGGTGCTCAAGGAGGGATCGGCGGAAGCAAATCCAGCGGTTCATCGACATCGTCCTCGTCAACCACGGCCCAGGAATCCAGCAACACGAAAACCACGACCAGCACAAATCAGGCGTCTGACAGCACGTCGACATTAACCTCAACCACCACGCAAGGATCCAGCACCACGAGAACAAGCACCACCGGCCAGTCGTCCGGCGGCTTCGCCAGTATCGGCTTCGGTGATACGAGCGACATTACCGGGAGCGGGCATGGCGGCGGTTGGATCTATCCTGACTGCGCGGCTGATTCCAATTCCACCATTCCCGACACTGGAAGCCCCCGGCAGACAATCTGCGCGAATCAAGCCGTCCCGACCGACTATGTCGTGGTTAAGGCGGGCTCGGACAAGAAGTGTCCGAACTGGTCACCGGGCCAGCAAAACACATTGACCATCAAGCGTCCGGGAGAACGCGAGAAAATCTGTTCCAGCTCAACAATGCCCGCGGGCTACGTGGTCACAGCGGAAGGAACCAATCCGAATTGTCCCAATTGGTCGGCCACGGCAAACAATACCAAAACCATCGAGCGGCTGCGCTGAGGTTTCTCGCTGTTTGCTCGACCAAATGCGTATAAGAAGACCCTTGCGGAGAAAGCCAGAGCCTCCGAACTCATGCCGCACTCACACAAGTCACGGTAGGGTGATGAAGGTGCCGGCACCTCTGCGCAATTCCTGCAAGTGGAGATGACACTTCGGAGCTGCTGTCACCCCAATCTGTGACTCCGCGCACTGCAATATCCGACCATCTGTGTTCTTAATTAGCCGTTGTGTTTCCCCGATGGGCACAACGTCTTAGGCCGGACAAAAAAGCGTCCCCCGCTACTGTGCCATGAGGAAGCAATAAGCAAGCCCCTGGTTTCGGCCGTGATTTCCAAGACACGAATTACAACCTGCAGGCCAGCAATTCGCACTACGCAACACCCGAAAGGAGGAAGTGTGAGAAAACTTGGGTTGTATTCGACGATTTGTACCGCATTTTTATTTTGCATCGCGATGACGATCGGCTCGTCAGCGCAAACCTCCTTCAGCACTCTGGCAACTTTCAACGGAACCAACGGCGCAACCGCCCAATCGGCACTCATTGAGGGAGTGGATGGGAACTTCTACGGGACAACCGTCTTAGGCGGAGCTGGCACAAACTGCCAGCCGCCCTTTGCTGGCTGCGGCACGGTTTTCAACATTACCCCGGCGGGCGTGCTGAACACACTGCACAGCTTCAACAACAGCGACGGCGCTTACCCATATGCCGGGCTGGTGCAAGCCGCCGACGGAAGCTTCTACGGAACAACGTCCGGAGGCAGCGCTGGCTACGGCACGGTCTTCAAAATGACCGTACAAGGCACGCAAGGGACGGTGACCACGCTGTATAGCTTCAGCGGTGGTAGCGACGGTAAGACGCCTTACGGCGGGCTGGTGCTGGGGACTGACGGGAACTTCTACGGGACAACGAGTTCTGGCGGGAACAACAACGACGGCACGGTCTTCAAAATCACCTCTGGAGGCACGCTGACCACGCTGTATAGCTTCAGCGGTACGGCTGACGGCGGCGGCCCAGCTGGCCTAATGCTCGGTACCGACGGGAACTTCTACGGGACAACGGGTTTTGGCGGGAATAACAACGGTGGCACGGTCTTTCGAATCAGCCCCACGCCCCCGTACACACTGACCACGCTCTACACCTTTTGCTCCCAACAGGACTGCACTGACGGCACTTACCCACAGGCTGGGCTGGTACAAGCTGCCGACGGCAACCTCTACGGGACAACCTACTTGGGCGGTACCGGCAGCTGCTGGGTTCCTTCCGGCAAAGGCTGTGGCACGGTCTTCAAGATCAGCCCCAATCCTCCATACATGATGACCACACTGCACAGCTTCGTAGGGAGTGACGGCTATCAGCCTTACGCCGGGCTGGTGCAAGCCACCGACGGAAATATTTACGGGACAACCGTTTATGGTGGGGCCCAGTACAAAAGCCAGGGGTCGTACATGGGCTATGGCGCGGCCTTCAAGATCAGCCCCAATCCTCCATACACGCTGACCACACTTTACAGCTTCTGTACGCAAGCCGGCTGCGCTGACGGCACCCAGCCATATGCTGGGCTGGTGCAAGCCACCGACGGGAACTTCTACGGGACGACATCGAGTTCCAACGGGAATAACAACTCTGGCACGGTCTTCAGACTGGGTGTTGGGCTCGCTCCATTTGTGGAAATACAGCCCACCTCCGGCTCAATTGGAACGCAGGTCACCATCTTCGGAACCAATCTTACACCTGCGACCAACGTCTCGTTCAACGGCACCGCAGCGTCTTTCCAGGTCGTCTCCAGTTTGAAAATCACTACTACCGTCCCCACTGGTGCAACGACCGGCACAGTCCAGGTGACCGTAGGCAGCAGCCAAATGAACAGCAACTCTGTCTTTCAGGTCAACGGACAACCTCTTCAGTTCGTTCCCGTTACTCCCTGCCGGCTGGTCGACACCCGCAACGGCAATCCCATTCCGGGTGGTACGTCGCGGAGCTTCACGATTCCACAACTCAACTGCGGCATTCCAACCGGAGCCACAGCCGGTACCGCTGCCTACTCCTTGAATGTCACAGTAGTACCGGGTGGGCCGCTGGGATATCTGACCATCTGGCCACAAGGTGAAATGCAGCCGTACGTTTCCACTATGAACTCGACCGATGGCCGGGTCAAAGCGAGCGCTGCAATTGTGCCTGCGAGCAACGACGCAGTCAGCGTGTATGTCAGCAATACCGCCAACGTCATTCTCGACATCGACGGCTACTTTGCGACGCCAGGCTCGGGGACGCTGGCATTCTATCCTATGACGCAGTGCCGCGTGGCCGACACCCGCTCCAACAATTATCCTCCAGGGCTAGGGGCGCCATCTTTACAAGCTCAGCTGATGCGCATTTTCCCGATCCTCACTAGCCAATGCTTCCAGCACATCAACCCGCCTCCGGTTTACTCGTTGAACTTCACGGTCGTACCTGTAGGGGGACAGCCTCTGGGCTATCTGACGGTGTGGCCCGCAGGCCAAGACCAGCCGTGGGTTTCAACCCTGAATAATCCAACGGCGACGGTGGTGGCTAACGCAGCGATCACTCTGGCAGGGGACGCCGGTGATCTAGATGTCTTTGCGGAGAACGACACTGACCTCATCATCGATGTCAACGGTTATTTTGCCGCGCCTGGAACGGGTGGTTTGTCCTTGTATCCGGTAACGCCATGCCGCGTGCTGGATACGCGCACAGTCGGCACCGGACAGCCGTTCCAAGGTGTCTACAACTCGCCGAACGGGATCAACGTGGTCGGCAGTCCGTGCGCGCCGCCGAGCACTTCGCAAGCGTTCGTCTTCAACGCGACTGTGGTGCCCAGCGGCGTGATGCCATTCTTAACTCTGTGGCCACATGGCTCTGGCCAGCCGCTGGTCTCAACGCTGAATGCCTACGACGGCTTCATCACCTCGAACATGGCGATCGTGCCGACCAGCGATGGCTCCATCAACGCCTACGCGCAGGGGCTGACGCAACTGATCCTCGACATCTCAGGCTACTTCGCTCCATAGCTAGAAATGCGTCTGTAGGCCTCGAATGCCTCCAGATGATGCACCCGTGAGCGTAAGACAGTTGTTGCACTTGTCGGCGAGTTCGTCGAGCGCGAGGACAGCACGAGTAACCATCCGGAAGTCCTCGATTCGTGCATCAGTGCTGACGCGGAAAAAGGGAATTGTGCTGTGTTGAACTAACGGCGACCTTAGCGTTCCCAGGCAGCCGTATTGAGTACAGGGCCGATCTTCCTTGTGCTGAGTCCACAGACCGCATGCATAGCAGTGCTTCTTTGCTGTAATACCCTTCTGATAGAGCACCAGAAACTTTGGGCTGTCGCCGTTGATATCGGCCGTGCAATGCTCTTGTGACCTATCGAATTCGGCTAGCAATGCAGCAATACCCCAGTTTTGGATCTCTTCTGCGCAAAGATCGCCTGGCAGCTTCATCTTGCATGCGAATGCACGCCAGTCCTCCCGCAAGTTGCCAGCAACGTATGTTTCGTGTGTGCGAAGGTACGTCCACATATCTTCGCGGTGAGTCAACCTAACTTTAGCCATAACTCTCCTTCTTTTAGTCGCGTGGCCGGGCCGACAAAGATATAGGCGCTACCACGCGGCTATGAAAATGTAGGTGGAGGGAAACCTGCGTCTGCGGTCCCTGTACTTCAATGTGAAATGCTGATCCTAAGAACTCAAACAAATGACGAGACAGGAAAGCGGGAGAGCTTCAGCAGGAGAGAAGCTCATCCCCCATGTGTGGGATTGGAACTATTAGCAGAGATCTGCGAGAGCCATTCATCGATCCGGCATACACCATTGGACTCGTCGAACTGAGCGCCGTATATCTTGATAGTGGTCCCCACGGAGCGGTGCCAAAAAATTTTGGACAAAGTCAGATAATCTTCGGGGTGATCTTCTAGCCATTTGTATGCAAAGCTACTGCGGAAAAGATGTGGCGGAACCCGCTTGCCGGCGTACTTCAAGACAAGTTCGGAAACTAGGTCAGTGGTCGTTTGGCGGTCGAGCGCGCCACCGTCCCGGTTGACAAACAGGGTTGTCGTCCCGCGATTGCCGACTAATTTCGGACGATGGTCGTGCAAGTATTCTTCAAGCAATGGCACAAGCGACTGCGGGAGGATGCCGCGCACGGCCCAGCCGATCTTGGTTTCGTCTTCGCGGAAAAAGAACTGCCAAAACTGTTGTTGTGAACTATCATTCAACGCCCTGACCACCCATTCTGGCCGGGCGACGTGAGTCATGGTGGGCAGCGCGGCATAAAAGAGGTTATCGGTCTCGGGCATGCCGAGCCGGCACTCGCGAATGTTCCGTTGCCGCCAGGCAAGCGTCAGTAAGAACCTGACGAGCAGCTCGTCATGCACAAGCCAGGATGCCCGGATCGACTTCTTGCACGTACGCTCCCGGACTTCCTTTAAGCGTTCGGGCACGAGACAAAGCTGGTCGTACGGTAGGCATTTCTGCGCCTTTCGCTGTTTTCGTTCGGACTCCTCGTCTTCGGGCAACTCAGCGAACAGCTCGCCAAACCACTTCCAATTATGGTCTTTGTACTTGGGATGAAACCTCACCGCCGAATACAACATGGACAGTGTTCGCAGTGATTCGGATGAAACCTTCCGTTCATTAAGCGACCAGTCAACGAACGATTCCATGATCTCCGGAGTCACTAGATCCATCAACGTGCTGATGTTGCTGTTGCCAGCTACATTCTTCGCGAATCCATAAAGACGCCCAACGTACTTTTCCAACAAGATGGCGCTTGCCGGCCGAAGGCGACCGCGTTGAGGACGTCCCCTAGCAAACCGGGCTTGTTTCCAACGCAGGAGTTCCAATAGCTCACCTCGCAGCGGTTCTGGCATGTCACAGGTTCTGACGCCGTAGTCGGCCGGCTGCGGATGCAGGTTTAGGTTCGGTAAGAGGTGCTCGAGTCCCGCATCCACCACTGCCTTCCGGAACCAGCTTTTTGCCATTCGGATTGTTTTGTACTGACGTCCCCGCTGGATCATGGTGTCGCCCCAGTTCTGTAGGTCGGCGTCGGAGAACATAGCGGGCGTCTTGCCGCGGACTATAGCGAACCGCACCAGGCTGCTGGGTACATGCCCCACTTTCTTCAACGCCGACACGATGCGTTCCCACGATGAAATCACTTGGGCATCCCCGGAAATCCAGGCCAATTTTTCCGCGTGACGGAGCAGTTGCCGGGCATGGTTGCAGTAGGCCCGAACCGAGTTCACGCTGTAGCGTCGCTGCTTGAGCCAATGGGCGAACGAATCGGTGTCCAGCAGCGTTTCTATCGGCAGGTTACTGACGGGCACGTTGGCAAATTCCGAGAAGCGGACCGCCACGGTGCCGAACATGGAAACCTTTTCCTGTTTCAACCCCAGAGTCTTAACTGCATCCAGTAAATCTTTAACTGTGGACAGTCTTGGACAGGAGCCAACGATGAAAGGTGAAGGATGGTGAAGCTGAGCAGCAGTTTCGCTGCCAATCACGACAGGACATGAAGACATCTATTGTTTTCTCCTAGTTAAACCACAAACATTTGGTTGGTGTATTCGTAGGTAAAGTGGCCAGAAGCGCGATGGTAGGCGTAGTCGGGTGATAGGTGGTGAAGAGTGCCGAGGAAGCAGCACACTATAGCGAGGAACTACGAAGCATGGGATGGCTTTTGCAGGCTGTTTTCGAGGAAGGATTCGAGGTCAATCGACAAGAACTTTGCCCGGCCCGGAAGATTTCTGGACTTCAGATATCCGCGCTTCACTCGATCTTGAATGGCGCGGATCGTTACTCCAAAAATCTCAGCGACGTCGTGGAGTGTGTAGAGGGCCCTGAGTGGCAGGCCCTTGTGAGCGAGAATGGTTTCGAGAAGTGGATACTTTGAGGCTTTGGGCGTATCGGTGGGCATTGAATCATTCCTTCGTCTCGCGGTGGCGCTGCGGTGAAGCAGCGCCTGTGGCCAGAACCTGCGAGCGGATTTGTGAGTGGAATAAGCTGGCGGACTACACCAGTAGGGGCGGACACAGATCACCGGGACTCTGGGATCTGACCGCGGAATCGGCCTACTCTTGAGTGAAGTCCCAATTAGCGAGCACGCCATAGGGAGTGGTAGCAGCAGCTTTCAGAGCGGCAGCGAAGTAGACCCGCATTCTGTTCTGGTCGCGCCATTCGAGAGCACGATAATGTGCATTGGCGAGCTGGTATTCATTGTCGGTCATGACGGCAGCCGTTTGCCGGTCGACAGGCACGGCTTTTTCGAGAAGGGACACGTATTCTTTGAGAATAGAGCAGTCTTTGCAACCCGGTCTCCCTTTTGGCAGTCCATCCATGTCGAGCAACTCTCGGACGGTTTTCAAGATCGAGTTGACCAATCTGTCGGCTCCCGCGACATCGACATCAACGTACTTTGGTTTGAAACGAACGTTGTAGCTGTCGTCACCAGTACTGTCGATAATCTCTTCATCATCGTCGAAAGGCGAGAACTCATGAAATAAAAGACCAAGCTTTGATACTGTTTTGGGGTTAGCTTCATGCTCGAGCATGTACTTGTAAAAAGACAACTGGGCGGTGTACATCTGGAACAGGGGATGGTCTTTAGTTTTTACCCGCGCCGTTTTGTTGTCGAGAATACCCACCGTGCCGTTGTCAAACCCAAGCACCAGGTCAGGCAGGCCGTAGAGCTGAATCATGCTGTCGGCGTGAAAGCACGATAGATCTTTGATCGGAAGCAACTTAGTGGCGTCTTTGAACCCACCGAAGAATGTAGGTAAGTCGCCCTCCGCCATGTGAGCTTGGGTGAGCCGCTTTTGATGTTTATCGAGATCATGCATGACGGCTGGTACACCAAAGTCAAATGGCTTCTTAAAATAAAGGTCGAGCAGTATTTTGAAGCACTTTGGACAGAATTCATGGGACGCTACGACAGAGATGCGAGTCGGACTTAGGCGCCGCACGTCGGTGGTTTTCTTACAGCGCTGGCAAACGACAGAGGTTGGTTTGAGCTGCGGGCCTATTGGCGTACAGTCGCATACTGGCAGGCGATGGTGGTTTGATGACATTGCGTACTCCTTGAAAGATCTTGTGGTTGGGGAAAGGTTGGGCTTAGGGCCGATTACGGTAGATAAAAGGGAATCAGGATTACTAACAGGCGAGCAACTGTAGAAGAAGTGGCAAAGCGATCTCGCCACTCCCGAGATTCACTCGGGTGTGGTGAACAATAATCTGAATCTTTAGCCATAGCGAAATCAGTTGATGTTTGTATAGACGCATAAGTCGGCGCTCCATGGAAAACATGCATGGTGGCAGCAGGTGGCTGATCTTCTTAGACCAGGCTGTTTCCGCAACCATCGGGGGTTTCGAAACCAAAATGGGAGAAGATAGTTCTGAACAGAATGTCGATGAAGTCCTTGGCTAGACGGTTCTGCCAACATACTGCTCGCGTCGGTCTGAGTTGGTCACCAAGCCACCAGCAAGCGCGGATTCGCGTGCCAAAGCTTCCTCGATGGTATTAGGAGTTTCGGCAAGTCCTTTGGAAAGGACCTCTTCAGCCCAGCGCAGTGTCAGACGCATCCCTTTTTGAGATATTCGGTCCCACTGCTTGCCATCGAATGCTTCGATTGCTTCAACTTCGGAGAGTGGAAGTGGTCCGGAAATGATTCCCAACCAATAGTCCGGCACCGCACCTTGCTCTCTTGCAGCTTCCGCTAAGGCCCGTCTCAGGCTCGACGGGATGTTGGCCAGTTTGCCAAGGCGAGGCCACGGAATGAGCCTTTCTGGTGACAGTCCGAAACGGACGAGACCTCCTCCCTGACGACAAGTTTCGTCCATACCGAGGGGAACCACTTCCCCGTTCAACAGAATTGCAGCCTGTGCCGTGGGCTCCCAGAATTGCTCCATCGAGAACCAGAGGATTGGTAATTCGTCCGGTTCTCCATAACCAAGCGGGCTGGGGACGAGAAAACCATCTCGAACTATGCTAAGAAACGACTTGGCTGTAGTGTAGTGCCACGCGAACGATTCTATTTGCATCGTGAGGCCATAATCCTGTGACTGAATTGACTACTTCGGGATTCTGTTGTTCTAAGTGGTGGCGATAGACTGGCGCACTGCAATGCTTTGACTGCATGACCAGCGAAGGAGATCGTCAATCGTATAACCAGGGAGATTGGCTCTTACCAGTAGGCGCTGGAGAAGATCGTTGACGGTTGGGTGCGATGTGGCCGGGCCGAACACCCGCGAGTGTGTGGCAACCTGCCGTATTGCGAGCAGTTGAGCGACGACGAGATCGCTGAGCGGTACCCGCTCCAGCTTGCCGTCGTGAAAAACGCGCAGCGATCTCGAACTAAAGTCGCAGTCTGGCCAGCAAAGCCGCTTCAGTTCACTGAGGGTCAGGCAAAGCCAGAGAATAAGGGTTAACGCCGCAGAAGTTCGCGGATCATCGTCGCGGCGGGATAGGGCTAGAAGTGTTCGAATGTGATCATTGGTAAGCAGTGCGTGAGTTTGCATCCGGGCTCCTGTAGAAGGCATGCTTCATCGCATTCCTTCTGCATCCAAAGTTAGTTAGTATAGGAATTCAACGTACGTTCGTTCCCCTGCTGTTTTCCACAGCCCGTGGGGCCCTCCCTGCATGTGTTGTCTATGCCTTCAAATCCACGCCTCTGGTTGCGCCTCCGGACGAGCCACGGTGATTAAAGGTTAAGGAAAGTGACAATAGAAGTGCCATTTCGTTTGTTCGCCTCGAAGTTGGAGAACCAAGCTGGATGCGACGGGGCAATAGGCGGGGAGCTTTCAAAAGCTGAACTCCGGGCCGGGTCGCTTGTGTAATGGCGATTTCTCAACAGTTATCCCCCTCAGTCCTGTATGCGGACGTAGCGGCGATGAGACGCACTCTTTACCTCCGCGTGCTGCACCGCTCCCTTCACCAAGGGTTCGGTAGGACAGATCAAGAAGTCAGCGTACAGATAAACCGCCGACGCCGGGCTGGCATAGTTTGACTTTTCGGAGTCCGGCACTCCCGCCTCCAGCCATTGCATAACCCTCTCATCCGAAGACTGGTCAGGCTCATATTCGTGGTGCGTACCGATATGCCAGATGCGAAGCTGGCCATCTCCGCCGTAGAAGTGAGCGCGACCGTGAATGAGCTTGCACGGCTCACCCGCACATGCTGAACCCAAGCAGCCTACAAGGAAACATACGGCGAAGGTCAGGCTTTTCATAGCAGATCACTTGCGATATGGGGATTTCTCAACAGTTATCGCAATTGCGCAGATTGTGGCGGCACTAACTCCCAGACGGCGGAACTACCCTGACGCTCCCATCGGTCGTTTGTCTTCTTGAATAAAACGTACTTTCCTCCGCTGTTCGTCGCGTTGGTACCGGACATGAAGCTGACATGAACCAGAGCCTGTGTATGAGTTGGGTTGAATCCCACCCGCGAAAAATAAACGAAATCCGGGTGCTCCCAGCCCGGCGGCATCGGGTCGGAATGAGCTACACCGAACATTAGGTACTTATGCTTCGTCGGTATTTTCGCATCAATCCAAGCGGTCTTCGCGTTCTTGGATTCAAAGTCTGCAACGGTGCTCGCTTCCAGTTCCGGCAAGTCGCGTTGCACGATTTGCATCCGCTGCTGCGGAGTCTCACCGCTTCCCTGTAGACCGTTGCACCCGCCCATGCTCATTCCGTTGTGGGGCGAACCGCATTCAAACGTCGAAGTACGATTCGCAACAAGCGGGTGCTGATCAATGTTCTTCGCCGCGAAAAAGTCGAGTACGGCAGCGTAGACATCGTATTCTCCAGCGGTCAGAGCAGGTTCGGACGAGTCGTTCTGTTGCGCAAACGCGCAGACGCTCAAAATTGAAACGATCAACAAGAATCGAGGAATCAACATCTTCGTTCGTACGCCGCCTTACCTTTCATGGTTGGAACGACGGAATCATGGTGCTGCAAAGAAATACGTAAGAGTCCATTTCTCTCTAGCTGCTGTATTGACGCTTCGACATCTGCTTCGCCGAATTGATTTAGACCGACCAGTATTTCGTCGAAGGTGTAAAAGTGGCCCGGCGCTGCAGGACCATACAGCAGTTCCGCAATGGCTTCGATGATTTCATTCATGGGAAACCAGACTGCGTGCTAACTCGTTTAAGCTGTTGCCGTAGAAAGTAATCGAGCACGAATAGCATTGCGGAGCAAGAAACTGGCTGTCTCGCGCAGAATCCCGGAATAAGAGACGACTCTCCCGTCTACAGACTTCCTTGTGATCTTCTGTTCCATCTCTGTTTGGAACCATCCGCCATGTGACAGCCTGCTTCTGAGCTTAAGAAGATCGTGGATCACAGCTTGCACCTGTACGACGGGGGCAGGTTGGAACTCAGCAAGAGGAGAGTCCTCGTAGATGTTGCGATCAAATGCTACAAGCTCGCTGATGCGCTCCAATAGATTGCGACGAGAGGGTATTTCATCGGATGTTGAGACTACTGCCTCCAACCCCATCGTCCAAACCATTATTTGAATTGCAGGATCGAAAATGTTCGAATACCCGCTCTCGTAGTAACGAATAGCTCTTCGGAGATGCTCCGGCCCATGCTCCGCGATGTGCAGAAACGGACCAATAATCTGCTGCAAGATAGCGAAATCTGTATTGGAGAAGTGATTCAATATCTCAGAGTCAGGGATGTAGATGGGTATCTGTGAGGGATGTGTGAAGCTGAACACATCAATTGAGTCGGGTCCCGTCTGTTTAAACTGGATTACTGAGTATCGTGACCGCGTGGGCCGGATTAGTCGGAGGCAGAGAAATGTCTTATACACGAGGTCCTTTGACTCCTCTTCTTGACGGCCGACGTGCCCTGGTGAGCTAAATCGGTGCACAAGGGCATATCGCACATTGGGCATCCTCTGACGATCTTCCTGTGATAAGTAATCGCGCCACAAGTCAAAGTGCTGAGGTCGAATCTGCCCGCTGACGTCCTCGATTGAAATCCCGTCAATAATACGCACTGGGGTCTTTACCATTCCGACCTTGACATAGTCCAAGGGTGCGATGGTCACCTTCGACATTTCCGGCTGGGAAGCGATGTTCATGGATGTGGTGTCTCTTTCAGAAGGCTCGCAGTCTGAAGCAGCCAAGACTGCCAAAATATTACTCCAAAGGGAGCTTCGGGTTGCCCGGCAAAGCCGCGATCCCGCCAGTCCCCCGGGCTTGCGCTCCAGCACTTCCAGGTAGTGCTCCAGATCCAGTACCTGCTGATGGCGGCCGAAGTTGCACTCGTGCCGCGCCACGCACTCCCGATCGTAGAAAATCTCCACATACGCCGGCAGTAGCCTTGCCTGGCAGCGCGTGGGTGTGATCGTAAGCGCAGAACCCGACGGCATTTTCCCGGGTCGCGAAGAAAGAGGGCGTTCTCATCGGCGACTACAAGACGGCCCCGGCTTACCGACGGTCAGGACACGTTGATGCGCCCTCCGCTAACGTACCGTGAATGCCACTTTCCGGCCACTCCTCTTTGGCTGACATGAAGAATGGGCGAACGGGCGATTAGTCCGTTCGCCTGGTTTAAGAAAGCCAGAACGGCGTTCTAAGCCGCTTGGCGGAACTCAGCGAGTTCAACCACCAACCGATGGCAGATGCGTGCTTTCTCACTACGTGAAGGTACGGAGTACCAAGTTTGGCGGGCTTCGCTGGAGCATGACTCCAAAAGGTTGGGTTTCCGGCCGTTTCTTCCGGAATAACCACTTGGAGCGCACCGATCATCCTACGTAGTCTACGAGCAGAGTTTCGGGCGTCTCCGGGACGTAGGTCACCCTTGGCGCCGAAATCACTCGACTTCACCAGGTCAAGCTTCACGCCAGTTCGGTCAACCAGAGACAAACCCTGCGATTCCCACCGGCGAGGCGGAACGTTTGTCCTCAGGGACGATGAACCAAGGTGACCTTTGGTAGGTGCTGCCGCGCACGGTAGGGTCAGAGGTATCAAGCCTGGCTCGCTGCTGATGACCCTTTGATGGACCAGCGGTGCCGGAAAGGGATGCCCATGAAGGAATACCTCACCGAGACGGAACTCTCGGAAATGATTGCCGTGCCGAAAAGCACTTTGCGCTGGCGCCGGTTCGTCGGTCTCGGACCCAAGTACATCAAGATCGGCCGCAGCGTTCGCTATCCCATTCAAGCTGTGCGAGAATTCATCCAGAGCAACGTTCACACTCCCGCCACGCTGGCCGCGGTGGAGGATTAGAATGGCGCTCTTTCGGAAGGACAATGGAATTTGGTATTACACCTTCTATGTAGGAAACCGTCGGTACCGGAAAAGTACTCACACGGCGTCCGAGTCGAAGGCACGCAAGATCGAATCCGTTGCGTTCGCCAAGGCACAGGAACTGGGGCCTCAGGCTGTCATAGCTAAGGCGCCAAGATTGGTTGACTTTGGTGAGAAACGCTTCTTGCCTTGGGTGAATGAAGCCCGAGGCCTGAAACCAAAATCCCGGCGCTACTACACGCGTGGGTGGGAACTGCTGAAGCAAACTCCAGTAATGAATATGGCGATTGACCGGATCACATCCGAGATTACCGATCGACTGGCCATTTCTGGTGTAAAGCGGGACAAGCTCTCGGCATCGTACCGAAACCAGGCGCTGCGTACTTTGTCTCGTGCGTTGCACCTGGCTGTGGAATGGAAAGTAATCAATCAAGCTCCGCGTGTTCATCTCGAGCCTGAGAATGAGCGCGAGGAACTGATCACACCTGATCGCGAACAAGCTCTACTCAAACACGCTGGCCCCACCCTGAGAGACGTGATCATCGTCTGTCAGGACACCGGTGCTCGTCCTGAGGAGGTCTTCCGTTTGCGTATCGAGGACATCAATTGGGAAGAACGCTGGATCTTCAACCGGTATGGCAAGACCAAAAACTCTAAACGATACTTGCCAATCAGCGATCGGATGCTCCTGTTGCTCCGATCGCGTGCCGGAGGCAGACAGGAGGGGTGGATTTTCCCCAGCAAGACAAAGTGTGGGCATCTGACGACAGTATCCAAGATGTTCGCGCGGGCTCGTGAACTCGCAGGCTTGCCGAAGACTGTAGTGCTCTATTCCGCGCGCCACACGTTCGGCACGACCGTTTTAGAAGAAACCCACAACCCCGCCGTAACCATGAAAGCTATGGGCCACGGCAGTGCCAGGATGATGATGCGTTACCAACATCCAGAGTATGTGGAGGCTGTAAGGCGCGCCATCAATCGTCGCAATGGGTCTTTGAATGGCTTTGGGCCAACTCTTGGGCCAACTCAAGAGGGGGACGCTCAAGCGAGCGTCTAAGTTCTTTGAAATCTGGAGCCGACGATCGGACTTGAACCGATGACCTGTCGATTACGAATCGACTGCTCTACCAACTGAGCTACGTCGGCCCTTCTCGGACTTTGTTGATTCTACTGTGCTTGTGCGGTTGATTCGTCGTTCGCCAGAATTTCTTTGGAACATCCTTGGAACAACTGCTCAACCCGCTTCATTGCCAGTTGCGTTTCAGCCGGTACGCCCTTCACGTAATGCTGAGTCGTGGTGCTCAGATTCGCGTGACGTAGCAGCCCTTTCGCAGCTAAACCGCTGTCCTTCGCTACTGCTGTTGCGATTGTGCCAGCTCCGCGACGATTCGCGTACCAGCCATTCCATTTTACCTCAGCTTTCTTCAATGCCGGACGGATCACACGACGTGCAAGATTGTCCAAGTTGAGGGGCTTTGCAGGAATGGGCTTCCTTTCCCCGTTCTCATCCCGTTTCGTTCGTCTCACGGCTCTCAGGATCGGGCCAGAAGTCGGGCTTCCGTCCGAAGCCTTGAGTTCCACAAGAAGGTCCCGCAACGGTTGTCCGTGATGCTCTCTATCGGTGAGTCTCTAAAGAACGCTTCTGCGAAAGCATTCGCCATCGTCCGGCACTCTCTCTCATGGGCGTCCTGCGATTGGTCATCTAGATACGCTGCGATGTCCTCTGCCGTGTACTGGGTTCCCTGAAACTCGTAGCGCAACATTCTGTTACCCAATTGAGCCATGATATCGTCCGTCTTGGCGGGGATCGGCGTTGTGCCCCCAATCCAGTTGAAGATTATTTCCTCCGTATATCCCCGAGTCCCATGGACACCTGATGCAGACTGGTAGCCTTTGCCGTCTAGGATGGCTGCCAGCATCGCGAAACGCTCGCGAAGCTCCGTCTCGTTCCCACGAAACATGGGTGCCAACTCCTTCGTCAACATCACCTTGTTCTTCAGTTTCGGAAGGAGGTCAATCTCCTTAAGCTGATCCGCCGGTACATTGGCCGCGTGCGTCACGAACGCCTTCGGTGTAAAGGAGTCCAGTCGATATAGGACGCCCCTTGTTGCGTCCCTGTCAGGCGTAAGCATGTTTATGCACGTTGACTTGCCAGTGCCGGACGGCCCTTCATAGATCAACGTCAACGGCATTGGTCGTCCCTTTACAGCGAGAGAGCAAACGACTGCCAACCCTGCCTTGACTGCCTTCCAGACCTCGTCTCCGTAGTAGTCGGTTACAATGCCTCTCAGCTCCTGTATAGAGGGGCCGCTCGCGGTCACTTCGCTTTTCACCACATCCATGCTGCTCTCCTTTCGACTCCCGTACGTACGGGATTGCTCTCCAAAAAACACGAACGGCAGTGAGATTGACTCACTGCCTTCGTTTACTTCGAGTTGTAGGAACCTTCTCTTGACTTCTACCGAGTTTTCCCTAAGCCTCTCTAGGCCGCTTCGTACGCGTACTTATATATAGCTGTGCACACCAATCCGAGCTTCATGCTCGCCACGTTGGCGACATAAGACTAGGATAAGGGGGAAAATGCAGCTTAAAACTACAGTTAACTATGATGCTTGCTGGTTGAAAAAGCAAGCAATTGTTAGGTTATTTTTTCCGGGGTCAACTAGAAAACCCGGAAGGTCATTCGGGATTTTGCCTACGTTCTGGCGTTCCCCCTCGCGGCTGATTTTGGTAACCGTCGATCATCGAACGGTTGTGCTCTGCTCAAACACGGCAAAGATGTGCCAGTGGCCACAGTGATACAGCAAGGCTCCGCTGATCGGCTTGCCATTCAGGTTATCAGCCGATAGAGTCACACCTTCGATTCTTTCGACACCATGATCCCAACAGAGCGGACACACGAGCGGCCCCCGCTCTAACGCGGCCGTAATTTCTTGCTTTGTGGACTGCTGCATTCTCACACTTTAGGCAGGAGTCGCCTTGCCGTTCATCGAACGGGTGTGGGAGTGCCGTGCAACTTTCAGGTAATGGCGCACCTGTTCTTGCGAAGAGGGCGCTGGGGATTTGCTCTCGGTCGCGAATGCGTTCAGACGCTACGTTCTGAAGCAGCAGAAAACCCCAGAGCGGTGATGAGCGGTTTTGCATACGTTCTGCGGGAGAACTCCCCCGATCTCCGATCCGAGCGGGCTGTTGCGGTTTTCTGTGCGTGTGAAATTTTGACCGGTTAGCCAGAGACGTTTTTACACTCCGCACGACAGAGGCACTTCATCTTGAGGGGCGACAGCGGAGAAGGCCAACTAAGAAAGCGCCTCGCAGCGGTGTTTCGTGTATCCACATCTTTGGAACAAATCTTGGAACAGAACGATCCGGAAACGGGCGACAAGCGCCGGAATGTTCCGATGAGGATTGGTGTAACCGATTGAAAAGAAGAAAGTCCGAGAGGGGGCAAATTGATTACGAATCGACTGCTCTACCAACTGAGCTACGTCGGCTTGGCTCGATTGTAATTGTGGCGAGACGTTACCGTAAAGGGACCCCAGGCCCTGTTTTCCACCGGTTTTCGCCGATTTCCACTTGCTTCACAACTGCTATCTCCGGATAATTAATACAAGCTCAGCTGGCGACTCCGAGCTTACATGAAACGATATAATCGAACGGAAGTCCTTCGGATCCTGCACATCTCCGCCAAGCAGCTTGTAGGCTGGCAACGCGCAGGACTTGCTCCCGTTTTAGACACGTTTACCTTCTACGACCTCATCCAGCTCAGGAAGATTCGCGAATTGCGCGCCAAGAGAGTGCGGCCTGCGGCCATTCGTGAATCGCTGCTGGCCATGCAGAAGCAAGTTGCCGGCATGGAGAACCCTTTGCTCGAGGCCAGCGCTTTTAGTGTCGGGTCGCGCGTGGCATATCGCCATCAGGGTCATGCAGTCGAACCGATCGCCGGGCAATTCGTGTTGGAATTCGGGCCAAGGGGAACCGTCGTTTCGACAAATTCGGTTGCCGCTAATAGCAAAGTGAAGCCAATCGCGAATTTCGAAACTGTGGCGGAGTTGTTCAGCCACGGTGTGGCAATGGAAGAACATCCCAGCACCCATGACGAGGCGATTAGCTCCTATCTCAAAGTGCTCGAGATCGATGCGACCCATGCTGCCGCGCATATCAACTTAGGAACCCTGTACTACAACCGGCAGGATTTCGTCTCCGCCGAAAAGCATTACCGCGCCGCCATTGCAGCTGACCCGCGCTATGCTCTCGCTTATTTCGACCTGGGCAATGTGTTGGACGAGACGGGTCGCATCGATGATGCGACTGTGGCTTATCGCACGGCCACTCAGCTTGCCCCAACCTACGCCGACGCTCATTACAACTTGGCCCTCGCCTACGAACGCGGCGGGAAGGCTCGTGACGCGCTTCGCCATTGGAAAGCCTACCTCAAGCTAGACAACAGCGCGCCTTGGGCGGTGCACGCGCGGAATCAGGTTGCGCGCATCCTGGAAACAGACAAGCTGAAAGTCGTTTACCGTAAGAACAATTAGCCAACGAAGCTCGCTCGTTCTCTTCAGGCGCTTTCGTGCGACTGCGCACGTGCACCGGCATTCGGCCGAACGCGCCCGTCCATGGTTCAGCTGGTCGTGTTGCCCTTCACCTGCGGTTCGTCTGCCGGAATTCGTTTTTGATATTCCGCCTCTGCCTTCGTAAAAGTCGACCAGAAGGCGTCGGGCTCGCGGCCTTCAAGATGATCGACCAGCACGGCCAGATGCGAGTGCCAGCCCGGACCAACCGCGAGCATCGCCACGCGATCGCGCAGACGGCGATGGGTTAAGACCAGTCGAACCTTATCGCCTTCCGGCACCAATTCGAACGTGACCTCCGAGGGCCCATCTTTGCCGCTTCCCCATGAAAGGCTCAGCAACCGAGGCGGTTCAAAGCGTGTGACAGTGTGCTGCGTCACCTGGCCTTCCTCAAAGTTCTTGAACTTCTCCGGAGGCGGCGCCGTTTTCTTCGAAAGGCTGGAGTGATAGAACTTGAAGTCGGCGCTTCCGCCAACTTGCGGCTGCATTTCTCCTGCGGCAAGCCACTTCGCGCGTTTGTCTGACTCGGTTAGATATGCCCACACGCGCTCAATCGGTCCAGGCAACAGCCGCTCGAAGCGGATCGTGCCAGGCTCAAGAATCGTGGCATAACCTCCCGAACTTCCAAGCAAACTCGCCAGGCTGTCGAGAATCATCGTCCAGCCTTGGCGGGTGCGATCGATCCACTCCGGTAGAACGTGCTCGTGGGTAAGAGTGAGCTCGCAACCCGATCCTGCAGGCACTATGTCGATGCTCACCCGCGTCTCTTCTGCAGAGTACTTTGGGACCCGAAAGGTGAACACCAGCCGGCGCGGACGGTCGATTTCTATATATTCGCCGAAGTGTTCGACATCTTCATTGTCTCGCCTGATCAGCAGGAATTTTCCTCCAACCCGCGAGTCGATTTGAACGGATGTCATATGACCGGTCGGCGTCGCGAACAACCATTTTCCCGCAGTTTCGGGATCCAGCCAGGCGTCAAATACGCGCTCAGGTGAGGCGTCGAATCGGCGCGTAATACGCAGCATACGGTCGCTGTTAGCAGTCATTTCGATTTTCCTTTCATATCTTCAGCCTTCAGCAAAGTTTCAAGAGCATCGAGTCGTTTGGTCCAGAAGTGTTCATAGAAACGCAGCCATTCGTCGGCGGCTGCGAGCGGCGACGGCTCGATTCGACAGACATGCCTCCGGCCTTCAACTTTGCGGCGCAGGAGTCCCGCATTTTCCAGAACTCGTACGTGCTTGGAAGCGGCGGCAAACGACATATTGAAGGGTGAGGCAAGCTCGCCGATGTTGCGCTCTCCGGAGGCAAGACGGCGGAGCATCGCGCGGCGTGTTGGATCGGCCAGTGCATGAAAGACATGGTCGAGCGATCGCGAATTTTGTGCAACCATGTGGTTGAATATATCTTGGGCTTGATAAATTGTCAACCGACTGGTTTAGCAATACGCGGGCAGGATCTGTGCCTTTCGCCCAAAAGTTAAAGGCGACCGAGGGAGCACTCGGTCGCCGCTAGGGTTAATGGTTCTGCTGGGTAGAAGTTAGCGATGGTGCCCGTCCTGCGGCATGCCTACAAAGCCGGTGTTAATGGGCGCCGTACCGAAGAATCCGACAATTGCGCCATTGTCGTTGATACCGTTTACAACCGTCGAGCCCACGCCGTCGGGAGCGTCGATCGAGGTGTAGTCGCCGCTGCTGACCGTGTATACGAAACCATGGGTTAAGCCGGCCGCGTCCATGTAGGTGCCAACCACCTGCCCGTTATTGTTCAGACCCAACGCCTGGGTAAAGGTGCTGCCGGGAAAGTCGAGTTGGAGGAAGACGCCGAAGTCAAGCAGAAAACCATGGTTCACCATGGCCGAGTCGATGAAGAATCCGCAAACTTCGCGCGAGTTGTTGACGCCGGTGGCCTGTGCTCCGCCCACCGCTCCGGGAATGGTGATGACCTCAAACACGCCACCGACCTCGTCATACACGTAGGGGAAATCCGGGGTCGTGTTGTCCTGGCTCATGCTGTAATAGCCTGACGCCTGATGCATGTCATTCTGGCTCAGCAGTTGGTTGAAAGCCGTGCCCGGGAAATCGACATTCGTGTAGGTGCCGTTACTGGTGTGATAGAAGCCGTGGGTGACGCTGTTGTTGTCGACATAGAAGCCGGAGGTCGTCAGGCTGTTGTTGATGCCGATGACCTGGGTCATCATCGAACTCGGATAATTCTCAGTCGTGAACTGCATGGGAAGGTTCAGGGTGAATCCCGAATTCTGGAAAAAATTGTGATATCCCGCGATGATGTTGCTGTTGTTAATACCCAGCAATTGAGTAAAAGGTGAACCGGCGTCATTGGGATAGCCGATATTGACGAAGCGGTAGCTCTGGGCCCACGCCGAATTGCAGAGCAGCAGCGCGAAGGCCAGGGCAAAAGTCAGTTGAAGGCGTTTCATGGTAGTTTCTCCTCTTTAATTTGGCGGCAGCGCCGCGAACTTTTGCTGCCGTTCCTGCCGGCTGGGAAGCTGACTTCTTTCCACCCTGCTTCCCGCCTGCGCTGGATCACCGGCGGCGAGTGAAAAGTACCGCTGGTCGACCGAAGAAGTCCTAAAGTCCGAATCAAAAGCAAATTGGGAAATTGTTGGGAAAAGGTTGGCGCGGCATGTATTTGAAAAGGCTAGACTTGGCTGCCGACGCGGCGCCGGAATTCTCCGCATAGAAAGTCGACCTGGCAGGCTTTCTCAATGGGCTTGCATTGGTCAGAGTCGGGACTGCCGCAGTGGATTACGCTGGGAGGATCGGCGCGTCTATGCCCGCGGCGATTTCAGTGGATCGTACTAACCTTCTCCGCAGCTTTTGCCGGGCAACAGCTCTGGGCGATAATCAGTCGTGACCAAGACTAAGCCAGAAGAATTTGCTGATCTCTCGGGTGAAGCTCCGGTAAGAGGATTTATCCATGCAGCTGGCAACGGATCGGACGACTTCATCGTGCTGACCCACGGCGCCGGCGGCAATTGCAACGCTCCGCTGCTGGTCGCATTAGCAGAAAAATTCGCGGCGGCGGGACTCACGATCCTGCGCTGCGATCTGCCTTACCGGCAAAGACGTCCGACTGGTCCGCCGTCACCTTCCGATTCCAAGCTTGACCAGGCCGGACTGCGGCGAGCCGCGACTCTCATGCGACAAAGGTTTCCAGGAAGGGCATTTCTGGGCGGCATCTCCTATGGCGGGCGGCAAGCAAGCATGCTGGTAGCAGCCGAGTCTTTGCTTGTCGAAGGACTGCTGCTATTGTCATATCCGCTACACCCGCCCGGACGTCCAGCTCAGTTGCGCACCGCGCACCTTCCCAGCCTTCGCACGCCAACGCTCTTCGTCAGCGGAACGCGTGACGCGTTCGGCTCGATCGGCGAACTTGAAACCGCGATCAAATTGATTCCTGCCGCAACGAAATTGATTGCGATAGAAGGCGCCGGACACGGCTTGATGCAGAAATCGAATCGCGAGACATTGCCGGAGCATGTGGTAACCGCATTCCTCACATTCTTCGATCTCAGTAGCAGGTAGTTGATAGCAGTCTATCCATCACGCAAGCGCGCGCGTCGCATTTCAGAAGTGCGCATCCATATAAAAGTGAGACCCGCAGCGCAAACTCTACCGCTTATGTGGTAGTGCGCGAGGCATAGGTTTCTTGACTTGCGCTCTCGACGACCTCGATAATCAAATGTTTATACATACCTCTCCTGCGCTCATAAGGAGTTTGCTTCGTGGCTTCCTCGGCCAGTTCTCTTGAAACCAGTACGGCTCGGATTCGAAAAGGAGTAGCTCCACTGCGTGCAGGCCAGGGTTACTCTTTTGTTTTGCGCCGGCTGCATTCGTTATCGGGTATTGTGCCGATCGGCGCATTCCTCATCGAGCATTTCATCTCCAATTCCGAAGCGGCGAATGGTGTTCAGGCTTATAACGACCAGGTGAAGTTCCTGACCAGCCTGCCATTCGTGCACGTACTGGAATGGGTTTTCATTTTCATCCCGCTGCTCTATCACGGGCTCTACGGACTGTGGATCTGGTACAAGGGCGACTCCAACGTCACCGAGTATCCCTGGAGCGGCAACTGGATGTACACGGCGCAGCGCTGGACGGGCATCGTCGCCTTCATTTACATCGCATACCACGTCATTGACATGCGCTTCATGGGCGTGCACCTCATGGGCGGCGGCTACAACTATGCGTTCTCGAAGGTCTGGTTTGATTTTCAGAACCCGTGGGTCGTGGCCTTCTACGTGCTCGGAATTATCGCCGCATCGTGGCACTTCTCGTATGGCATCTGGTTGTTCGCCGCGAAGTGGGGATTCACGGTGGGCGATCAGGCGCGCCGCAAGTTTGGCTATGTGTGCTTTTTGCTCGCGGTTTTGCTGGTGGGCATTGGATTGTACAGCGTGCGGGGATTCGTAAGCACGCCGGCGAGCCAGGTTCCCTGGGTCGAGCACGATTAATTGCTAATTACTGGTTTCTCTTCTTATGGCACATCCTAAGATTATCGTTGTCGGTGGCGGGCTGGCGGGGCTGTCTGCGACCATCAAAATCGCGGAAATGGGTGGTCACGTTGACCTGTTCTCCATCGTTCCGGTCAAGCGGTCTCATTCTGTCTGCGCCCAGGGTGGTATCAATGCTGCCAAGAACCTGAAGGGCGAAGGCGATTCTACGTGGATTCACTTCGACGACACCATCTACGGCGGCGATTTCCTGGCCAACCAGCCGCCGGCGAAGGTCATGTGCGAGATGGCGCCCGGCATCATCGACCTGCTCGACCGCATGGGCGTTCCCTTCAACCGCACGCCGGAGGGGCTGTTGGATTTCCGCCGCTTTGGCGGCACGCTCTATAACCGCACCGCATTTGCCGGAGCGACTACCGGCCAGCAATTGCTGTACGCGCTCGACGAGCAGGTGCGTCGCTACGAGTCCGAGGGTAAAGTCACCAAGTACGAGGCGTGGGAGTTTCTCTCCGGCGTCTTCGACGATCATCGCGACTGCCACGGCGTCTGCGCCCTGGACCTGCGCAGCATGCAGGTGCACACGTTCCCGGCCGAAGCGGTCATCATGGCGACCGGCGGCAATGGCGCCATCTTCGGCAAATCGACCAACTCGGTCGTATGCACCGGATCGGCGCAGTCTGCGCTCTATCAGCAGGGCGCGTTTTATGCCAACGGCGAGTTTATTCAGGTCCATCCGACCTGCATCCCCGGCGAAGACAAGCTGCGGCTGATGTCGGAGTCGGCGCGCGGTGAGGGCGGACGCGTCTGGGTGCCGAAGCAGCCCGGTGACAAGCGCGATCCCAAGAGCATTCCCGATAGCGAGCGCTGGTATTTTCTGGAGGAGTGGTACCCCAAGTACGGCAATCTGGTGCCCCGCGACATCGCTACTCGCGCCATTCACAAGGTAGTTTACGAGCACCACCTCGGCATCGATGGCCAGCCGATGGTCTATCTCGACCTGACCCACATCGACCGCAAGATCCTCGACAAGAAGCTGGAAGGCATCCTCGAGATCTATGAGAAGTTTGTCGGCGATGATCCGCGCGACGTGCCGATGAAGATCTTCCCCGGCATGCACTACACCATGGGCGGCCTGTGGGTCGATTTCGACCAGAAGACCAACATCGAGGGCCTGTATGCCTGCGGTGAATGTGATTACTCGATACACGGCGCCAACCGCCTGGGCGCGAACTCGCTGATGTCGTGCATCTACGGCGGATTCATCGCCGGCCCTAACGCGGTCAAGTACGCCCACAACGTTATCAAGAGCGGGAAACATCCCGCCGGCCACGTCTTCGACTCCGAGCGCAAACGGCAGGAAGAAATCAATCATCGGCTGATGAACAACGACGGTACGGAGAATCCATTCTTGCTGTGGCGCGAGCTGGGCGAAATCATGACTAAGAACGTCACGGTCATCCGCTACAACAAGAACATCCGCGAGACCGACGCCAAGCTGGTGGAGTTGCTGGAGCGCTACCGGCACGTGAATCTGAGCGACAAGTCGATGTGGGCGAACACATCGTTTGTATTCGCGCGGCAGCTTTACAACATGTTGCAGCTGGCGCGGGTCATCGCCCAGGGCGCGGCCTTGCGCGACGAATCCCGCGGCGCGCACTACAAGCCGGATTTTCCCGAGCGTGACGATGCCAACTGGCTGAAGACGACGAAGGCCTACTTTGCCGCCGATGCCGACGAGCCCCGCTTCGAGTTCGAACCGGTGGACACGTCGCTGATCAAACCGCGTCCGCGAAGGTATGACGCGGCGACGTAAAGCAGTTGTCAGTTGTCGGTTGCCAGTCGGGTTTTCTGACGCGCGGCAGTGCTACGAAGTAGAAGATTGGCATCACGACGACGCCTTCGGCGATTATGTTCGCTCAGTGCGTCGGGGCTCGGGCGTAAGCAGACCCCTCGTTCGGGGCTAGAAGCCCTCGTCGTGTGACAAGTTTTGAGAGCTGCGTTTGTGAAAGCGCTGCTGGTAACCCGGCATTGCTAGTTCCGGGCACACCGATTTGATTCAGCTGTCCGGAGCGTCAGCACTGCTGGTATTACGTGATTTCAAAGGGGCTTGGCCCATTTACTACAATGGCTACTAATTCTAAGACCGTACTCATACGAATCAAACGACAGAACACTCCCGAATCCAAGCCGTACTGGGAAGAGTTCGAACTGCAATATCGTCCGGGAATGAATGTCACGTCGGCGCTGATGGACATCGCGGCGAACCCGGTTACCAAGACGGGAAAAGCTACGACGCCGGTTACTTACGATTCCAATTGCCTGGAAGAGGTCTGTGGTTCGTGCGCCATGATCATCAACGGCAATGCCAAGATGGCTTGCTCGGCGCTGATCGATCAACTCAAGCAACCTATCACGCTAGAGCCATTTTCGAAGTTTCCCGTTGTCCGCGACCTTTCGGTCGACCGCAGCGTGCTCTTCGAAAACCTGAAGAAGGTTAAAGCGTGGGTACCGGTAGATGGTACGTACGATCTCGGTTCCGGACTGCGTCAGTCTGCCCTGGACCAGGAACAACTATATCCGCTGTCACGCTGTATTTCCTGCTGCTGCTGCATGGAAGCCTGTCCGCAGTTCAATGAGAAGACCGGCTTTGTCGGTGCAGCCACCATCTCGCAGGTGCGGCTGTTTAATTCCCATCCCACAGGCAAGGCACTGAAGATCGATCGCCTCCAGGCACTCATGGGCGACGGCGGCATCCAAGAGTGTGGCTACGCGCAAAACTGCGTGGAAGTCTGCCCCAAAGATATTCCGCTGACCAAGTCCATTGCCGATGTCGGTGGCCAGGTAATGTGGCAAGCGATCAAGGATTTCTTCCGGACATAGAGTTCGACAATGTCGCAACCAGGGCCTGGGAGCTACCCTCCAGGCCTATGATTTTACAGGTGTCTTTCAGCCGCCTTCATTTACAATCCAGACGCAATCTAGTTTTCCTTTGGAGCCGCTTACCAAGCTGATGCGAAGCTCATACCGACTTATCCTCTTCGTCCTTGTCTGTCTCACAATTGCCTCATCGCAAACGGCGCCATCGCCAACAACGCGCACGGCATCTGCAACGCCTCAAGCGAACGGCGACTGGCGCGCTATTCACGATTCCGCAATCATCATCGATACGCACGCCGACACGCCGGGCCGTTTCGTCGACGAGAATTTCGATTTGTCCCAGGACGCCGGCACCGGCTATCTCGATTTCAAGAAGATCAAGGCCGGGAATCTGGGCGCTGAATTTTTCTCGATATGGGTTGAGCCGAAGGCCAACCAAGGCCATGAAGCCAAACGCGCGCTCGACATGATCGATTCGGTGTACGAGCAGGCGCGCCGCCATCCCGGCCAGATGATGATGGCCTACGGCACGCAAGACATCATCGTTGCCCATCGCGAGCACAAACTCGCCGCGCTGATGGGCGTCGAAGGCGGTCACGCGATAGAAGGCGACATCCGCATCCTGCGCGATTACTATCGCCTCGGCGTGCGATATATGACGCTGACCTGGTCGAACACCAACGATATCGGCGATTCCAGCGGTGACATCAACGACAAAGCGATTCAGCACCATGGCGGCCTGACACCGTTCGGACGCGAGGTGGTGACCGAGATGAACCGCCTCGGCATGATGGTCGACATCTCGCACGTTGCCGATTCCACCTTCTATCAGGCTCTGGAACTGAGCAAGGCGCCGGTTATTGCCTCGCACTCCTCGTCGCGCGCGCTCACTAACCACCCTCGCAATATGACGGATGACATGCTGCGTGCGCTTGCGGCAAAGGACGGCGTTGCACAAGCGAACTTCTATTGCGCCTTCGTCTCGCAGAAGTATTTGGATACCGCGCGCCAATTGGAAGCGCAGCACGATCCGGATTATGAGGCCGTGCAGGCGCTGTTCATCAAGCCGCAGACCCCGGAGGTCGTGAAAGAATTGGCTGCTGCGAAGGCGCGATTGGCGCCCAAACTACCACGGCCGCCCTTCAGTGACTTGATCGATCACATCGATCACATGGTGAAAGTGGCCGGCGTCGATCACGTGGGGCTGGGCTCCGATTTCGATGGCATCGACTGTTCGCCGCAGGGACTCGACTCTGCCGCCGACCTGCCGAAGATTACCGAAGCGCTCTATCAGCGCGGATATACGGCCACCGATATTGATAAGATTCTTGGTGGCAATCTGCTGCGCGTCTTTGGGCAAGTAGAGAACGTCTCGCGGCAGATGCGGAAGGACAGTGAATAGTGAATCGTGGATCGTGAATCGTCGAGCCTCGATGACGAGGATCACTTCATGATCCTAGTTACAATTTGCTGTCCATTCACCACTATTAGTGGGTGTTCGTAGCGATCCACGATTCACTATCCACGATCCACGATTCAGGAGGAATCATGACTAAATTACTTATCGCGTTTTTTTGCCTCACCTGTTTCATCGCAGCCCAGACTACCGGCAGCACGACGTCGCAGCAGCACGCTGGTACCGAAAAAACCGGGCAGAAAACGACGCAACCGACGGCAGTGATTGAAACCACCGCCGGCAACATTCACTGCACTCTATTTCCCAATAAGGCTCCGCTATCAGTGGCGAACTTCATTGGCCTGGCTACCGGAACAAAGGAATGGAAGGATCCCAAGACCGGCAAGATGATGAAGGGCGTTCCACTCTATAGCGGAACTATTTTCCATCGCGTCATTCCGAATTTCATGATTCAGGGCGGCGATCCCATCGGCACCGGAACCGGCGATCCCGGCTACCAGATCAAAGACGAGACCAGTCCCGACCTGACGTTCGATCAGCCTGGCCGCCTGGCTTATGCGAATAGTGGACCAAACACTAACGGCTCGCAGTTCTTCATCACCGAGGTTCCCGTTCAGTATCTGGACGGCCACTACAGCATCTTTGGCCAATGCCAGGACCTCGATGTCGTGAAGAAGATCGCACGGCTGGCGAGAGATCCGCGTAATGACCGGCCCTATGACCCGCCGAAGATCGTCCAGATCAAGATCAATGATCCGAGTCATCCGGCGGCCAGTGCGAGTCAAAAAAGCGGCACCCAGGGTGGAGCAAAGTAAGGCTCGCCTCCGGCTGGTCAGTAGTAAACGGAGAATTGCCGATCACGAAGTCCTTCATCCAGTGAGGGTTGGCAGCCGCCTCTACCCACAGGCATGGATCACACTTGCACGTGAGGAAGATCACAGCCGTGGTGTGCAAGCTCGGACACAATGGCATAGGGATGGGTAGTCGAAGGTTACCTGTCGGGGAGTTGTTTATGTCGGAAGATAAGCGCGATGTGCTCGAAGTCCTGCGTTATGAGCTGAATTTTCTGGAACAGGGAGGCTATGGCAACTGGTATAGCACTCCTTGGGGTCCGGCTTCTATCTTTCAGGACTCGCTCACCTGCCCCAACCATGGCGATCCGATGCGCCCTCATGCTTGCCGCGAATGCCTGCTGTATGATTTTGTGCCGGAGCAATATCGCACGGATGACGTGCCTTGTCATCACATACCGCTGAACCGCCAAGGCGTCTGCATTGCCACTCCCAACCAGAATGAAGAAGAGCTGCGGGAGAACGTCAAGCATTGGCTCAAGCGCACCATCGCGCGGATTGAGGCCGAGCGAGCGAAAGAAGCCAGGCAGATGGCTTGATCGGCCGCATAATTTGCGTCGCTGGCGGTTTCGCCAGCCACTCCCATTTTGAAACAATTTGCAGTTTCTCGGCTTTCGGACCGCAGCCCAGGCAGGATTTCACGATATCCTTGGGGCTGCGGAGACTTTCTTCATGAAACACACGTTTGCTTCGCTAAGCCCTCAGGAAGCCTTAGAAGTCGCCATCTCCATCGAGGGGCGGAATGCGGAGATCTATCACCATTTCGCAGAGATGTTCACAGAGTTCGGCGATGAGGAGTCGCTGGAAGCTGCTTCGATTTTTTGGGAGATGTCGATCGAAGAAAGAGGCCATCACGCTCTGCTGCAACAAAAATACGCCGAGCAATATGGCGCCTCGGATGCCTGTCTTACGGAAAACGAACTGGTTGAGCTCATCGAGGTGCCCAGACTAAACGACGGTGACGTTTTCGCGGGCGGCGACGCCGGCTCTTCGGCACGCGCCCGTGCACTCCAGGTCGCATTGCAGGCGGAGGTCGATGCCCGTCGCTTCTATGCGAACTTGGCTGAACATACCCAAGCAGGGCCGCTGCGTGACATCTACTGCGACCTGGCAGAGATGGAGGAGGCGCACGTCGCATACCTGCGCGAAAAGTTGGCGCAAGATGTCAGCGAAACTCCGACCGTACAATGAGGCGCCTGTATAAAGGCGCTCTGATTACTAATCTCCCAGAATCTGAAAGAATCGAATGATCGACTCGATTCCGCGATAGAAGTTCGGGATGTGGAACTTCTCGTTGGGTGCGTGCAAATTGTCATCTGGCAGACCCATGCCCATCATGATGCTGGGAACATTCAGATCCTTTTCGAACTGGGTAACGATAGGAATCGACCCACCCGAGCGGATGTAGACCGTATCTTTCTTGAAGATCTCGTGCATCGCCTCCACTGCAGCGCGCGCGTAGGGATTGTCCGTGTTCACCACGCAAGCCGGCCCTTTGCTGTGAATCTTGATGTTGATCTTGACTCCTTTGGGCGTGATCTTCTTCACGTAATCGCTGTACTTCTTGAAGATATCGTCGGCATCCTGGTTGGGAACAAGCCGCATCGATACTTTCGCCGAAGCGCGCGCAGGAATCACTGTCTTCGCGCCGGGCGCCTGGAAGCCTCCGATGATGCCATGCACTTCCAGCGTCGGTCGCGCCCAGGTGCGATAGAGAACTGAATATCCCGGTTCTCCTGTCAGCACATCGGAGCCTACTTCCGCTTTGCGATACTCTTCTTCGTTGAATGGCAGATGCTCCCACGCCTTCAACTCATCGTTCGTCGGCTTCTGCACACCGTCATAGAAGCCGGGAATCAGAACCTTCCCATTTTCATCTTTCAACTTGCTGATGATCTCAACTAATCCAAAGATCGCATTGGGAGCAGCTCCGCCGTAAACTCCGGAGTGAAGATCGGTCTTTGCGCCCTGCGCTTCGATTTCGGTATAGACAAGTCCGCGCAGGCCGACACACAAGGTGGGAAGATCGGGCGCGAACAACTCTGTGTCCGTAACCAGTGCAAAATCGCACTTCAATCTGCCTGACCTTGCATTCGCCTTCACGAACTCTTCAATGCTCTCGCCGCCCACTTCTTCTTCGCCTTCAAAGAGCACGCGAACGTTGATCGGCAGCTTGCCGCCACCCGATTTGAACAGCGATTCGTAAGCCTTCATCTGCATCCAGAGCTGGCCCTTGTCGTCGACCGCCCCGCGCGCGTAGATGTTGTTGTCGCGCTCGGCGGGCTGGCTCCAGTTCTGCTTCGCTGCTTGCTCTTCGGGTTTAACAGCGACCGCGTCCTTGTCGATAAACGGCGGCGACTTCCACTCGTCCAGCGGCTCAGCGGGCTGGACATCGAAGTGCGCATAGCAGAGTGCAGTCGGCTTGCCGGCGGCGTGCAGCCAATCGGCGTAGACGAGCGGATGTCCCTGAGTCGGGATGATCTCGACGTTCTCAAAGCCGATGCGCTTCAGATCGGCCGCGACGACTTCTGCGGCCTTGCGAACATCGCCCTTGTGCTCTTCCGTGGTGCTGACGCTGGGGATGCGCAGTAGATCTTTCAGCTCCTCGAGGAAGCGCTGCTGGTTATCACGGGCATAGGAAATAGCGGAGGAAACGGCTGCGGACGACATAAAGAACACTCCTTCCTGATTAGGGACAATGACGATGGGCAAACGTTGAAGTATATCGCAAGGAAGGCGAGGGAATGCGATGCTTGAGCTAGGCGGTAGCCTAACTCTCGTGCCGTTGCACGCCGCTTGTGAGATAATCCCGCCTTTGGCGGCAGATCGCTGATTCAAGGGGGCAGTCACCATGAAGCTCAATTACGCCATCAAGTTTGTTTCCGACATGGACCGCGCAGTGAAATTCTATCGCGACACACTGGGCCTGCCTCTGAAGTTCGAGTCTCCCGGCTGGAGTGAATTCGCCACGGGTGAAACCACGCTGGCGTTACATCCCGCGTCCGCGAAAAATCCGGCTGGAGCGGTGGAGTTGGGATTCACGGTTGCGAACGTGGAAGAGTTCCACCGGAATATGCTCAGCAAGGGCGTCCGCTTCAGCATGCCGCCGACCAAACAGGATTTCGGCGGCCTGCTGGCGCAGTTCGCCGACTCGGAAGGCGCGTATTGCAGCGTCGCGGAGCGGCAGGATGCGCCAGTATAGTTGCCGGAGTGTCGCAAGAATCAGCTCTTTCTTGTCGGCTTGCTCGCTACGTAGCGTGGGTGCGCGCTGTTGTCGCCCTGGTTTTGCGACAAGGTACGAGAGACCTTCAATGTAAATCCGCGGTGAAATTCCGCACCCAGGCAGCGTCCCCCAGCTTTCGTTCCCAGCAGTTTGGTGGTAGCTTCAATTTCTGCGAACGGAAATTCGGGAGATCACTGCTTTGCCCACGACGGAACCCGGCAACAACAACGTCTATGACCTGATTGTCGTCGGGAGCGGACCGGCGGGACAGAAGGCGGCGATCTGCGCTGCCAAAATGCGCAAGAAAGTCGCTGTCATCGAGCGCAAGCGCACGATCGGCGGTGTGTGTGTTCACACCGGAACCATTCCCAGCAAGACCTTTCGCGAGGCGATCCTCTATCTCAGCGGATTGCGGCAGCGCACCTTTTACGGCCGCGGTTACGCGCTCAAGGACAGCATCTGCATGGAAGATCTTGTGTTTCGTTCGGATGCAGTCATGGCGCGCGAGATCGAGGTAATTAAGGCGCAGCTCCGCCGTAATCGCGTTACGGTTTACGAGGGCAATGCGCGTTTTCTTGATGCTCATAGCATCGAGGTTGCGAGCGAGGAGGGTTACACGCTGCTGCGCGGCAGCAATTTCGTCATCGCCTGCGGTACGCGCCCGGCGCACAGTGCCGATATCCCAATCGACGGCAAGCGCATCTTCGACTCTGACCAGGTGCACGAACTGGAAGAGCTGCCACGTGAACTAATCGTCGTCGGAGCGGGCATCATTGGCCTGGAGTACGCCTCGATGTTTGCCGCGCTGGGGGTGAAGGTCACACTGCTCGATCAGCGTCCCGCATTGTTGGACTTTGTCGATCGTGAGATTGTCGAGAGTCTATGCTTCCAGCTTCGCCAGCTCGGAACCGTCTTTCGTCTGGGCGAAAAAGTTGTGCAAGTCGGTTTCGACGAGCAGCGCGATCGCGTATTTGCCAAATTGGAGAGCGGTAAGACGGTTCATGGCTCGGCCCTGTTGTACACGGTGGGACGACAGGCAAACAGCGATCAGTTAAACCTGGACGCGATAGGACTGAAACCTGATGGCCGCGGAAAGATCACCGTCAACCAGAACTTCCAAACTGCAGTCCCTTATGTTTACGCCGCTGGCGATGTGATCGGCTTTCCTGCGCTGGCCAGCACCTCGATGGAGCAGGGAAGACTCGCCAGTTGCCACATCTTTGGGGTTGCCGGCAATATTCCGCCGAATCTTATTCCTTACGGGGTGTACACCATTCCTGAAATCTCCATGGTGGGAGCAACCGAGGAACAGCTTACCAACGACAAAACTCCCTACGAGACCGGCATTTCGCGTTATGCTGAGCTGGCCAAAGGACAAATGCTCGGCGATGATCAAGGATTTCTCAAGCTGATCTTTGATCCCACCAGTTTGAAGCTGCTAGGTGTGCATATTATTGGGGAGCGCGCCGCCGAAATCGTCCATATAGGACAGGCCGTGCTGGCAATGGGCGGAACCATCGAATACTTCCGCGATACCGTCTTCAACTATCCCACATTGGCGGAGGCCTACAAGGTGGCAGCGCTCGACGGCCTCAATAAACTTTAGTTCAGACCTCGAAAATCCGGTACACTTCGCCGCCATTTCGCGCTTGATTGATGGCGAGAGCGACATTGTGGACCGGTGTTCCCGCTGTTGTTTTGCCGTCGGGGCTGCCGGCATGAGCATGTCCGTGCACCACCAGATCAGCTCCGTGGCGGTCAATCACCTCCGCCAGACGCGAGCTGCCCAGGTATGGATAGATCTCCAGCGGCTCGCCTTTCACCGTGTCGCCAATCGGAGCGTAGTGCAAGACGACGACGCGCTTCTGACTGCGAAGCTGCGCCAGGGCGCGCTCCAGCTTCAGCGCCTCGTCAATCGCGGCCTGCACGAATGCCTTGACCTCCGGTTCGCCAAACGCGGTCAACGCGCCGCGACCGAAGCCGCCAAGAAAACCCTTCGTGCCGGCGAAACCCACACCGTCCCGCTCGTACGCGGTGCCGTCCAGCATCTTCACTCCGCCATCGGTCATCATCTTCATCAGCTCGGGGGCGCGACCGCTTTCGTAATCATGATTGCCCAGCACCGCGACGATGGGAATCCGCAATCGCACCAGCACGTTCATCAGAGAGTCCATCTCATCGGGACGGCCAAAATTGGTGAGGTCGCCGGCCAGGATCAGGAGATCGGCCTCTTCGCGAACACGATTCAGATTGTCGCGTACGCGATCATGCACCTGCGGACTGAAATGCAGGTCTGCTACGGCTGCAATCCTCATCGCTGTTCTGCCTCGACCAGCGGTGGTGCGCCAGCTACTTCATGGAGCTTGGGACCATGCCGGGAGCGCTGCTCTTCCAGCAGATTCTCCATGCCCCATTCTTTCATATCAATGGAGAACATTTTTTCGTCGATCAAGCTGCCGCGAAAAGGCGCTGTTGTGGGTGGCGAATTGAGGCCGCGCTGCAGTTGGGCGAGTAGATCGTCCCAGACCTCGCGCGGCACGAAACTTTGACAGGAAGGATAGATATAACGAAACAGCACCAACTCCCACAGCAGCAGTTCCCAGTGTTCACCCACCAGTTGCCGCAAGCGTGCCCAGTCCAACTTGCCTTTGGTTGCGAAGATGATGTGTACGATATCGGAGCCGTCAAAGCGCTCGCGGAAATTCACGAACAGTTTTGAGGCGATCAGTTCTTCGGCAGCCAGGACTCGAGTTGGCACGCCGAGTACCACATTGTGGGAACCTCGATCGATCCAGGACCGGTCAACGGTGATGACGGCATTGCTCATTCCCGTGATCAGATCCACGTAATAACCGTCACGATGCGCCTTGGCCAGCCACACCGGGTCGCGGACCTCGGTATCGAAACCCTCCTTATGCAAATAGCGCAGCGCTACGGGAACGGCCTCGGCCGGCAGGAAAACGTCGAGATCCTTGGTATTACGCCAGATACCGGTGTGCTTCTGAAGGGCAAACGCTCCCGATACAACGTAAGGCACCTGCGCACGGTTCAGGTGTTGCAGTACCTCACAAAACAGTGCCCGCTGCTCCGGAGGAAAATCCGGAGGCACAGAACTACTTACCGGCAGTTCCTGTTCAGTCTCCACAGCTTTCGGTTGGATGGCGAACAGTTGCCACAATGTTGTTGCTATTAACGAAAAAGATTGAAACGCGATGTCGCTGCGAGGGAAAAAGTTCTCGTTACTCAGAACGAAGGGTTGAGTGTGCTTTGAACAGCAGCGCCGCCAAGATCGCGACGGCTCCTAGGACGATCAGCGACAGCTTTACGAAGATTGCAGCCAGCAGGCCTCCCACCACTCCAGAGAGAGCTTCGGCGCCCACTTGCAACGCCTGATTGTTGCCCATTACACGACCCTGTTCGGTCTTGCCGGCAGCGCTCGAGAGCAATGTGGCACAAGAAGGAAGACATAATGCCAGCGCCGCCGAAGTGAAGAATAATGTGACCCAGAGCGCCTTCATCGGCCGAGGCACCACCACCACAATCATCAGAGCGCCGGTGAAAACTCCGGACCAGACGGTCAGCGTCTTAATGGAAAATCGCGCCGACAAGAAGCTGGTCATCCAAAGATTAGCTATCACGATGGGTACGCCGACCCAGGCGACGAACTCCGAGACGCGCGAAACGCCGAGGTGGTATTCGTCGACCAGATACATGGGGTAACAGCGAAAGAAACCAAATATGGCAAGGTAGAGGAGAAAATTCAGCCAGTAGATCGTCCGCAGGCGGCGATTCGTAAACACCCCCGCCATGTTGGCGAAGGCCTCAGCCAAGCGCAGCGGTTGCCGCTCACTGGCAGGATTAGTTTCGCGGAACACTAGCGCAGTCGCGGCAGCTGTCAGGACGAGCAGCAGAAAAGCCATCCAGAAAGGGGTGGCATAGCTGAACCAGGACACAAGTGCAGAATCGGCCAGTTTGCCTCCGACCAGAGGTCCCACAATGTAGGCTGCGCTGACGCTCATGTAAATGTATCCGAATAGACGATTGCGCTCTTCGGGCAAAGACACGTCGGCGATGGCACTCTGGGCAGTGACGATGTTTGCCTCTGCAAGTCCAGCGATCAGCGAAGCTATAGCAAGCAAGGGAAAGCTGCCGATTGTTAGAGAAAATGCAATGGCCGCATAACACAGCGTGGTAATCGTCAGCGATATCAACAGCACTGGTTTGCGTCCGAAGCGGTCAGACAACGAGCCCATGATCGGCGATCCCACAAACTGCCCCAGCGGATACAAGCAGAGCAGGAATCCGAGGAGCATTGTCCGTCTCGACATGGGGTCGCTACTGGCGATGAGCGGGCTGTCGCTGCGCAGCAGCATCGGAGTAAAGACCGTGATCATCAGGCTATAGCCCACAAATCCGGCGAAGACCACGACGTACAGCGGCAACAGCGCAGTCATTTCGCCTGGACGTCGAGCTCCTTTTTGCGGAACAACCATCTGGCCGTTTTGTATGGGATTTCTATTTCTTGCGGTAGCCATGGACCGAGTGAATTCAGGGGTGGTGACCAGCTTACACTGTGCCGGGATGATCGAAGCAAAATCTTCGCTGTCGCTTACCTTGCATATTTTTTCGGATTGGTTGCATCATTTCTAAACGCAAGCGAGGAGCCGATGCCACAGGACACCGTCGTTGACGTAGAAGGCAAACATCTGAAGCTGTCGAATTTGGACAAAATTCTGTACCCCGAGGCGATGTTCACCAAGGGACAGGTGATCGACTATTATGTGCGCATAGCTCCCGTCTTGCTGCCCCACCTGCGAGGTCGTCCTCTCACCATGAAACGTTATCCCAACGGTGTCAACGGGATGTTTTTCTACGAGAAGAACTGCCCATCGCACCGCCCTCCATGGGTGAAAACGGCGCGCGTATGGAGCGAAGGAAACAATCGCTGGATGGACTACTGCATGTGCGAGGACTTGCCGACGCTGGTGTGGGCTGCGAATCTTGCCGACCTTGAGTTGCACCCCAGCTTGTCATTGGGTAAGGACATTCTGCGGCCGACTTGCCTGGTGTTCGATCTTGACCCTGGCCCGCCGGCGAACATCGTGCAGTGTTGCCAGGTGGGCCTGTGGGTGCGAGAGATCTTTCACAAGTTGCATTTGCAGAGTTTCGCCAAAACTTCCGGATCGAAAGGGCTGCAGATCTACGTCCCTCTGAATACCACCGTCACCTACGACCAAACCAAACCGTTCGCTCATGAACTTGCGCGGCTACTGGAGCGGCAACATCCGCAGCTCGTTGTATCTGACATGAAGAAGTCGCTGCGCACCGGCAAAGTGTTTGTCGACTGGAGTCAGAACGACGATCACAAAACGACGGTGTGCGTGTATTCCCTGCGCGCCAAAGAACGGCCTACTGTTTCCACGCCGGTGAAGTGGGAGGAGGTTGAAAAATGCCTGGAAGAGGGTGATCCGAATCTGCTGGTGTTTGAAGCGGATGCGGTTTTGGAGCGTGCCAAAAAATATGGAGATCTATTCGAGCCGGTCTTGAAGCTCAAACAGAAGATGCCAGGGCTTGAAGCGCTGGAAGTTGGCGAGTCGACGGCCACGGCCAAATCCTCAACTCCCAAAGTGCGAGAGGTCATGCCCACGGCGGCGCGTTCGAAGGCCAGACAAGGCGCCACGAAGAAAACCGCTCGCGCTCGCAAACGCGGGTGATATCGGAACGTGCGCGCAGGCATGCCCCACCAGCAATACGAGAGCTGTGAATCTGTTCTAGTTCGCGGCTCTAGTTGCTGAATACGCTGATCGTCAGCATGGTGCCGCTTTCCAGCACGACCTGCTGCTGCTTGCTGACCGCCTTCGACGCGGCGCCTGCGCCTCCGCCCGCTACAGCTCCAATCGCAGCGCCTTCACCACCGCCAAAGATTCCCCCAAGACCTGCCCCGATCGCTGAGCCCAGGCCGGTGCGAATCCACGTGTACTTTCCTTGTCCCGAGCTCTCAATAGCACCTTCGTTACCGATCTTGTCGCCGTGAACGTAAACCTGAGTCACCTCAGCGAGGATTTTGCCGCGCCTGCCGTCGCGCAGGACGATGCGATCGAAGCTCAGTAGCATCTCCGCTGATCCCTTGAAGTGTCCCGACTGACTGACCGAGCGCACCGTTCCATGAATGATGGCGCCCTTGTACGGACCATCGGAGACATCGGCCGTGAACTGATCACCTGCCTGCGAGAACTGGGTAGAAAGCGGTGTATTAAGCGTGATGTCCAGCTTGGTGCCGATAGGAACGGGAAGTTCAGCGTCCTGACCGAAACTGGGCGACGAAACGGCAATTAGCAACGCGGCGACAGCACAGGCGAGGCTTAGGCGATGGATCTTCATGGACTCTCCTGGCGCGGAACTTCCCGGCGCACCGACAATTGAGTGCGGCGACTCAAATAGCGTGTCCGGGATAGGGCAGAATACTCCAGCTGTGAATGTAAATCCAGAGGCAAACCGAAATCGCTTTGCGGCTATTTCCTCGGCGCATTTGCATAAAAAATGGCACGGGTAGGAGAGAGACCCGTGCCGCACACGCGCGCCGGTTAGCGCACGCTCTCTGCTGAGGGGAAATCTAGTCGTGCATGCCGCCGCTCAGGTGGGGATGCTCCAGCGCGTGCGCATGCCCGCAGCCCAGCGGACACTCGCCCAGAATCGGCCGGCACGCCGGATCTTCGCCAATCTCGATCATCTGCGCCGGCGCCTTCATTTCCGCGAACTGCTCCGCCTCGGTCGAATTCTCCAGCGCGGTGACAGAAGACTTGCCGCTGGCAATCACCTGCGTGACCGCATCGAAATAACCGGTGCCGACGAAGCGCTGGTGTTTCACGGCGGAATAGCCGTGACTGTACTCACGCGCAAATTCTTTTTCCTGTACGCGCGAGTAAGCAGTCATGCCGGTGTCCCTGTAAGCGCGCGCCAACTCGAACATGCTGAGATTGAGCACGTGGAAGCCTGCCAGCGTAATGAACTGAAACTTGTAGCCCATTTCTGCCAGTGCCGGCTGAAAACGCGCGATTGTCTTGTCGTCCAGCTTCTTCTTCCAGTTAAAGGACGGAGAACAGTTGTAGGCCAGCATCTTGCCGGGAAACTTCTTGTGAATCGCCTCGGCGAAAATCTCTGCTTCTTTCAGGTTGGGCTCGGAGGTTTCGCACCAGATCAGCTCGCAATACGGTGCGTAGGCCAGACCCCGAGCAATTGCCGAATCAAGGCCGCCGTGAATGGCGTAGAAGCCTTCCACCGTGCGCTCGCCGGTGCAAAAGATGCGGTCATAGGGATCGATATCGCTGGTCAGCAGATGCGCGCTATTGGCATCGGTTCGGGCCAGAATAAGTGAGGGCACGCCCAGAACGTCAGCAGCGAGCCGAGCGGCAACCAGCTTCTGTATTGCTTCCTGTGTCGGGACCAAAACTTTGCCGCCGAGGTGTCCGCACTTCTTCGCCGACGACAGCTGATCCTCGAAGTGCACACAAGCTGCACCTGCCTCGATCATCGCTTTCATCAGTTCAAAGGCATTCAGCGTGCCACCGAAACCAGCTTCCGCATCGGCGATGAGCGGAACAAACCAGTTAACACCGTTCTTGCCTTCGGAGTGGTGAATCTGGTCGGCGCGGGTTAATGCATTGTTCAGGCGACGGCACAGATTGGGAACCGAGTCAGCAGGGTAAAGGCTCTGGTCGGGATACATCTGTCCCGCGTTGTTGGCGTCGGCCGCGACCTGCCAGCCGCTGACATAGATCGCTTGCAAGCCCGCAGCCACCATCTGTACGGCCTGATTGCCGCTCATTGCGCCCAAGGCGTTGACATAGCCGTCGCTCTGGAGCATCTCCCAAAGCCGTTCAGCGCCCTCACGGGCAAGCGTGTATTCAATGGGAAGCGTGCCGCGTAAGCGAACCACATCCCCTGCACTATAAGGCCGTTCAATTCCTTTCCAACGCGGGTCGGTTTTCCAGGATTTTTCAAGTTGAGCCGCGGATTGATGCGCCGCCATTACGTGATCTCCTCTTCGATTTGAGCGTTACGAGCGATAAGAAGGTCGTACTGACCAGTCGGTTTATGGCAAATGTCAGGGCCCTGCAAACAAAATCGGAAGTGGCGTCGAGTTCAATATACTGAACGCTAATTCCGAATGGTGCACATACCTTATCGGCTGTCAGAAACCGGTGCAAGCATTCCGTTCAGTATATTGAACGAAAATTCACAATGTTGCACCGTGCAATCGGATTCTCATCTTGATAAACTGGTTGGCTATATGCCCTCATACCATGAAATTTCTTCCACCGCGGTTGAGCGCACGCTGTTGATTTTGGAAGCCGCCGCGCAGCGCGAGAGTGGAATGTCGAATGCCGAATTTAGTCGTAAGTTGAAGATTCCAAAGAGCTCAGCAAGCTACATCCTGCGTACCCTGGAGCATCATGGTTATCTTCGGCGGGACGGCGACGACGGCAAATACCGTCTGGGCATGAAGGTCCTGAACCTGTCGCGAGCAGCTCTCGGCGGGGTCGATGTGCGCGAAGTAGCACTGCCCGTGATGCGCCATTTGGTCGACCGCATCCACATTACGACCCATCTCGCCATACTGGACATGGGCGAAGCGGTGTATGTGGAAAAGGTGGAAGCGCCGAGCTTTATCAAGATGAATACCTGGATCGGCCGGCGCATGGAAGTACACTCAACGGCAGTAGGGAAGGCGCTGCTCGCCTACCTTGATTCCAAGGAGCGCGACGCGATTCTTCGCAAGCGCGGACTGAAAAAGCTCACGACCCACACGATCACGACGGTGCCACGTCTGCTGCACGAATTGGAACGCGTGCGCCAGTCGGGCTATGCCGTGGATGACGAAGAGAACAGTTTGGGCGCCCGCTGTGTGGGAGCGCCGATTTTCAATGGCGAAGGCGCGGTGGAGGCGGCGATCGCGTCGACTGGAACCATCAATGACGTTCCGCGCGATGCCGTTCCTCACATTGCCGACATGGTGAAGGAGGCCGCCCGCCGCATCTCGCATCAAATCGGTTATCGCGGGCCGTACCCGAAGACCGTGGATGGTGAATCGTGAATCGTGGATCGGAAATCGCGGACAGCGGCTAACCGTTTCAAAATCTCACCATCAATATGGACAGCGGACCGGCTGTCCACTGCGGAACCGGCTGAGTGCTGATATGGAGGGTTGTCAAGAAGGGGCCAACTAAACACGATCCACGATCCACCATTCACAATCCACTACACATACCAATCCGCTCGGGTCAGCGGCAGGCGGGTCTCGCCCTTGTCGGGCTTGCTGAACAGCACCTGGTAGACATTAATCCGTCCTGTCGCGAAGCCATGCGCGCAGCCCGACATGTAGATCCGCCAGATGCGGTAGATCGTTTCACTGGTAATCCTTTTCGCGTCCTCGTAGCGGGATTCAAGTCTGCGAACCCAGTGCCTGAGGGTTTGTGCGTAATGTTCACGCAGGCTTTCGACGTCGCGAACCTCAAAGCCACAGCTTTCCGCGATACGAATGGTTGTACCGAGCGACACCAGACCGCCATCGGGAAAAACGTATTTGTCGATAAACGACGGCCCTTTACGACGAAACAGAGCGGAAACGGCAATGCCGTGGTTGAGAAAGATGCCTCCGTGGCGCACCAGCTTCCATACGTGCTCGAAATATTCCGGCAAACGCGATTCGCCAACATGCTCAAACATGCCGACGCTCACGATCTTGTCGAAAGATTGTGCCTCGTCGAGATCCCGATAGTCGCTGACCCGAACTTCGCAGCGATCTGCCACACCGGTGTCCCGGATTCGCTGGCTGGCTAATTCGGCCTGCGGTTCGCTTAGCGTCACACCGAGTGCCCGCACTCCGAAGTGCTTGGCTGCGTGAATAATCAATCCGCCCCAACCGCAGCCGATGTCCAGAAGCCTGTCGCCTGGTCGCAGCCTCAGCTTGCGGCAGATGTAATCAAGCTTCTGCGCTTGTGCGGTATGAATGTCTTCACCGCCGCGCTGGAAGTAGGCACAGGAATAAAGCATCCGGTCATCCAGCCAAAGGCGATAGAAATCATTGGAGAGATCGTAATGGTAAGTGACCGCCTCGCGATCCCGATGCTTGGAGTGCTGCATTCCATGCAGATGCGGCTCCAGCCGTAGCTCGTCATGGTGATGGTTGGAGTGGGGAAGGCGGAGCAGAAGACCTGCGAGGTGCAGCTTTTCCGTTAGCTCCAACTCGTGTGCGACGAGATAATCGCCGAACT
>CAWFUE010000034.1:0-71553 GCA_963818905.1 uncultured Acidobacteriaceae bacterium
GACCGTCACCCGCACCGTCAACGGCCAGCCGCAAACCCAAGCCACCGGCTACGCCTACGACGGCAACAACCGCCTCACCAAAACCACCTATCCCGACGGCACCACCACGCAGACGCAGTACAACTCCATCGGCAAGCAGAGCGTGACCATCGACCAACTCGGCCGCCAGACCAGCTACACCTACGATTCGCTGGGACGCCTCACCACCACTACCTATCCCGACAACACCACCGAATCGACCACCTACGACGCCAACAATAACCGCCTGACTTCGACCGACCGCGCCGGCCACACCACCAGCTATGCTTACGACGCCGACAACCGTCTAACCAAAACTACATACGCCGACCAGAGTTTCACGCAAACTGTCTACGACGCCGCCGGCCGCGTCAGCTCGTCCATCGACGCCAACGGCAACTCGACCAGCTACGGCTATGACAACGCAGGACGCCGCATCACGCTCACCGACGCGCTCAGCCACGTGACCACCTTTGCCTACGACAACTCCGGCAACCAGATCTCGGTGAAAGACGCGCGCCAGAACACCACGCAGTATCAGTACGACGCTCTCAATCGCCAGATCGCGGTCATCTATCCAGACCAACGACATCAGCACGGCCTACGACAACCTGGGCCGCGTCATCTCGAAGACCGACCAGGCGGGCAAGATCACGGGTTACGGCTATGATGCGCTGGAGCGCCTGACCATGCCCATGCTCGCCGCCGGGGGCATGTATTCGACTGTGCGCGACATGGCGAAATTCATCGCGTTCCACCTGACGGGCGGGGTCGCACAGGGCCGACGCCTCCTCGGCGCCGATGCCTTGAAGGTCATGTACACCCCGCAGTATCCCCTACCTGGACAAAAGGCAGGGTATGGCCTCGGGGTCAACAGCCGGCCGTATCACGGGGCCACGCTGCTCTTCCACGGCGGCGGGGGTTACGGCTACTCAACCGACCGGCGCTGGGTCCCGGAGTACAAGGTCGGCGTGGTCATCCTGAGTAACGGCGACGGGGGTGATAACTTCGTAGCCGACCTGGCCGACCGGGCCCTGCAAGAGATGATCCGAGCCAAGCGGGGTGCCTTGCCTCCGGACGAGCCACTCCCCTGGACGCGGGAGCCGGTGATCACGCCCAAGGGCGAAGGACTCCGACGGTTAGAGGGAACCTACCAGGTTGGGGCTCAACTGATCGCGTTCCGCCTGGAAGGCGAGGGGCTACATATCGTCCGAGGAAAGCGCTCCGAACCCCTGGATGCCCACTCGCCGACGCGGTTCAGTCGCGGCCTCAATCTCTACGAGTTCCTCCTCGACGACCGGGGCCAAGTCCGGGAGGTCCAGAACCACGGGGACAACGGCGTGAGCTTCTTCCTGCCCAACGACTCCCTGCGCGACCCGGCAGGGCCGGCCAAACCGGAATGGGCGCGCTTCCTCGGCGTCTACCACGCCCGGGCATACGGTCAGGATGATGAAGCGCCGGTCGCTCTGAAGAACGGCCATCTCTACTGGAATGGCAGAATGAAGCTGACGGAATACCGGCCCGGCCTGTTCTTCACCTCGGACGGAGACTCGGTGCAGTTCGGAGAGGATACGGTCGAGTATGCCAACCGGCACTATCGCCGCGTGAACAAGCCTTCCGCCGATCGTCCCACCGACTCCGGCAAATCGGGCAGCCGGTAGCAGACGGGCAGTCAACCGTAAGGCGCAACTCAAACAACCCCGGCTGTGAACCTGGCCACTCGCAGCGGTGGCGTCGCAGTCATTTGTGGAGTGACACCTCCATGCCAATCGAGACCGTCTTGATCTCACACGTCGCAAACGGCGTCTGGGAAACCATGCGCCGGAAGTCCTCCTGCGAGTAAGCCCGCTTGAGGAGCGAGTGCTTGAAGATCCACTTCGTCAACACGGAGTTGATCGGCCCAGTCCCATTTCCGCGACGGCGGCATCGATTTCGCTAGCCGACGCGTCCTTTCGCAGGTCGACGATCACGGCCTTTCCGCCCGGCTTCAGCACGCGATGCATCTCGTTGATCGCCCGGACCGGCTCGCTGAAGTTCTTGAAGGCGGCTCGACAGTAGACGAAATCGAAGGAGCCGGAATCGAACGGCATCGACGACGCATTGCCCTGTCGAAACTCCACGTCGACGCCCGCCCTTTTTGCGTTGTCCGTGGCGATGCGGACAAATGTCTGGCTGATGTCCAGGCCGACGATGTGGTAGGAGCCGAGCTTCGCCAGTTCCACCGCGAAGTAGCCCGGGCCGGGTGCGACCTCGAGCACATGACTGCCACTTGGCAGCTGCGCGGCCACGCCCTGGGCCGCCATCCGGTACTGCTCGATGTTCTTCCCCGTGTTCCTGGCGTACCATCGAGCCAGGAGGCCCGTCAGCGGCAGTCCTTTGTACGCTTTTTCCTGCGTGCCAGCATGAACGAATCCTCCTTGCGAATCCAGGGCCTTGGTATGCCGAAGCCGCCTCTGCTACAATAGGTCGAGGCTGGTTATCTCATTCGCCGAATATCTCAATGATTGAGATATTAGAAGTTTAAGGAGAAAGGACGGACGTGTCAAGAGAACTCCCGCAACGGGCCGAATTGCTCGAAGGTCTGGTCCTGGCGGGGCGGCAATTGAGTACGGCCACCATCATGTTTCATCAGGCGATCGCCGACCGTCTCGGACTGAACGTGACCGATCACAAGTGTATGGATCTGCTCTTGATGAAGGGACCGCTGACCGCGGGAGAGCTTGCCGGGATGACCGGATTGACCACCGGGGCCATCACGGCCGTCATCGACCGCCTGGAGCAAGCGGGGTTTGTGCGACGGGAGGATGATCCCCACGACCGGCGGCGGGTCATCGTCCAGGTGGTCCCCAAGCGTTGCCGTGACATCGAACGGTTGTTCGAGCCCTTCGCCGCAACGTTTGGCGAACTGAGTGCCCGCTACACGGACGAAGAACTGGTCGTCATTCTGGATTTCATGACCCGTAGCCGTGAAGGGCTCCATCAATCGACGGTGGAGCTTCGACAGCAACGGTCGTCTGCCAAAAAGCGAAAGCCGCCCAGGCTGGAAACCCGCAAGGGTACGGGAAAGAAATCGTCTTCCTGAAAGCCCGAGCGAAGTAGTGCCGTTGGCCATAGTCTGGAATCGGATGAACGGAGTTATAGGCACGGACCTGGCCCGGCGCCACATTCGTCAAATGCGTGCCGTCGGATCGCTCAAGAGCTGTTTGTAGTCGGGACCGAAGGACGAGATCACACGGTCAATTTGCGGCCGACTCGATCGGTGCCGGTTCTTGCCGGGAGCCGGCACGATATCAATCCCAGTGGCTGAAGTGGACCTGTTCGTCGCAGTGGGTGATGCAATCCCCGACCCCGTCGCTTCGACTGGTTCGAGGGCCAGATCAGCCGCCTCGATCAGTTCTGTGGTGGTCCGTATGTCGGGACCGGTCGTAGCCGCTCCGAAGCTGGCCGTGAGCGTCCGGTGTGCCCACGTCTGGCGAGCGAGTGCGTCTCGGATCCTCTGGGCCACAGCCCGAGCCGTCGCGCCGCAGGCCCCATACAGAACGATGCCAAATTCCTCGCCGCCGAGTCGGCCCGCGGGCTCGTAATGGCGACACGATGCCCGGACCGTGTCGGCGAATGTTCGAAGGGCAACATCCCCGGCGGGGTGCCCGAAGGCGTCATTGAATCTCTTGAAGTGATCGATGTCGAGGAAGAGCAGGGACACGGGCACCGCTTGACGCGACGCCATGGCCACGTTCAGATCGAACAGCCGCTGGAACTCGCGACGATTCACCAGCCCGGTCAGCTCGTCCCTGATGGCCAGTTCCGCGAGGCAGCCATTGGCCTGCTCGAGCCGCGCGTGGACGGCGAGAATCCGCTGGGCGATTCCGAGTCGGAGTGCCAGCTCTTCCGGGTCGATCGGCTTGACGAGGATGTCGTCGGCCCCCGCCCTGAGTCCCTGATTCGGTCGGCTCGACCGCTCCAATCATTGTAGAGGATCGCGTAGGTGTAAGGACGATTCTTGATTCGGCGAATGCATCGACAGAGCGAGAGACCGTCCAAGCTCGGCATGGTCCGCTCGCAAATCACCAGGCGGATGTGCTCGTTCTGAAGCGTCACCCATGCGTGCAAACCGTCTCGCGCGACGACGACATCCTGACCCGTGTCGCTCAGGGTTCGTCGCAGCATCTCAGCAGTCGCCCCTTCGTTTCCCGCGACGAGAATCCTCATGGATTTCATCCCGTTGTTCAAGGAAGACCGAGACCGGCTCCAATGGCCATCGCCCCCAATCCGTTTCCCCGTCATCGGCGCAGCCGAACCGCTCGGCCAACGACTCTGATCGCCGTGATCGTCCGGGTTTCTGAGGCAGTAGCACTGAGGGATCGAGTTCCTCAGAGACAACTGGTACCCAACGGTTGTTGCCGAGCGAGTTTCGACGAGTCGTCCTATTTATGCTTCGGGGTCCGTGCGGCTAAAGTTAGCACTTGAATCGGAAAAAAATCGGAGAAGATCAGGCGCGTGCCCCTCGCAAGACGAGGAATTTTGAATCCTCGAATCGAAAGACTAGACCGGAAAGAGGAAATAAATTGACAGCGATGGGGTATGGGAGACCATAATTGATCTCACCTGAGAGTTTAAATAGAAGGCCTGTCGAAGCTCCGCGAGGCGCGATCGTAGAGTCCGATCCCGTGTCACTACGCGGAATCGAGCGGAACTGACGCGGTCCGTGAGCCCCTTGGAGAGTCTGAGGCATCCGGCGATGAGGCATGGAGCTTTTCCCGATACAAGCGCGGCTCTGCTGATGCGTCTGCGGAGCGAGGCGGGCGACGGCGAGGCGTGGGCGGAATTCGTCCGGGCCTACGAACCGCGGATCATTGAGTGGGGCCGGCGCTGGGGGCTACAAGACGCCGACGCCCACGACGTCACGCAGTTGGTCCTGATCCAGTTCTGGCGCCAGGTCCAGCGGTTTCAGTACGACCCGTCGCGACCGTTCCGCGGCTGGCTTCGCACGCTGGTCCATTCCGCCTGGTGTGACTTCGTGGAGGGCCGCCGTGGCTGGCAGCAAGGGATGGGAGGGAGCGGTGTCTTGAGCCACCTGGAGTCGATTGCCGCCCGCGACGACTTGGCGGCCGAGATGGACCAAGAGTACAAGCGTGATCTCCTTCGGCTGGCCATGCGGCGAGTGCAGGAGCGCGTCGAGCCGAAAACATGGCAGGCATTCTGGTTGCTGAACTTCGAGGGCCTTTCCGGCGAGGAGGCGGTGGCGAGGGTGGGGATGCGGTTGGGGAGCACCTATGCCGCCAGCAGCAAGGTTCGCCGCCTGATCCGCGAGGAAGTTGGCCGGCTGGAGTCCGACCTTGCATGAGCCCTTGCCCCGCCAACGATGAGCTCCTCGACGTGCTGGGCGAGGAACTGGCCCCGGCCGCTCTCGATGCGGTCGAGGATCACCTGGAGATGTGCGCCTCGTGCCGGAGCCGCCTGGAAAGGCTCGCGAAAGCGGAGACTTCCGCTGGCCTTGGTGTAATCCGTTCGTCCCCGCCGCTCAGCGTTCGATCCCGCCTGCCGCTCGACCACCTGTGCGAGTTGTTGCTGCCCTCGAGCGCCGGGCGAGGCAGGTACGCCCGCTTTCCACCTGGGCCTGCACGCGGCGGCACGGATAACACTTCCCGCCGACCTGCCAGGGTTCACCGGGCTGCGCGAAGTCGGCCGCGGCGGGATGGGGGTCGTCTATCGAGCCCATCAACAGGGGCTGGACCGGCCTGTCGCGCTGAAGGTCATCTCGGAGGGGAGGACCGCCGGCGCGGCGCGCGCGGGAACGGTTCCGTCGTGAGGCCGTGGCGCTCGCTCGGCTCCGCCACCCGAATGTCGTGCGGATCTACGGGGTTGGGGAATACGAGGGACTTTCGTTCCTGGTGATGGAATGGGTCGAGGGGGGCGACCTGGCGCAGCGACTCCGCGGCGGCCTGTTCCCGCCGCGCGACGTGGCGGCCCTCGCGCTGCCGCTGGCCCAGGCGCTTCAGGCGGCTCACGATCAAGGCATCATTCATCGCGACCTCAAACCCAGCAACATTCTCCTGGCTGATGCCTCCAGCGGCTCTTCGGAGCAGACTCGGCCGTCCTTCAGCTCTGGTCTGGAGCCGAAGGTCAGCGACTTCGGCCTGGCCAAACTTTTGGAGGATGACGCCGGAGCGACGGCCAGCGGCGCGGCCATTGGCACGCCCTATTACATGGCTCCCGAGCAGACGGGCTTGCTCGGCAGCACCCCGCAGGGGCCGGCGACCGATGTCTATGGCCTGGGAGCGATTCTGTACGAGATGCTGGTCGGGCGCCCGCCGTTCGAGGGCGGAACGCGGCATGAGACGATCCTCCAGGTCGTGACGTCCGAGGTTCGTCTCGCCCCGCCGGTTACGGTCTTCGGTTCCGCGCGACCTGGAGACGATCTGCTCTGAAATGCCTGGAGCGCGACCCGAGCCGGCGCTACACTTCGGCCGGTGCGCTGGCCGACGACCTGCGTGCGCTTCCTCGATGGCCGTCCCATCCAGTCGCGGCGGGTCGGCACCCTCGGAGCGGGGCGTACGGTGGTGCCGGCGCAACCCGGCGGTCGCGGGCTTGCTGACGGCCCTGGTCGCGGTGTTCCTGGCCGGCTTCGCGGCCGTGACCGTGCAATGGCGCCGGGCGGACGCCGAGGCGACCCGGGCCAACAAGACGGCCCACGCCGAGTCGCGCCAGTCGCTGCGATCCAGGCCCAGGCCGAGATCGTCGCGCGCGACTTCGATCGCGGGCTGGAGCTGGCCAGGCAGGGGGAAGCAGACCAGGGTCAGCTCTGGATGGCCGAGGCGCTGCGGCAGGCACCCGCCGAGCGGCCGGAGCTCGCGCGGATGGCGCGGGCCAACCTGGCGGCCTGGCAGGATCAGGTCGCTCCCCTGCGCGCGATCCTCGAGCATCGCGGCGCGATTCATCACGCGACGTTCCGCCCCGACGGCGGGGCCGTTCTGACCGGCAGCGTCGACGGCACCGCCCAGGTGTGGGATTCGTCGACCGGCCGTCCGATCGGTCCGCCGCTGGAGCACGGTGATAAGGTTTATTGCGTTGCGTTCTCGCCCGACGGCCGGCTCGCCCTGACGGGCGGCTCCGACGGCAAGGCGCGGCTCTGGGACGTCGCTACCGGCCGCCGCGTCGGCCCGGCCGTGCTCCACGGCAATGTCATCTGGACTCTTGCCTTCTCGCCCGACGGCCGGCTCTTCGTGACGAACGGTAACGACCAGACCACGCGGCTCTGGGAGACGGCCTCGGGGCGGCCCGCCGGCCTGTCGTTCGCACGCGGGCGATGGTAAATCCTCGCTTCTCGCCCGACGGCCGGTTGCTCCTGACCGGCGGTTCCGACGGCATGGCGCGGCTCTGGGATATCGACCTCGGCCAGCCCGTCGGGGCCATGTTGCGGCATGGCGGTCAGCTCGAGTGCGCCACCTTCTCGCCCGATGGCCGCCGGATCGCCACCGGCGGCACCAACGGTGTGGCGCGGCTCTGGGACGCCGCCTCCGGCCAGCCGATCGGACTGCCCTTGCACCACGGTGGAGTGGTCTGCCGGTGGCTGTTCTCGCCCGACGGCAAGGCTGGTCCTGACCGGGAGCCCCGCGGGTACGGTGCGGCTCTGGGACGCTGCCACCGGCCGAGCCGATCGGGCCGCTGTTGCGCCACGGCGACGAGATCAAGCAAGCCTCGTTCTCGCCCGACGGCCGGCTGATCCTGACCGCGAGCCTGGATCACACGGCGCGGCTGTGGGACGTCGCCACCGGCCGGCCCATCGGCTCGCCCCTGCGGCATCGGCTCGGCGTCACGGTCGCGGCGTTTTCGCCCGACGGCCGGCTGATCCTGACCGCCGGCGAGGATGGCATCGCCAAGCTCTGGGAAATCGGACGGGCGAAATCGGGTCGAACGCACCGACGATCCCGGGTCGACCGGCCGAGGGCCATGGCGGTACCCATTCGCCGGAGCCGGGAATCCGCTTCGACGCGGCGGTCTTCAGCGCGGATCGTGCCCGCGTGCTCCTGGGCAGCACGGGCGACGGCCTGGCCCGCCTGGTCGAGACGGCCACCGGGCAGCCGATCGGCCCGCCGATGAACCATCGCTGGCCGTGCGTCCTGGCGGTCGCGTTTCAGCCCCGACGGCCAGTCGCGTCGCGACCGCAAGCTGTGAACGCGGGTTCCGTGAAGGCGGCGGCTCGAGCAACACGTGCCAGATCTGGGATGCCCGCACGGCCCGGCCGGTCTCGCCGCTGCTGCCGCATATCGACTGGGCGTCGGTCCTGGCCTTCCGGCCCGACGGCAAGGTCCTGGCCACCGGCGACTACAGCGGCGCCGTCCACCTCTGGGACGTCGAAACCGGGGCCAGCCTGGGCCCGCCGCTCCGCGCGGGCTCGATCGTCCTGAGCCTGGCCTTCAGCCCCGATGGACGGATGCTGGCCGTGGGCACGGCCGAGATCCGGTCCATCAGGTCGAGCTCTGGGACCTGGCGGCCGGCAAGCGCCGGGGCAGACCCGATCCCCTTCAAGCACTTCGTGATTGGCACTCGGCTTCAGCCCCGACGGTGCCAGGCTGGCCGCCGGTTCGACGGACAGCACGGTCCGGCTGGTCGACGTCACCACCGGCCGAGCCATCGGCGAGCCACTCCGCCACGCCGATAGCGTCCGCGGCCTGGCCTTCAGCCCGGACGGCCGGCTGCTCCTGACGGTCAATGCCGGTCCGCCGGGGACGACTGCCGCACGGCTCTGGGACGCCGCCAGCGGCGAGCCCGCTTCCCCGGTATTGGCCCACCCGAGCGTGATCGCCCAAGGCGCACTGGCGTTCTCGCCCGACGGCACGGTCTTCGCCACGGGATGCGAGGACGGCTCGATCCATCTCTGGGACGTCGGCAACCGCCCGGCCGATCGGTCCGCCCCGGATGCTCCGCGGCCCGGTCCGCGGCCTGGCGTTCGGCCTCGACGGCCGAACCGTGCTGGCGGTGGACGATCGCGGCGAAGTCCGCTCCTGGCCCCTGCCCGAGCCTTCGGACGAGCCGGTCGAGCGGCTGATCCGTCGCTTGCCGGTGCGGACCGGGCTGGGCCTGGATGCCGCACCGGGAAGGTACGGTCCTCGACCCCGAGACCTGGCGCCGACGCAGCAGAACAGCGCGACGGGACCTCGCAGGTGTCTCACCCGGCCGACGAGGAGCCGGCCTGGCACGAGGCCTGCGCCCGCGACGCCGAGGCCGTCGGCGATGGCTTCGCGGCGCGGTGGCACCTCGACCGGCTGATCGCCGCCCGGCCCGGTGACGGCCTGCTCCGCGCCCGCCAGCGCTGGCCTTGCTGCTGGCCGGGGATCCCCGAGACAGCGGAAGCCGAGCTGGCCCGCGCGATCGAGCTGGGCCCTCGCGACCGCGTCCTCGATTGGCTCGCCCACCGGGCCGAGAGTCTTCGGCGCCGACCGGCCGACCGAAGGACGCCCTGCGCCTGCTCGACCGCGTCGGCGCCCCGGCCCGGCGACTGGCTCCTCCTTGCGCCCCGGGCCGAGGTCCTTGCCGAGCTGGGCCGCACCGCTCGACCGCGAGGCCGAGCTCGCCCGGGCCGTCGACCAGGGTGCGCCGATTCCGTTCCTGATCCGGCTGGCCGCCGAGCGGAGCCGGGCCGGGCGATGGCGCTCCGCCGCCGAGCTCTACGATCGGGCCATCGCGCAGGGGACCGTCCCGTACGAGGTCTGGCAGCAGGCCGCGATCGCCCATCTCGAGATCGACGACGAGGCCGGCTATCAAGCCGTCTGCCAGGCGATGCGGGGCCGGCATCCGGCCGCGGCCCTGGAGGCCGGGTCGGGCGGCCCTGGCTCTTGTGTGCACCCTGGGGCCGGGAGGCAACGGCGATGACGGCAAGGCTCTGACCTGGGTCGAGGATCTCGTGGCCGGCCTGCCACCCGAGCGCAAGGAATGGAAGCATGAGTTCCTGAGCATTCTGGGAGGTCTCCTGTACCGCTCGGGACGCCTCCGCGTTGTTCGGCTTCGGCGTTAGCTTGGCGATGGAACGCGGTCAAGGCTGGTTGCAAGTGAAACGCGCGTCACCTATGCCGGTCGGCGCGTACTTCGCAGGAAAGCTGTTTTCCGCCGTCGTTTTCAGTACGGTAATCATGCTGATGTTGCTGGCGGTGGGCATTGCGTTTGGCGGCGTGCATCTGCCTGTCGCAACCGCCGCGAAGCTGATCGGCATTCTCGTCGCCGGCTCGATTCCGTTCAGCGCGATGGGCCTGGCGATTGGATATTTCGCTAAGCCAAACTCGGCTCCAGCTCTGGTCAACCTCATCTACTTGCCAATGTCGTTCTGCTCAGGACTATGGATTCCGCTCTTCCTGCTGCCGCATGGATTGCGCGTGCTGGCAACGTTCTTGCCGCCATTCCATCTGGCGCAGTTGGCATTGAACACAGTTGGACTGGCGCCCAATCCTACTCCGGCGTGGGGGCATGTGGAAGCGTTGCTCGCGTTCACCCTGCTGTGCCTGGGAGCGGCGGCATGGGGCTATCGCAGAGATGAAGGGAAGACGTACGGGTGAGTAAGACCGTGGATCCACGATCCACGATCAACGATTCACGATCAACGATTCACGATCAACGATTCACGATCAACGATCCACGATCTACGGAGGCTCTCATGAAATGCCAAACAGAATGGATTCTCTGGGCAGTCGCGATGATAGTTTTCCTGTGGCTGATGTTGACCGGCCGCACCCTGAACTTAGGCTTGGCAATCGCCGCCGTGGCCGTGCTCTGGTATGTAATTGTGCCGGCGCTTGACTCCGGTAGACAATAGCCATAGGGGCAGAAATGAAAATGCCGGTTATAGATTAAGGTGGCTTTGGCGATCATGAATACCATCCAAAAGCTCTGGTGGAAGATTTACCCCAACCCGGATAAAAAGCATTGGTGGTATCCAGTCATATGGCTGCCATTCATGACGTGGTTTTTTGTCTATCCCATCTGGCTCAATGCCGGGCCTTGGTTGTGGATTGGCAACACCATCTACGGACTGGTTTTCGTCTGGCTCTATCTCTATTCGTTCTCGCATCCCGAACCGTACCGGTTTTACGCGGTACTGGCGATGATGGTGATGTCGGGCGCGCTGGTTTACACCCAGAATGGAGCCGTCGCGAGCCTGCTGGTGTTTGCTGTCGCCTCCGGCGCCTTTACGACGCGCAGGTGGCGAGCCATCGGCCTGATTGTGACCGCCATCGCCCTCCTGGCGATCTATTCCTATCACCTCAAGCTGCCCTTGCCTTTCTGGGGATCGATGGGGCTGCTGATGGTCCTCATTGGGGTGGGAAATCATTTCAGCGCGCTGCAGCACTGTGCCGAAGCCAAGTTGCAGCGAGCCGACGCCGAGATTGAGCACCTGGCCAAAGTCGCCGAGCGTGAGCGCATCGCCCGTGATTTGCACGATCTGCTGGGGCACACGTTGTCGTTGATCACGCTGAAGGCCGAGCTGGCGCGCAAGTTGGTCGATCGCGATCCCCAAAAGGCCAAGCAGGAAATGCTGGACGTGGAGCAGACCTCGCGAGCCGCGCTGGCCGATGTGCGTGAAGCCATCAGCGGATATCGCGGCGAGGGCTTGGCTGCGGAATTCATTCGCGCCCGCAAAACGCTGGAGACCGCCGGCATTACGGTCAACTGCGAGGTCGCCGAGCTGCCGCTTACGGCCACGCAAGAGACGGTACTGGCGCTGGCCCTGCGGGAGGCGGTCACCAACGTTGTTCGGCACGCGCAAGCGGCGCAGTGCAGTGTTCGCCTGCAGCGCGAGGACGATGCCTGCACTCTGGAAATCGCCGACAACGGTCGCGGCGCCGACGTTCCCGAAGGCAACGGTTTACGCGGCATGCGCGAGCGGCTGGAAGCCATCGGTGGATCGTTGCAGCGCCAGACTCAAGCGGGAACCCGTCTGCTGATTCATTTGCCACTCGGCCATCCCATTGCACCCGGGAGCGCACTAGCCTCAGCCACACCTGCTCTGCGAAACTGAGTAGGTGAGCGGCGCTAAGCGCGACAAAATCCGCGTCGTCATTGCCGAAGATCAGGCGATGGTCCTGGGCGCGCTCGCGGCCCTGCTCGAAATGGAAGATGACATCGAGGTCGTCGCGCGCGCCCGCAGCGGCGACGAAGCCTTGCGTGTGGTGCAACAGACCCGTCCCGACGTATTTATCACGGATATCGAGATGCCGACGCTTACCGGCCTGGAAGTCGCCGCCGAGTTGAAGCGGCACAATGTTGCGGTGCGCGTCATCATTCTTACGACGTTTGCGCGTGCCGGGTACCTGCGACGTGCCCTCCAGGCCGGCGCCTCCGGCTACCTGCTCAAGGACATGCCTGCCGAACAACTAGCCGACGCGGTGCGTCGCGTCTGTCGCGGGCTGCGCGTCATCGATCCCCAACTTGCTGCCGAGGCTTGGAGCGACGAACCCGATCCGCTGACCGATCGCGAGCGCCAGGTGCTGCGTCTCGCCGCAGAAGGCACAACCACGCTGGACATCGCCAACGAGCTCAACTTGTCGGAAGGGACAGTGCGCAATTATTTGTCGGAAGCAATCAGCAAGCTCGGCGCGGCGAACAGAGTGGAGGCAGCGAGAATTGCGCGCTCGAAGGGGTGGTTGTAGGAAGCAGCAATCAGCAGTCAGCAGTCAGCACTCAGCATTTGGTAATTAACGCCGCCGCTTCATATAGCTGGGCCTAGTAACGTCCACTTCCCCGGCGACATTCGCACCCTCACGAGAGCGCCGGGTCTGATCTTGTTATCTCGCATTATCTCCGCGAGGGTTACCTTCGTGCCAAGGCGAGTCCAAAGGTCGGGACAAAGATACGGATCAGCACAGTTGCGTAGTCCGCCTGTGTAGTCCCCGGTCGGGGTCGAAAAGGTGATTGTCAGACGCTGATCCGGCATTGGCCTCTCTTCGATCAAAAGCAGGGAAGATTCTCGGTGAACAAAAAGTTCAACAGCCTCAAGACCATTTGCATAACGTCGGCTTTGCGGGGCCACCCTGCAGATTATCTCGCACGACACCTTCGATCCCCCAGCTCGCTCTCGTGGAATTCGCCGAATGCCAAATGCTAGGTGCTAGATGCTAATTGCTAATTGCTAGTTGCTGAGTGTTCTCATTGCAGCTTGGAATACTCCGCCTTGGCCTCTTTGAGCACGGGGAGCTCCGTATCGGCATCCTTCCAAAGTGCGAGGAAATCCTGATACGCAGTTCTTGCCCTCGTCGTATCACCAGCCTGTGCGTAAGCCCTGCCCAGTCCCAAATGAGCGAGCGCTCCGATCGGCTCATTGAGTACGAGTCCAGGATGGCTGAGAATCACTTGAAACTCCGCGATTGCCGCGGTGCTCTGATGCGCCGCCAGATAGGCTTGCGCGCGCAGATATACGGGATAAAGCCAGATCAAATCGCCACGTCCCAGTTCATACGGCGCCGATGGCGCCAGCGCTTTGATAGCTTCTTGAGGATTGCCACGTTGTAAGGCGAGTGCGGCGTGAATTGTCGGCACATCCATGAATTGCACCCAGGTATCTTCCGGGTAGAGCTTCGCAAGGTTCGTTGCCATGCGTGTACTTTGCTCGCCGTCTCCCGCCAACGCGAGCGCCAGCCCTGCGAGCGACTGCACTTCCTTACTAGGCGACAGCGCGAGCGCCGATTGTGCCTGTTGTTTCGCGAACAGGCTGTTTCCAACCAGCGCTTCATGTACCGCTTCGATTGCCATATAACCGGCTGCGGTGTCCTTGTCGTCGGCTCGCTTGGCAGATTCCGCAGCCTGACCGGTCAATTCGCGCGCCTGGTTGAGCTGACCGCCATAGGCAGCGGTATTCGCCTCGAGATAGAAGGCGAGATCGTCAGCGCCCGGTTTACCGGTTACGCTGGCAACGTCGCGCGCCATACCGGCGTTATCGTGTTGCACGAAATCAAGCCAGTAAAGATAAAGGTGGATCCAGGGCGAGTCGAGATGATGCGCCCAAGCCTGTTGCGCAGTAGCTCGCGCTTCATCCAAACGATCGGTCGAGAGGTAACTGTAAACCAGATTGCCATAGAGCAGCCCGGTCTCTGGACCAAGCTTGAGAGCTTTCTGATAAGACGCGAGTGATTTGTCGTAATCGCCCAGCTCCGCATAGGTTCTACCCAGATTGATCATGGGGACATCATCGGTGGGGTAGGTCTGCGCCCACAATTCATAAGTGGCGCGAGCCGCGACATCATCACCAGTGACCAGCTGATAATAGTGCGAGTCGATGTAGAACCGTTCACGATCGCTCACTCGCTGGCGAAGTGCGTAAGCCTGGCGCAGGTTGTCGGCGGCGCGTTCGTTCTGATTGACGTTCGAATAACTGGTTCCCATTCGCGCATAAGCCATGGCGAAGTTCGGATCCAGGCTGGTGGCACGCTGGAAATACTTTATTGCGGCATCGTAATCGCCTGACACCATCATGGCGCGGCTGCCGTGGCTATAGGCTTGCAGCGCTTCCAGCGAAGCGGTGGTCACGCTTTCGGGAGCTACATCGTAGCGCTTGAGCGAGGGTAACGACTCCCCAAGATCGTGCCTCAACTTGCTGGAAGCTTCTGCGAGAGCCTTCAGAATGTCCTGCTTGTTGGCGACGCTGACATGTTCCCTGGCAAAAACGCTTCCCGTCTGGCAGTTCGTTGCTTGCAACGCCAGAGCATACTGTCCGCCGCCGGCAGTCGCAATCGATCCCTCGATCATGGCCGAGCTGGCAGTTCGCTGACATACCTCGCGCGCCAGCTCATTCGTCAGGCGTGTGTCTTTTGAGTGCGACATCAACGAGAGCGTCTGCGCAATGCGCTGGTCTGGCAACACGTTGAGAAATGGAGACTGCTCCAGCTGCGAGGAAAGTCCCTGCCGCAGCGAGTCGTCGAATACCGGATCACCGGTGGTATTGGTGAAGTCGGCGAGCACCAGCATAGGCTGCTCTTCGGCCGGTGACGCGGCCGGCAAACTCTTCTTTGAAGCCAGTCTGTATATCGCGTCACCGCCGGAAATAATCAGCAGGAGTGCAAAGGCAACGAGCCACGCCACCCAACTACGCTTCTTCTGCTGAGATATTTCCGATTGAGGAGAGCGCCTGCGCGGCTTCTCTTCAACGTGCAGCTCCGGCTCTTCAGCCGCGGCCGCTCCGGCAGCCGCAGCCCCGTTGCGATGGAAAACTGGAACGTAGGTGCCCTTGGGCAGCTCAATGTGAACCGGATCATGCTGCCCGAAGTCGCGGTAGTACTCCGCCATGCGCGATCGTAGTCGCCGGGCCTCGGCGCGAACGACGGGATTACTTCCGGGATCGTAGCTCTGGCTGCGATCGAAGACCTCAACCCCAATCACATACTCCTTGACCCCATCCCCTTCGCCGGCGAGAGCCTTGCCTACCACAAATGACAGAAAACGGCTGTGGCGAGGAGCTTTGCGAAACAAAGGGGAGTTGAGAATCTTCTGGAGCTGGGCTTCGACCAGCTCGCGCGGCACGGCAGCGACGGAAGATAGTTCTCCCTTCTCACTCGCGGTCGCCCGTTGGAGGGAACGCTCCATTTTCGCTTGCCTGGTGCAGAAGGGTAGCCAGTCGATCAGGCGCAGTCGCTAGTATAGCGAGGTTACTCCGGCAGGCCAACCCAATATCCCAGCCGGCAGAGCCGGATGAAATAGCTGTTAATAGTTACTAATAACCTCAATAACTTACCGCCAATGCTACCGTAGCGTACCGCATGCTACTTGCGCCGACGCCGCTTCTGCCCCAGACTGTGCCATAAAAATTGCAGCATTCTACGCTGCTCGCCGCCTCAGCTAAGTCCTTGGGGACATATGGGGAAATTAATTCACCTATCAACGAAACACCTCCCAACGTTGCTCGTTGGTGATCGGAGACGACTTTGTCTTGACGACCGAGTGGTTTGTTCATAACATACGCACCACTCGCTCCCAGAATCAGGCAGTTACTCGGCCTTGTCCGGCACCCAAAAAGATTTCAAATTGGAGAATGAAAGATGCGTCACACTCGACCGACCCTCGTGCGCATTCTGGGGAATGTGGCAATTACGATAATTGGACTAGCGCTGCTGGTCACCACTTCGCCCCTGGCGCAAGCCCAGACCATAGACGCCATGACCCAGTCCGGCATCTACGGAACCCTCAACGTCAGTACTGGAGTCTTTACCCAGATCAGCAATCCCGGCTTCGAGCCTGCGGGAATTGCCGGATTGGGGGCAAACATGTTTGCCGCCAACTATCCCGGTAGCACCCTTTACGAAATCAATCCGACCAACGGGAATTTCGTCACTATAGGCAACGGCACCGCAAGTTACTATGACTTCGGCGGCACCACATCTCAGCTCTACGCCATCGGTACGGACCAGAACCTCTACTCCGTGAATGCAGCCACCGGTGCCAGCACGCTGATCGGGCCGACCGGTCTCGGATCCGGCGGCTATCAGTCGATGTCAGGCGGCGGAACGGCCTTATACACCGCTGTGCCCGACATGTCAGGTCAGTTCACGCTGCTGTATTCCGTCAACACGACGACCGGCCTGGCGACGGAGGTCGGCAACACCGGTATCGCGGCTGATGTCTCGTCGATAGGCTTTGCCGACGGCGTGCTCTATGCCGCCGACATATCAGGTAACCTCTATACCCTGAACACCAGCACAGGTGAGGGGACGCTCATTGGCAACAGCGGCCAGGATCTGTGGGGCCTGGGACTCCCGCCGATGACCTATTCCGTTCTGCACAACTTCACCGGCGGTAGCGACGGCGCCAGTCCGTTTGCCAGCATGATCATGGACAGCAACGGCAACCTTTTCGGAAGTGCGGGAGCTGGAGGAACGGGAAGCTGCTCGTACTGGACAACTCCGGGTTGCGGCACACTCTTTAAGCTCAGCCACAGAGGCTCCGGTTGGGTGACGAGTCCGCTGTACAGCTTCCAGGGTGACACCGATGGCGAATTTCCGTTGCGGCCCCTCACCATCTACAACAGCAGTTACTACGGAACAACCGTAGGCGGCGGCGAAGGCACGTGCACCTTCGACGGAGCAACAGGTTGCGGCACGGTCTTCAACGCAGGTCCGCCGGCGACTCCTCCCACTACTCCCATTCCTAAATGGAATGAAAAGGTGTTGTATCGCTTCACTGGCGAGGGTGACGGTGGCAGTGCATTCAGCACCGTCATCTTTGACTCGCACGGGAATATGTACGGCACCACCGTCTTTGGAGGCGCCGACGGCGACGGTGCTGTGTTTGAGCTTTCGCCCGCCGGCGGCGGTAACTGGACGGAAACAGTTCTGTACAGCTTTGCCGGCGGAACCGATGGCGAGAATCCATACGACGGGTTGATCATGGACAATGCCGGCAATCTCTATGGCACAACTGCGAATGGAGGCGGATCATCTACCTGCCAGTTCGGTTGCGGTACGGTCTTCGAGTTGTCATCCAACGGCTCCAGCTGGACAGAGAAAGTGCTCTACCGCTTCCAAGGCCCCACCGATGGCGAAAATCCAGATGCCGGCTTGGCCATGGATGCGCTGGGCAATCTGTACGGCAATACCTGGCAGGGCGGCCCCGGCGGCGGCGGAACAGTGTACGAGCTCTCGCCTTCCGGCAACAGCTGGACATTCAACCTGCTCTACAGCGTTCCGGTATCCGGCTTCGCGGTCGATCGCGTGGTGCTTGATCCCTCCGGGAATGTCTATGAAGTATTGCAAAGTGGTGGAGGTTTCAGCCACGGCCAGGTTCTCAAACTGGCGCCCTCGGGCAGCAGTTGGATCTATACCGACCTCTACGACTTTACCGGCGGCACCGATGGAGGGGATGGTCTTCCCGGAGTGACCCTCGATACCAGCGGCCACATATTCGGCGGAGCCGCCTACGGCGGAGCGAATAGTTGCGGAGGCTTGGGTTGCGGCGTTCTCTATGAGATTGCGCCTAACTGAAGTCCGCAGTTGAACTATGGCTGGCGTGCCTGTACGGACGCCGGCCTTTCTTGTGCGTGATAACTGACGCTTTGTATCAGGGCACGACTTCAGTCTTGCCGATATGCCACTTATTTTTCTTGTCCGAGCCGGCTTTAGCCGGCGGCACACCCCCCAGCTGGCAGCCCGCCGACAGACCACTGCAGTACCTCATTGCAGTTTCGCGTATTCAGCCTGCGCCTGTTTGAGGATCGGGAGATCTGGGTCACCGTCTTTCCACAACGCCAGGAACTCCTCATAAGACTTGCGCGCGGCAGCCTTGTTGCCGCTCATCGCCTGCGCGCCCGCTTGTTACTACTGTGCTCCAGCGCCCGGAGCCGCTCCTTTGGCCATCTTAACCTGCGCCCCGACGAGTGTCTCCAGTCGCGATAACCGCTGCTGGAAGTCTTCATTTTGCTTTTGTAGCGAATCTATCTTTTGTTCCTGAGTCTTCATCCGCTCACCCTGCGCGTTGATTTCTTCCTGCTGCGCAGTGATGACCTTCGCCTCGGCCTCGGCGCGGCGATATTGCTTCTGCACCTCGTTCAGCAGCATGGTGGTGATGTACTGATAGCGCACCGTGTAGGGCTGGCCCTCGTTGTCATAGGCCACAAGCTCGGGATAGACCTTCGCCACTTCCTCCGCGATCAATCCGTATTGCAGCGTGCGGTCGCCCTTGTTGGAATACTCCGGTTTGTAGAGGAAGGTCACGGGCCGTAGCTTCATCAGGGCGCTGGTGCTGTCGCCCATGTCGCGGATCTGCTCCTTGAAACGAAGGGAGGAGGTCAGGGTTCCGAGCTGACCGTTGGAGTTGATATAGACGGGAACACCGCCCGCCGAGGTTGAACCGTAGATACCCGCAATGTAGGTAACGCTCTGTTGGCCTGTGCCGGTGCCCTGTGTGCCGATGCGTATTGTGTTGGATTCGGTGCCTGAGCTTGCGCCGTTGTTTTCAATGTAGATGTTGTTGCTGCCCGTGGTAAGGTTGCCCCCCGCATATGCGCCCACAGCGGTGTTGTAGGAGCCGCTGGTGCTGTTGGCGCCAGCCAAAGCGCCGAGGAAGGCGTTGCAGCATCCAAGTGTGTTGGCGTAGCCTGCGGCGAAGCCGTAGAAGGCGTTGAAGTTTGCGGTTCCGGTGGTGTTCATGCCAGCCGAGGAGCCGGAAAAGGTGTTGCCATAGGAGCCGCCGCTGTTGTAGCCGGCTTGGTTGCCTATGAAGACATTGTCGCCCCCGCCGTCGTTCGAGAAGCCAGCGTTGTGCCCCGAGTACGTGTCGTGGTAGCCTGCGGTGTTGCTCGCGCCGGCTCCCACACCGACGAACACGTTATCGTCAGCGCCACTGCCAATCCTCAGCACGCCGCTGCCGCCGATCTGGTACCCCGTCGTGCTGTTGAAAACGTTAGCCGTTCCGCTACCGCTGATGTTGAAATTGGCATTCGGCTGTTGTGACGTTCCGTTCCAAATGTAGTTACCGCCCCCGCCGATGCCGGTCAAATGCGAACCGTCTCCGTAAAAAACGTTGGAAGTGTTCCTAAGCGTCACCGCGTCGTTGTAACTTCCGCTGAATTGCGCGCTGCCCAGGAGTCCGCCGAGCTGCGAGAACTGCATGCCGGTCAGCCCCGATCCGTTTCCGGTGAACGTGCCGGCTGAGATCACATCCCCGCTACCATCCACGTTGAACTTTTCCACTCCGTTGTTCCGGCCGCTGATGATGGTGCCTCCGGCGGCATTATCGAAGACTGCTGCCGTGCCTGCCGGACTGGCAACGTAGGCGCTTACCCCGGTTGTGTTGCCCGAAGTCGCGACCTCGATGCCACGCACGCCTGTCCCCGTGGTGCTGACCGAGCGTCCTTTCACTCCCACCGCTCCGCCGGTGGGGGAACTCGCATTGCCCAGAACTCCGTATCCCTCGGTGCTCGCAGCCCAGCCATATACCCCGTAGCTCAGACCCGTGGCCGCAGTTGCGTTTCCGACGATGGCATTGCCGCTGGCGGTGGCGTTCACCCCCGCTCCCGTTCCGCTCTGTATCACCCGCACAATCTGATCCGAGGTCGAGCCGCTGAACCTGGTCGGACCCTGGCTCAGAGGCGCCGTCTGTGTCGTGGTCGTCACCGCGTTGTTCGCAGCAGACGATACGGCCTGACCGGTGCTGCTAACATTCGCGGAGGAATTCGCGCCATTGGCCAACACAAAATCCGAGACGCTCTTGCCGCCCAGCGTCTCTGCTTCCTGGGCCTTGAGAGCATAGGGCACGCTCACCAGCAGCACGCGAGGTTGTTCCGCCTGACCCTGCACCTGCACCCCCAGCCAGCGTTGCTCCTGCAGCGAGAACAGATCGCCGGGCAAGCCTGCGGCTGTCGTGCTGCCCAGCAGCACGCTGTAGTTCCCAGCAGCGTCGATGGTCACATTCTGTGTTTCCATCCACACCGGCACTCCGCCGTCCTGCTGGTTGTAGATGGAGAAGGTAACGCCGACGGTCGTGGACGGAACCGACGCTGTGCCCTGCGCATCCTTCAGAGTTCCGCTGTAGCGGATCAGGTTCGGAACGGCGGTGCTGGCAGGTTGCTGAGCGGAGCCGAATGAGATCAGCAGGAGAGTGGACAATAGGACAGAGATACTGGTGGTGCGGGGCATGGCGCGCTCCTTCCGTGCGGACAAGATTTGGGCGCGGGATTACTTGAGGGGCCGGAGTGTCACCTACCGCGACACCCGCCAGAATTTCACGCCTGCGGCTGCTAGTTTGTCAGTGACTCATGCTGTATCTGTCGGTGATAACCGGAGACCACCGAGGCGCGAGCGAACCACTCGACAGTTGCTGCTTACGGTTTTGCCTGAGCCACGGTTTGCAATTTCCGGCCGACAGACACTGCAGTGCCTCATTGCAGCTTCGCATACTCAGCCTGCGCCTGTTTGAGGATCGGGAGATCTGGGTCACCATCTTTCCACAACGCCAGGAATTCCTCATAAGACTTGCGCGCGGCAGCCTTGTTGCCGCTCATCGCCTGCGCGCGCGCCAACTGCAATTGCGCGAGGGCCGCAGTCGAGAGATTCAGTATGACTCCGCGATATTTCAGCATCTTCTGAAATTCGGCCGCGGCTTGCGAACCCTGACCCTGCTGCAGGTACGCCAGCGCGCGCAGATAAACCGGGTAGAACGCGATTCCCGGCGACGGTGATCCGGTTTCATAGGAAGCGGTAGGCTGGAGAGCTTCGACGGCGCCCGCCGGATCCTTCTGGTCGAGGGCAATAGCCGCTCGTATAGTTGGCACCCAGTAGTCGTCCACGATGGTGTCTGCGGGATAGCGTTTGATTAGTTCGCGAGCCAATGCCTCCGCCCGTTTTGCATCGTCGCTTCTGGCCAGCACCAGCGCGGACAAAATTTCGACGTTCTTACCGGGGCTTTGCATCTCGCCAAATCCAGAAGCGGGAATTGTCGACGACGGCGAACTGGCGGTAAGCGCTGCGTTAGTTTCAGCGCGGCCCCGCTGCGGATCGCCCAACTCGGCTTCGTGCAGCGCGCCGGCTAATTGCCATAGAGCAGCAGTTTCCGCCGAACCTGCTTCACGCGCTGCATTGCGCGCTGCCTGCGTCAGCTCGCGAGCTTTCATCAGGCGGCCGTAGTAAGCCTCGGTGTCCGACTGCAGCGCGAGCAACTGATCGTCTATTCCAGGCTTTCCCCGCGCGGCGTCAACATATCCTGACATGGCCGCCGCATCGCCACGCAGGAAAGCGACCTCATACAAGTCAGGCAACAGCGCAGGGTCCGCTAGTTTCCGGGCTTGCGCCTGTTGCAACACGGCTCGCGCATCGTCGACGCGATTCAGGTAAATATAGGTGAGTGCCACATTGTGGTAGTTGATGGAATTGCCGGGATCCAGTTCCAGGGCATCTTTGGCCTGGACGAGCGCCTCATCGTAATTGCCGATCGTGTTGTAGCAGGAAGTCAAGTCGAGGTAGGACGTCTGTTCGCGCGGGTATGCCTGCTGCAACAGACGATAGGTGGCGATCGCCTGGTTCAGATCGCCGGTCACCAGATCGTGATAATGCGAGGTGATGTAGAGCTTCTCGCGTTCGCTGGTGCGGTCCCGCAATTGATACGCTTTGGTCGTGTATTGCGCGGCGAGCGTCGGTTGGTTGAGGTTGTAGTATTCGGTACCGAGACGGGCATAGGCCATTGCAAAATTCGGATCAAGATCGATCGCGCTCTTGAAGTAAGGGACCGCCGCGGCATAGCCTTGCGAGTCGGCCATCTTCAGTCCTAAGCTGTAGGCTTTCAGCGCATCGAGCGAAGAAGTAGTGGCTTGCTCCAGCGGAGTGTCGTACTTCTGCACCGACGCCAGCGATTCGCCGAGTTTCGCGCGCATTCGCCGGGCAGCTTTGCCCAGCGCGCTAAGAACGCCGTTGCGGTTGCCGGCTTCGGCCTGTTCGCTTCCCAGGGAATCGCCACTGGCGCAGTCGATGGCATGCAGTCCAATGACATAGTGGCCACCGACGCCGGCGATCGATCCCACCAGCACGGCTTTGCTGCCGGAGCGTTGACATACCTGGAGCGCGACGTCCTCGCTCAGCCTGGTCTCTCCTGATCGTCCCATGTAACTAAGCTGTTCGTTAACTTTCTGTTCGGAGAGCACATTGAGAAAGGGAGATTGCTCCAGATCAACGCGCAAGGCTTGCTTGAGCGCGTTGTCGAAGACAGCCTCGCCCGTCGTGTTATCAAACTCCGCCAGAACAATGACGTCCTTCTCGCTTAGAACCCTGCTCTTGCGCGAATGCCAATAGATCAGCCCGGCAACGATCGCAATCAGAATCAATATGGCCACAATCAGGCCGATGAAGCGGCCGCGCATTGGGGTCGGGCTCGGCTCGGGCTGCGGGCTTGTAGCTGCTCCCGCGATCACTGGTGGAACTTCGACTGAATTCGTCGCCTTCGCTGCCTGAGCTGTTGTCGGATCCGCGACTGTCATCGGCGTGGCGATTGCGGCGCGTGCCGGATTGAGCTGTGTTGTCGGCGGCAAGGCATTTGCCTGGATGCCGGACTTCGATTCCACCACGCGCGGCGCAGGAGCCGCGATGGTCTTGTGGACGACCGGGACAAGGAAGCGGTATCCGCGGCGAGGAATCGTTTCGACGTACAGAGGCTGATCGGCGCTGTCGCTGAGCACGGCCCTGATCTGCTTGACGCAGTGATTCATGCCCTGCTCGAAATCTACGTAGGTTTCGCCGCCCCACAGCGATTGCTGAATCTCATCCCGGGTCACAATCTGACCGGAGCGCTGGGCCAGCATCGCCAGCAACTTGAATGGCTGCGGCGACAGTTTAATAAGCGTGCCATACTTGCGTAGCTCTTGAGTCGCCAGATTCAGCTCGAAATTTCCGAAGCGCAGCAGTTCCTGCGTATCGCTCACGGTTTTGGCGGCCCTCCAGATTGCAGCTGTTGCGCGGGATTATACATTGCCGGCGCGACGGCTCTTAAGGCAGATTTCGCGCTGGCTGCGCAAAGCGTAGTTGGACGTCACAGCGGCTGCGGATAACCGACTGTGTGGTTCGCGGCGGAGTATGACACACGAAAGTCAAACCCCGGAGGGGTGGAATTGCAGTTAGCCCAGCGCACTCGGCCCCTGATTCGCGCGCTGTTTGCGCGAATTGGGGCGGGAAGCGAGTAGAGCAGGAAATTATCCGAGTCCCGTCGGGACTCCACAGGTTCTGACGCGGACTCTAGAGACCGGGACGTGTGAATGTAGCTCTGACGCAAAAACGCCCCTCTTGGCGAGGGGCGTAATGTTTCCAGAAGCGGCGACCACCGCGAACTTACTGAGTACTTTCGGTGGTAACGATGCCGGTCGGACCGGCCTTCTCCGCTTTTGCTTTCTTCGTAGCCATGGTCTTATCGACCCAGTCATCGGCGGTCTTGAGATCGGCTTTGCGAGCGTCGGCATCGTCGCACTCGTATTCGGCACGCTGCCGGTAGAGAAGGTTCAGGTACGCCATGGCATCGTCGTAGTCGGGACGAAGCTGGAGCGCCTTTTGCAGGTTCTGGATCCCGTCTTCCACCTTCTGTGAGTTCTCAGCCTTCAAGTCAGCGCAAGCCTTCTTGTCCTTGAGTTCGTCAGTCGGCTTCAGACCCAGCTCGGCGCGGGCCTTCTGGTCCGGCTCGTACGCCTGCATCCAGTCAATTACGGCCAGGGAATAATAAGTCTCAGGATCGTTGGGATCCAGCTGCGCGATCTTCAGATAGTATTCCTTCGCCTGGTCGAATTTCTTCTCCTGGAAGTACATCGAAGCGATGCCCTTCAGACTGTGGATCTGCTGCTCCTTCGGAGGATGTTGATCCAGCACCTGCTTGAAGACGTCGATAGCCTCTTCCGCATAGCGATTGTTGTCGGGCGAGTCGGCGCCCGGAATGTACTGTCCCATATACGCGGTTGCCAAATAAAGGCGGGCATTGGTTAAGCTGGGATCAAGTTCAACCGCGTTCTTGAAATGTTCGATTGCGTCTTCGTACTTTGCGTTTTTATAAGCCTGAACGCCCTTGTTGAGTTGGTCGCGCGCTCTCAGCTTGTTGCAACCCACCGCTGAGAACATCACGAGCAGAACAGCAAGTACCGTCAGTACCCGTCCGCTCTTGTTCATGTTTGCTATCACTCTCCGTCGCGTTTGTTCGGGTTCCGAGTGATGGCGGGACGCTTGAGGATTCGCGTCCCGCTCATCCAGAAGGAGGAGTGCTGCCCGAATCACGTTCCTGTGCTCGTCTCCATTGCCCGGACCAACCGGCGCATCCGGAGACGGCGTCTTGCATGGACTAACCGCCGGCTTCGATCTTCGCCGTGATCAGTCCTACCTTGTCGACACCCGCGGAGTGCGCGATGTCGATGACCTGTGCCACGTCATTGAATGGCAGGTCGGTGTCAGCCTTGACGAACATCACCTTCTCAGCGCGGGTCTTGAAGATGTCGTTCAGACGAGCTTCCAGGTTCTCCCAGGTAACATCATCCTGGTTGATTTTCAGCGCCGGCCTATCGCCGGGGCCCTTCAGAACCTGCACCACGATGGTACGTTCGTTGTTTTGCACCTGCTGCTTGTCCTTGGGCGGCTGGGGAACCAGCGCGTCCAGGCCCTTGGGCGTGAGCGGTGTGATCACCATGAAGATGATCAGCAACACCAGCAACACGTCAATCAGCGGTGTTACGTTGATGTCGGCTGAGGGACCGCCGCCGGACCCTCCCACTGCCATTGACATAATTAACTCCTGTTGGGCGCGAGCGCCTTAGCTGCCGCCGCCCGTCGGCGGTTCAGCATTTGCCGCCCCACCATGTCTCTGCTCGGTCAACAGACCTACATCATCAACTCCGGCAGCGCGAACGTTATCCACCACGTCCACCACCGCGCCGTACTTGGCGCGCATGTCCGCCCGGATGAAGATGCGCTTGTCCGGCTTGTCGGCCAGGCGATCCTTTACCTTCTGCGTCAACTCGTCCACCTTTATGCGGCTGGTCCCAAAGTAAATCTGACCATCGCGCATGACCACTACGAGCAAGGCGTCTTCCTTGTCCGCATCGGGCATCGGAACCGGATTGTTGACCTTGGCCATATCCACGCTTGCGCCTTTCTGCAGCATGGGCGTGATGACCATGAAGATGATGAGCAGCACCAGCATCACGTCAACCATGGGGGTCACGTTGATGTTGGAATTTACCTTGCTGCCTTCGTTGCGTAACGCTAATGCCATACGTTCAACCTCCTGTCGGCTGGGTTCGATCTCAGCGGATTAGGCCAAGTCTCCCCCTACCGGCGAACGCTCCGGCGCTTCAGGAAATAGTCGATCAGCTCGCTGGAGCTGTTGTCCATTTCCACGTCGAAGGCTTCCACCTTGCCGGTGAAGTAGTTGAACATCATGACGGCCGGAATCGCGACGAACAAGCCGACTGCGGTAGTCACCAGAGCTTCGGAAATACCGCCTGCGACGGCTCCCAGACCAGTAGCCTTCTGGCTGGAAATCTCCTTGAAGGAGTTCAGAATGCCGACCACGGTGCCGAACAGTCCGACGAAGGGAGCCGTAGAACCGATCGTTGCCAGACCGCCCAGGCCGCGTTTCAACTCAGCATGAACGATGGCTTCGGCGCGTTCCAGAGCCCGCTTCGAGGCTTCAATCTGCTCGCCTGGAATATCTGTGGAATCGCCGTGAGCTTTGAATTCCTGCAGGCCGGCGGTTACGACTTTCGCCAAATGGCTCTTCTTGTTGCGCTCGGCGACCTTGATGGCCTCATCGATCTTGCCTTCGCGCAAAGCGCCGGCAACTGCGGGAGCGAACGCCCGCGACTGCTTACGGGCGGCACTGAACGCCATGGCACGATCAATCATGACTCCAATTGACCATCCCGACATGATGAACAGAATGACGACCACGATCTTCGCCAGAATTCCCATTTGTCTCCACAGCGAGACGGGATCCCACCCAATCGTTGCTTCCTGGAAAACCCAGGAGGCAGCCGTTGGCACGTGGCTGAGGGCGTAGGTTGCAAGGTTAGCTAGGAACATGTGTTGAATTTTCCTCCTCGGAACTTCTCGGTTACAGCAGAACAGCTACTGTTACTGCGACGTTGAAAGCTTAGGGCCAAAATTTCGGGCAGCGGCCCTCGGGGCTACAGATTACATATGTTGAGCTGAACCTGCCCAAGGGCAGAATCAACCTGAAACTTAGATGCAGACAGCGCCCAAATGTGAAAGTCAATCCCCTGACAATGTGAAGTTCACGTTGATGGTCGTCTCGACTTCGACCGGCTCGCCGTTCAGGTAATAGGGCTTGTAGCGCCATTCCTTTACAGCCTCCAGCGCAGCATTGGTCAGCATCGGATGGCCACTCACCACATGGAGGTTCTGGATACTCCCGTCCTTGCCGATCAATGCCTGCAGTACTACCACGCCCTGAATACGGGCCTGACGAGCCAACGGCGGATATTGCGGCTGCACCTTGTGGATCAGCAGACCTTGCGAGACGCCCTGCGAGACGCGCACGCGTTGCGGCGTCGCCGCCTTGGGAACCGCCATGGGAACGCTGCTCATCACACTGCCGAGCACGCCGCCCATAGTACCTCCCGGAACTCCACCCGGAACACCACCCATGACGCCGCCGACCGCCGGTGGTGGCGCTTCATCTTCCTTGATCATCTGAATCTTTTTCGGAATTGCCGTGGGGGTGCGCAACTGCCCGTTGTCCAATTCGCTCTGCACCTTCACGATCTTTGGAGCAGCTGCCGGTGGTGGTGGTGGCGGCGGCGGCGGAGGCGGAGCCGTCAACATTGTCATGAGCTGTTTGGTTGGCAGTGCCTCGGTAAAAATGAGCGGTAGGAGGACTAAAATGCCGAGAAAAATGAGCTCCAGGATGAAGGAAATCGTGGTGACCGCGCCACGCTTCCCTTTCAGCTTGCCCCCGGATTCCAAGAGGCTGTCTTCAAACATACCTGTTCTCTCCCGAAGAAACTCCTGATAACGTTAGACACCGGAATCGCGACATTTGTGCCCAGAAAAGCGGCGCAGAAAACAAATATTTTGTGGGCCTAGGATGCAACTGCACAGGGGTTGGGCTGCCCCGGAAAACAGCGAGCCGAAGTATACACCCCGACAGGGGAGTTGGACAGGGCACGCCCTGAAGGCCAGACCCGGCGCCGCGCCAAATACCTCCAGCGAACCCTGGAGAGTACTCGCGCCTTGCGGGAGACGAGTGGGAAAACGACCTACTTCTGCTTAAGGCCCGCGGTTCTACGCCTTAACTTTAACCTTGTTACTGGTCTTGCCGCGCGACGCGCTCATCCGCTCCGCGACCGCCTGACCCGCTTTCCTGGATCGCCAATCCTGATAGGCGACCAGCATAGGCGCGGCAACCGCGATCGACGAATACGTCCCGATCAGAATTCCGATCACCAGCGCCAGGGAGAAATTGCGCAGCACTTCGCCACCGAAAATATACAGCGACAGCACAGTCAAGAACGTCAATCCTGAGGTAAGGATGGTTCGGCTCAGCGTCTGGTTGATGCTCCTGTTGACAATGTCGGCCAGCTTTTCCCGGCGCATCAGCTTCAGGTTCTCGCGGATACGGTCGAAGACGACGATCGTATCGTTCATCGAGTAGCCGATCAGCGTCAGGATGGCCGCAATAACCGTGAGGCTGATTTCCTTGTCCAGCAGGGAAAAGAAGCCCACGGTGATGATGGTGTCGTGGAAGCATGCAACGACTGCGCCAACACCGTAGATCATTTCGAAGCGGAACCAGAGGTAAACCAGCATTCCACCCAGCGAATACAGCGTCGCCATGATGGCTTGATGACGCAGTTGCGAGCCCACTTGTGGTCCGACAATCTCGACGTTTCGCACCACGAAACCAGAAGTGAAAAAGTCCTGCTGCAGCGCGCTCACAACCTCGGCAGGCACGATTCCCTTCAACTCGTCGATCGAGTTCAGAATGCCTCCGTGCTGCTTGTTGCGAAAATCGTCGATCTGGTGCGCAATCTGGGTGTAGCGCTGCTCGGCGTCGGTGCCCAGATGCAGCGGGTCCTTCTGCATAAGGTACAGTTCCAGACTGGACGCGCCGGTATTGTTCAGGTCCTGCTTACCGGCGGCACTTGCCGGCTCGAGCGCTCGGATGATCGTGTTTTTGCCCTTGTCGAGCGCAGCTTCGCTGGTTTCCTGGATCCCGAGGTCGACCAGCACCTCGTTGCCCGAAGGCGGACCGAAGTTCTGGATCTTGGGGTCGTGCAGTCCGGCGCGATCCATGTCGTGGCGGATCTGGTCGAGGTTCGGCGTCTGCGCGAACTTCACGTAGACCAGCGTCCCGCCGCGGAATTCGACTCCCAGCGGAATGTGGTGCCAGAACAGCATGGAGCAAATTCCGGCAACGCTGAAGACGAGCGAGAAGGCAAGGAAGTACCACTTCTTGCCCAGAAAATCGATATTGGTATCGCGAAATAACTCCACCGCTAGCCCCTTGCAGAATCTTTTTTAAATGCTGAGCGCTTCGCCACGCTGATGGCGGTTTAACACCGCTTCGAAGATCACGCGCGATACGAATACCGCCGTGAACAGGTTCGCCGCCAGACCAAAGCTCAGCGTGACCGCAAATCCTTTTACCGGCCCGGTTCCGAACAGGAACAGGATGACGGCGGAAACAATCGTCGTCACGTGCGTGTCAAGAATCGTTGTCCACGCGTGCGCAAAACCCTGATCCACCGCCGACGAGGGTGTCTTGCCGTGCCGCAACTCTTCACGAATGCGTTCGAATATCAGGACGTTGGAATCCACGCCCATACCGACGGTGAGAATCACTCCCGCAATTCCCGGCAGGGTAAGTGTCGCGCCGCTGAATCCCAGAAATCCCAGCAGGATCACCAGGTTCAGAAGCAGCGCCAGGTCGGCGTTGATACCGGCCGCACGGTAATAAAACAGCATGAAGACCAGCACCACGGCGATGCCGATGATCGCCGCCCGTACACCCTCGCGAATCGAATCAGCGCCCAGCGACGGCCCCACCGTCACTTCCTGCAGATACTTGATTCCCGCAGGCAGCGCGCCGGAACGCAAGGTCAACGCCAGGTCTCGGGTTTCCTGTTGCGTGAAGCTGCCGGTGATGCGGCCCTGGTCATGAATCTGTTCCTGAATCGTTGCTACCGACTTCACTTTGTTGTCGAGTACAACCGCCAGCTTGTCGCCGACGTGTGCACCGGTGAAAGCGGCAAAGCGACGTCCGCCTTCGCCTGTCAAATTAAAGTTCACGTCAGGACGGCCATTCTCGTCGGTTCCGGCGTCCGCCGAGCGCAGATCGCTGCCGCTCACCGCCGCGGTACGGCTGATAACCCAGTACACCTCACCCTGATCGCTCTGGTCCTGACCGTGCATCCCCGTCGTGCCTTTCATAAGCACCGCATCCGGGGGAAGTACGCCGCCAGTGGCCTGCAATGCCGCCTGCTCGCTGGGATAGGGTCCACTGATGGCCTGCCGGATTTCCAGCATGGCGGTCGACTGCATGATCTCTTTCACGCGAGCGGGATCGTCGACACCGGGCAACTGCACCAGGATCTGGTAATCACCCAGACCGTGCTCCTGAATCACCGGTTCGGAAACGCCAAGCTGGTCGATGCGGTTGCGAATGGTCTCGATCGCCTGCTGTACTGCCTTCTTCTTGGTCTCGGTTGCAATCGCCGACTTCATCGTCATCGACCAGGTGTTTTGCGCCCCTGACGTCAAATCGTACTCGGGATACTTATCGCTGACGATGCGGCGGAGGTCGGAAGAAGATTCCGGCGGCACACCCTTGATGACGATCAGTTCAGGATTGTGCTGCGGGTCGGGCTTCGAGATATCGCCGAAGGCGATGTTGGCCTTCTTCAGATCGTCTTTCAGCCGCTGCACATCGCGGTCGGTATCCGCATTGATGGCATCATTGACCTGCACCTGCAGGATCAGATGCGTCCCACCCTTAAGATCCAGCCCCAGGTGGATGCGCTGTTGCACCGCAGCCAAAAGTCCTTGTCCGCTGAAATTGCTGGGAACGCCGAAGATGCCGAACAGAAAGATGAGCAGCACCGCGATAATCAGAATTGTTCTGGCGAGAAGGTTCTTGTTATTCATGACAAACTGCAACCCTGTTAAGACTTGGTGCCATCCTCCGGAGTCGTTAAGGTGACAATCGAGGAACGGGCGACTTCAATCTTGATGTTGTCGGGAGGAACGCGCAGGATGACGGCATCGTCCTTGACCGACATGATGGCGCCGGTGAGGCCGCCGCTGGTGACCACTCTGTCGCCCGGCTTAATCTGCGACAGCATGGCCTGCCACTTCTTCTGCTTACGCTGTTGCGGCATGATCAACAGAACATAGAAGATTGCGAAGATCGCAACCATCATCAGGAGCGGGGCCGAGCCGCCGATCCCTGGAGCTGCCAACGCTGCTAAGTTAATCATTCACTCGACTTTCGAAGCGGCGCAGCTTTGTCTGCGCCGATAAACCATCCCAAAAATTCCGGCTTTAGCTGCCGGAGGAAACGGCGCCTGAGAGCTTCACGCTCAATCTCCCCATGCAACCTGACGCACGCCTAAACAAGCTCCTGAAAAACTCTGGACCGTCCTGAGCGCAGAGCGGTCCGCAGTGCTTGATCCCACTCCGGAGCCGGCTCCAGCCGGCGGCCCTCCGCATCCCAAAATTTTCAGCGGCCTCTAAAAGCACGCCGCAGCGCACAAATTCATCCCTCATGTCCAAAGCACTTCGGATGTTGGGGACTTCCAACGGACCACTAGGATCTCTGCCCAACTGCTCACACCATATGGGCAGTCATCGGTCAGCGTACCAACACGAACCGGAAGGTTTTTCCCTGATCTGTCATTCTATCGCGATTTCGAGAAAAGTGGCAGTACCCCGGCTCAGGCGTGCTTCCACCCTGGAGGATAACTGAATCAAACTGCCCTACGCCAAATCTCAGATATCCGCTGCGAGATGCGGCGGCCGCACTTGCGAAAGAAACCGCTCGAACTGCCCCGCACGAATGGCCTGCCGCACCCGCCGCATAGTTTCCAGATAAAACGCCAAATTATGAATCGTGTTGAGCACCTGCGCCAGCAACTCGTTCGAAGCATAAAGATGACGCAGATAGGCCCGCGAATATCGGGCGCAGACTTTGCACCCGCAATCGGGGTCGAGCGGGCTTTCGTCAGCAGCATAGCGCGCGTTTTTGATGGTGATGCGGCCCTCCGAGGTGAAGAGCAGGCCATGACGCGCGGCGCGCGTCGGAAGAACACAATCCATCATGTCCACGCCCTGCGCCGCGTAGTGCACAATCTCCTCCGGCGTGCCAACACCCATCAGATAGCGCGGCTTGTCTTCCGGCAGGAATCGGATCGCGGCGTCAACCATCTCGTAGGTCATCGGGCGCGGCTCGCCGACACTCAATCCGCCGATGGCATACCCGGGAAAATCCAGCTCCACAGTGCGCTGTGCCGACTCGCGCCGCAGATCGGAGAACATTCCGCCCTGCACGATGCCGAACAGCGTCTGCGTTTCGCCTTGAAGGGGAACGGCTTCCGCCGTGCCGTTCCGAACCGCAGTAATATCTCCGGCGGAGTTTAGTCCGCCAGAAAACCACGGCACCTCCTGCTTGTGCTCCTCAAAGTAACTCTTGCTGCGCGCGGCCCAGCGCAGCGTCATCTCCATCGATTCTTTCGTTCGCGCGTACTCCGCCGGATGCTCGGTGCACTCGTCGAAAGCCATGATGATGTCCGCTCCCAATGCAATCTGCGAGGCGATGGAGCTCTCGGGACTGAAGAAATGCGATGAGCCGTCCAGATGCGAGCGGAACGCGACCCCCTCTTCCGTTATCTTGCGCAGATCACTCAGGCTGAATACCTGAAATCCGCCGGAGTCGGTGAGAATCGGCCGGTTCCACGACATGAACTTCTGCACCCCTCCCAGCCGGCGAACCATCTCGACGCCCGGACGGAGATAAAGATGGTAGGTATTGTTCAGCAGGATCTGTACGCCCAACTCTTCCAGCGTGTCTTGCGGTACACCCTTGACCGTGCCGACCGTTCCGACCGGCATGAATACCGGCGTCTCGACCACGCCGTGCGGCGTGAATAGTCGCCCGGCTCGCGCACCGCCATCGCGGGCCTCAATCTCGAAGCGAAAGGACATCGCTCCGATTGTAGCGACTATTTCTCACCACGTAGCGCTCTGAACTTGTCATCCCGAGCGGAGCGCCCGCTTGGCCGGGCGCGCAATCGAGGGATCTACGCTTTGCAGGAAGACCGAGAATCGGTGGAACACCGCGAAGGCATATCCCACTCTGAATTAGTCTGTTGCGGCATAATGGAATTGCGGCGCGTTGCGCCGATTGCTGATCCATGGCAACCGACCAAACCTTCACCGGCGTCACTCTGCACGGCATGCCCGTGCGCATCGAGTTGCAATGGCCATTTCATCGCTCGGAAGGCGGCAGCGACTGGTACGTGGTGCACGGCACGCTGCGCTTGAACGATGGTGGACCGCTGCACGCCGACCTCGCGCTCAACCTGGCGCAGACCGTCCGAGAAGTGCTGCCGTCGCTCGATAGCGATCTGGCATTCTGGGTCGCGATCAACACCGCGCGCAAGGCGCTCGATGACAAGCAACTCGAGCTGCTCAAATCAGGCAAGCGCCAGCCAGTGCCGGTTTCCAGCCGCTGCTACAGCATCCGCCAACAGCACTTCACTTTTCAGCACGCCACTCCCGAGCAGATCGAGGAATTTGTCGCGCGAAAAGTTTTCTGGGGCGGCGGGAGTGAACGCCAGCCGGTGCTCATCCCCGATCCTTGCGATGCGCAGTACCTCGGTGCGGCCGATCCCAACATGGTCGACAGGTTGATCGCAGCGGCGAAAGATCTGGCCGCGCGCGGGATGATCGAGCTGACAGGGGATTATGCCCGCGCCCCTGATGGCCTGCTGGCGCAGCGCGAATCATTCATCGCAGCCAAAGATCACGCCCTCGAAGAACTCCACCTGAAGCATGCGTTTGAGCGTGCCTAGGCGGCTGCTCGCAATCCTGCGAACCCCAAATTCCCCCGCACGATGCCTGATAATCAGAAGTCGATGGATCGCACTCGCATCCTGGAACTATTGCAGCCGTTTGTCGACGGAGTGGAGCTTCCGTCCGGCTTGCCCGACCGCTTGCAGCTTTACCTCGATCTACTGCTGCAATGGAATGCGCGCATCAACCTAACCGCGGTGCGCGATCCCGAGCAAATTGTTACCCGGCATTTTGGCGAGTCGCTATCCGCGGCCAAGCTGCTGTTTCCTCGCGCGCTCGACGCAGACGCCGCTTCTCTCGCCGATGTCGGTTCAGGCGCCGGTTTACCCGGCATACCGATGAAGCTCTGGGCGCCGCAGCTTGAGCTGACGTTGATCGAATCGCAGAACAAAAAGGCGGTATTCCTGCGCGAAGCCGTCCGCGCGCTCAAACTCGACCAGGCTCACGTTTTCTGCGGTCGTGCCGAGCAGTGGGGACAAACTGCCGATATCGTTACTCTGCGCGCAGTCGAGCGATTCGAGCGCGCATTGCCGATTGCGGCGAGGCTGTTACGGCCAGGCGGCAGGTTGTGCCTGCTCGTCGGTACCAGCCAGCTGGATTCCGCTCGAAGGTTCATGGGTGATCCATGGAGATGGGACAAACCACATCCGATCCCGCTCAGTAAGGAACGACTTGTCGTGATTGCGCATCAATCCGGATCTCCAGAAAACGCTTGACGCACGCGGCCAGCGCGACGGCAACTGCAGAATTCTTCCACCGTACAGAAACGCATATCGGATATACTCTTCGGCGGAAAAGGGGGACCCGTGGCTTCCGTTGGCGTTAAACCTGAGGTAGCAGTACACCCGAAAGCGAACTTTTTCTTCCAAGACTCGTCTTTACGCACCGCGCTTTTCGCGCTGATATTGGCACTGATTACGATTGCAGTGTATTCGCCGGTCCACGATCACCCCTTCGCCAACATCGATGACGCCAAATACGTAACTCAGAACCAGCACATCGCCAACGGCCTGACACCGGGCGCGGTGTTTTGGGCCTTCACCCATGGATACGCCGGCAACTATCATCCGGTCACCTGGGTATCCCATGCCATCGACATCCAGTTGTTCGGATTCGATCCCGCCCCTCATCACGATGAGAACGTGCTGCTGCACGCAATCGATACAATCCTTCTGTTCTTGGTGCTGAAGCGAGCGACCGGTTATACGGCGCGCAGCTTCATGGTGGCCGCTCTGTTCGCGCTACATCCGCTCAACGTGGAATCCGTTGCATGGGTTGCCGAGCGCAAGACCATGCTGAGCACACTGTTTTGTTTGCTGGCTTTGGGCGCCTATCGCTGGTATGCCGGCAAACCGGGCGTCTTGCGTTACATCGTGGTAGCCGCCCTGTTCATTCTGGGTCTGTGGAGTAAGCCGCAGATCATCATGTTGCCGCTGGTGCTGTTGCTGTGGGATTACTGGCCGCTGCAGCGCATGTTCGCCGGGGAGCCGTCCGTCACGCCGCCGCCCGCCGGCATTCCTCCAAAGAGTTTCTGGTGGCTGGTGAGAGAGAAGTTCCCGCTGTTCTTCATCTGCCTGGTGGATGCGGGAGTCACCATGATCGCGCAACACGTGGCCGGCGAACAGCAGCCCTACACCCTCTGGCTGCGCATTGAGAACGCGCTCGTCTCCTACACGCGCTACCTACGCAAGGCATTCTGGCCGGCGAATCTGGCGCTGTACTATCCGCATCCTGGCAAGACATTGCATTGGTGGCAAGTCTGGCCGGCGATCGCCGTGTTGCTGCTGATCACTGTGGTTGCGGCGCGAGCTCGCCGCCATCGCTACTACATTGTGGGATGGCTGTGGTTCCTCATCATGCTCGTTCCCTGCATCGGTCTGGTTCAGGCGGATGTGCAGGGCATGGCTGATCGCTATGCCTATGTCTCGTTCATCGGGCTTTTCCTGATGGTGTGTTGGGGCGTGGCTGATTGGGCCTCCGAGCGGCATCTTCCGAAGGCCTGGCTTCCCGCCGTTAGTGTCATCGTTCTCGCGGCCCTTACCGTGGTCACCTACCGGCAGATTGGCTATTGGCAAGACGACGTTACGCTATGGGCGCACTCGGCCGAGGTCACGACGGGAAATTGGAAAGCGGAATATTTTCTCGGTATATCCCTTGACGCGTCGGGACGGCACGATGAGGCTATCAAGCATTATTTCCGCGCCGCCGAGTACGAGCCCGCCGACCCGTTCATCAATCTTGATATCGCCTCGTATGAGCAATCGCACGGCAATCTCAACGTTGCCCTTGAGTACTATCAGAAAGCTTTGAAAGAGGCGTGGAACGCGGACCAGAGTACGCAGATACTAAGAAGCATGGCCATCATCTATCGCCAGCAAGGCGACTTGGCGAAGGCTGACGCCTGTACCAGCAAAGTAGCCACACTGCCGCGGAGAACCGTCGATTGGCAGGGAAACTGGTGGGAACACATCATTCCCATGATGAAGCAGTATCTTCACTCCGGTTCGGTGACAACCCAGAATTGATCCACTGCGCTGCGGCGCGAGATCCAGTCGCCTAAGGATTGTAACGAGCCAGCCAGGCTGCGATCTCGCGAACGACATCGTGTATCTGCTCCCACACTGTGGGAAAGTGCGGCGAACCGGGATACGTCACCATCCGCGTGGTCTTGCCGCGCGCTGCCAACACTTCGAACAACTCGCGACCTTCATACGTGGGAACGCGTTCATCGGCTGCGCCATGCAGAATCAGCAGCGGCGTGGTCACCTTTTCCGAATGCATCACAGCCGAGAAGATCAGGAATGCCTGCGGATCTTGGTCCGGCCAGCGCGCGTCATAGTCAAACTGCTGCACATCGCTGGTCCAGATAAAGCTGAGCCAATCGGTGATGCCGGCGCCTTCAATCGCGGCCTTATAGCGATTCGTTTGCGTCACCGTCCAGGCGGTCATAAAGCCGCCGGCGCTCCAACCGAAGATAGTGAGCTTCTGCGGATCGGCCCAACCCTGCGCCATGGCATAGTCTGTAGCGCTATCCACGTCCCGATATGCACGATCTCCGAAGTGCTGATAAATAGCATTGAGGAACTCGCTGCCGTAGCCGGTTGAGCCGCGATACTCCGGCTGCAACACAACGTAACCCATACCCGCAAATGTTCTGGTAAAGGAATCGAGATTCAGCGTATCGTTCGCTTCCGGGCCGCCGTGGGGAAAAACCATGAATGGGTACTGTTGGCCGGCCTTGTAGTCCGCCGGGAAGGTCGCGATACCTTCCAGCGCAATTCCCTCCGCACTCTTCCAGTGCACCGCGCGCACATCGCCCAATGCAATTTTCGCGAGCTGGTCATCGCCTTCATGCGTGATCCATTGCAACGTGCTGCCATTGGCAACGGCAACGTTAGCCGTATGCTGCGGGTCGCCTACCGTGAATACGCGCACCTCGGGAGCGGAGGCGATCTGCGGTGTAACCATGTCGTCGATGGTGCCATCGGGCCACTTGTAACTGGGAGTCAGAGTGTTGTCCTTGAAGGCGTCAACCTCCATCTGCACGCCGCGAGCTACCCAAACCCAGGCGTTGCCAATCGGATCGACCGCGAGGTGAACAGCGCTGGCCGGCAGATCAGGTGTGCGGTCCTGCGGCGTTCCGCTCGCAGCGGAAACGGTCCACACATGGTCCGGCGTCAGGACCTGCGTGGTCGTGCTAAGAAATACGAGATCTTTGCCGCCGTTGATCCAGCCGATATTGGAAGAGGGGTTATCGGTGTTCGCGATGTGGCGGGTCGCAGACGCGCTGCACACGTCGATGTTGGTATGAATGTAATGAAAGCCGATCTTCGGCGTCTGGGATAACACCGCAATCGAGGCGTCATCCGGCGACCACGCGATACCTTCGCTGGCGATGTCCCGCAATGTGGGACACCACCACGCTCCGCCCGTGCCATCGGTATTGACGACGTAGAGACTGGTCGGTTCGGCCTCGATGACTGTGTGAACATCGGCAAGTGGATCGGGAAGCCGCGGATCGGCCAGCACCGCATAGCGCTTCCCGTCAGGTGAGATCAAGGCGCTCTGGATTCCTTTGGGCAACGCGGTCAGCGCAACCGGAGTTGCGGCAGTGGCTGCGGGAGTATTCGCAGGCGCAAGGGGGAGCGTTGCCAACTGCGCCATTTTATTCACCTTCAGCAGGCCGTACAGCGCCTTGCCGTCGGCGGTGAAACCTGACGGCTTGAATTGTTCCGGAATGTCGAGATGGCGCGAGTCGCCGCCAGAGGTCGCGATCAAATACCATTCCGTGTTGTCCGGACCTTTTTGGCCGCCAAACCCGACGCGATACAGAATGGTCTTGCCATCAGGTGAAACCGCGACCGCCCGGGCGTGATGCAGAGTCGCGGCATCGTCGAAGGTGAATGGATGCCGTGGATTTTGTGCGCGCGAGATGAGGGCTGAAGAAAGCAGGACAACAAGAACTGCTGCAAGATTACGCATCTGGCTTTCTCCCAAAACCCAGAAGCATAACAGGCAGGAGAAAAGGAATGCCAACGGAAGGGACCTGGTGCTGGTGGGTAGGTGTGAAATTCACTCGCTTACCGGATGTCGAGTGGAGCCCGCCTTTTTAGGCGTGCATATTCCGGCCCCAATTGGACACGCGCTTTAGCGCCTGAGGTAAATGTAACCCTTACCTCAGCGGCTGAAGCCGAGACATTCAGCTACGCAGTTCCTGCCTCGCCCAATTTCCTCAGATGTTTGAGGTCTGGCCGAAGTGCTGCCGCGCTTGAATCTCGATATAGACGTTGATCAGTGATACCGCGGCAGGAGTGACACCCGGAATACGGCTGGCCTGGCCCAGCGTTTGCGGACGCACACGCGTAAGCTTTTCATTCATCTCGCGCGAAAGCCCAGAGACTCTTCCATAGTCGAACCAGTCCGGTATCATCCGCTGCTCAGACCGCTTGAGCCGCTCGATCGCTTTCGTCTGCTGATCCAGATATCCAGAGTATTTGATCTCGGTCTCAACTGACTTCAGCTCGTTGCGGATGGCCGCGCTCAAGCGGGGCGTTGTGAGTTGTCGGTTATCGGTTGCCGGCGATGCACTGCCTTCCGTGTTCCCGTCCTCCTCACGACTTGTCATCCCGAGCGGAGCGAAGCGGAGCCGAGGGATCTGCGGTTCACGTGCATCGGTAGAATCTGTTTCGAGCCCAGAGCTAGCCCCACCCCGCTCAAAGAAGCTAGGCATCAGCTTGGCGAGAACGGGCGCGAGCGTTTCGATCTGCACTTCCGGTCGCTTGAGCAATTGGGCCAGAGTCAGGCCAGACGATTTCGCCGCGTTGAGCAAATCCAAAGTCGTCGTATCAGCCTCACCGACAACCGACAACTGAGAATCGACAACGGCTTCATTCACTCGCGTCCGCTCCAGCAGTTCGCGCATGGCTTTCATGCGCTCCTGCTTGGCTAAGTAGTCATTCCAGGCTGCGTCGTTGATCAGCCCCACACGCCGGCCATGCGGCGTCAAACGGCGGTCGGCGTTGTCGATGCGCAAGTGCAGACGAAACTCCGCGCGCGAGGTGAACATGCGATACGGTTCGTTCGTTCCTTTGCTGATAAGGTCGTCGATGAGAATCGCCGTGTACGCCTCGGTGCGATCGAGAATCAGCGGCGGCTCGCCCTTGATTTTCAGCGCGGCGTTGATGCCGGCCATCAAGCCCTGGCACGCCGCTTCTTCGTAGCCGCTGGTGCCGTTGATCTGCCCGGCAAGATAGAGCCGCTCGATTTTCTTCGTCTCCAGCGTGCGCTGCAGTTCGGTCGGATCAATGGAGTCGTACTCGATGGCGTAACCCGGCCGCAGCATCTCGGCGTTCTCCAGACCGGGGATCGACTTGATGATCGCAAGTTGCACATCAATCGGCAGGGAAGTGCTCATGCCGTTGACGTAAATCTCGTGCGTGTTCAGTCCTTCCGGTTCGAGAAAGAGCTGATGCGTTTCCTTGTCTGGGAACTTGACGATCTTGTCCTCGATCGACGGGCAGTAGCGCGGGCCGATGGATTGAATTTGCCCGCTGTACATGGGCGAGCGATGCACGTTCTCGCGGATGATGCGATGCGTCTCCGGCGTGGTGAAGGCGAAGTAGCAGGGCACCTGCTTATCGTGATGCGCCACGCGGCGGGTACGGAAGCTGAACGGCGTGGGATCGTCATCGCCAGGCTGCACCGTGAACTTCGTCCAGTCGATCGAGCGGCCGTCGAGGCGCGGTGGTGTGCCGGTCTTCAAACGGCAGCCGCGCAGGCCAAGCTTCTTTAGCGATTCCCCAAGGAGAACGGCGGGCGGCTCACCGCTGCGTCCGGCAGGATACTGCTGCTCGCCGCAATGAATCAGTCCATTGAGGAATGTGCCCGTGGTGATGATGACGGCTTGCGCACCGACCGTGCGGCCGTCGCGGAGCTTCACGCCGGCCACAACGCACTCTTCGCCGGTCGCTCTTCGCTTTTCGGCAAAATCTAACAAATCAGAATTGTCATCCCGAGCGGAGCGAAGCGTAGCCGAGGGATCAGCGGTCGTGCTAACCGGTTGCGCCTCTTCACTTGAAACTTGAAACTCGAAACTCGAAACCTCCTCAACGATCAGCTCGGCCACTTCCGCCTGCTTGATGTGCAGCTTCGGCTCCAATTCCAGTACTTCACGCATCTTCTGGCGATATTGCTGCTTGTCGCACTGCGCTCGCGGAGACCACACCGCCGGCCCACGCGAAGTATTCAGCAGCCGAAACTGAATGCCAACCGCATCGGTCACCTCGCCCATGATGCCGCCGAGAGCGTCGACCTCGCGAACGAGATGTCCCTTCGCAATGCCGCCGACGGCGGGATTACACGACATCTGCGCGATGAGATCGACGTTCAACGTGCAGAGCGCGGTCTTCAGCCCCATGCGAGCCGCGGCCATCGCAGCTTCGCAACCGGCATGACCGGCGCCGACAACGACGACGTCATAGGTTTCTGTGAATTGCGGAGGCGACAAAGAAAACTTCCCCAAAGCGCCACAAAAGCGCCTTTGACTTAATTCTATCAACTCACATTGCGGTTCTGATTCAACGCAGATCTCGATTGCCTTGACTGCACTTAGCGGGCTCGGAACTCGCGGCTTGTGGCCCGCCGCCACACTCCCGTATATTGTTCTCACTTCCCGAATTCTTACGTGGGGTGAAAGATGGAATTGCAAGCCTTTTTGACCGCGCTCGAGCAGCGCATTGCCCGCTACGATCTTCTCTGCCATCCGTATTACAAGGCGTGGACTACCGGTGAGCTCACGCGCGACGATCTGCGCGAATACGCGGGCGACTACTACCATCACGTTGCGGCGTTCCCGTCCTATTTGAGCGCTCTGCATTCACGCCTCGACGACGGCGAGATGCGCCGCTCGGTGCTGCGCAACTTGTGCGAGGAGGAGATCGCAGGCCGTCCGCACAGCGAGCTGTGGCTCGATTTTGCCGAAGGCATGGGCGCCAATCGTGATGCCGTTCGCCAAGGCGAACCATTGCCGGAAATTCGTGAGCTGATCGCCGAATTCCGTCGCGTGGCGCGCGAGGGTTCGACTGCCGAGGCATTGGCTGCGTTCTACGCTTACGAATCGCAAGTGCCGCGCGTCGCGAAAGAGAAAGCTGATGGCCTGGCACAGCGTTACGGCGCCGACGCCAAGACTTGCGGATATTTCACGCTGCATCAGTTCGCCGATGTCGAGCACTCACATGTCTGGCGTGAGCTGTTGAGCGCTGAAGTTGCTGCTCATCCTGAACAGGCCGAAGCTGCACTGGAGTCTGCCGAGGCCGTGGCGAAGTCGCTATGGCACGCGCTGGATGGCATGGAAGCTCGGCGGACAGCCGCGGTTGTTTAGTACCCCATCTGGAGAACGCTCGCCTTCGCCCGTCCGCAGGTAGCGGATAGGTCGTGCCATTGCCTCGTCCGGTATATTTATCTTTACCGAGATCTGAAATCAGGAGAAGGGATGGCACTGTCGGCGGTCATTGTTGACGATGAACAGCTGGCGCGGGACGAACTCGCCTATCTGCTGCGCGAGCTTGATGTCGATATTGTGGCGCAAGGCAAAAATGGCGTCGAAGCAATCAATCTGGTGAAGGAATTCTCGCCCGACCTGGTTTTCCTCGACGTGCAAATGCCCGGCGTCGACGGCTTCGGCGTCATCAAGAAGCTGCTCGACCGCAAAGTCCCTCTGCCGCAAATCATCTTTGCCACCGCCTACGATCAATATGCCGTGAAAGCCTTCGAGGTGAATGCCATCGATTATCTGCTGAAGCCGTTCGATCGCAAACGCGTCTCGCAGGCGGTCGACAAGGTTCGGCTCAAGCTGGAGAGTGCCGGCTCGCCCAACGATCAGATTGGCACCATCGTCAAGATGCTGGAGCAGCAACAGCGTTCGCCCGCAACCAAGGTGCTTCTGAAATCCGCAGGCCGGCTGTTCCTGGTCGATCAAAAAGATATTTGCTACGCCTCGATTCAGGACGGAGTCATCACCGTGGTTGCCACCGGCATGGAAGGCCAGTCAAACTGCAGGACCCTGGAAGAGCTTCTGGACTCCCTCGATCCCAACATGTTCTGGCGCGCACACCGCTCCTACCTGGTGAATATCAATCGCATCAAGGAAGTTGTGCCCTGGTTCAAGAGCTCGTATCAGATCCGCATGGAAGACAAGAAGCAGACGGAGATTCCCGTGAGCCGCGCTCAGACCAAGCGGTTGCGCGAGTTGTTTGGCCTGTGAGTTCGCGTTGCCCAGAGCGTCAGCACAATTCCAAGCCAATAAAGATGCCACTCATCGGCCGTGCATAGTACTCTTGTACCGCTGCATTCGTGTGTGCACGATATGAATAGGCACAAGCTGAACGCTATTGCCGGACTTCTCGCCGTTCTCACCTTATCCTTCTCTCTGGCACACGCGCAAAAACCGCAGGTTCTGCCTCCTCACACACCGCAGAAATCTGCTCCGCCGATTGTTCAGCAGCCGTCGCAGGTCACTCCGCAACTCACGGAGGAAGATCTGGAAGCGTTCTTCGATGGCTTCATGCCGATCCAATTGCAGCGTGACGATGTAGCCGGCGCAGTCGTGATCGTGGTCAAAGACGGCAAGGTGCTGTTCGCGAAGGGCTATGGCTATTCTGATGTGAAGAACCGAAAGCCTGTGACCGTCGACGCCACTCTGTTCCGGCCGGGTTCGATCTCGAAGACATTTACCTGGACAGCGGTGATGCAGCTCGTCGAGCAGGGCAAGATCGATTTGAACCGCGACGTCAACGATTACCTCGACTTCAAGATCCCCGCGACTTTCGGCAAGCCCATCACCATGACCGATCTGATGACTCACACGCCGGGATTCGAGGAGACGATCAAGGAATTATTTGTGGCGAAGGCCGCCGACATGCGGCCGCTGCAGGATTACTTGCACAAACATCTGCCGGAAGAGATCTTTCCGCCGGGCACAACTCCGGCGTACTCGAATTACGGCGCGACCCTGGCTGGCTACATCGTGCAACGTGTCTCCGGCATGCCATTCGATGACTACATCGAGAAGAATATTTTCGTGCAGCTGGGCATGACGCACAGCACATTTCGCCAGCCATTGCCTGCGAACTTGAAGCCGCTGATGTCGCAAGGCTACGACAAGGCATCGCAGCCGCCGAAGGACTTCGAATTCGTGCAGGCCTGGCCGGCGGGCAGCCTGTCCACAACCGCCGAAGACATCTCCCATTTCATGATCGCGCACTTGCAGAACGGCGAATACAACGGTGCCCGCATTCTGAAACCTGAGACGGCACAGCTCATGCACTCGCGCGTCTTCGGCCTGGTGCCGTCGATGAACGGCATGGCGTATGGATTTTACGAAGAGTCGCGCAATGGGCATCGCATCATCGGACACGGCGGCGACAGCCAGTGGTTCCACAGCGACATGCACCTGATGGTGAATGACGACATCGGGTTCTTCATCTCCTACAACAGCGCTGGCAAAGGTGAATACTCCGGACGTACCGCAGTGTGGGAAGGCTTCCTCGATCGTTATTTCCCGTACACGCCTCCGCCGGGCGAGAACGTTGCTAACGCAGCGCAGGATGCGAAATCGGTAAGCGGGATGTATTGGCTGAGCCGCCGGTCGCAGGACAATGTTATTGCGGTCGGTGACGCCTTTGGTCAGGTAAAGGTGAGTGTCAACTCGGACGGCACCATAAGCGCCAATCAGATGAAGGACTTTGCCGGCAATCCCAAGCACTTCAAAGAAATCGCGCCGCTGATGTTTCGCGAAGTCAACGGTCAAAGCCGTCTTGCCTTCACCAAGGATTATGCCGGGCGGCAGATCATAGTGACCGATTGGCCTATCTTTGTTGCGCAACCGGTGCCGGTGTGGAAGAACGAAAACCTCAACGTCGGCATCATCATTTTTGCCGCCGGTATGTTCGTTTTGACTTTGCTCTTTTGGCCACTGAACGCGATGTTGCGGTCGCACTATGGCTATCGCGTGGAACTCACGCCGCATTACCGAAAGCTGCGCGCCTGGATGCGCTGGATTTGCGCCATTGACCTGGCGTTCCTGGCGGGGTTTGCCGCTTGGGTCATATTGGCGAGCGACAACATTTCGTTGTTCAGCAGCAGCTTTGATTTGCGGCTCCACGTGCTGCAGGTGATCGGCGCATTGGGAGTGGTCGGGACGCTGGTGGCAATCAACTACTGCCTGCGCTCGTGGGGCGATGAGGCGTTGTGGTTCTGGACGAAAGTATGGAACACGCTGCTGATGCTGGCGTGCATCAGCTACGCGTTCTTCCTGCTGAATTGGCACATGCTGACCCTCAGGCTGAATTACTGAAACGGCGGACTCATCACGGAGCTCACTGAGGATTCGCTTTGGTCCATCCACCGCCGGGCGACGGTTTCCAAAGCACGCCGTGCATGTCAAGCCATGGGCCGATAGGCTGCTCGGGTTTCGGTTCTGATCCCATTCGAAGCACATTGCCATCGGGATCTTCGACCTGCATCTCGTATGCCCATTGATAATTGGTCGGCGGATGGCGGAGCTTCGCTCCCTTGGCCTTGTACTCTTCGAAGAGCTTCCCAGCATCTGTGACGCCGACCCAAACCCAGGCACCCGGATGACCTTGATCACCCTCGCTCAACATGATGTGACAGCGGCCGCGCGACACAGATGCAAAACCGTTCTCGCCGCCCCAATCCAGCTTAAATCCCAGGACATCCACATAGTAGTCGATGCTGGCACGGATATCCGCCACGGTAAGGATCGGGCTCACGCCTTCGAAGTCGATTTCCGGCACGGTTTTCGCCTACGCTTTCGCGATCGTGAACTGTTCCACGAGCCGACGCGGTTTTAGCCCGCCCGGCGCTCGTCGTCGAGCACTTCGTCCAGTGCCCCCGCGAGCTGTTCGGCGCGCTCGTTGTAGTCGCTGGCAATCGAGTCGTACTTGCGCTTCAGCACGTGAAGTTCGTCAGCGATGTTCAGAGCGGCAAGCACTGCGACGCGCAACGAGTCTACCGTCGCCGCCTGCTGGGAAATGAGACGCATCTTGGTGTCGACGTACTCGGCGAGCTCGGCAATGTACTCCGGATCCGATCCCCGGAGATGGTAGGTCTGATCGTAGATTTCGACGCGGACATTGCCGCTGCCGTTTCCGTTACTCTGGCTCAATGCGCCCTCCAACAATGGATGGTGAATCGTGAATCGTGGATCGTGAATCGAAACCGGCCGAGGTCGCGATCCACGACTCACGAAATACTATCCACTCCGCTTCATTATCCCGCCGAGGTCTCCAGCGCCAAAGAGTCAATTTGCCCGAGCATCTTTTCTATTCTGGTACGTACTTCCTCGCGCTCGCGGCGCAACGCGACCAATTCGTGGCGCATGGTATCCAGTTCTTCCTCGCGTTCGTTGAGCTCTTCACGCAGCCGAGTGGCATCGCGTTCGGCGACCGCCTTGGCTTCGCGGGCGGACTTCAGCAGCTCAATCGTGCGTAGGATTTTTTCTTCCAGAGGCTTGAAATCTGCGGTGGTGGGAGCGACTTCAACTGCATTTGCCGTCATGCTGATGAGAACCTTCAAGAAGGATTTAGATTTCTGAGCGAAGTATATCGCAGAAGCGCATGTGCAAAAGTATGTAGATCGCGCTTGTTTGCGAATTTGTCTCCGTGAACCTCAATGTGCAACGTCTGTGGATGGAGCGGCTTACGTAGACAGTCGAAAGCCCATCGAAAATAGCAAGCTAGAATCGGTAGGGGAGGTATACAATCCGGGTAACCGGGGCAGAGGATGGAAATCTCGATTGAGGCGAACTTCGGCGCGGTGTTGGATGCCGCTCCCGATGCGATGCTGGTCGTGGACCGGCAGGGCCGAATTGTGCTCGCCAATACTCAGAGCGAGCAGATGTTCGGCTACCCGCACGAGGAGTTAGTTGGTCAGAAGGTCGAGGTTCTTGTCCCGTCGCGCTTCCGAGCGAAGCACCCTGGACATCGCTCCGGATACTTTTCCGGCGATCCTCACGTCAGGCCGATGGGAGTTGGTCTCAACCTCTTCGGCTTGCGCAAGGACGGCACAGAATTCCCGGTCGAAATTAGCCTAAGCCCGCTGCAGACTCCCGAAGGCCCTATGGTGATCAGCGCGATTCGTGATGTGACCGCGCGCAAGGGTGCTGAGGACAAGTTCCGGGCCTTGCTGGAATCTGCGCCGGATGCGATGGTGATTGTCGACCAGCGCGGGAAGATCGTGCTGGTTAATTCCCGTACGGAAGAGTTATTTGGCTATCCGAGGCAGGAGTTGCTGGGCTACTCGGTTGAGGTTCTGGTTCCGGAACGGTTTCACGCAAAGCATATCAACGATCGAGCATCTTTTTTTTCAGACCCGCGCCAGCGGCCCATGGGCGAAGACCTGGAGCTCTTTGGGCTGCGCAAGGACGGCACGGAATTTTCGCTCGAGATCAGTCTCAGTCCGATCAAGACCCCCGACGGGGTGCTGGTGGCGAGCGCGATTCGGGACATAACTGTGCGCAAGAAAGCTGAGGACAAATTCCGTTCGCTACTCGAAGCCGCGCCCGACGCGATGGTAATTGTCGATGACCGTGGCAGGATGACTTTGGTCAACGCCCAAGTCGAGAAACTATTCGGTTATGGTCGCTCGGAACTCATCGGACGCCCGGTCGAGATGCTTATTCCCGAGCGCTACCGCAGCCAGCATCCTCGCCATCGCAACGACTTTTTTGTCGACCCGCACGTTCGTCCCATGGGAGTTGGGCTGGAGCTGTTCGGGCTGCGCAAAGATGGCACCGAATTTCCGGTGGAGATCAGCCTCAGCCCTCTGGCTACCGAGAGCGGTACGTTTGCCACCGGCGCGATTCGCGATGTCACCGAGCGAAAGCTTGCGGAAGAACAGATCCGCAAGCTGAATGATGAATTGGAAGAGGCGCTGCGTCGCTCAGAGAAGCTGGCATCCACCGGCCGCTTGGTTGCAACCATTGCGCACGAAATCAACAATCCCCTGGATGCGCTCAGCAACATGATGCACTTGCTGAAAAATAATCCATCGCTTGATGAGAATGCGGCGGAACTGGTGGACTTGGCCGATCGCGAGGTTCGCCGTCTGGCCGGCATCAGCCGGCAAACGCTGGCCCAACATCGCGAAACCAAGCTGCCCGTGGTCACCAAGCTGTCCGAGTTGCTCGATGACGTTTGCGCCGTGTACGCACCTCGCCTGCAAGCCTCAAAAATTCAGGTTGAGCGCGATTACCAGATCACGGGAGAGGTCACCATATTTCCCAACGAGCTGCGTCAAGTCTTCACCAATCTCATTACCAACGCGGTTGACGCGATTGGGCAACGAGGCCGGCTATCGCTGACGATCGCGCCTGCCGCTGAAAATCAGGTGGTCGTCAAGGTCCACGACAGCGGCTGCGGAATTCCCCAGGAAAATCTAAAGAGCATCTTCGAACCGTTCTTCACGACCAAGGGCGATCAGGGCACCGGGATTGGGCTCTGGGTGATCAAGGGTATACTCGATCGGCTCGGCGGCAAGATCGAAGTGCAAAGTTCCACCACGGGCGAGACGGGCAGCACTTTCAGCATCTTTCTTCCTGCCACCAGGGCCGATAGTTCAGGGATTCAAGAAGAAGGATCCAGGCCGGCGGTCGCTTCCCGAGGAACTCCGAAAGCATGTTAATTAAGAATCAGGGGCCAGTTGGTCTACTCTGGCCCGCTGTCTATTTCCTTAGCCTGGATTCTAGTGCGCAGCTGCAGCCATGCCGTTGTTGCCAGTTCCATTCATGTTCACACCAACCGTGGGAGCGACTTTTTCCGCCTCACTCAGATGGCTCTCCAGCGTGGGTAAAGTCTGACCGGCCCACTGCTTCAGCGCAGGATCGCGCCCATCCGCGGACTCATGCTTGAACTCCGCGATGTCTTTCTTGTGATCGGTCACCATATCTTTCATATAGGCCTTGTCGAAGGCCTCGCCGTGCAGGCTCGAGAGCCGTCCTTTCGTCAACTGATCTTTCGCACTGAGACCGGTGGGTAGCGCCACGCCTTGCTGTGAGGCCAACTGTTTGAGCTGATCGTTGGCCTTGCTATGGTCATTCACCATGCGCTGTCCGAATGCCTTCACTTCCGGGCTCTGGGCGTTCTGTTCTGCGAGTTGTCCTAATTCAACTTCCGCCATGCCGCCCTGCGCAGCCTTAATCATGAAGTTCTGATCCGCCGTGGGCACGCCGGCGGTGGCGCTAGTTTGTCCGTTCATAGTGGAGTTGGAATTGGCGGGCATGTTGCTTTGCGCAAATGCCATCCCGAAGAGCAAGAGCGATGCTGCCAAGCTAAGCAGAAAATTCCGAGCGATACTCATAGCCGTATTCTCCTTGCAGAAAATTCGAAGCAAAATCGGCGGTTGAAGCGCCGTCACTCCTAACCTGTTATTTAGGATTGGCGCCGGCGAAGCCGGGTTGTCGCCGGAACTGCAAACTTGAGAATCACAACCGTTTGGCCGGTCCACAGCTAGGATTGACTGACTCATCAGAGGGGTTCGCCGAGCAGCGTCGTTGTCCAAACAGGTTTCGAGATTCGAACCAATATCGCTGGCAATTCGTATCCACTCAGCGGGAGCCGGCATTTGCTCCTGAACTGCGGCGACGGGTAGCTGTGCCTGTCCTTGACGGCTGCTCTCACGCCGCAATAGAGTCGAATCACCGGAGATTTACGTTGGAAACCCTGGTCGGGAAGAGCATTCTGCACTACACCATCGTCAAAAGATTGGGCGCTGGTGGCATGGGTGTGGTGTACGAAGCGGAAGACAGCCGTCTGGGCCGTCACGTCGCGCTGAAGTTTCTGCCGCGCGAACTCGAACAGGATCCCAATGCCCTGGAGCGCTTCAAGCAGGAGGCGCGCGCCGCATCGGCGCTGAACCACCCCAACATCTGCACCATCTATGCCATCGAGGAGTGCGAGGGACAGCACTTCATCGCCATGGAGTTGCTGGAAGGCCAGAGCCTCGACACAAGAATCGATGGCCATCCTCTGCCCTTGGACAAGATTCTCGACATTGGCATTCAGGTCACCGACGCGTTGGATGTGGCGCACGGCAAAGGCATCGTGCATCGCGATCTGAAGCCGGCCAATATTTTCCTGACCATTCGCGGGCAAGCCAAAATTCTCGATTTTGGGTTGGCGAAACTGATCTCCGATCGCCGTGCGGTGATGGAAACGGCTGCCGGCAATGCTCCGACGACTTCGCCAGTGATGCTGACCTCGCCGGGGACGGCGGTTGGCACTGTCGCTTACATGTCACCTGAGCAGGCGCGTGGCGAGGAAATCGATGGTCGCAGTGATTTGTTTTCGCTCGGCGGCATTATTTACGAGATGGCCACCGGTCGCATTCCATTCGAGGGCAGTACCTCGGCTGTCATCTTTCAGGGAATTCTCGACCGTGCCCCTCGCCCGCTTTCCGAGCTGAATCCGGCATTACCGTTCAAACTGGAAGAGATCATCGACAAGGCGCTAGAGAAAGACCGCGACCTGCGGTATCAGAGCGCGGCCGAAATGCGTGCTGATCTGAAGCGGCTGAAGCGCGACGGCTCGTCGCAGGGTTCGCGCATGGGCATGGCAGCGGTTTCGTCAGGTTCGCTTGCTGGCGCGCGCAGCGAGGTCATAGATCGTGCACCGAGCGGCGTAGCGGAAGTGGCGAAGCGTCGCCGCAGTGGAGTGAACCTCGTTCTGGTGATCAGCCTGGTGATGATTGCGGTGGCGATTTACGGCTTCTACACGCGCTTTATGCAGTGGCGTGGCGATTCCGGCCCGATTCCGTTCCAGAACATGAGCATGGAGAAGCTGACCAACTCCGGCAATGTGGTGATGGCGACGATTTCTCCTGACGGCAAATACGTGGTCAACGCCGTAGACGAAGGCCATGGCCAGCGAAGTTTGTGGATGCATCACATCGCGACCGGCAGCAACGCGCAAATCCTGCCGCCCGCGGAAGGAACTTACCGGGGACTAACGTTCTCGCCCAACGGCGACTTTCTCTACTTTGTGCGCAACGATATCCAGCATCCCGGAGTGGGATTTCTGTACCAGATTCCAGTGTTGGGCGGCACGCCGCACAAGCTGGTCGACGATGTTGACAGCGCCGTCAGTTTCTCGCCCGATGGCCAACAGATGGTCTATCTGCGCGACTCCACCGTCGATGCCACCTCCAGCCTGATCATCGCCCGCGCCGATGGGACGAATGAACGGGTGCTTTCTAAGTATCCGCTGCCCGGCTATTACGATCCGGCCTGGTCTCCCGATGGAAAGTGGATCGCGGCAACTGTGCTGGATCCCGGCAGCCAGAATTTGAGCCGGGTCGTGCTCCTCAATCCTGAAAACGGAAAGGAAAAAACCGTCTATGCCGGCTCGGCCATTCTGCAAAAGGCGGCGTGGCTGCCTGATAGCGAGCACCTGGTCCTGATCTTCCACGATATCTCCAGTGACTGGAATGGGCAGGTCGGGGAGATTGCCATTGCAGCCGGCAAGCTGCACCGTATCACCAACGATCTGAACTCCTACAGCAATCTCACCCTCGGCGTCACCAAGGACGGCAAGCAGCTCCTCGCTATTCAGATCACGCCCGAGGTCGGGATTTACACCATGGGCTCCGATCCCAGGGCCAGCTTGCAGCCGAAAGAGATCGATAACCACGGCGCTATCGGCGTGGGCTGGCTGCCCGACGGACGACTGGTATCCCTGGATTTCGACGGGCACATCGCCGTGATGAATGCCGATGGGACCAATCGCAGCATTATCTACCAGGAACGTCTGCCATTGTCCGGCTTATCCGTCTGCCCGGATGGCGTGTCTGCGCTTTTCTCCATGCCCAACAAGCAGACGAAAGCCCTGAATATCTTTCGGCTGGATCTGCAAAGCGGGTCGGTTTCTGCCGTGACCAAGGGCAATGTCGATCAGAATCCTTCCTGCGCACCGGATAGTAAGTCGTTTGTGTATACAGCCTTTGAAAAGGGTAAGAGGCAACTGATGAGAGCGCCAATCAGCGGGGGCGAACCCAAGCAACTCAGCAACAAAGTCGCAGAATTTGGCGTGTTCTCGCCCGATGGCCAGCAGATCGCAGCGATGACTGCGGAAGGCACCGGCGTCAACTTTAAAGGTGTGATTGACATCATTCCCGCGCAAGGAGGATTGCCGGTCAAGAGCTTTCCGCCGCTGCCTGCCATTTCCAGTTTCTTCCAGTACTCGGCGGATGGGCAATCGCTGTATTATCCGGTAACCGCCAAGGGCGTCTCCAATATCGTGATGCAGCCAATTGACAGCAAGAACATCACGGCGATGACCGGCTTCAACGAGCTCACGATCTACGGCTATCAGTACGACTGGAAGAATAAGCGGCTCGCAGTCGCGCGTGGCCGCAACAATACCGATGTCGTTCTGCTGACACAACAGCAGGCGCAGCAATGAAGGTGTGGCCGATGTTCTGTACACAGTGCGGCCAAAGTATTGAGCGAAGCGATAAGTTTTGCCGCAATTGCGGCACGGCTCTGCCACAGGAGCCGTTTGAGACGGCTGCCAGCAGCAGCGAAGCAAGCCCTCCCGCGCCTGCACAACCCACCTCTGCACCTGCCATATTGGCCGTCTCCTCGACATTGAATATGCAACGGCCGGTCGCGGCAGCGCCAGCTCGCGTGCCCGAAGCTCCTGCCGAAGCCGAGAGCGAAGTACCGAAGGTCGGCTCTCCGGACTGGCTGCGTGAGGATGCTGCGGATGAAGCGCGGGAGCCCGTCGCAGCACAGCAAGCGTTCCCGGATCAGAGACAAGAGGATGACATTCTGCCGGCCCCGGCCGCGACACTGGAATCGGTCCCCCAACAGGATGAGTCAATGGGCGAGCCGCAGGAAGCGATCATGCCGGCAGCGGCTGTTCCGCCTCCGACAATCCAGCCTGCTCAGCAATCCGGCACAGCCAAAGTGGACGAGGTGGTCTACGATTCCACCGGAACGGAACTAGGTGACAATGGCCGGGCGATGGACTTGGGGCCGGCTGACATTCCGCTTCCGTCCTTCGGCGGCTATGGCATCGCCGCGAAGCCGGCTGAACCAAGCGGTCCAACTAAGAAAGCTGAACCGAAGCAAACTCGCAATGTCGCTGCCGCTCCTGTCGTTAAGAAGACGTCTTCCGGCGGTGCAGTTCGCAAGTCGCGTCTGCCCGTGTTGGAGATTCTGGTCGTCATTTTGCTTTTGATCGGCGCAGGCGCAGCTGTTTTTATGTTGCGCTCCTCGTTGCCGACGAAAAGCGCTCCGGCAGCAGCTGCGAACGTCGCCGTGACCATATCGCCGGAAACTGCGCGTGTGACTGCGGGCAAGGCGTTCGACTTCGTTGCCACGGTGAGCGGCGCCGGCGATGCGCGCGTCACCTGGACGATTCAGGAGGGCGACGAGGGCGGGCGAATCGTCACGCGTGGGGCCAAAGCTGAAGCCGGTAAAGTCTCTTCGATGGCGGTCTACGTGGCGCCCAAGACTCCGGGAACCTATCACCTGGTTGCTACCAGCAACGCCAATCCGCAGAAATCAGCCTCAGCAGAAATCACCGTCGTGCGGCGGTAAAACACAATGTTTCATGCACGCCTGAACAGGCCACTGTAGAGCTCGAAATAGCAGATCTCTCGCAGACCGAAGCCCGCTCGGGATGACAAAATAAAGGGCCCGCAACGGTGCAGCTGAAGCTACGCTCCTGCAAAACATTCATTTCCTCTTCAAGACCACCCGGAATAACTCAACCGCGAATTTCGTCTAATAGCGCTGCATATTGTCGAGTGCCCGCTGGAAGGCAAAGTCGCTGACATGAACCAGTCCCTGAAAAGGGCGATTGATGTCGGCGACGGCAACCAGAGCCAGCGAGATCATCAGTGAGAAGGAGAATACCTGCAAGCCGTGGAGCTTGCTGCTGGCCGAGCCGAACATGCAAGAGGAGACGATGGTCAGCGCCCCACCCACCAGCAGCACACACCAAAGCACAATGGGCAGTCGGTATATGCTTTCCAACAGGCGGGTGCGGCGGTGCTCGGTCAACGAGCTTAACTCATAGAGCGCATGATCTTCGGCCGTAATCTCCGTGGGCGATGCCGATTTAACCGACATCAGCGTCTGCCACATCTTTGCGTTGAGCTCAATGCTTCCATTCGGCAACTCAGCGCGGGCCATCGCCGGCCAATCATTGTTGATCGCATTATCGGCATAGGAGCGGGCCAGCGTCTGTAGTTGGGTGCGCTGAGGCTCGGGTAGTCCTTCGGCCAAACGATAGACATTCACCAGCGCATTGGCTTCAAGGTCGACCGTCAGATCGGCCTCGCCGAAATTCGTCCAGACGGTGTACAGCATGAAGCCAAGGATCACGGCATACGTAGTGCCCAGAATGCTGAGCTGCCATCCGATCAGATCGTTATGATGGCTGCGCGTTTCCCATGGCCATACGCGGTTTAGACCAACCATGAACAGCAGCGCGCCGATGACCGTCGCCGCCACAACGAGGAAATTTTGTGAGAGGCTCAGCATTAGCGATAAGTTTTCCGGATAATTTCGTGAAATTTACAGTCTCGCCGCACCTAGTGTAATTGCATTGTCTCTTATGCTCGCGGAAAGGTGAGGATGTGGTATACCGGCAAGCACAACAGCAGGGCTGCGACCGCTGCCAAGGCAATCCGTACCCCATGGGTCTTGAAGCGCTGGCTGATTGCCATCAGCAGTAAAACCGTCGCCAGCGTTACGGTCGCGCGCACATATTCGTCGGAATGTCGCCGTGCAACGTTGCCCTCCTCAAAAACTTTCGCGGATTGCTCGGAGAGCCTGCTCGCTTCTTCCGTCTTTGAGCTGTGATACTGCTGCATCAACTGTGGCCCCGCGGGAGCGTTCGGATTGTGGAGCGGATCGGTCTCCTTCCACGCCTCAAATGCAGGACGAAACTCCGGCAGGAAACGCCGCTCGAACAGATCGGCGAGCTTGTCCTGGCCTTGTGCTTCAGCTTTCAGCCACTCGACCACAGTCAAGGCGTTATATAAGCGCTCCTGATTGGAAGTGTTGGCCGCTCCCTCGGACTGAACCCGCAGCCTGCCCGCTGTGGCGTATAGCTCTGACTGATGTCCACTCCAAAGCGCCGCTTGATAGCCACTCCATGCAGTACTGACGGCGACCACCGCGAGCACAATCGCCTCGATGATCTCCAGGATCTCATGTGCCCGACTTTGCTGGGCCTCATGATGTTCCGTGAGGTGATGCGCTACCTCGATATTGGAGCCGCCGGCGCTTTCAGGCATCGCGACAACCTCCTTGTGCGGGAGAATATAAAGATAATCATCGGGCCCAATCTCTTCAATTGTTTTGTGCGGAAGTGGGACGCCTGGCAATCAGTGTCCCAAAGGGCTGTCCGTCAAGCTTATTCCTTCACCGCGATGCCCAGCGCCTTCATCTTGCGATACATGTGACTGCGCTCCAGGCCCAGGACTTCGGCGGTGCGGCTGACGCTGCCGTGATTTTCATCGAGCTTCTTCAGGATGTAATCGCGCTCGTAGGCAGCGCGCGCCTGATGCAGGCTGGAAAAATCTCCCATGGTACGGCGTCCGCCTTCACGATAGACCAGGGTGGGCAGCTGCTTGCGTTCCAGCTTGCTGACCGAAGGATTCATGATCACGATGCGCTCGATGAGATTGCGCAGCTCGCGCACATTTCCCGGCCAGGAGTAACGCGTGAGAACCTCCAGCGCATCATCCGCAATCTCCTTCGGGCGCCGATTGTAGGTCTGGGAAAACTCCTTAAGAAAATGCCGCGCCAGCATCGGAATGTCTTCTTTGCGCTCGCGTAGTGGCGGAACATAAAAGGGGATTACGTTCAGCCGGTAGAAGAGGTCTTCGCGAAAATTGCCCTTAGAGATTTCGTCTTCCAGGTCCTTGTTAGTTGCGGCGATCACGCGCGCATCAACGGTGATCGGCTCTTCCTCGCCGACTGGGGCGAACCGGCCTTCGTCGAGTGTGCGCAAAACCTTCGACTGCGTTTTCAGGCTCATGTCACCGACTTCGTCGAGAAATAGAGTTCCGCCGTCGGCCTTCTGGAACTTTCCCTCTTTGTCGGCGGTCGCGGCGGAAAACGCACCGGCGCGATGGCCGAAAAGCTCGCTCTCGATCAGGTCCTCCGGAATAGCGGCGCAGTTGACTTCGACGAACATGGCATCTTTACGCAGACTCTGTGAATGCAGGGCGCGCGCGGCGAGTTCCTTGCCCGTGCCCGACTCTCCATAGATCAGCACGCGACCATTGGTGGGGGCCATCAGTGCGATCTGCTGGCGCAACGCTTTCATGGGGATACTCTCGCCCACAATGACGCTGCGCGCCTGAAACTGCTTCTTGAATTCAAGGTTCTCGCTGCGGAGCCGTTTCGCGTCAATAGCGTTTTTGAGTACGATCAATGTGCGCTCGATGGAGAGCGGCTTTTCCAGGAAATCGAAGGCGCCGAGCTTGGTCGCGCGCACCGCCGTTTCGATATTGGCATGGCCCGAGATCATGACAACCTCGGGATGATCGTCCCGCTCAACCAGCTTTTCCAGCGTATCCAGCCCGTCCATGCCGGGCAGCCAGATGTCCAGCAGGATCACGTCGGGCGACTTGTGCCGGAGAATTTCCAGACACTCCTCACCGCTGGCGGCGAGCAGGGTCTTGTAGCCTTCGTCCGACAGCACACCCTCCAGCGTGCTGCGGATCTGGGTTTCATCATCGACGATGAGAACGGTGTACATGCAGGTTCAATGCAGGTAAAGGGCTGAGCCCGGGCTCATGCAATCATCGGTGGGGTGTGGCTTGCTGTCAATCTGCAGTAGCCGCCGTAGCAACCGCTACTTCCTGTGCCACGGGCAGCTCTACGATGAAGCGAGTGCCTACGGGCGAGTTCTCTTCGACCCGAATGGAACCACGATGATCTTCGATAACCCGTCCGACGATGGCAAGTCCTAATCCGGTGCCGCGCCCTTTGGTCGAGAAGTAAGGCTGGAAGAGTTTTTCCTTCACGTCTGGAGTGACGCCATGTCCGGTATCGGCGATCACAATTTCCACACAATCGCGTTCTTCCGTGAGGGTGGTCGAAATCACGATCTCCTTTAGCAAGGAATCCTGCAAAGCCTCGGCGGCGTTATCCACCAAATTGGCAACAACGCGCTTCATCGCTTCGGGATCGGCTTTCACTGGCGGCAAATCGGAAGCTAGCAACTGTCTGACGTGAATGCCGTCCAGCCTGCCGTCGAACATCAGCAGCGCTTCCTTGACGATGCCGTTGATGTCGGCCGGTTCCGGTTTGGGGGCGGGGAAACGCGCCAGGGTTGAGAACTCGTTGACCAGCTTCCGTACGGTTTCCACCGAAGAGCTGATGGTGGCAGCACACTGCCGGATCACATTGAGAGACGATCCATCGGGAGCGTTTGGCCGGTCGAGATGGCGGCGGATTCTCTCGGCTGCCAGCGCAAGTGGGGTGAGCGGATTTTTGATCTCGTGCGCGATGCGGCGCGCCACTTCGCGCCACGCGGCTTGCTTCTGCGCGCGTAGCAGGTCGGTGAGATCTTCCAGCACGATTACGTAGCCGGTGCGTTGCTTTCCATTTCGCGAGGCTTGCGATGGCGGGTCGAGCGAGGCCACGGTCACGGCAACGTTCAACTTGGCATGCGCGGTGACCGTTTCGATCTGACTGGTCGTGCTGCCCATGCGGTCAGCCTTCCGCATCATGTGCTCCAGATCGGCCACTGCGTCCGCAGGAAAAAGTTGATGCAGGCTTTGCGCGGAAGCGGCGGGATCGTGTTCGAGCTGCAGCAAGCGCCACAAGGCGGCATTGGAGTGAACGATGCGCCGCGATGCGTCGAGCGAAAGTACGCCCGAAGGAACACTTTCCAGAATCGTCTCGATGTGACGGTTGCGTTGCTCAAGTTGAGCATTGGCTTCCGCCAACTCCCGGCGCGAACCCTCAATACTGCTGCGGCCGGCTTCCAGATCGGCGGCCATGTGGTTGAAGGACTCCACCAGCTTGCCAATTTCGCTTCCTGCCTTAACGTCAACCCGGTAGTCGAGTCGCCCGCGTGAGATTTCCTGCGTGGCTTCCGCAAGCGCCACCAGCGGGCGCGTCACCGTCTTCGACAAAAACAGCGCCAGCCAGGTCGAGGCGAACAGCACCCCGACGGTCAGCAGTAATAGCAGCCCCAGATAAGTGCGGCGCAGCCGGCGATGCTGTAAGCGCAGCTCGCGGTACTGCTCCTGGCTGCGCTCCAGGTCAGCCAGCGTGCTGAAATACTTTCTCGGTAGCGGCATCGCCACCAGAACCTGCCCATGATCGCCGACATGCGCGCGTCCCAATACATACATCTGCCCCTGAACATCGAACGGCGTCGTTTCCCCGGAGGCGCCGGCGGTTGGCGGGAGTTGCGGGCGCGCCAGTGGCCAGGCTTCCGGGGCGTGGAAGCTGGCTTCTGCTTGATTGTCTACCAGCGCAAAGGCGAATCCACCTTGCATCGTTACTTCGCTGCGCCGGAACTCATCCATGATGAAGGTGAAATTGCCGGTGTGGAATGACTTCTGGGCGTCGGGAGTTGCGGCTATTCGCTGGGCCTCATCATTGGCGTTCGTCTGCGCATATTGGGTCAACAGGGAAGCGATGAGGTTGGTGCGGTACTCCACATCTTCGGTTGGACGGGAAAACCACTTCTCAATGGAGCGGTTGATCAGGCCGTAGGAGAACAGGAAAAGAAAGATCACCGGGCCGAGCGACAACAGCAGCGCGCCCAGCACCATCTGGTTGCGAAAACGTGAGCCGAAGACACCCGTCTTGCGCTCGGCATAGAGCCGCAGCAGAGTGCGAAGCAACACAAAGATCAAGGCAACGAGGAGCAGGAAAATCAGCGCTGAGACCGACGCCAGAATGAGGGCCTCTTCGCTGGTGTCGGGCTGCAGGAAGGTGAGCTTGAAGGTCGCCTGCGCCAGTATGACAGTGAACAGAAAGAAGATGCAGATGGAGAGCGCGATAATCGCGGGCGTGCTGCTGTGCTTCTTCGGCTGACGAGTTGGAGGGGTGAACGGCAAATTCGTGCTCGGAAACGTCTGAACCGTATTCGGCCTGCTGGCCCTGGCAGTTCCGATTTACGAATGGGAGCGTGGAATTATTATATCCGCGTTCTTAGCGACGGAAGGAAAAATCGCTTGGGAGTGACGATTGATGGCCCGTTCCAGTTGGGGCGGCGCAGTGCGCGAACCGCATATCGCCGAAAGAGAACCGCGCTAACCTCTTACCGGGGCCCGGGGACGGTCTCGTCTGACCAGCCATACGATCAGCGCCACAACCAACACAACGGGAATGAGTGGCGCGACCATGGCCACCGCAAGCACCGCCGTTCCCGCCTGCGAGACGCTTCCCTTGACGCTTGCATTGGGATGACGCCAAAGCCGGCCGCCCATGGTGACAACATCGCCGTCCACCGAAGCGTTTTCGCCCATGCGGATGGCACCGCCTATAGCGACCGCATCACCCTTGACTTCACCGTCCACAGCAATGCTTCCACCGATCGCCACTACGTCACCGCACGTTCCCTCCATACGAATGGAGCAACCGATGCAGACCAGATCCCCGGCATTCTCATCTTCGCCGACCGTGATGCTCTGCCCGAAATGCACCCGATCGCCGTTGTCGGCGTGAAGAGCTGGCGCAGTGAGCAACAGCAAGAGCAGCGCCGATATGGAAAAGCGAATTGACATTCTTCCCGCTTCTAGACGTGATTTCTACACGACCATTAGGGTAGTGCAGCGCGGAGGCGAATACAAACTTCGCCACAGCCTGCGAGGGACTTGAAAAAGAGGGCTCCGTGGCGCTCGCATTTTTCTCGCTGCAACAACCTGAAGAGATCCTCGAACGGATATCATCCAACAATGAACAAGGAGGCAACAATGGCGGACAATCAAACCAAAACTTGTGCTCACGAGCCGTGCACGTGCACGGTTGCCGAGGGGGAAAAATACTGCAGCAACGTTTGCCGGGATGCAGGAAGCAGCGAAGTAGAAATCGCTTGTCAATGCCAGCATCCTGCTTGCAGCGACAGCGTATAGCCGGATCGGCTCGGCGCGACGCTCCGAAGAACTGAAATTCGCGCCCGCCTCTAACACGGATTTGCGCAAACTCAGCCAATAAAGGTTTCTCGCCGGGCCGTCCATAGCAACTCGGTCGCGCCCGTCGAGACCAGCGTTAATGCTTTGACGATCCTCCGTGCGGACTGGGCGCCGAATGTGGCGTCGATTGCGGCCGCACCGGCTCAGCATGCGGCGGGAATTCCCTATCCTGCATCGGACCGGCAGGGCGTCCTGCCTGGATATTAGCGCGTTGCTGCGGCTCCAGAGGACGTCCTGGATGCTCTGCCATGGCCGGAGCTTTTTCCTGGTACGGCAGCTTCGCCGCCGGCGGCGGGGTTCGTGCTATCAGCGATGGGCGCGTAGCTGGCGGCGCACTCGGCACGCGATTTGCAACGGACGGCGCGACCTCATGTGGAGTCGCAGCTGGACGATTTGGCTGCTGGACAGGCGTAGTCGGTCGCGATGCTTCCGTTGTGGGCCGGTTTGCGGCTGGTGGCGTTCGCGTCTCAGTCGGATTCGGCGGAACATTCCTTGCTGTCGTTACCGGCGCATGCTGAACAATCGCAGGCCGCTGCGCCGAAACCGGCGGATGAGTTGGATTCCCGGCCAGAATTGCGCTTCGATCGGGATTGATCTGGGGATGCGGAATCACCTGTGCCCGCGCAATCTGCTGCGGATTGACTTTCACGATGTTGCGCTCCACCGGCTGTCCGCTGCGGAAGGTGTTAGCCGACACTGCGGTAGTAGCGACGGTCTGGTAGCGGTAGTGAATGTTGTTGATATTCGTGACGTTCGTAATGTTTGTGATGTTGATGTTGCGAACGTTCGTGACGTTGATCTGGCGCAGATATCCCGGGCTATAGTGATACCAGGGATAGAATGGCTCGCCTGGGCCTAGCGGGAACCACGCGGCGACACCACCAACTCCGAAGCCGACGGAAAACGCCGGACCGCCAACGAAAGCGACAAATGCCGGTCCGTAGATGGGCGCGACGGCTATTGGGCCCGGCAACCAGCCCCAACGCGGGCCGATTTGTACCCAACGGCCATAGTGAAATGGAGCGAATCCCCACGGGGCGCTGTCGACCCAGGTCCATCCCCACGGGTCAACCCAAACCCAGCGCCCATACCGGTAGGGAACCCAGCCTACCGCGACGGTGGTCGGATACCAGATCGGCCCATATTGCGGCACAGTGTCCCATGTTCCATAGCCGTCGAGATCGTAATAGCCGGGAACCTCCGGACTCACGTACTGGCGTGCCTGGGCGTTCATGTATTTCTGGTCACGCTGATTGGACCACTGGTCGAAATCATCGGGACCAGCCACGGCGACCCACTGCAACTGCACCGGATTCGATCCCGTCATCTCCGCAGCCTGGCCGCTCTGCACCGTCTGATTGAGATTGTTTCCCGTGACCTGTGCCGAACCGCTGTTCACCGTCAGCATGGCCATCGATTGATTAGGATAAACGTCGACGCGATAGCTGCCCGCCTGCACGATGGTGATGGCTGCGCTGGGAGTGTCGACTTCGATCGAGTTGCCGGGCCGCAAATCAAATACCCGCAATCGAACCGATCCTTGGGCCACGCCGAATTGCATCAACTGGTCCGTCAGGTTGGTGGTCGTCAGGTCGGTTTGCTGCGACATGCGAATGGCCACATTTCCGGTTTCCAGTTCCGCGCGCGCATTGACATCGGTCCAGAGACGGTCGCCAGTGGTGAGGGGATAATTCAGCGTCGCCTGGCTCCAATCGTTTTCCCCCGCCGGCTCGAACGAAACAGCGCCCTCCATGTAGCTCAAGCGCGCCACGCGGTCAGGCGGATCGCCCCCTTGTGTGGTCTGCGCGGTTTCTGTCGTCGGCGGAGGCGCCGGTTCCTGGGCGGACAGCCCCAGAACCGGGAAAGTCGAGAACAGCAGCAATGCCGCTAAAAGTCGTGTTTGCGTTTTCACCTGTCTACCCTATCTTTCGTCGAGTGAGCGAGTTGCCACCAGCATTCAACCGGCACACCACCGCCATCTGCGTCTTGGATGCCGTTTGTGGGGCTGGAATCCGCGCCAGAAAAGCGCTACATGGGAAGGCAGCTCGGCCGAAACCCGGGCTCTTGCCCGTCTTATTGAACTTCCGTCGAAGGTAAGAACCCGATGTCGAGAAAAGGGTTTCTGTAAACCCCGCGAAGTGCAACGACACAATCATCTGGACTGACTGCCCGTCGGCCAAGTCAAGCCCTTACTGCTGTGGTGGACGCATGCCTTGCATCATCCCACCCATATCCATCTTCTGATAGCCCGGAGGGATCTCGAACAGGCTGGCCGCAGGGTCGCCTTCCTTGATGTTGGTCAACTCAAAGGACGAATCTGGGGAAACCGCCTTGATGGCAAAATGGACCTTCTGGTCTATCCAGGCGTTGCTGACCTTGCCGTTCTTATCGGTGATCTGCCAGTGATCGCAAGTGCGGCCGTTCACCTGCTCGGTGCCGAGATTCTTGCAGCTCCATTCCTTCATAGTGGCGCAGGGATTGCCGGGATCGGCGAGCGGCTTAATGTTTGGTACCATGCCTGCGCGCCGTCCCTGCGCGTCGTCGGCTTTAACCTCTATGTACATGTGCTGGTCCGGCATCAGCATGTCGCTCGTCTTGGTGGCATAGGTGGTGATCATGATCATCCGGCCAACGCCCGGGCCTCCCAAACCCGTAACGTCCATGCGCATGTGTTCGCGGCCGACGTAAACCTTGCCGGTCATCTCCTTCCTCGAACCACCCTGAGGAGGGAGTGCGCTGGATTGCATGTCGGCGGAAAACGGCGTGTCCTGCGGACGCATTTGTGCTGTGGCCGACGGCAACAGCAGCAGGATGGCAAAGACGGCTACAGCAATATTGCGGACTCGCGATTGCATAGCTCTCTCCTCGGGATCGCTGAGTGGACCACGATAAAATCGGCTACAGTGTACGACGAAACTCCGGAATTCGCTCGCGGAAAGTAGCTCACCCGCTGCGATTGCGAAAGCGCGTTGGATGCGCTGGCCCACTTGGACTATAGTTTTAGCAACACCTGTGAGACATCGTTCAGAGACAGAGCTAAGGAGACAGGCCTGATGGGCGCTACTGGCATGTGGTTGCGCAAAGCCGATACTTCTTCTACCGGCGACCCTCTGATCCTGGTCGTGGTAGAAGGGACGGACCGGCGCACGATCGTGCTCGATCATTTTCCTTTCACCGTTGGCCGCCGCACCGATCGCGACCTGGTTATGGCCGACCCGCGGGTTTCGCGCGAACACGCTCACCTGATCCGCGAGGTTGACGGAACCTACGTCGTCGATCAGGGCAGCCGTCACGGAACCTTCGTCAACGGAGAGCGGATCAACCGGCGTAAGCTGGGGCGCAACGACCACATCGAGTTCGGGGTGCAGGGCGCGGCTTACGTGCTGTTCAGTCCGGACCGTTCGCCCTCCAGTGCAGCGCAACAGTTCCTCAGCCAGTTCTCCACCTGGAAGCCGGCCAGTGGAGCGGGTTCCGATCTCGAGATGCTGAACGTATTTCTGGAAGCCGCGCGTAAGCTGAACACCAGCGGCGTGCTGGACGACGTTCTGCAGACGCTGCTGGAAGCGGCACTCCGTCTGACTCATGCGGAGCGCGGATTTGTCTTTCTTCGCGACAAAGCCGGCGAGCTTCACCTGGCAGCCGGGCGCGACAAGAATGGCGAAAGCATCGCCGACGACAGCACGATCTCGCGCTCGGTATTACGCGACGCAGCCAACAGCGCCTCCGAATTTCTGGTAACCGACACCGATGAGACCGGCAAGCTGGCCGGCCGCGAGAGCGTAGTCGCCCACAATCTGCACAGCGTTATTTGTATCCCCCTGCGCAAGACTACGATCCAGGAAAAAGCCAGCGAGGACAACAAGCCGGAAGATCCCGGCAGCGTTCAGGGCGTCCTGTATCTGGATGCTCACTTCCTGTCGGGCAAGCTTTCCACCGTAAGCCATGACATCCTGCGCACCATTGCCAACGGTGCTGCCACGTTGGTCGAGAATGCCTCGCTGGTGCAAGCCGAGGATGCTGCCAAGCGCTATCGCCAGGAGCTGTCGATTGCGGCCGAAATCCAGCAGCGCCTGATGACCGTGACCGTTCCCGAAGTTCCTTTTGCCAAGGTGAACGCAGTCAGCTATGCCTGCAAAGATATCGGCGGCGATTTCTTCGATCTCGTATATACGGAGAAGGGATTGTCATTGGTTGTCGCCGACGTTTCCGGCAAGGGTGTTTCCGCTGCCGTCGTCGCCTCCATCCTGCAAGGCATGCTGTATTCGCACCTGGCACGCGACTCTTCTCTGGCGGAGATGATTGCTGCAGTCAACCGCTTCCTCTGCGACAAGGTCGCCGGTCAAAAGTACGCGACCTTGGTGATTGCTCGGCTGCTGAGCAGCGGTGAACTGGAGTTGATCAACTGCGGTCATGTGCCCCCGTTGCTTATCTCTGGAGGCAAGGTAAAAAAGCTGGAAGAAGGGAATCTGCCGGTGGGTCTGGTTCCGGGCGCCGAATTCCAGGAGACGAGGCTGCATCTGGGACCAGATGACCGCTTGCTGTTGGTTACGGACGGCGTGACTGAGGCGGAAGACGCGACCGGCGAGTTCTTCGGAAACGAGCGGCTGGAGACTTGCTGCCCCAAGGGTCTGGTCGCGATCGAGCAGGCAGTAACGGAGTTTCGCGGCGACACGCCTCTGACCGACGATTTTACGATCACGGAAATGATCTTCCGCGGCTCGAACTGAAGCGCCGAAACAGTGTCTTGATTTTCCCGATTCTGCACACGTGACCCTTTTGGGTTACGGCAACCCTCCTGAAAGTCTTGGCGTGAAGCAACTTCTGTGCTGTAATGTTGCATTATTCTTTTTAGTTTTCAAGTTTCTTAGTTTCCTAGCTGCTCCTTGCGAACGATATGACTTTGCCGCCATTTTTTGCAGTCTGGTCGTCGGGCCGAATCGGGATACAATTCGTATCAAACATCCCCCAACGTAAGCTGGGCTACGCCCTGCTGCTCTTTGCCATGGCGGCCGCCCTCAGCGTGCCGGCTTTGGCCGTGAACCACGCCGTCACGCATGCTCGGGTTCACCACGGCCAGCATGCCGTTTTGCGCAGCGCGGTCCCCGGCCGGCATGGTCACTATCAGGTGGGAATCAGCAGGTGGACTCCGATGTTCCCCGGCTCCCACGACATGCTGGTGCGCGAGAACGAGGAGCTCGACCGGCTACAGTTGCCGCGAATCGCCGACGAATACGAACTCCTCCGCTATGAGGCTGCCCAGGAGCTGGTGCCGGTGCCCGAAACCGACGCCCTAAAGATTGCCGCCGATCTCCCGGATGACCGCCGCTATTGCCGTCCGTGGACGCGCGACTTCCTCCAGGATTTCACCCAGGCCTACTACGACCAGTTCCACTCGCCGCTGCAGATCAACTCGCTGGTCCGCACGGCCGAGCAGCAAGCGCACCTGCGCCGCTGGAACCGCTTCGCCGCTCCTGAGGCGGGCGACACCGCCTCGACTCACCTGACCGGCGTCACCTTCGACATGTCGCGCCGCGGACTGACCTACGAACAGTACGAATGGATTCGCAATTATCTCCTGCCATTACAGGCCGAAGGTCTGGTCGATCCAATTGAGGAGCGCCAGCCGGTGCTGCACGTCGTTGTGTTTGAGAAGTACTCCAGCCGTAACGACGAGAAGAGTGCCTGGTCCGAGGCGAATGAGCCGACGGAGATGAATCCGCTTGGCAGCTCCGCCGCCGCGGGCGCACTGCAGTAGTCTCCTAAAGCCGGTTGAGTGCGACGAGGCAGGCCTGTGCGCCTTGCTTTAGGCTATCGGGAGCTGCTCATCCGGCAATCCAAGGCGTAAACACTGCTTACAGCGTGATTCCTAAACCGGAAGTATGTACTTTACGCAATCTGCCATTCGCGGGAGATGGTCGGGATGTCGTGGGAGGTCATGGGTGCTCCGTTACTTCGGCCAGCCTTCCGGCGGTTTCTTTTTCTGTAGCGATTTCCTAATTGCCCGCTTCCAATCGCCAGAGATTTTCAGCATGTCCGGCTTTGGGCCTGTCTTCGCTGTTGGGCGTGGCGGCGATTTCTTCTTCGATTTGGTTATTCGGGGCACACGATCTCCAACTTGAGTCTCAGTTTGGTTTGCTTGATTGTTTCATTGATCCTCGTCATGGACACAATGAGGCTAGACAGATGTCGTATGCGGGCGTGTTCTCTTCGATGTTGAACGGTGAATTGCAGTGGCAACATCCTCTCGACAAGGTTCGTGGCAAAAGTCGAGTCCAATCCCCGATAGCGAATGCTGTTAGCGTATGGCATTCGGGACATTCCAACTGCAATGCGACAATGTCTGGAAACTCTACTAGGCATTTCTTTTCAAACGTCATCTGATTACACCAATTTCTGACTTGCAAAAAGGACAAATCTTAGCTTCTGGGAGAATCTTCTCAGCGCACATTGGGCACGGGATTCGCTTCTCCCTCTTCCGTGCTCGTTCGATACCATCGGCTACCTGCTTTGGGCCGCGACCAGCAATTCTGTCGAAACCCTTGAGCAGAACCACAGCAACTATGACGCAGATGACTAGAACCACAACTAAGGCGGTCGTTGCGTCCATCTATTGCACTCCAGTTGGCTGCTGATACATGAGCCGCTTTCCTTCCGCAGCCTTAGTGCCGATAATCGTGCGCTCGCCATCGTTCAACTTGCGATTATTCCAAAGAAAGTCGTATTGCCAGAGATAGCGATGTAGATAGTCGCGGCTGACGTTGTGATAGATACCCACAATGCCGCGCTTTACGAGTGCATGGCTACTCTCTACCGTATTCGTGTGAATGTCTGTTCCTGGACGGACGTACTCTTTCGTTCCGTGACAGACCGTTTCGTGACTGGCGAATTCAGAACTCAGACCGCGATATGCCGAATGCTCGTCGGTCATAATCCGCGCTTGGCGGTCGATCTCTTCGCGCATGGCATTCTTTAGCGTGTCGGAGGTCACATCGGGAGCAACGCGACGACGAATATCGCCCTGCCGCTCAACGGCGACGAATACCGGAGTCTTGTTCGTCGCCCGCCCACGCCCACTGATTCCACGATAGCGAGGCTTGCCGCCGATGTACACTTCGTCGCATTCGACCGTCCCGCCCAGCTTCGCGTCGCCATCGGGGGCCATCGCAAAGCGAATTCGATTCATCAGGAAGAGGGCTGACTTGTAGCTGATCTGGCACTGGCGTTTGATTTCGAGAGCGGAAACGCCTTTCTTTGATGTGCAAGCTCTCCAGAACGCATAGCACCAATGCCGAAGTGGAATGCGGGATTCTTCGTAAACCGTTCCGATGCGGACCGTATACTGCTCGCCACAATCGCGGCAACGCCACAAGAAACGCTTGTTGCGCACTCTCTGCAATTCCCCGTTCACGGCCTCGAAACTCTCCATCTTGTACACGTCCACACTGCCACAATGCACGCAGCAAGGAGTATCACCCCATCGCTGTTTCTCCAGAAACTCTACAGCTACCAGTTCATCGGAGCACGCGGCAGGGATGTTCGCTATTGTTTCCGAGTTCGCCAGTTGGTGATTGCGTTCTCTGTTTGTCATGCTTACAATATACTACTTGGCGCAATCGTGTGTAAAGTAAAAGGTTGCTAATCGCTGTATTAATCCGGCTTTGGCGGCACTTTAGATTCAAGTTCCTTCTTCCATCGTTCCCGTTGCTCTACCAATTCTGGAGACATTAGCGTTTCCATGATGGCTTTGGTTGGGATGACAACCCCAATGCCTGAATTTAGATCAACCATTTCGCCGCCTGATGTAGGAGCGGGAATCTCATAGTGGCCGTGCAATAGTCCAATAAGTCGTGGATTTGCCATGCTGATTCTTATGCGAAGAGAAGAGCCAGCCCCAGCAATGTTCTTATGGAAAACCGGAGAACCACTCTCGCCGCCCCATGATTTTGTTTCCGCTAAATATGCGTCAACATGGACTGGTTGGCTGACACTGCTAAGAGTGAGTGGGATTTTCTTCAACCCTAGTGCTACATGACCAAATCGAACAATTGGTTCGGCTTGTTGATTACTGCCAGAATATGCAGCAAATAGTCCTAAGAAAAACAGCTCATCTCCGGGCATCGGTGAATACCAGTTCAAATATTGGTCATCAGCGAAGTTTACAGGGGTTAGGTGGCGAACACGGACACCATCGGGACAGTCAAAACTCAGCACAGCCACATCGGTAGAGGGGTGCTGTATCCAAGCATCCTGCGGGACGGGGTGATGAACAGTGCCCCCAGTTCGCAGATTGAGCCGTGCGAACAATTGCCCATACTGTCTGCTTTCGTCAATGACGTGCCTTGCAGTTACAAGGTAAAATGCGCCCGCTGACTCTGTGATCGGCATTGCGGCCAAGAACGCTGTGGCTCTTGGCTGCTTCTGCATCACCCCATTTTCGTCCCGCTCATCAACGCATAGGAAACAAATACACTCCCGATATTCATCATCCACAATCACGTTCGGGTACCCGGCCGCTTGCAATGCGCTCCCTAAGCCGTCGTACATTTTCCGGACCTACAGGGATACACCGCAGAAGAGTTTGCACGGCTGCGGGAGTTATGATAGCGTTTTCTGTCGGTTGCGTAAAGTACATATTTCCGTTCCTAAAACAACACCGTACCCGAACGACTTTGCGAAAAACGGTTGCACTCAGCGCAACACGGCCATCGGAGCCGTTGTCATATGCGCAAGGGCTGACGCAACTGATCCTCGACATCTCCGGCTACTTCGCGGCGTAGAGTTGACCGTCCAAAATTTCGGGGCAGAAAAATGCCCCTCTCGCGAGGGGCGCACAAGTCAGGAGAGAAAGAGAGAGATACGGCAGAGATCGGAACTTATTTCGCCAGCAACTCACGCAAGCGCAACCGTGCCTGGTGAACTGCCTGGCATGACTGTTCTTCATCGAGCCCCAGCAAGCGCGCGATTCGTGAGTAATCGTACCCCTCAACGTCGTGCATCAGAAACGCGAGCTTTTCGGTGTTCGGCAATTGCACCACGGCTCGCTCGAGATCCACGCGGAGAGTGTTGCGGCGCACGGACAGCACGCGATCACATGGCTTGCACTGCAGCGTCAGATCGCCCAAAGTCATGGATTCTCGCAACTCAGCGACCAGGGCACGATCGATATCGTCATCGGTCGCTTCCGCGTGCTCGGCGAAAGCCCGGCGGAAACTCTGGATCATGAGTTCCTCGGCAGCCAATTCATTGTCCGTCATCAAGAATGACAGGGAGTACACGCGATGCCGGTTGCGCTCGTAGGTCTTGCGATAGCTTTCCAGACTGGACTCAAGTACGGCTGGCAAGTACTCAGCAAAGCTAGAAGTCGCAATGCTCAGGCTCATCGATGTTCCCCTTTTCAATTCGATTTCGCTGCTGGAACCGCATTCCATCGGCGACACCCTAGTACTAAGCAATCGCCTGCCCAACCGCCTCCTGGCCAGCCGGAAAGTGGATTTCTCACTGTAAACCATTGGAAATAAAAACATAATTTCGGTCCTTGCCCCAAACCTATCAGCCATTACTCTCGCTTCAGGAGAGAATTTTCTCGCTGGCCTGGGAATAACTCGGTCGCTCCATGCCGCATGTTGGTATCTGCGTGCACACATGGGCGGGAGATCACGTTACAGATTTGTGACAGGATGCAGTTCGCCCGTTCCGCCGTCGATTGGAGGTAATCGTTTTGCGACAGGCATTCCCCGGATTGACTTTTGCGGCAAGTATGTACAATCAGCACAACGAGGGGGATTCCCCGGTCCATATCTAGGTACTATGCCCGACCGACGCATTCTCGTTGTTGACGACGAGACGGCAGTTCGCGATGCAATTTGCTCGATCCTGACGCAGGCGGGATACGAAATCCGTGCGGTGTCTTCCGCCCGCGACGCCTTGGCCGTGCTGCGTTCGAATGACAACATCTCCATCGTCCTCTCTGACTTGATCATGGAAGGAGTGGACGGGTTGACCTTGCTGTCGCAGATGAAGGAGGTTCATCCTGACATCCCGGTAGTGATGGTGACAGCAGTGCACGATATCTCCGTGGCGCTGGCAGCGATTCGCAATGGCGCCTACGACTATCTGCTGAAGCCATTCGAAAGGGAGCAGCTGCTGGCGATGGTCCGGAGGGCACTGGAAACTCGCCGCCTGCGGCTGGAGAACCTTGCCTATCAAACCAAGTTGGAGACGCTGGTTTCCGCTCGCACCGAGATGCTGCGCAAAGCGCTGACCGATCTGGAGCGCTCGTACGATATTACGCTGGAGGCGCTTGGCGACGCACTGGATCTGAAGGACGCCGAAACCGAAGGACACTCCAAGCGCGTGACCGCTTTTACCATCGCCATTGCCCGAGCTATGGAACTGCCCCAGGACCGGGTGCGAATCATGGCGCGTGGCGCATTCCTGCATGATGTCGGCAAAATGGCGATTCCCGATGCCATCTTGCGCAAACCGGGACGTCTGAGTCCGGAAGAGCAGGCGATCATGCGCGAGCACGCCTCCCTGGGCTATCAGATGCTGCGCAAGATTCCGTTCCTGCAGGAAGCCGCCGACATCGTTTATTCGCACCAGGAGCGTTACGACGGCAGCGGTTACCCGCGAGGACTTAAGGCCGATCAGATTCCGTTAGGGGCGCGAATCTTTGCGGTAGCCGATACGTTCGACGCCATGACCTCGGATCGTCCCTACCGCGCCGCACAATCGATTTCCGCCGGCCGGCGCGAGATCGAACGCAATGCCGGCAAGCAGTTCGATCCCGAGGTCGTGAGGGTGTTTCTCGGTGTTCCCGAGCGTATCTGGATTGAGTTGAGAAATGAGATTGAAAACCAGAGCACCACGCGGCGTTATGGCCTGCGGCCCAATCGCCGTAAAAACTGAAAACTGAAAACGGGAGCAGGTATCTGTTCAAAATATCTTCATTCAAGGTCAACCGCTCCCGGCCCGCTTGGTAGCCCAAACTGTTTGGGTGGAGAGTAAGGGATTACCGCAAGCACTCTAAGAATTGTGTACGTAATCCCGATCACATCCCCTTCGTATCCGTATCTAACTTCGGTGAGAACATCGGCCCGAAGCGCATCTCCGGGGCGAACGTCAATTTCTCTGTTTTGAAATTTGATTAGCCACTCGCGGTCTTGAATCTTAACTTCGATGCGTGTTCGAACACAAACTCCCACTTAGAGGTTCCCAGATAATCTGGTTTCTTGACCTTAAGAATGAGCACCGTAAATGCATCAAGATTTTTTCCCTTCAGGCCACGAGATACCATCGCGTTTATTTGCCCGAAAAATCTTGACCGCTTGCTGAAGGCGCACTATTAGTGTTGTTAAATACGGAGTTAATTTTGGGCGTCAGCTATAGCTATATCACATTTAGAATCACTTGATTGACATGTATTTACGATAGTAGTTGACGAGTTTTTCGGTTTGTTCATATACTAGCTCCGTGACAACCCAGCAGACCGCTACATATAAAGCCGCTCTTAAGGAAGCCAGAACCGCATTCGACAAAGCTACAAACAGGCTCGCGCAACTTAATACGGAAACCAGCGCCCTCAAGGGCGAGGTAACAAGACTGCGCCAAACCATTACGGCGCTTGCCGCCATGTGCAGTGAATCGCCAGGGTTCGATAAGTTTGGAATTACTGAGGCTTGCATAGAAGTTATGGATTCCGCCTGCGGTACGATGAGCACGGCTGCTGTCGTAAAGTGGCTCGACTCTATGGGATTCGACATCGCTTCGCAGAAGAATGTCGCCGCTTCCGCTCATGCAGTCCTTACGCGATTGGCTGACAAGGGAAGGATCACGAAGGTAGCGACGCATACGACAGACTTGGATACCGGCATGGAAGGGGATGAGCATGTGATTGGCTGGAGGGGCCCAAATTACGATCCAGAGATTGACGCAATTTTGAATGGCGATGCGGAAGCACCGTTTTGAAGAAAAGGCAGTGACCTCAATGGTCACTGCCTTTATTTGTGCCCCAGTGCTGGAACTGGCATACAGGCGCGACTTGCACTCGCGGCCCTTTTGGGGGCATCCGGGTCCGAACCCCGGCTGGGGCACTCCCTTATACCGCACCGAGAGACGTGATAATAGTATGACATGGTGAAGAAGTCCAAGCCAAAACGCAAGAAGGGCAAACCGGGACCAAAAGAGGAGCGCTTGGTCATCACTGGCAACCCGCAAGGAGCAATAGATGCCCTTCTCAAGAAGAAACCGGGGTCGCGCTAGATCGTGAGACGCGGCACACACACATCGACGCTTGGGAGTAAGTTTCAACAGATACTTACTCCCG